>CP119312.1:2405000-3042500 GCA_029202405.1 Candidatus Devosia phytovorans | reverse complement strand
CAGGCCGAATACGACACCCGCAAGGGTCTTGGCTACTGATCGACGAACCAACCACAACCACGGTGTCATCCCGGCGTTGAGCCGGGACCCATCCTGAGATCTCAAGATGGGCCCCGGGTCGAGCTCGGGGTGACACCGCATTTGGTGCGGCTACGGTGACAAGGGGGAGGGGCGGCATGGCGGATGGCGAATACGTGCTCGAAGCGCGCGGCGTCATGAAGATTTTCGGCAATCATGTCGCGCTCGACAATGTCGACTTTGGCCTGCGGGCCGGCGAGGTGCATGCCCTGCTCGGCGAGAACGGGGCCGGAAAATCCACGCTGATCAAGATCCTGACGGGTGCCTACCAGCCTGACGGTGGCGGCATCTATGTGGATGGCACAGAGGTCTCGCTCGACAATCCGCTGCACGCCCAGACCTTCGGCATCGGTACGGTCTATCAGGAGGTCAATCTCCTGCCCAACCGCTCCGTCGCCGAGAACCTCTTCCTCGGCCACCAGCCGCTGCGCTGGGGCTTTGTCGATTTCCGCAAGATGGAGGCCGAGGCGCGGGTCATTCTCGCGCGCTATGACCTGCACATCGATCCATCCAGCGAACTCGGCACTCATTCGGTCGCCGTGCAGCAGATCGTTGCCATCGCCCGCGCCGTGCAGCTCTCGGGCAAGGTGCTCATTCTCGACGAGCCGACGGCAAGCCTTGACCGCAACGAAGTGGACCGCCTGTTCGAAGTGGTGCGCGGGCTCAAGGCACAGGGCCTTGCCATCATCTTCATCACCCATTTTCTCGACCAGGTCTTCGCCATTTCCGATCGCGTCACCGTGCTGCGCAATGGCAAGCTGATCGACACGCGTCCGCTCGATGCATTGAGCCGCACCGACGTGGTGCGCCTGATGCTGGGCAAGGACATTGCCTTTTCCGGCGCCACCGATGTGGAGCCCAGCGAGACGGCGGGCGAGGTGCTGCTGCAATTCAGGTCCTATGGCAAAAAGCGCAGCGTTCAGCCGTTCGACCTGACCATTCACAAGGGCGAGGTGGTCGGTGTAGCGGGCCTGCTCGGCTCCGGCCGTACCGAAGTCGCGCGCATCATGTTCGGCGCCGATCCGGCCGATCAGGGCACGGTTGCGGTCAATGGCCAGCCCAGCGCCATCCGCAAGACCACCGACGCCATCAAGCACGGCTTCGGCTTCTGCCCGGAGGACCGCAAGGCCGAGGGCATATTGGGTGACCTCTCGGTGCGCGAGAACATCGTGATTGCCCTGCAGGGCAAGCTCGGCTGGTTCAAGGCGCTCAATCGCGACGAACAGCTGGAAATCGCTGGCCGCTTCGGCGAGGCCATGGATATCCGCGCCGCCTCGCTTGACATGCCGGTCAAGCTTCTGTCCGGCGGCAACCAGCAGAAGGTCATCCTGTCGCGCTGGCTGGCCACCGACCCGGCCTTTCTTATTCTCGACGAACCGACCCGCGGCATCGATGTCGGCGCCCATGCCGAAATCGTCCGCACCATCAACCGCCTACGCGACGAGGGCATGGCCATGCTGGTCATCTCTTCCGAGCTCGACGAAGTGGTGGCCTATTCCTCGCGCATCGTGGTGATGCGCGACCGCCAGATGGTCGCCGAACTGCGCGGCCGCAACATCAATCCCGGCGTCATCGTCCAGGCGATCGCCAATAATCCCGAAGAGGCCGTGCCATGAAACGGCTCCATCTCGAACGCCTGGCCAATCCGCAATTGCTGGCGCTGGCCGCCGTGCTGCTGATCAACTGGGCACTGTTTCCCAATTTCTTCCGCATCACCTGGCAGGACGGTCGCCTGTTCGGCTCGATGATCGACGTGCTCAATCGCGGCGCACCCGTGGCGATCCTCGCAATCGGCATGACCGGCGTCATCGCCACCAAGGGCGTGGATCTATCCGTGGGCGCCATCATGGCGGTCTGCGGCGCGGTGGCCGCGACCATGGTCGTTGCGGGCTATCCGACCCCGATTGCCGTCATCGCGGCGCTGTCGGTCGGCTTGGTCTGCGGCTTGTGGAATGGCTTTCTCGTCGCCGTGCTCGATATCCAGCCGATCATCGCCACGCTGGTGCTGATGGTGGCCGGCCGCGGCATCGCCCAGCTCATCACCGAGGGTTATATCGTCACTTTCAACGATCCGGCGCTGATCTTTATCGGCACCGGCTCCTTCCTTGGTTTCCCCATGGCGGCGGTCACCGCGCTGGTGCTGATGCTTTTGGTGACGCTGGTGGTCAAGCGCACGGCCATTGGACTTTTCATCCAGGCCATCGGCGTCAATCGCGCCGCGGCTTCACTGGCCGGCATCCATAGCCGCATGCTGCTGATGCTGGTCTATGCGCTGTCGGGCTTCTGCGCTGCGATCGCCGGCATCGTCGTTGCTGCCGACATCCGGGGTGCAGACGCCAACAATTCCGGGCTCTGGCTCGAGCTCGATGCCATTCTTGCGGTCGTCATTGGCGGCACGTCCTTGCTTGGCGGGCGCTTCTCGATTCCCTTGGCGGTGGTTGGCGCGCTGATCATTCAGGCCATGAACACCGGCATCCTAGTCTCCGGCTTCCGGCCCGAGTTCAACCTTATCGTCAAGGCCGGCATGATCATCCTGATCCTCATGCTGCAATCGCCGCTGGTCGGCACCGCCTTCGACTTTTTCAAGCGCAGTCCCCGTCAGGCGAAACCCAAATGAAACGATCCCTTCGCCCGCTGGCCGCGACCGCCGTCATTTTCATCATCGCCTATGGCCTCAGCGTCTTCCAGTTTCCCGGCATGCTGTCGACCCGCGTGCTCGGTAACTTCCTGACCGACAACGCTTTTCTCGGCATCGCCGCCGTGGGCATGACCTTCGTCATCATCTCGGGTGGCATCGACTTGTCGGTGGGCGCCGTGATCGGTTTCACCGGCGTGCTCGTCGCGGTGCTAATCAGCTGGCTCGGCATCCATCCCCTCATCGCCTTCGTGATCGCGCTTGGGGTCGCCGCCCTGTTCGGCGCGGCCATGGGGCTGACCATCCACTATCTGCAGGTGCCCAGCTTCATCGTGACGTTGGCCGGCATGTTCCTCGCCCGCGGTGGCGCTTCGGTCATCACCCAGGATTCCGTGCCGATCAACCACGAGTTCTACGGGCTGATCTCCGACCTGATCATCCGCCTGCCGGGCGGAGGCCGGTTGAGTTTCATCGGCCTGTTGATGGTCTTTATCTTCCTCGTCGGCGCGCTCTTGGCGCATCGGACGCGGTTCGGCTCCTATGTCTATGCCCTGGGCGGCAATCCGACCTCGGCCTCGCTGATGGGCGTGCCGGTGGCGCGGACGACGGTGCAGATCTATATGCTGTCGAGCGTCTTGGCGGCCCTGTCGGGAATCGTCTTTTCGCTATATACATCAGCGGGCTATCCGCTGGCGGCGGTGGGCGTGGAGCTCGACGCCATCAGCGCGGTGGTGATCGGCGGCACGCTGCTCACCGGCGGCTATGGCTTCGTGCTCGGCACTTTCGTCGGCGTCATGCTGCTGGGCCTTGTCCAGACCTACATCATCTTCGATGGCACGCTGTCGAGCTGGTGGACCAAGATCGTGATCGGCGTGTTGCTGTTTTTGTTTATCGTGTTGCAGCGCATCATTTTTGCGGCGTCTGCACCCCGGGAAGACCAGCCCGAGAAAGTCTAGAATGATCGAAGCAGGCAGCCTTATTCGCTCGCTATCCGGGCGACCGGCTGCACGGAATTTCCATAACTTCGTCATCAATGAAATCGGGCTGGGCATTGTCACCGGCAAGTTTCCGGTCGGTTCCATTCTGGCCAGCGATGCGGCGATGATGGAGAGCTATGGCGTGTCGCGGACCGTCCTACGCGAGGCCTTGAAAACTTTGGAGGCCAAGGGCTTGGTGGAAGCGCGGCCCAAGGTCGGGACCCGTGTATCGCCGATGAGCCGCTGGAGTTTCTTTGATCCGCAGGTGCTGTCCTGGCATTTCTATGCCAGGCCGGATCGGCATTTCTACGAGAGTCTGTTCGACATGCGCCGGGCGCTCGAGCCAAGGGCGGCGTTCCTCGCGGCGCAGCGGCGCACGGCAGAGAATATCCGCGTCATGAAATACTGGCTGCATCAGATGGATAGCGCCGGTGGCGATCTCGAAAACCACGGTATTGCGGCGCTCGAAATTCATCGAACCCTGGCGGAAACCTCGGGCAATGTGCTGATGCGCAGCGTGACCGGCGTGGTGGAACTGACGCTGGCTTTGGCGCTGCGCCAAAGCGCAGGGGCAGGGGACTATCTGGCTGACACGCTTGGCAAATTGACCACTCTGGTGGCCGCCGTCGGCGAGCGGGATGCCTCGGCTGCAAGGAGCGTAGTCGAACAGGTCATCGATCTGGACGAGGCGGCGACCATGCTGGCCATCAAGCCGTAAGCATGCTGGACGACTTCTTGTCGTCTCCCTTTCAGAGTGCTGGTTTCGGCTCCCAACCGATCAGCGCCTGCTCCCAGCCGGGGAACCAGGTCAACAGCAGGATCTGGATTTGCCGATCCCAGCCGAGGAAAATGGCGAGGCCCGTCAGCACGAGAATGGCACCCAAAACCTGCTGGATGCGACCGGCATTGGACTGAAACCAGCTGAGGCGTCGCGCCAGCTGCCGGCCACCGAGCATGATGGCTGCCATGGGCAGGGCCGTGCCCAGCGAGAAGGCGAGGGTGACGGCAATGGCGCCGCTATCGACCTGTTGGTTGAGCGCCAGGGTGATGACCGACGCCATGATCGGCCCGACGCAGGGGCTCCAGGCGAGGCCGAGGCCGGCGCCGATGGCGAGCCCGCCACCGAAGCCCGATTGGTTCTGCGGCACGGGGAGCTTGTTAGCGAGATTGCCCGCGAGGTTTTCAAAACCGCGGTGCAGGAAGGGAATGGCAAGGATCAGCCCGAGCAGGATCAGCACCGAACCGGCGAGAATGCGATTGAGGTCGGGCGAGACGCCGAGCGAACGCACCAGATAGCTCAGCGCCAGCGTGGCGGCGGTGAAGGAACCGACGAAGCCGATGATGAGGCCGATTGGCCGGGCGCGGCCTTCCTGTGTGGCCGAGCCGAGGATGACCGGCAGCAGCGGCAGCACGCAGGGCGACAGCACCGTGATAACGCCGGCGAGGAAGGCAAAGCCGATGGTGACGAGCATCGAGTTTAGCTGGCGGTGTTAGAGTTCAGGCCGTCGACGCCGCCGCTGTTCCAGGTCTTGATGCCGTCGCCCGCATCGTCGAGCAAAACGAACGTGTCCTGATAGGTCACGCCATACTTGCCCTTGAGTGCGGTTTCCTTGTCGTAATCGGCGATAACCAGCGTCAGGTCGGGGTTCACCTCGCTCCAGCGGGCGTTGAGCTCGGTGATGGTGGCGCGGCAATTGGGGCACCAGGCGGCGTAGAAAAAGACGACCGTCTTGCCCTCGGCGGCGAGGGCGTTGAGCGCTGCCTCGTCCTTGAAATCCGTCACGACCGCACCGGCTGCTGCCTGCGTCGGTGCCGTCTCCTGCGCCTGGAGCGCGACGGGCGAAAAAGCGAGCAGGGCAATGAGGGCGAGGCGGAGCAGGGAGGACATGGGGCTAGGTCTTTTGTTTGATTTGTCGACAGTATCGTCGCTGGCGCCAGAACCGGCCAGACGGGGTCGGGAACAATTCTTCGCTACAATCTCGACTGAATAGATAGATTTTTCATTCCCTTACCCGCCTTTGGAAGCGCGTAAGCGGCGCGCGCGGGCAAGGCATGACATATTGCAGCCAATTCTACTCAGGCGTTCAAAGGAGTTTCCCATGCGTCTCAATCTAGCTGGCGCCGCAATGGCTGCCGCACTGCTGCTGACGGGCGCTGCCCATGCCGAACGCCTGACCGAGCAGCCGCTGGTCGACAGCGCCTGGCTCAAGGATCACCTCGGCAACCCGAGCCTTGTCGTGCTCGACATTCGCGACGCGACCGAAGCCGGCGACCTCTATGCCGCCGGCCACGTGCCCGGCGCCGTTGCCGCGCCTTATGCCGCCTCGGGCTGGCGCGCCAATGTCAACAATGTTCCCGGCCTGCTGCCGACCGAAGACGCCATCGAGACCCTGGTGTCCGGCCTCGGCGTCAGCAATGACAGCCATGTCGTCATCCTGACCGGCGGCGCCAATGCCTCCGATTTTGGTGGCGCCACCCGCGTCTACTGGACCTTCAAGGTCTATGGCCACGACAATGTCTCGATCCTCGACGGCGGCTATGCTGCCTGGGCCAAGGCCGATGGCGAGCTCTCGACCGATGCAGTGACCCCGGTTGCCGCGACATTCGACGCCGAATTCCGCCCGGAGCTGCGCGCCGAAGTGGCCGAAGTCAACGAAGCCATCGCCAATGATACCAACCTGATCGACGCCCGCTCGGTGGCCCAGTTCATCGGCCAGGAAAAGACCAATACGGTCCAGTCGCTTGGCCACATCCCGTCGGCCGTCAACATCAACTTCGACAAGTTCTATGATGCCGAAAAGCCGGCCTTTGCCAGCGCCGACATCATCGCCCAGCTGGCCAGGGATGCCGGCGTCAACGACAGCGAAGGCTTCATCTCCTTCTGCAACACCGGTCATCTGGCGTCCATCGCCTGGTTCGGCCTGTCGGAAGTCGAAGGCCTGCCCAATGTGCGCCTCTATGATGGCTCGATGTCCGACTGGACCTCGGACCCGAGCCGCCCGGTTGTCACCAACTGATTGATCTGAAATAGTTTGAATGCCTTGCCCGGACCCTGTCCGGGCAAGGTCGTTTGTTTGGGGACATTATGACTGATACGACTGCGGGCTCCTTGCGCCCGGCGCCCATCCGTTTCGACCGCGGCCCGGTCTGGTTTGCCAGCCTTGCCCTCGCCCTCGGCACCTTAGCCATCTGGCAATTGGTCGACCTGCGCCAGGCGGCGCTCTTCCTCATCGGCAGCCTGATGGGGCTGACGCTCTATCACGCCAGCTTCGGCTTCACCGGTGGCTGGCGCCGCTTTGTCGTCGAAAAGCGTGGTCACGCCATGCGTGCCCAGATGCTGATGATCGGCGTCGCGGCGCTGGCCTTCATTCCGCTGCTGACGCTGGGCAATCCCTTCGGCCAGCCGCTGGCCGGCGCAACGGCGCCGGTGGGCGTTTCCGTGCTGCTCGGCGCGGCCATGTTTGGCCTCGGCATGCAGCTGGGCGGCGGTTGCGGCTCGGGCACGCTGTTCACCGTTGGTGGTGGCAGCGCCCGCATGCTGGTGACGCTGGTCTTCTTCATCGTCGGCGCCCTGCTCGGTACGGCGCATCTCCCCTTCTGGCTGACCCAGCCGTCGCTGCCGGCGATCAGCCTGGGCGCAAGCCTTGGCGTGCCGCTGGCGCTGGTCGTGACCTTTGCCGGTCTCGCCGCCGTGGCGCTGATCACCGTGTTTGTCGAACGCCGCGCCCATGGCGGGCTTGAAACCATCAAGGCTCCTGCCAATCGCGGCTGGACGCGCTTCCTGCGTGGTCCCTGGCCGCTGGTCGGCGCCGGCTTGGCGCTGGCTGGCCTCAACATCGTGACCCTCCTGGTCGCTGGCCATCCCTGGTCGATCACCTATGGCTTTGGCCTCTGGGGCGCCAAGATCGCCCAGGCCGTCGGCGTGCCGGTGGCGACCTGGGAATTCTGGACCTGGCCGGCGCAGGCCCAGGCCCTGCAGGCCAGCGTCCTCGAAGACTCGACGTCGGTCATGGACTTCGGCCTGATCCTTGGCGCGGCTCTCGCGGCGGGTCTGGCAGGAAAATTCGCGCCCAAGGCGGCGCTGCCCCTGCTGTCGCTGCTGGCGGCAGCCATCGGCGGCGTGCTGATGGGCTATGGTGCACGCCTCAGCTTTGGCTGCAATATCGGCGCGCTGTTCTCCGGCATTGCCTCGGGCAGCGTGCATGGCTGGCTGTGGTTTGCCGCAGCTTTCGTAGGTAGCCTGGGTGGTATCTTTCTGCGCCCGGTCTTTGGCATGGATGGGTTCAAGTCCAAATGAGCGCGCGTAACACACTTCTCTTCGGCGCTGCCGCCCTCGTCGCCACGGCCGCCGTAGCTGCCGACCATGTGACGGCCGGCTCCCGCGCGCCCGCGCCGGTTCCCGCTGCCGCCGCTTCGGCCAATCCCTGCGCTGCGGGTAACCCATGTGCAGCTGGTGCCCCTGCACCGGTCGCCAACCCCTGTGCAGCCGGCGCTCCGGCAAACCCATGTGCCGCTGGTAGCCCCTGTGCGGCTGCGGCTGCGGCGCCGGCTCCGGCCGCTGCCAATCCCTGCGCTGCGGGGGCTCCGGCCAATCCCTGTGCGGCAGGTGCGCCTGCGGCGGCGCCGGCTGCGGCACCAGCGCCTGTTGCCAATCCCTGTGCTGCCGGCGCACCCTCCAATCCCTGTGCGGCAGGGGCGCAATAGGAGACCGGGATGGACGCAGAACGCGAGCGCGCGGCGCAGGAAGCCGCCTATTGCGAAAGGCTTCTTGCCAAGTCTGGTGAGAATGTGCTGCGCGAAACCCTGCGCGATGCGCCCGTCACCGCCTGGGAACACTATCCGCCTGGCGATGTTTTTGATCCCGAGAGCGGTGGCCAGTGGTATTACCATTGCCACCTGCCGCCGGCCGATGACACCGAGCATGGCCACTATCATTGCTTCGTCCGGCCCGATGGCGCCAAGGGCCCGGTGCATCACCTGATTGCGGTGGGCGTCGACGCCTATGGCAAGCTGCACCGGCTGTTCACGGTCAACCGATGGGTGGTCGGCGACACCTGGCTCGACGCCGCGCCGACGATTGACCTTTTGCCGCGCTTCGACATGCAGCTGGCCAAGCCGAGCTATCTGGTTAACCGCTGGCTGACTGCGGTGTTGACGCAGTATCAGCCGGAGATCGAGGCACTGATCCGCGAGCGGGACGAGGTGATTGCACGGCATGCCGGGGCAGGGGATGTGGTGGCGGCACGGGATGATCGGGCGCTGGAAGTGACGTCTTCGCTGGTGATTGCGGCAAAGGGTTAGACCGGCAACTCTGTGCCTACCCTCTCCCCTTGAGGGAGAGGGACAGCTTTTCGTCGTTCAGACGAAAAGCAGGGTGAGGGGTGCTGCGCCATCCTCTGCCAGAGGCATGGAAGAGACCCCTCATCCGTCTCGGCTGCGCCGAGCCACCTTCTCCCTCAAGGGGAGAAGGCTGACGCCCCCGACATCGAGTCTGTGGGATGGCTTGTGGCTAGACCTCTTCCAGTTCGATCAGCGTGCCGTCGAAATCCTTGGGGTGGAGGAAGAGTACCGGCTTGCCGTGGGCGCCGGTTTTGGGCTTGCCATCGCCCAGCACGCGGGCACCGCCCTGGATGAGTGTCGCGGCGGCGGCCAGAATATCGGGCACCTCGAAGCAGATGTGATGCATGCCGCCGGAGGCGTTCTTGTCCAGGAAGGCGGCGATGGGAGAGTTTGCGCCCAGCGGCTCCAGCAGTTCCACCTTTGAATTGCCGGTGTCGATGAAGACTACGGTGACGCCATGTTCGGGCAGGGGCTGCGGCTGGCTGACATGAGCGCCGAGCAGGTCACGATATCTCGCCGAGGCGGCGGAGAGGTCGGGCACAGCAATGGCGATGTGATTGATCCGGCCGATCATCGGTTGGATAGCCTTCCCTCGATTTCGGTGAGCACTGAAAAGGCGGCGCTGAGCACATTGGTGCCGGGCCCGAAAATGCCGGCGACACCCGCTTCGTAGAGGAAATCATAGTCCTGCTCGGGGATGACGCCGCCGACAATGACGGTGACCTCGCCCAGCTCGCGATCTTTCAACGACTGGATCAGCTCGGGCACCAGCGTCTTGTGGCCGGCGGCCAATGAGGAGACGCCCACGGCGTCGACCTTGAGGTCATCCACATGCGCAGCGACTTCCGGCGCGGTTTCGAACAGGTCGCCCATGTGGACGGTAAAGCCCAGGTCGGCAAAGGCCGAGGCGATGACTTTGGCGCCGCGATCATGTCCGTCCTGGCCCATTTTGGCGATGAAAATGGACGGCGCCCGGCCGCGCGAACGCTTGAAATTTTCGATATGCGCCGAGACCGAGGCGAATTCCGGATCGTCACCATAGCCGCCGGCATAGACGCCGGAGATGACGCGGGTCACTGCGGCGTGCCGGCCGAACACGTCTTCCATGGCGGCCGAGATTTCGCCCAGCGTGGCGCGGGCGCGAGCGGCTTCGATCGCCGCTTCGAGCAGGTTCCCCTCGTCCTTGGCCGCATATTCGCGTAGCGCGGCGAGCATGGACTGGCATTTGTCTTCGTCACGCGTGGACCTGACACGTTGTAGCAGCGCAATCTGCTCGGCGCGGACCTTTGCATTGTCGATCTCGCGCACTTCGATCGCCTCCTCGACATCGAGCCGGTAGCGATTGACGCCGACGATGACATCCTCGCCGCGATCGACGCGGGCTTGGCGCAGGGCAGCGGCCTTTTCGATTTCGAGCTTGGGCAGGCCCGACTGAACGGCGCGGGTCATGCCGCCGGCCAGCTCGGCCTCGCCGATGAGCGCCTTGGCACCCTCGACGAGCTGCTGGGTCAGCGCCTCGACATAATAGGACCCGCCGAGCGGGTCGACCACATCGGTGATGCGGCTTTCGTGTTGCAGGATCAGCTGCGTATTGCGGGCAATGCGGCTGGAAAATTCCGTGGGCAGGGCAATGGCTTCGTCGAAGCTGTTGGTGTGCAGCGATTGCGTGCCACCCAGGGTCGCGGCCAGCGCCTCGATCGTCGTGCGGACGATATTGTTATGCGGATCCTGCTCGGTCAGCGATACGCCGGAAGTCTGGCAATGGGTGCGCAGCATTTTCGAGCGCGCGTCTTTCGCCCCCAGCCCGGTCATGATCTCGCTCCACAGCTGGCGCGCCGCGCGGAGTTTTGACACTTCGAGGAAGAAGTTCATGCCGATGCCGAAAAAGAAGCTGAGGCGGCCGGCAAAGGCGTCGATATCGAGGCCGCGCGCCTGGGCGGCGCGGACATATTCCATGCCGTCGGCAAGGGTATAGGCCAGCTCCTGCACGGCCGTCGCCCCGGCCTCATGCATGTGATAGCCCGAGATGGAGATCGAGTTGAACTTGGGCATATGGCGGGCGGTATGGGCGATGATGTCGCCCACGATCCGCATGCTGGGTTCGGGCGGGTAGATATAGGTATTGCGGACCATGAACTCCTTGAGGATGTCGTTCTGGATGGTCCCGTCGAGCTTGCCTTGCGGCACGCCCTGTTCCTCGGCCGCGACGATGAACATGGCCAGCACCGGGATCACCGCGCCATTCATGGTCATCGACACGCTCATCTGATCGAGCGGAATGCCGTCGAACAGCACTTTCATGTCTTCCACTGAATCGATGGCGACGCCCGCCTTGCCGACATCGCCCGTGACGCGCGGATGGTCGCTGTCATAGCCGCGATGGGTGGCCAGATCGAAGGCGACCGAGAGGCCCTTCTGTCCCTTCTCCAGCGCCTGGCGATAGAAGGCGTTGGACTCCCGCGCCGTGGAGAAACCGGCATATTGGCGGATGGTCCAGGGCCGGTTGGCATACATGGTGGCCCGCACGCCACGGGTGAAGGGTTCCATGCCCGGCGTCTCGGCGCCCGCGCCGAAATAGACTGGCTGCACCGGAATGCCGCCATAGTCGCGATCGAGCGAGGACACCGGCGTGTCCTTGAGTTCCTTCTGCGCCAGGGCGGCCCAATGGGCGAAACTCTCGCTCATCACAGCGCCTCGAATTCGAGGATCACGGCATCGACGGCCAGCACCGCCCCGGGCGCCGCATGCACCTTGCTGACCCGGGCCCGCTTCTCGGCCTTGAGCACATTTTCCATCTTCATGGCTTCGACAATGGCAAGGGTCTGCCCGTCTTCGACCACATCGCCCTCGGCAACGTCGATGCGGACGACCTGCCCCGGCATGGGGCAAAGGAGGAACCGGCTCATGTCGGGCGGGGTCTTGATCGGCATCAGCGGCAGGAGCGCCGCGATATGCGGACGGACAACGGTGAGTTTGAGATCGGCACCGCGATAGCGGATGCGGAAGCCTGATGTGGTCGGCGTGACCTTGAGATGGCTGACCTGTTCCGTGTGCCACTCGATCCGCGCGAGCCTGTCGCCCGGCGACCAGACGAAGCGGTCAACCAGCGGGGCGCTGTCGAGATAGCTCAATTCCCAATAGCCCTCGGGCTCGACGCGCCGTGCCGCGGCGGGGATGTGGCGGTCACCAACCACGACGACCCATTCGCCATAGGTTTCGACGCGCCCATTGGGGAGGCGGGTCACCGAGACCTGTCCGGCCCGCTCGGCGTTCACCAGCGCCATCATCACGGCACAGCCGACGACTTCGAAGAAGTGACCTTTGGCGAGGTCTGCGCCATGAAAACCCTCAGGGAATTCCTCGGCGATATAGCCGGTGGTCAGCGTCCCCGCGCGGAACCGCTCTTGGTCCATGACGGTGGAGAGGAAGCCGAGGTTATTGCCCACGCCCTCCACCTCGAACCGGTCCAGCGCTACCGCCATGGCGTCGATCGCTTCGAGCCGCGTCGGCGCCCAGGTGCAGAGTTTTGCGATCATCGGATCGTAGAAGGTCGAAATTTCGCCACCCTCGAAGACGCCGGTATCATTGCGCACAACGAGGGTATCGCCCGCCTCTTCCGTTGGCGGCCGGTAGCGCGTCAACCGGCCGGTAGAGGGCAGGAAGTTGCGATAGGGGTCCTCGGCATAGAGCCGGCTTTCCACCGCCCAGCCGTTGCGCTGCACCTCGTCCTGCGTCAGCGATAGTTTCTCGCCATCGGCGACGCGCAGCATCAGCTCGACGAGGTCCAGCCCGGTGATCAATTCGGTTACCGGATGCTCGACCTGCAGCCGAGTATTCATTTCGAGGAAATAGAAATTGCGGTCGGCATCGACGATGAATTCCACCGTGCCGGCCGAGGTATAGCCAACCGCCTTGGCCAGCGCGACCGACTGCTCGCCCATTGCCTTGCGCGTGGCGTCGTCGAGGAAAGGCGAGGGCGCCTCCTCGATGACCTTCTGGTTGCGGCGCTGAATCGAGCATTCGCGCTCGTTTAAGTACAGCACATTGCCATGTTGATCGCCGATAAGCTGGATCTCGATATGGCGCGGTTCGGTAACGAACTTCTCGATGAAGATGCGATCATCGCCAAAGCTCGAAGCGGCCTCGGATTTGCTGCGCTCGAACCCCTCGCGCGCCTCGGCGTCACTCCAGGCAATGCGCATGCCCTTGCCGCCGCCGCCGGCCGAGGCCTTGATCATCACGGGATAGCCGATGGACTGGCTGATGGTCACGGCCTCGTCGGCATCCTTGATCAGCCCCATATGGCCCGGCACGGTGGAGACGCCGGCTTCCGCCGCGATCTTCTTGGAGGTGATCTTGTCGCCCATGGCCTCGATGGCTTTCACCGGCGGGCCGACGAAAATGATCCCGGCCTGTTCCAGCGCCGCGGCAAACTTGGGATTCTCGCTGAGGAAGCCATAACCCGGATGCACCGCCGTCGCGCCGGTCTGCTGGCAGGCGGCGATGATTTTCTCGATCTGGAGGTAGGAGTCCTTGGCCGGCGACGCGCCGATATGCACCGCCTCGTCGGCCATCCGCACATGCAGCGCCTCGCGATCAGCATCGGAATAGACGGCGACGGTGGCAATACCTATGCGCCTGGCGGTCTTGATGACCCGGCAGGCAATCTCGCCGCGATTGGCGATGAGGAGTTTGGTGATCACGTTCTCTCTCCTCACAACGGAATATTGTCGTGCTTCTTCTTGGGCACGCTCTGGCTCTTGTGCCGCAAGGTCGAGAACGCCCGGATCACCCGCCGCCTTGTCCCATGCGGCATGATCACGTCGTCGATGAAACCGCGCTCTGCCGCGACGAACGGATTGGCAAACCGCGCCTCGTAGTCCGCCGTGCGCTGGGCGATCTTGTCCTTGTCGGCCAGTTCGGAGCGATAGAGGATTTCCGTTGCGCCCTTGGCGCCCATGACGGCGATCTCGGCGGAGGGCCAGGCGTAGTTGACGTCG
This sequence comes from Candidatus Devosia phytovorans, assembly GCA_029202405.1. Lineage (NCBI taxonomy): Bacteria > Pseudomonadati > Pseudomonadota > Alphaproteobacteria > Hyphomicrobiales > Devosiaceae > Devosia > Candidatus Devosia phytovorans. The sequence continues at coordinate 3,028,470 of CP119312.1, read as the reverse complement.
GCCTTGATGTGTTTTGAGGCCATCACGTCATAGGCGCCGCCATAGGCCTTTCGCGTGATGACGGTGACCAGCGGCACGGTGGCTTCGGCATAGGCGAAGAGGAGCTTGGCGCCATGCTTGATGATGCCGCCATATTCCTGCGCCACGCCGGGCAGGAAGCCGGGCACGTCGACGAAGGTCAGGATGGGGATTTCGAAAGAGTCGCAGAAGCGGATGAAGCGCGCGGCTTTCTTTGAGGCATTGATGTCGAGGCAGCCCGCCAGCACCAATGGTTGATTGGCGACGACACCCACCGACTGGCCGCCGAGGCGGATGAAGCCGGTCAGAATATTGCCGGCATGGTCCTTCTGCAGTTCGAGGAAATCGCCCTCGTCGGCCACCTTTTCGATGACCTCGCGCATGTCATAGGGCGTGCTGGCGCTGTCGGGAATGATGGTGTCGAGACTGTCGTCGCGCCGGTCCACTGGATCATGCGTCGGCCGAACCGGCGGCTTTTCGCCAGCGCGCAGCGGCAGGAAGCTGTAGAGGCGCCGCACTTCGAGCAGGGTCTCGATATCATTGTCGAAGGCCGCGTCGGCCACCGAGGAAATTTTGGTATGCGTCGAGGCGCCGCCCAGCTCTTCCTGGGTGACCGTCTCATTGGTGACGGTCTTCACCACATCCGGCCCGGTGACGAACATGTAGCTCGTATCTTTTACCATGTAGATGAAGTCCGTCATCGCCGGCGAATAGACTGCTCCGCCGGCACAGGGGCCCATGATGACCGAAATCTGCGGCACGGCGCCCGAGGCCTGGACATTGCGCCAGAACACATCGGCATAACCGCCCAGCGATGCCACCCCCTCCTGGATGCGCGCGCCGCCAGAATCGTTGAGCCCGATCACCGGCGCGCCATTTTGCAGGGCGAGATCCATGATCTTGCAGATTTTTTCGGCATGGGTCTCAGAAAGCGAGCCGCCAAAGACAGTAAAATCCTGCGAGAAGACGTAAACGATGCGGCCATCGATCGTGCCCCAGCCGGTGACCACCCCGTCGCCGGGAATGATCGTCTCATCCATGCCGAACTCGGTGGCGCGATGGGTGACGAACATGTCGTATTCTTCGAAAGAACCGGGATCGAGCAGCACGTCGAGCCGTTCGCGCGCCGTCAGCTTGCCCTTGCCGTGCTGGATATCCATGCGGCGTTGTCCGCCGCCCAGCCGCGCCTGGGCACGCTTATGCTCAAGTTCGGCAATGATTTTCTGCATCTGGCGCTTCCCCTCGTCGCCCGAAGCTAGCCCAGCATCGCGCCCGACCCAAGCCACCAAATCGCGTTGTTGTGGATTAGCCCCATCGGGGTGGGTATGAGCCCGGGAAAGCAAAAATCAAGTCGTGCCCAAGCAAGCATTGCAAGCCGATGTGAATATTAAGGTGTCCTTCACCTAGACTTCAAAGCACCGGCAATATTAAGGGCCGGTCAAATCCGTCCCGCTATAAAATGCAGCATGGGGGATGTGGGCTTAATGAACTCTGGGATAGTTCAACACCGCGTATCATTTCATATAGCGTGGATTTCATGGGCCTTCGGCGCGCTCGTGGTTCTCGCCCTGGTGTTTTGTGCATCCTGGATGGCCCGGGAAATGGATGGCGCTGCGCTCAACGAGCAAAAGGTCGCCGTCACCGCCGATATCGAGGACATCGGCCGTCGCATCCAGCTCGAACAGGGCACGGCCTCCAACCGCAAGGATGGCGTCTATTATTCCGACCATGGCAGCGCCGCCTGGGTGCCCAAGACCATGGCCGAATGGCTCAGCCGCGAGTTCAAGCACGACCGGGTCTATGCCTATTATCTCGATCGCTCCGTGCTGCAGGCCGGAATCGAGGGCCGCAAGGCGCAAAGTGAATTTCTTCCGGCGGATCAGGCGGCCATAGCCGATTTCAGCCAGCAGGTGCGCACCAACATGTCCCTGCCCAGCGGCGAGGGGCAAAAGACCGCCCTCTGCTGCTACGGCGTGCGCAAGCTGGAGGATGGCGACGTGGCCATAATCAGCGTGCGCCCGCTGACCAGCTTCCTCAGTTCCGAGGTTTCCCTCGTCAACCCGCTGCTGGTTGCTTCCGTGGTCCTGCTCGACGAGGAGGCCATGACGGCCATCTCGCAGCGTCTCGGCCTGCCAGGCGTCCGGATCGTCAACCGCGCCACTTCGCCGGCGCGCGTGCCGCTCAAGGATGCCGACGGCCGGACGGTGGCCTTCGTGCAATGGCAGGCGCCCGAACCGGCAGCCAGGCTTTTCCAGCAGATTGCTCTGCCCGGAATGCTGTCGCTGGCGGTCATCGGCGGTGGCATTTTCCTGCTGCTGACCTGGCTGCGGCGCATTTCGCTCAGCCTTGAGAGCAGCCAGAAGCGCGCCAGCTTCCTCTCCATGCATGACCCGCTGACCGGCGCGGCCAATCGCATGCTGTTCGAGCAGAAGCTGCGCGAGGCACTGCAATATCGCACGCTGGCCGAAACCCGCGTCCTGCTGATCGCCGTCGATCTCGATCGTTTCAAGGACGTCAACGACACTTATGGCCACGCGGCAGGCGACGAATTGCTGCGCGAAGTTGGTCGACGCTTGCTGGTGGAACTGCCCGAGGAGGCAACCTTGGGCCGGCTCGGCGGCGACGAATTCGCCATCGTCCAGCCGGGCATCGTCAGCGACGGCCACGCGCGCTGGATCTGCCAGCGCCTGCTGCAGGCCCTGTCCGACCCGGTGACGCTGTCGAATGGCACCATCCACGCCACTGTCAGCATGGGCTTTGCCATCGAATCCGCCAGCAATGCATCCGCGGCCGAACTGGCACGCCGGGCCGACCTGGCGCTCTATGTCTCCAAGACGACTGGCCGCAACCGCTATACGCTCTACGATCCGTCGATGGACGCCGACCGCAAGGCGCGCCTGACACTGCAGGTCGAGCTGCGCGATGCGCTGCTGCAGGACGCGCTGCATCTCGACTATCAGCCCATTTTCAACGCAACCGGCGGCACGATTGCCGGGGCCGAGGCGCTGCTGCGCTGGAAGCATCCGGTCCGCGGCCTGCTCTCGCCCGATGTCTTCATCGCGCTCGCCGAAGAAAGCGGGCTGATCGCGGAGCTGGGCCTGTGGGTGCTGCGCCGCGCCTGCCTCTTCGCCAAGCAGGCGGAACTCCCCTGGATTGCCGTCAACGTTTCGCCGGTGCAGTTCACCCGGCCGGACCTGGCCGACGACATCCTGCACCTGCTGGCCGAAGTCGACCTCGCGGCCAACCGGCTGGAAATCGAGATCACCGAGGGCGTGCTACTGCAGAGTTCGCCGCAGGTGCAGCAGACGCTCAGCCAATTGCGCGACGCCGGCGTCCGCATTGCCATCGATGATTTCGGTGCCGGCTATGCCTCGATCAGCTATCTGCGCAATTACACGATCGACAAGATCAAGATCGACCGCTCGCTGATCGGCCAGCTCGCCCAGGATCAGTCGCTTCGCCACATCGTTCAGGCCATCGTCGACATGGGCAAGGCCATGGGCCTCAGCATTACCGCCGAAGGCGTCGAGGACGAATTCCAGCGCCAGGAACTGACGGCCATGGGTTGCACCTATTTGCAGGGCTATCTGCTGTCACGGCCGGTCTCGCCGGAAATCCTGCTGGATCTGCTGGCAAGCTACAGCCTCCGGCCGCCTGTGCTGCGACTGGCCGACTGGCGCAGCTGACGCCCCAATCCATCCTCGCGAGCACCGAAGAACACGCCGCCTCGGCGTGGACTTCTGCATCGTTGCAAGGCCTTATACTGATGAGACCGGAAGCGCGGGAGGCGATTCCGGATGCGTGCGGCTGACCGCCGTCTCGCATGTGATGACGAGAGGGGAGAGACTGCATGAATGTGATCGAGCTGGACGGGCAGGTCGCCGTCGTGACCGGCGGCGCGCAGGGTATCGGACTGGCCATTGCCCGACGCCTTGCCATGTCTGGTGCAAGGGTTGTGCTCTGGGACGTCAATGCAGGCCTGCTCGAGACGGCGGTGGCCGAACTCGGAAGCGGTGCCTCCAGCCATGTCGTCGATATCACCGATCACCGGGCGGTGGCCGAGGTGGCGAAAACCGTGCATGCCGAACTGGGGCGCCTCGACATTCTCGTCCATTCCGCCGGCATTGCCGGCAAGAATGCGCCGCTCGACGAATATGAGATCGATGAATGGCAGCGCGTCATCGACATCGACCTCAACGGCGCCTTCTACGTCAACCGCGCCGTTCTGCCCTTCATGAAGGCTGCCAATTACGGCCGCATCGTCAATATCGCCTCGGTCGCCGGCAAGGAAGGCAATCCCAATGCTTCCGCTTACGCCGCGGCCAAGGCCGGCGTCATTGGCATGACCAAGGCGGTGGGCAAGGAATGCGCCACCTATGACATCTCGATCAATGCCATCACCCCGGCCGCCGCCAAGACGGCGATCCTGGGCGAACTCAAGTCCGAATTCGTCGACTATATGCGCAGCCGCATCCCGCGCGGCCGCTTCGTCGAAGTCGAGGAAATCGCCAATATGGTGAGCTGGCTTGTCAGCCCGGAGAACAGTTTCACCACGGCGGCGGTGTTTGACCTGTCCGGTGGCCGGGCGACCTATTGAGTGAGGCGCCCGGCCAATGCGGGCTAGGCGTCGCGCACCTCGATGACCGCTTCGATTTCGACGGGGATGTTGTTGGGCAGCGAGCCGGTCCCCATAGAGGTGCGGGCGTGGAGGCCGAGGTCGGGGAAGACCTCGGCGAAGAGGCTCGAGCAGCCATCGATGACGAAGGGATGGCGGGTAAAGTCGGGGACGGCGTTGACCAGTCCCAGAACCTTGACCACACGGGTGACGCGGTCGAGATCGCCCAGTTCGGCCAGCATCACGGCCAGCAGATTGAGCCCGACCATGCGGGCATGACCTTGCGCTTCTTCGGCCGAAAAATCCGCGCCAACCTTGCCGGTGATCGGCGGACTGCCGGCCGCGGCGGGGGCAAGACCTGACAGGAACAGCAGGTTGCCGGTCCGGACGGCCGGAATGAACAGGCCGATCGGCTGGGGTGCCGGCGGCAGGACGATGCCAAGTTCGGCAAGGCGGGCAGCGGTCTTCGACATGCTATTTGAGATCCGAGAAACTGGTGGCGACGAAAAGCTCGGACTGCAGATTGGTCAGATGACCCGAACCGCCCGGCGGCGGCCAGATGCCTTCCTTGCTGGCCTGGCCACGCGCGGCCATACGCTCCTCGATGGTCTTGTAGGGCCAGATGTGCACCATCTTCTGCGGGCCTTCCTCGACGGAGGCCATATTGGTCAGCAGGGGCGACATTTCGAAACGGCGATCGATGATCTTGGCCCAGGCAGCTTCCGTTTCGGCAAGGCCGTTGGGGGCGAGGCTATAGGTGCGGAACTCGTAGAACGGACCATAGGAACCCGCAACGATCGGCTTGGCAAAGGACAAGGGCTTGAAGGCCGTGCTGTTCACGCCGCCCAGATACTGCCCGATGCCATAGGGATTTTCTGTCTCCATCAGGCGGGCGCGCTCTGACGTCAGCGCCGCGACATCCTCATAGGCGGTGAGGAAGGCGAAGCGATTGAGCGTGCCGAACTCGCAGGCGAAGGCACCCAGCGTGGTGCCGGTGCTCGAAAAGCTCTTGTAGGTCTCGGGCAGGATCGGCATCACCGCGCCCAGGGTATTGGGCAGCAGGGACAGGATGGTTAGGTCGTAGATCATCAGATGGTCCTGGTTGGTCAGTGGCTTTCCAAGTTCGCATTCCACTGGTACACCAATGAAATGCCAATTGCACCATGATTTGTACCGGTGCCTGGCCAACCTGCTCGGGAGTCCTCAGAATGTATGATCTGCTGATCCGTGGCCGCGTCGTGACCCCAACCGGCATTGTGGAAAACGGTTGGCTCGCGATATCTGGCGGGACCATCCTGGCCGTGGGCAGCGGCGATGCGCCCCTGGCGCGGGCGAGCGACGATTATGGATCAGCGCTCATCATGCCCGGCGCCATCGACGGTCAGACCCATGCCGGCAGCCAGATCGGCTTTCCCGGCATGGGTAAGACGACCCATGCCGCGGTGATGGGCGGCGTGACAACGATTGTCGACATGCCCTATGACCATCCGATCCCCGTGACCACCGGCGCGGTGCTCGCCGACAAGGTCGCGGCCATCGAGACCCACGCGATTTGCGACGTGGCGCTTTACGGCACCGTGCCGACGACCCCCGATGCAGCCCATATCGGCGAGCTGATCCAGGGCGGCGTCTGCGCTTTCAAGATCTCATCCTTCGAGGCCCATCCCGACCGCTTTCCTCGCATAAGCAATTCAGCGACGCTGACCCTGCTCAAGGCACTGGAAGGCACCGGCCTGCCGCTCGGGCTGCACAATGAGGACCAGGAAATCGTCCGCCAGACCACGGCAGACTTCAAGGCGGCTGGCCGGACGAGGGCGGTTGATCATAGCGACAGCCGCCCGCCGGTGGCCGAACTGACGGCAACGGCCAATTTCCTCGAACTGGCGGCGTCAACCGCGGCCCATGCCCATATCGTGCATATTTCCATCGCCGATGGCTTCCGCCTCGTCGATGCCTATCGCGAGCGCGGCGTGCAGGCGACTGCGGAAATGTGCGCGCATTACCTGATTTTTGATGCCGATGTGGATATGCCCCGGCTGGGTGGCCTGCTCAAGGTGAATCCGCCGATCCGCGGCGGCGAAGTCGAAAAGCTCTGGCAGATCATGGATGAGGGACATGTGAGCTTTGTCTCCTCCGACCACAGCGCCTGGGAGATCGAGCGCAAGACGACGGAATCGATCTTTGACGTGGCCGCCGGCATGCCGGGGCTCGAGGCATTGCTGCCCGGGTTTTTCACCGCTGCCGCCAAACGCAGCGGTTTCGACGCGGCGGCCGTGCTGACTGCAGAATATCTCGCCGAGAGACCGGCGCGGTTTTTCGGATTGTCAAGGAAAGGCAGGTTGGCGCCCGGTTATGACGCCGATATTGCCGTGCTGAGCCCTGCGGCGATGATCTATGACAGCAAGCGCAATGCGCGTGGGCCGGGCTGGAGCGCCTATGACGGCATGGAGTTTGCTGTCACCCCCGCCGCTACCTTCGTGCGGGGGCAGCGAGTTTGGGATGGTGAGACAGTCGGCGCCGAAGGGCAGGGGCGCTACGTCCCCCGCGGCTAGCGCCGCGCGCCGGCCAGCCGATCGATGATCGCCAGTTTGACGCTTTCGATATGCTCGCGCATGGCGGCCTGGGCCTCGTCCTGGTTGCCGCTGGCAATGGCGCTCAGCAATGACAGGTTTTCGTCGGCCGTGAATTTGGGCGTGATCGGATTGCGATAGGCGTTGAACACATGCGTGCGACGACGCAGATCGCGGATCATGCTGGCAAGCAGCCGGTTGCCGGCAGCTTCCGCCACAGCGCCATGCAGCATGTCATCGACGGTCCAGATTTCCTCAAGGCTGGGATTGGACTTGCCACCCAGCGCGTTGAGCGCATCGCGGATAGCGTCATGCTGCTCCTGCGGAATGCGACCTGCCGCAAGCCGTGCTGCCTCCGCCTCGAGCAATTGGCGAACGTTCAGAAGCTCGACGAAAGCCTCGGTGGAAAAGGGGCTGACGGTGACGCCGCGGCTTGGCTGCTTGTAGACCAGACCCTCGGCTTCGAGGCGACCCAGGGCTTCGCGGACCGGGGTTCGCGAGGCATTGAGGCGCTCGGCCATGCGGCGCTCGACGATGACGTCGCCCGGCTGCAATTCGCCGCGGATCAGGATGTCGATCATCTGTTCGTAGACCTGTTCGGTCAGGTTCGGACGCTCGGCCTGCAGCATTGCGGGGCTCAAGATCGACTCAGCAACTTCACCCATTTGCATACCTCTCTTTTGCCGTTGTTTAGCGCGGCACGCATTCGGGTGGAAGACTTTTGGAATGGACCCGGTATTCCAAGCCGATCTCTGCACAGTTGAGTGATCTGCTGCTGTTCCGGCAGGCATTTTCGCCCATTGCACAAAATTTGTAACCGAGCATGCCAACGGGGGTTGGCAAGACCAAAGTGACACGTTATGCCTATGGTATACCAATGGCGTGCAGATAGTCCGCCAAGGTCCCGGAGGCTCCGATGACGATTTTGCCGTGGCGCGCAACAAGTATCCAGGTGAGAAGCGAACGCGCCAGCCAGGCACCGGACAATGCGGCGGCTGCCGAGATGATCAAGCGCAACCAGGCTCGCCTGATCGGCCTGATCGAACGGGCCTGCGCCTCCGAGCAGAAGCCGGATCTGGTTGTCTTCCCTGAATTCGCCATGCAGGGGCCGCCGCTGCATATGAAGGTGGAGGAGTGGATCGAGCGTGCCTGCTCATCCATTCCCGGCCCGCTCACCGAGCCGCTGCAGGCTCTGGCCAAGCGGCACGGGATCTTTATTGCCGGCAACATGTTCGAAGCGCCGCCGGAATGGCCAGGCCGCTACTTCAATTCATCCTTCCTGATCGACGATCAGGGCGAGATCATTCTCAATTATCGCCGCGTCAACACCGCCGCCTTCCCCTCGGTGCATGATTTCATGACCGACTATCTGGCCGTGACCCCACAGGACCATGTCTTTCCCGTCGTGGACACGCGGCTTGGCCGGCTGGCGCTGATCCCCTGTGGCGAGATCGTCATCCCCGAAGTGGCGCGCATGATGATGATGCAGGGCGCCGAGGTCATCCTGCACCCCACCAATTCCAAGCGCACGGATGCGCAGGAAGCCGCCAAGCTCAGCCGCGCCACCGAGAACATGACCTATCTGGTCAGTGCCAATGTCGCCGGCCCGATCGGCTTTTCGCCCGACAACACCATCGCCGGCGGGCGCTCACATATCCTCGACCACCACGGCAACACCCTGGCCTTCCAGGAAGATGCCGAGGAAAGCGTGGATGTCACGGCGATGATCGATGTCGAGGCCCTGCGCCGCGACCGTCGCACCGATACCGGCCTGTCCAACCCGCTGCTGCGCGCCCGCTATGAAATGTACGTGCCCTATTACAGCGCCGCCAAATTCTATCCGCCCGACACGTTCCGCGACGCGCCCATGGTCGATACCGCCCAGACCCGCGCCAATATCGCCGCCACGCGCAGCAACCTCGAACGCGCCAATATCCTCGATCCACTGCCGCCCGGTGCTGTTGAGCCCGTGGCCCCCTCTGCTCACTAGGAGAGTTCAATGATCACCGCAGAAGAAAATCAACAGCTCAGCCAAGTCGGCAAGGGCACGCTGATGGGCAATTTCTTCCGTCAGTTCTGGCTGCCGGTCTGCCTTGGCTCCGAGCTCAAGGCCGATGGCGATCCGGTCCGCCTGATGATCCTCGGCGAGAAGCTGGTTGCCTTCCGCGATAGCGAAGGCCGTGTCGGTGTCTTTGATCACCGCTGCCCGCATCGTTGCGCCTCGCTGTTTTTCGGCCGCAACGAACTGGGTGGCATCCGCTGCGCCTATCATGGCTGGAAGTTCGACGTGACCGGCAAATGCCTCGATCAACCAAACCTCGAAGACAAGTCAAAATACCCAGCCGGCACGCCGGCCATCGCCTACCGCGTCAAGGAATCCGGCGGCATCGTCTTTGCCTATATGGGCGAGCGCCAGGAAAATCCGCCCGAACTCCCCGAGATCGAAGCCATCATGGGTGAGGCCGACGATCGCAATATCGCCCTGACCCATCGCGACTGCAACTACATGCAGGCGCTCGAAGGCGACATCGACACCTCGCACCTGGGCTTCCTGCATGTCGGCGGCATCGACGGCGAAAAGCTCGACCTGTCGGATCCGGAGGTCTTCACGATCACCGAGAAGGCGCCCAAGATCAATGTGACCGTCACCAACTATGGCACCATGTATTCGGCACAGCGCAACGCCTTCGAAGGCACCGAGCATCACCGCTTCGCCAGCTACCTCTTCCCCTTCTGGGTCACCTATCCGGGTGGCGAGCTGGACCAGGCCGTGACCGCCAATGCCTGGGTTCCGATCGACGACACCTCCACCATGATCTTCAACATCGACCTGCGTCGCGCTTCGGGTGGCGGCAAGAAGGGCTTCAAGTACAAGGACGGCACGCCTGTCGAAGGCCTGGCTCGCCCGCTGGAATATCTGCCGACCACCACCGACTGGAAAGGCCGCTGGCGCCCGGTCAAGGGTCGTGAAAACGACTACGGCATCGACCGTGAATGGCAGCGCAATGGCGACAGCTATACCGGCGTTGTCGGCGTGCCGCTGCAGGACCAGATGATCCAGGAATCCATGGGCTATGTCGTCGATCGCGAGATGGAACACCTGGCGGCCTCTGACCGCATGGTTATCCTGACCCGTCGTGTCATGCTCGACGCTGCCAAGGAATATGCGGCCACCGGCAAGCTGCCCGACTTCGTCGATCACCCTGAATATGCCCGCGATGCGCGTGGCGGCGACATCGTCGTGCCCTATGGCACCGACTGGCTCGACGGCTATGAAGAGAAGATGGCCGAGGTCAAGGGCTACAAGCCCAAGATGGCCGCGGCCGAATGAGCGAAGACGTGACCTTGGCTTCCGGCGCATTCGCGCCGGAGGTCATCTCTCCATCTGAAGATATCGGGAGCGCCGCCATGCCTGCTGCGCATCATACCCCGGCCGACGACAGCCCGCTGAGCGTTCGCGTTGCCGCTGTCCATGCCGTTGCCAATACCATTCGCGCCGTCGAGCTGGTCTCCGCCGATGGTTCGCCGCTGCCACCATTCACGGCCGGCGCGCATATCAATCTGAAACTGCCCGGCGATCTCAGCCGCTCCTATTCCCTCACCAATGGGCCCGAGACCAATGACCGCTATACGATCGCGGTCAATCGCGATCCGGCGAGCCGGGGTGGCTCGGCCTATGTGGTGGAAACGCTCAAGGTCGGCGACGTGCTGCCGATCGATCCGCCGCACAATACCTTCCCCATGGTCGATGACGCCGAACTGAGCGCCTTCTTCGCCGGTGGCATCGGCATCACGCCCGTACTCTCGATGATCCGTCACCTCGAGGCCCTGGGGCGGCCGTGGAAGCTGTTCTATGCTGCCCGCAACCGCGCTGGCGCGGCCTTTGTCGAAGAGCTGGAAGCGCTGGAGACACTGTCTCCTGGCCGGGTCCATTTCCATTTCGACGAGGAGCAGGGCAAGGTCATGCCGCTCCTCAAGTTGGCAGTTGGCATTCCCAAGGCCGCGCATGTCTACTGCTGCGGCCCCAGGAAGATGATCGAGACCTTCAAGGCCTCGGCCGGCTGGCGGCCCGAAGACAATGTGCATATCGAGCATTTCGTCGGCACCAATGCCCGCCCGACCACCGACTTTACCGTGGTGCTGAAGCGCCAGGGCAGGGAATTCTTCGTCAAGGCCGGCGAAAGCATCATGGATGTGCTGGAGGCCAATGGCGTGCCGGTCGCCCATTCCTGCCGCGAAGGCGTCTGCGGCACCTGCGAGACCGTGGTCCTCGAAGGCGAATGCGATCACATGGACAATGTCCTGTCGTCCCGCGAGAAAGACTCCAACAAGCTGATCATGATCTGCTGCTCCGGCGCCAAGTCGGAGCGGCTGGTGCTCGACATCTGACGCGAGTTCCTGATGCGTCCCCAACTGGCCCGGCCCCTCGAGGCCGGGCTTTTTTGTCTGATGGAGATCGGCGGCAGCGGGGTGGAGAGGCGACAGTCCGGTTGGGTCGACGGGTGGCCAGAAGCAGACTTCACTTGTGCGGAGCATCAGCGCTGAGTAGCGAACGCACCAAAGCAGCCTGGTTGCGCACACCCGTCTTGTCGAACATGCGTTGTAGCTGCGTGCGCAGTGTATTGATGCTGACGGAGAGAACGTCGGCGGCGGCGGCAAGGTCGTGGCCATCGAGGATCAGGCGAGCAAGTCTGACTTGCGCCGGCGAGAGGCGATAGACTTCCTGCGCCGCAGCGATTCCGCGCTCGACCTTATCGGCATCCTCGAACGAGACCAGCGCCTTGCCATCCTCCAGCAGAACCCAGCAATGTATGGGTACCCCGTTCGTGTTTTCGCCGAGCGCCACCGCCCAGGTCTGCTTCGGTGCAACGGCCAGCGGACGTTGGCTTTGCAACTCCTGGAACGCCAGCCGGACGGCGTCATGAAGTGCAGCGTCGCGCTCGCGATGCCGGGCCCTCAGCCGGCCGCCGGCGACAACCAGGCCGTCGTGCCCATGCATTCGCTCCCGTGCCAGATGGTTGGTCCACAGGATGCGCGCCTGTGCATCGATCTCGATCAGGGGGCAATTCGCTTGTTGGACGGTGCTCTCCATCATAACCAGGCACGCGATCTTCCAGACACCGTCGACCCGGTGCATGATCTTGAGAAGACGCTTCAAGTCCTCGCCAGTATCGGTGCCGATCTGGTCGTAGGTGACCCAGGCCATGTCAGCGGCGACGACGACGTTGACGTTCTCCCAGCTGACGCGTTCCTCGAACGGCTGCTTTTCCGGGAAGCGCTCCACGATCTTCAGAAGTCGTCTGGCGATCGCATCCCAACCCTGGTCTACCCGCGTCCCCAGCGAGGCGAAGTATTCCATCCGTCTGGTCTGCGGCGACTGCACCCAGTGGCGCGCCATGGCGTCGAAGTCCCGCTGCAGCCAGGCTTCAGTCTCGCCCCGGATCGCTGCCAGGATAGCCGCCCGGTCGGCCTCGTCTCGGTCCATCCCGCGATCTCCGGTGATGCCGGGTAGCAGCATAGCATGACTTGCACACGGTGGCAGGAGGTGGCTCATGTCAGGCTCGTACCGAACCACAGGATCAAGCTGGCCATGGCCGCGATCGATCCGAGCAGGCCGGGGCGCAGAGGCGGCAGGGCGGCCTGGCTGGCGTAGTAGCGGTCTTCGGCTGCAGCGCTCATCTGCGCCGGTTGTGGCCGGGCGTGAATGTGTGTGACGGCCAGGCTATACATGTCCATGATATCCTCCGGCTCAACGCCCCCATCCCATGCACACTGGCACGGTGAGGCGCGCTTGCCTGTCATGCGCGCGGAGGACAGGACAGATATCCGTGACGAAGGCGATTGCGAAGCGTGGCCGAAGCCCTGCTATTACGTGCAGCGCTCTGGCTGCCAAGGGACGCGATGCCGCCCTAGAGCCCCGAATCTCGAGCGTTAGAAGCAGAGTCTAGAAATCGGTTCCGCGCTGCTGGGCGATGGCCATCGCGAAGACGCCATTGCCAACGCTCCAGTCGGAGTAGTCGTTCTCGTGCATGAAGATGAAAACGTCTTTGGGTGAAACCGCCGCTGTTGCCTCGAGATTTCGAGTGATGGCGGCATATAGAGCGCGCTTCATGGCGTCGCTCCTGCCCCTTCGCATCGTGATCTCGACGACGATCAACTGGTCGGAACGGGCGATGCCATTAAAGCGTCTGTCGTAGAAGAGCTCGCCATCACGGTACTCCGTGACGAGATTGAACAGCTCGTCGCTCGGCATCCCGATGCCTTCAACAAGAGCCTCATGGACTCCTTGCACGATCAACAGTTTGCGGGATGGATCCAGCCCGGTGGGCACGACTGTTCGGACAAACGGCATGGCTGATCTCGCGCGGTATTTCGGTGTGCGTGATCTAGCATGGCCCCAGCGCTCGGCTTATTGACAAGTGCGCCGCTTCATCGTGACTAAGGCTCACATGAAAAATCGCAAGAACCTCCCTGTTGCGGCCCTGCGGGCCTTCGAGGCGGCCGCTCGGCATGGCCAGATGCCTTCGGCTGCCACTGAGCTTGGGGTCAGTCATGGGGCAGTGAGCCGGCATGTCAGTCATCTCGAGGCCTATATTGGGGCCAAGCTGTTTGAGGGACCGCGCAGGCGTCCCAGATTGACTGCGGAGGGACGGCTCTTTGGCTTTGCGATAACATCTGCCTTTGATCAGATCGAGGATGCGCTGCGCATCATTGGCCGCGCCGATGATGGCATTCTGGATGTCGGCTGCCTCAGCACGCTGGCTATGCGCTGGCTTATTCCACGCCTTCCTGACTTCACCGCGCGCCATCCCCGTTATGACGTCCGGCTGGCAACAGATACCCGGCAGAACCAAAGCCAGCTCGACGTTCAGATTTTGGCTTTACCTCCGGCGTCTGGCCTCCCGGAAAACAGCTCGCTTCTGTTCCGCGAAAAGCTGGCGCTGGTGGTCGCGCCGTCGCTGGCTGCGGGCGGGCCCGCCGACATCCTGATGCTGCCCAGGCTGGAGGCACGAACCCGTCCGGATGCTTGGCGTGAATGGATGCGCCTGACGGGCACGGACGGGGCAATGGGCAGCACTCTGGTCTTCGATCACTACCATATGACCATCGAGGCCGCGCTCAACGGCCTGGGGTGCGCGATCGCGCCTTGGCACCTGGTGGCGGAAGACGTTGCCTCCGGTCGCCTGCTCACGCCCTTCGGGCTCGCCGATAGCGACCATGTCTATGCCGTGCAACTGGCCCGGCCGGGACGGCCCAAGACCGAGCACTTCGTCAAATGGCTCAAGGAGGCGGTCCATCAGGATAGTCACATCTTTCGGATATGAACCGGAAATCTGGCCTGCGGTGCTGAAGACGAGGATTAGGAGAGTCCGCTTTCGAGATGGCGGACGGAGGGCGCTAACGGCCGAAATGGGCTCGGCATCAGACTGAGAGGTCCGGGCGAAAGGATTCCGGAGGCTCTGGGGTGGAAGGCAGACTGGCGGCTTTTAGGCGGTCTCGCCTACTAAACGGACGCTCTCCCTAGCTGGAGCCAGCCACTGTTTGCCTTAACGCGAAAGTGTCTTTGTTGCTGGCGTAAACAAGGTTTCCATTGGCATCGATAAACGCTTGGAGAACAACACCAATCCTTTTGGCGACCGCGACCGACGCGGCGTTGTCTGGATGAATTATATGAACCGACTCATTCCAACCGAGCGCGTCAAAGGCCCATTCCAGACAACGGACTGCCGCCTCGGTGGCGTATCCTTCGCCCCAGGCATCACGACTGAATGCCCAGCCGATTTCCTGTCCTGCCCATCCAGGTGGGAACCAAGCGCCAGTTCGACCGATCCAACGGCCAGTCGCCTTCTCTATCACTGAGAAATTGCTATAGCCTTGGACACTCCACGCGCCCGCACAAAGGCACATGTTGCGCCAATCGTCTATTTTGCTGCGGCGCGGATTTCAGACAGGATCTTTTCGAGAGGCTTGTAATTGGGTGGCGTCTTCTGGGCCGCCTTGCTGTCCGACCAGCGCTCGGCCTTGCGCCTGAGCATTTCCAGACCCTCTTCGGTAAAATCGGCCTCGAACAGTTCGCCATCCACGAACTCGCCTTTGGCATCGAAGGGGCTAACCGTGATCAGGCCATTATCCCAAAAGAATTTCCGCATCGCGATCACAGAGTTACGGACCATCGGCTGCATGACGGGATCGGCGGTTTCCCGACCGTCTTCCGTGATGACGATATATCGTCCTACAATTTTTTCGACGGACGACCATATCCGCCGTCTTCTAATTTCCGCAGTATTTACATTCACTAATCCAACCTCATGACTTGTGATCAGTGGCAGCTCTGTGGATACAGAGTTCGCAAGACGGATGGCCGAAATGGGGTCGGTAACTCCCGCTATCGGAGCTTGGGACCAATCATAGCTGGGTTGAGCCGTTCTGGTCGACCGTTGAGGCTCAGCAGGCTTTCGCGCGGCTGGGTGCGCGAAATCACCTTGCCGCCCTTGATCACGGCCAGCCGTGTGGCCTTGAGCCGGATCGCCTCGATAGGATCGGCAGCCTGCAGCAACACCATGTCGGCCCTGCAACCAACCTCGAGGCCATAGCCATTAAGGTGGAGGATTTCCGCCGGGCCAGTGGTGACGGCGGCAAAGCACTGGCGCATGGCGTCGCGGCTGGTCATCTGCGCCACATGAAGGCCCATGGAGGCGACTTCGAGCATGTCGGCCTGGCCCAGCGAATACCAGGGGTCCATCATGCAGTCCTGTCCGAAGGCGGCGGTAATGCCATAGGTCAGCATTTCGGGAATGCGCGTCATGCCGCGGCGCTTGGGATAGCTGTCGTGCCGGCCCTGGATGCCGATGTTGATATTGGGGTTGGCGATGGCCGCGACGCCTGCTTCGGCCATCAGCGGCAGCAGCTTGCTGACATAGTAATTGTCCATCGAATGCATCGACGTCAGATGTGATCCGGCCACGCGGCCGCCAAGACCCAGGCGCTGGGTCTCATAGGTCAGCGTCTCGATATGGCGGCTCAGCGGATCGTCGGTCTCGTCGCAGTGGAGGTCAACGAGCAGGGCGCGCTTTTCTGCAATCTCGCAGAGCGCCTTCACACTCGCCGCACCATCCGCCATGGTCCGCTCGAAATGGGGAATGCCACCAACCACGTCGACGCCCATGTCCAACGCCCGGTCCAGCAGCTCAACGGCGCCAGGATAGCGGTAATAGCCGTCCTGCGGGAAGGCCACGAGTTGCAGGTCGATATAGGGCGCCACGAGGCGCTTCACTTCCAGCAGCGCCTCGACGCCGAGCAGCCGGTCGTC
The DNA here is from genome assembly GCA_029202405.1 of Candidatus Devosia phytovorans. NCBI lineage: Bacteria > Pseudomonadati > Pseudomonadota > Alphaproteobacteria > Hyphomicrobiales > Devosiaceae > Devosia > Candidatus Devosia phytovorans. The sequence continues at coordinate 3,011,957 of CP119312.1, read as the reverse complement.
GCAGATATCGACATGGGTGCGGATGGCCAAAAGGCCCTGGCTCACCGCGAGGTCGCAATAGGCCAGCGCCCGCTCCACCAGTGCTTCCTGCGTCAGCAGTGGCTTGAGTTCGCCCCAGATCTGGATGCCTTCGAGCAACAGGCCGCTTTCATTGAGCCGCGGCAGGCCGAGCGACAGCGTCGCATCCATATGAAAATGGCAATCGACGAAAGGCGGCGACACGAGCTGCCCACCGGCGTCGATCACCTCGCCCGCCTCACCACCCAGATTGGCTTCCACGGCGGTGATGCGCCCGCCGGCGACGCCGATGTCCACGCCGGTATGGCCATCGGGAAGAGTGGCATTGGTGAGTTTCAGATCGAACACGACGAGCCTCGGAGTTAGTGTCGCTGGCCCTTGAACCAGGGCTGCAGCAGGGCGCGAGGATAGTCGGCCCGACGGGCGACCAGCACAAGCGCAACGATGGACAGAAGATAGGGCAGCATCAGGAAGACCTGGCCCGGAACGACCTGGCCGATTTCGGCCTGCAGCCGGATCTGGAAGGCGTCGAAGGCGCCGAACAGCAAAGCCCCCAGCAGCGCCTTGCCCGGCTGCCAGGAGGCAAACACCACCAGTGCGATGCAGATCCAGCCACGGCCATTGACCATGCCGAAGAAGAAGGCGTCGAAGGCCGACATGGTGAGGAAGGCCCCGCCCAGCGCCATCAGCGCCGAACCGGCAACCACCGCTCCGATGCGCAGCCCGCGCACCGACAGGCCCTGCGCCTCGACCGAGGCGGGATTATCGCCGACGGCGCGGATGGCGAGGCCAAGCGGCGTGCGATAGAGCACGAAGGCAACCAGTGCGACGAGGATCACCGCCAGAAAGGTCAGCGGCGTCTGCTGGAACAGCGCCGGCCCAACAAAGGGCAGATCGCTGAGGCCGGGAATGTTGATCGGCTGGAAAGGATTGATGCGCGGCGGCGAGGTCACCGTCGGCAGCGCCGTGCGATAGGTGAAATAGCTCAGACTCGTGGCCAGCAGCGTGATGCCGATGCCCGACACATGCTGCGACAGGCCGAGGATAACCGTCAGCACCGCATGCAACAGGCCGAAAACCGCCCCGGTCAGGAGCGCAACCAGCACGCCGCCCCAAAGGCCCGCTCCGAGATAAACCGCTAGCCAACCGGCCATGGCGCCCGCAACGAAAATGCCCTCAATGCCAAGATTGAGCACCCCTGCGCGCTCGCAAATCAGCGCCCCCAGCACGCCAAAGATCAGCGGCGTGGCGATACGGATAGCGGCGGCCCAGAAGTTGGCGGAACCGAAAATGTCGAGCAACACATCCATGGCTATGCTCCCGCGACCGGCGCAGCAGTCCGCTCGTAGCGGATGCGGAAGCGCAGGAAAAAACCGCCCACCAGAACGCAGAGCAGCGACAGCGCCACCACCAGATCGGCCAGATAGTTGGAAATGCCGGTGGCCCGGCTCATCGAGTCGGCACCGACGAAGACGGCCGCCACGAAGATCGCCGCAAACACCGTTCCCACAGGCGACAGACCCGCCAGCATGGCGACGACAATGCCCGAATAGCCAAAGCCCGGCGACAGGTCGGCCGAGAGATAACCCTTGACGCCGGCCACCTCGCTGACGCCGGCCAGCCCCGCGAGGCCACCCGAGATCAGCGCCACTTTGAGCATGGTCGCATCGACGGCAATGCCGGCGAAGCGCGCCGCCGCGCGGTTTTCGCCCACTGCCTTGATCTCGAAACCGAGTACGGTCTTGCGCACCAGAACCCAGAGCAGGATTGCCGCAGCAACGCCGACCACCAGCCCCCAATGCATGCGCAGGCGCGGCACCAGCTTGTCGAATTTCGCTTCAGCCAGCAGCGGCACGGATTGCGGCCAGCCCATGGACAGCGGGTCCTTGAGCGGCCCCTCCACCAGCATCTGTATAAACAGCAGCACCACGAAATTGAGCAGGAGAGTGATAACCACCTCGTCTGCGCCGAAGCGCTGCTTGAGCAGGGCCGGCAGCACCATCATCAGCCCGCCGGCAATGAAGCCAGCAATCATCACCGTGGGGATCAGCAGCATGGACGGCATCTGCAACAGGCCCGAGCCCACCAGCACCGCCGCCAGCGCGCCGATATAGAGTTGCCCCTCGGCGCCGATATTCCACAGGCGCGCGCGGAAGGCTACGGCGGCGGCAAGGCCGGTGAGGATCAGGGGCGTTGCGCGGTTGAGCGTTTCCGAAAGGGCGAACATCGAGCCGAAGGCGCCCTGGATGATCAGCCCATAGGCGGTGAAGGGCGAGCCGCCGGCGAACATTACCGGGATGGCCACCAGCAGCAGTGCGGCGAGGCCGGCGCCGAGCGAAACCAGGAGCTTGAGCGTAACCGGGGCATCGGTGCGGGCTTCGAGGCGAAGGCTCATGCTGCCTGCCCTGCCATCAAAAGGCCCACGGCACCGCGATCGAGCCGGTCGGACGGCCCGGCATCGGTCACCTCCCCGGCATGCACCACAAGGAAGCGATCGGCCAGGGCAAACAATTCGTCTAGATCCTCTGAAATCACCAATACGGCCGCGCCATGATCGCGCGCGGCGATGATACGGCGATGCACTTCGGACTGCGCTCCGACATCGAGGCCGCGCGTCGGCTGGTTGGCGAGGATGACGCGCGGTTCGCGCTCCAGCACCCGCGCCAGGATGAGCTTTTGCACATTGCCGCCCGACAGCAGCCGCGCCTCGGCATCCGGACCGGGGCAGCGGATATCATAGGCTTCAATGGCGCTGGTCGCCCGCGCCTGCATGGCCTTGCGGTCGAGCAGGCCGAGCCGCGAAAAGCTGCCACTGCGCACCTCCTCGATGGCAATATTGTCGGCAACACTCATGGTGCCGACCACGCCATCGTGCTGGCGATCTTCGGGCATGCGGGCCACGCCCGCCGCCACCAGCGCCCGCGGGTCGGGTCTGGTTACGGGTTCGCCATAGAGCAGCACGGCTCCGGCATCCGGCACGGCAAGGCCTGAAATGAGCGCGGCAATGCCACCCTGCCCGTTGCCAGACACACCGGCCAGGCCGACGATCTCCCCGGCCCGCAGCGCGAAACCGACATCACGCAACGACTGCCGGGTGGAACCCTGCCGCAGGTGCACGCCGGAAAACTCCAGCAGCGTCTCGGCTGGTCTCGCAGCCGTGCGCGTCACCTCGGCCACCGCCTTGCCCACCATAAGGTCGGCAATCGCACGGCGATCGGCATTGACCGTCACCAGTTCACCGGCCTTCTTGCCGCCGCGCAGCACGAGGATACGCGTCGAGACCGACAGCACTTCGCCCAGCTTGTGGGAAATAAAAATCACGCCCAGGCCATTGGCCGCCAAGCGCCGCAGCACGGTGAACAGGCCCTCGGATTCCTGCGGCGTCAGCACCGCCGTGGGTTCGTCAAGGATCAGCACCCGGACATTTCGATAGAGCGCCTTGAGGATTTCCACCCGCTGTTTTTCGCCCACGGTGAGGCTTGCCACGCGGCGGTCAAGATCGACCTCCAGCCCGCTTTCGGCAATGATCTGCCGGACCTTCGTCCGCGCCGCTGCCTTGCCGCCCAGGGCAAACAGCCCTTCCGTGCCAAGGCGGATATTGTCGAGGCCGGACAGGTTTTCGGCCAGCGCGAAATGCTGATGTACCATGCCGATACCGGCCTCGAGCGCGGCGCCGGGTGAGCCGGGCGGCAGCACCGTACTATCGACCCGCACAATGCCCTCGTCCTGCACATAATGGCCGAAGAGGATGTTCATCAGCGTGGTCTTGCCCGCACCATTCTCGCCCAGCAAGGCGAGGATCTCGCCGCGCTGCAGGCTCAGGTCGAGCTGGTCATTGGCCACCAGCCTGCCAAAACGTTTGGTGATGCCCTCAAGCGAGAGAACCGTGTCTGTGCTGGTCATGGCGGCTCCAGGCATACGAGACCGGGCGCCCGCAGGCGCCCGGCAGAAATCAGAGAGTTGAGGACGGCTCGGCGTCGTTGATCTCGACCTTGAAACTGCCGTCGAGAATTTCGGCTTCCTTGGCCTTGGCGGCGGCGACCACATCGGCACCGGCCAGGGCCTCGTCGACCACAAGGCTCGAACCGCCATATTCCATGAAGGCATAAATGCCGTAATCGGACGCTGTGAAGCTCCCCCCCTTCACATCGGCGATCGCCTTGTCGATCATCGGCGTGCCGTCCCACAGCGCGCTGGCAAGGATCGTGCCCGGATAGTCGGCGGCGGTGTCGATAACATTGCCGATCGCCAGAATGCCGCGTTCCTTGGCGGCGTCGGAGACACCGAAACGCTCGGCATAAAGGATGTCGGCGCCAGCATCGACCATGGCGAAAGCGGCTTCCTTGGCCTTTGGCGGATCATACCAGGAGTTGATGAAGCTGATCGAGAACTTGGCGTCCGGATTGACCGACAGGGCGCCAGCCATGAAGGCATTCATCAGGCGGTTGACCTCGGGAATGGCGAAGCCGCCGACCATGCCGATGACATCGGATTCGGTCTTGGCGCCGGCAATCATGCCCGTCAGGTAGCTTGGCTCCTGGATGAAATTGTCAAACGTGGCGAAGTTCGGCTCGACCGGCGGCAGAGACGAACCCATCAGGAAGCTGATCTCGGGATAGTCAGCTGACACGGCACGTGCCGGCGCCTCGACGGCAAAGGCCTCGCCGATCATCAGCGCCACGCCCTGCTCGGCATATTCCCGCATCACGCGCTCATAGTCAGTCGCCGTGGTGTTTTCCGAGTAAACATATTCGATCTCGCCGCGCTCCTGCGCGGCCACCAGCGCATTATGCAGCCGGCTGGCCCATTGCTGTTCGACCGGCACAGTCCAGACGGCCGCGATCTTGATCACGTCCTGTGCAAAGGCTGCGCCCGAGAGCATCAAAGCCGTACCCAGCGCCAGCGTCGATACAAAGGCGCGTCGTCCAAACCGCAATCGATCCATCATTTCATTTCCCCGTTCTGTGCAAAAAACGCCCACTGCACTGCGCTGCCTATCTAGCAAGCAAAGCTCAATCGCGCGCAAGGGCATCGGATGGATTGGCTGTGGAATGAACCGGAGATGGTCAGCGTCAAGGCGGTCCACCAGGAAGCAAAGGAATGGGTGCCGAAGGCACCGACACCAAGCCGCGAAGGATGATCGGATGCCCAAACATTGGGCGCCTAATATCAACAGCGTATTATTTCGCCGTTCCCTTGACTCCGGCAACGCGGGTCTGCACTATCCGGACAACATTTCGACTTCGGGCATTTGGGCCCCACTTTGGACCGCGCATCGCCGGTCTGAGTGGGGCCCTTTTCATTGGTGGACCTGACGATGGCTTTGGGGAACGCAATTGCGGTCGGCGTGCTGTTTTCAGCAAGCGGCCCCTATGCGGCGATCGGACGGGAAGGCCTGCTGGGCACGCTGACCGCGATCGAAGAGATCAATGCGACCCAGCACTACGGACTTTCGCTCACCGCGGAGGTGCGCGACCCGCGCGGAGCCACCGAAAACTATGCCCCCATGTCATCCGAGCTGGTGGCGCATTCGGGTACCCGCCACATCCTGGGCTGCACCACATCATGGAGCCGCAAGGAAGTGATCCCGGTTCTCGAAAAGACCCGGACGACGCTCTGGTATGCCTGCCCCTACGAAGGCTTCGAGGCCAACGAACAGGTAGTCTATCTGGGCGCCTGCCCGAACCAGCATGTGCTGCCCCTACTGGCCCATATCCTGCCGCGCTTCGGCGCCGACGGCTTTCTGGTTGGATCCAACTACATCTGGGGTTGGGAGACCAATCGCATCGCCCGTGACGCCATGGAGACCGCCGGCGGCACGGTGGCCGGGGAACGCTACATATCGCTCGGCGACCGGGACATCGGCCATATCATCGATGAAATCCGACGCAAGCGACCGGCTTTCATCCTCAATACGCTGATCGGTCCCTCCTCTCACGCATTCCTTGCCGCCTATCATGCTTTGGGGCTCGAGGATGCTGCCTTCAGCCAGGCCAACCGGCCGGTGCTGAGCTGCAACCTGGCCGAAAGCGAGCTGGCACAGCTCGGCCCTCTGGCCAGCGGGCAATATGCCATAGCGCCCTACTTCCAGTCCCTGCCGTCAGCCGAAAACCGGCGCTTCCTCGATACGGTCCGGCGCTTTGCGCCAGACGTCACCCATGTCTCGGCCTTCTTCGCGCAAGCCTATACCGCCGTGCATCTGCTGGCCGCCGCCATAGCGACTTCCGGAACGGACGAGGGCCAGCAGGTCTTGGCTGCTGCGACCGGGCGCATCTCCAGGGCGCCGATCGGCGAGATCGAAATCGACGCCACCAACAATCATTCGGTCCTGACGCCGCGCATTGCCCGAGCGACACCCGAAGGGTTCGAGATCGTCGCCGGAGCGGCAAGCGTCATTCGCCCCGACCCCTATCTGGCCCGGTCATCGACCGCGTCCGGCCGTCGCCTGGCCTCTCACCTCAAGGTGGTCAAATGAGCCGCCCGGTCCCCACCCCCAGTTTCGACGGCCAACGCGCGCTGATCCTGCATCGGGCGCATCCGCTGGTCGATGCCCTGGTGCGCCAGCTGACCCAGCTGGGCATCAGCCACGAGCTATGCTGGCCCGACCTGACGGTTCCGGCGCTTCCGTCGGACCTTCTGTTCTACGATGCCGACATGGGGCATGACGGCCAGTTTCCCTGGCACGCTGGCGATCTGCCCATGCCGGCCATTGCCCTGATCGGCTCTGAGGCGCCAGGGCGTCTCGCCTGGGCCATGCGCATGGGCGCTGACGCACATCTGCTCAAACCGATCGGCAGCGGCGGGGTTTTCTCCGCACTGGTAATCGCTACTGAAGCCTTCGCACGACGCTCGGCGCTGCGCGACGAGCTGGCGGGCTTGCGGGGCCGGGTCGACAAACGGCAGGTTCTCGCCGAGGCGACGGCCTGCCTGATGCTGCAGCACAATATCTCGGCCGACTTGGCTTATGCGCAGCTGCGCCGCGACGCCATGCTGTCGCGCCTTTCCATTGAAGACATGGCCGAACAGGTCATCTGCCGCATGCGGGGTGTCGATGTCCGTCATCGCTCCTGACCTCGGTCCTGCCGCTGTTCCCACGCGACCAATCCGTGCCAGATCGGTGCTGGGACGCCTCGTGCGCCGTCCGCTTGCCACGATCGGCCTTGTCATCGTCGCGCTGGTGGTGATCTGCGCGCTTTTTGCCCCCTGGCTGACCCCACACGATCCGAACGAGCAGTTTTTCGAGGGACTGACGCTCGAAGGCGCGCCGCTCGCCCCCAATGGCCAGTTCTGGTTCGGCACCGACCTGCTCGGACGTGACCTCCTCAGCCGCCTTATCGTCGGGGCGCAGACCTCGCTGGTGATCGGCGTGGTGGCCAATGGCATTGCCGTGGTGATCGGGGCGCTGGTCGGAATTACCGCAGGCTATTTCCGGGGCGTGGTTGGCGCCGTGCTGATGCGCTTCACCGATCTGATGATGAGCTTTCCGGCCCTGTTGCTGGCCATCGTGCTGGCGGCCATCTTCCGGCCCAGCCTGTGGATCGTCGCGCTGGTCATTGCCATGGTCAACTGGGTACAGATCGCACGCGTGCTCTATACCGAGACGCGCTCGCTCACCGAGCGCGAATTCATCGAGGCGGAGCGCTCGCTGGGCGCCGGGCCCGGGCTGATCCTCTGGCGGCATGTGCTGCCGCATCTGGTCTCGACCATTGTTGTCTGGGCAACGCTGGGCATTTCGACCACGGTCCTGCTCGAGGCCACGCTTAGCTTCCTCGGTATCGGCGTACGTCCGCCCACCCCGAGCTGGGGCAATATCATCTTCGAAAACCAGACCTATTTCGCCACGGCGCCCTGGCTGGTCTTCATTCCCGGTGCCGCCATCCTGCTGCTGTCGCTGGCCTTCAACCTGTTGGGCGACGCCCTGCGCGACATCCTTGATCCAACCCAGCAGGGGAGGTCAGCATGATCCGTTATGTCGCGGTCCGCCTCGGCCAGTCCGCCCTGATCCTGCTCGGCATCAGCCTTGTGACCTTTGTGCTGCTCTACCTACTGCCGGCCGATCCGGTGCGCCAGATCGCCGGCCGCAGCGCCACGGCTGAAACCGTCGCCAATATCCGGGCGCAGCTCGGCCTCGACCTGCCGCTCTGGGAGCAATACTGGCGCTATCTCTCTAACCTGTTGCAGGGCAATCTCGGCCGCTCCTATCTGCAGAAGACCGAAGTGGCCGAACTGGTGGCCGCGCGGCTCCCCGCCAGCCTGCTGCTGATGGCCGGCGCCATCGTCTGCGAGCTGATCATCGGCCTCACCATGGGCGTGCTGGCTGCGGTGCGCCGTGGTGGTTTCCTCGACAATGCGCTGATGGTGGTGTCCTTTGTCGGCGTCTCGGCACCGCAATTCGTCATCGGCATCCTGCTGCTCTATGTCTTTGCCGTGCAGCTGGGTTGGTTCCCCATCGGGGGCTACGGCACCTTCCACCACCTCGTGCTCCCGGCCCTGACCCTGGGTGTGCTCGGCGCTGGCTGGTATGCCCGCATGATGCGCTCGTCCATGCTCGACGTGCTGCGCCAGGACTATATCCGCACGGCCCAGTCCAAGGGCCTGCGCGGTCGCATCATCCTGTTCCGCCACGCCATTCCCAACGCCATCCTGCCCATCGTCGCCATGATCGGCATCGATATCGGCATGTTCATGAGCGGCATCGTGGTGGTGGAAAGCGTCTTCGGCTGGCCTGGCATCGGCCAGCTGGCCTGGCAGGCCATCCAGCGCGTCGACATTCCCATCATCATGGGCGTCACGCTGATTTCGGCCTGCGCCATCGTTATCGGCAATCTCATCGCCGACCTCGTCGCCCCCCTCATCGATCCGCGCATCAAGCTGCGCTGACACATTCAACAGGAGAGACAATTCATGCGCAAACTGCTGCTATCCGGTGTGGCCCTTGCCGTACTGGCAATCGCCTCACCCGCCTTCGCCCAGGACGAAAAACAGGGTGGCTCGATGATCGTCACCTACAAGGACGACGTCGCCACCCTTGATCCGGCCATCGGCTACGACTGGCAGAACTGGTCGATGATCAAGTCGCTGTTCGACAGCCTGATGGAATATGAGCCCGGCACGGCGACGCTGACCACCGACCTTGCCGAAAGCTACACCATCTCGGAAGACGGGCTGACCTATGTGTTCAAGCTCCGCCCCGGCGTCAAATTCCACAATGGCCGCGAGATGACGGCGGAAGACGTCAAATATTCGCTCGACCGCGTCACCGATCCGGCAACCCAGAGCCCCGGCGCCGGCTTCTTTGCCTCGATCGAGGGCTATGATGCCGCCACCGATGGCTCGGCGACCGGCCTCTCGGGCGTCACTGTCGTCGATCCGCTGACGGTCGAGATCAAGCTGACGCGCCCGGATGCGACATTCCTCCATGTCGTGGCGCTCAACTTCTCCTCGGTCGTGCCCAAGGAAGCAGTGGACGAATTCGGCGCCGATTTCGGCAAGCATCCCGTGGGCACTGGCGCCTTCTCGCTGGGCGAGTGGACGCTGGGCCAGCGACTGGTCTTTGCCCGCAACCCGGACTACTGGAAGGCCGGCGTCCCCAAGATGGACGAGATCGTCTTCGAGATCGGCCAGGAACCCACCGTGGCCCTGCTGCGCTTGCAGAATGGCGAGGTCGATATCCTGGGTGACGGCATCCCGCCGGCGCAGTTCCTCGAGGTCAAGGACAGCCCGGACTACGCCGACATGATCATCGAGGGGGGCCAGCTGCACACCGGCTACATCACGCTCAACGTGACGACGCCCCCGCTCGACAATCCCGACGTGCGCAAGGCCATCAACATGGCCATCAACAAGGATCGCATCACCCGCATCATCAACAATCGCGCGGTCATCGCCAACCAGCCGCTGCCGCCTTCCATGCCCGGCTATACTGAAGGCTATGAGGGCTATGCCTATGACGTCGAGGGCGCCAAGGCGCTGCTGGCCGAAGCTGGCCTCGCCGATGGCTTCAGCACCGAGCTCTATGTCTATAACGTCGACCCCAATCCGCGCATTGCCCAGGCTATCCAGCAGGATCTCGCCGCCGTCGGCATTACCGCTGACCTGCTGTCACTGGCCCAGGCCAATGTGATCGAGGCCGGTGGCGCCGGCACGGCCCCCATGATCTGGTCCGGCGGCATGGCCTGGATCGCGGACTTCCCCGATCCGTCCAACTTCTACGGTCCGATCCTGGGCTGCGCCGGCGCCGGTGACGGTGGCTGGAACTGGTCGAAATACTGCAACGAAGAGCTCGACGCCAAGGCGACGGCAGCTGACTCGCTGGCCGATCCCGCCCGCGCCGAAGAGCGTTACGCAATGTGGAGCGACGTCTATACCGCCGTCATGGAAGACGCACCCTGGGTGCCGGTGTTCAACGAACAGCGCTTCACCATGAAGTCGGCGCGCCTGGGTGGCCCTGACGCCATCTTCGTCGACCCGGTCCATATTCCCGTCAACTACGATTACGTGTTCGATAAAGATGTGCAGTAACTGCGACTACACGATCCACGCCATCCACCACAATCACGGGTGGGATCATTCGATCCCGCCCGTCGAGCGGGTGTCGCCGGGCTCCACCGTCTATTTCGAATGCCTCGACAGCGCCGCCGGACACTTCAAGCCCGGCAGCACCGCCGCCGACGTGGGAACGCTGGATTTCACCAAGGTCAACCCGGTCACCGGCCCCATCTTCATCGAAGGGGCACAGCCTGGCGATGCCCTCAAGATCACCTTCGAGGCCTTCGAGCCGTCCGGCTTTGGCTGGACTGCCAATATCCCGGGCTTCGGCCTGCTGGCGGACCAGTTCAAGGACCCCGCGCTGACACTATGGTCCTATGACAAGACGACCATGTCGCCGGCCGCCTTCTCGAAAAACGGCAAGGTGCCGCTCAAGCCCTTCTGCGGCGAGATCGGCGTCGCTCCGGCCGAACCGGGCCGCCACTCCGTGGTGCCGCCACGGCGCGTCGGCGGCAATCTCGACATCCGCGACCTGACGGCTGGTACGGTGCTCTATCTGCCCGTCGAGGTCGATGGTGCGCTGTTCTCGGTGGGAGATACCCACGCGGCACAGGGCGATGGCGAAGTCTGCGGCACGGCCATGGAAAGCCAGATGAACGTCACACTCAAGTTCGATCTGGTGAAGGGGGCAAATCTCAAGATGCCGCGCTTCACAACCTCGGGCCCGGTGACCAATCATCTCGATGCCAAGGGCTATGAAGTGACAACGGGCATCGGGCCGGACCTGATGACCGGAGCCCGCGATGCGGTTTCGGGCATGATCGACCTTCTGGGCAAGCTATACGGCCTTTCCGCCGACGAGGCCTATATGCTCTGCTCGGTCTGTGGCGACCTGCGCATTTCCGAAGTCGTCGACATGCCCAACTGGGTCGTCAGCTTCTACTTCCCCAGGATCGTCTTCGAGTGAACCCGACCGCTCCATTGCTGGATGTGCGCGACCTCGTCACCGAGGTTGCGACACCCACCGGTCCGCGTCGGGTCGTCGACGGGCTGAGCTTCAGCCTCGAACGCGGCAAGACGCTCTGCATTGCCGGCGAATCCGGGTCGGGCAAATCGATGACCGCCCTGTCGTTGATGGGCCTTCTGCCGCGTCCGATGGCGCGCCTAGCAGGCGGCTCTGCCCTGTTCAAGGACAGGGACCTGTTCTCGCTCTCGGCCGAGGGCTTGCGCGGCGTTCGTGGGCGCGAGATCGGCATGATTTTCCAGGAGCCGATGACCTCGCTCAATCCGGTGCTGACCATCGGGCGGCAATTGACCGAAGCCATCGGGGCCCATGCGAGTCTGTCGTCTGCCGATACAAAAGCCCGCGCCCTGGCGCTGCTCGACCAGGTGTGCATCCCCGAGGCCGCGCGCCGACTGGCCCAATTTCCCCACGAGCTATCGGGTGGCATGCGCCAGAGGGTGATGATTGCCATCGCCCTGAGCCAGAAGCCCGACATATTGATCGCCGACGAACCGACAACAGCATTGGACGTGACGGTACAGGCTCAGATCCTTGGACTGATCCGCGAGCTACAGCAGGAGACCGGCACCGCGGTGATCCTGATCACCCATGACATGGGTGTGGTCGCCGAAATGGCCGATACCGTCCTTGTGCTCAAGGATGGTCGGCAGGTCGAAGCCGCCCCGGTCAGGCAGATCTTTGCCGCGCCTGCCGCACCATACACGCGGACGCTGCTCGATGCGGTGCCGCGCCTCGGCGCCATGGCCGGCACCACCCTGCCGCGCCGCGCGACCGAACCGGTAAAACCGCGCTGCGCCGTGGTCGAAGTCGACAATCTCAGTGTTCGCTATACTATCGGCGGTGGCTGGCTGCAGCGCGACAAGCGCCGCGTCCACGCCGTGGAAGGCCTGTCATTCAGCCTTTACGCCGGTGAGACCCTGGCGCTCGTGGGCGAAAGCGGCTGCGGCAAGTCGACGACGGGCCGGGCCCTGCTGAACCTTGTCCCCTTCACGGGTGACATCAGGGTCAATGGCCATCACATCGCCGGACTCACTCCGGCGCTGATGAAGCCGATCCGTCGTGACATCCAGATGATCTTCCAGGATCCTTATGCCTCGCTGGACCCGCGCATGCGCGTCGGGGACCTGGTGGCCGAACCGCTGAAAATCCATGGCCTTGCGACCGGTAGCGCCTTGACCGATCGCGTCGAATATCTCTTCAAACGGGTCGGCCTGCCACCAGAGGCCGCAGCGCGCTATCCGCATGAATTCTCCGGCGGACAGCGCCAGCGCATCTGCATTGCCCGGGCCCTCTCCCTATCGCCGAAGATCATCGTCGCCGACGAAAGCGTTTCAGCTTTGGACGTCTCCGTGCAGGCGCAGGTGCTCGACCTGCTGCAGGATATCCAGAACGAAACCGGTATTGCCCTGCTGTTCATCTCGCATGACATGGCGGTGGTCGAGCAGATCAGCCACCGTGTGGCGGTTATGTACCGCGGCCGCTTCGTTGAATCCGGGACGCGGGCGCAGATCTTCGAAAATCCTCAGCACGCCTACACCCAACGACTAATGGCCGCGGTCCCGATCCCAGACCCTACAAGCAAACGCCCAGCTGTCGCACCACTCGAGGGCACGACTGCCGGCGTTGTACATGCCCATACCTACGTAGCACCACCGGCCACCTATCGAGACATAGGGGCGGGTCATCTCGTTTTGGAGTAGCAGCAGAGGCTTGGCTTCGTGTTTCGCGGTGGCACGACAACCTATACCTTGTAAGAGTTTCCGGGCTGGCGGGATAGGCGCCATAGATGGTGAGAGACGAAGCGCCCTTCTTTTCGTCGATCACCCTGGTGGTAAAATAGCAGGGATGCCTATTGGTAACCGGGGAGCCGGCGTGCAAGGCAATTCGACCCCGTTGCCGTCGCCAACATAGAGCTCCAGTAGACGGCCGATCAAAGAGCAGCTTTGTACAAGCCGTCGCTGCACTGAGGCGCAAATGGAGCGTCTAGGCGTGGCCACGTTAGAGCCCGCGAAGTCTCTGCATCGACTCAATGCAGGCAGGTGCGCCGTATATCCCGCCAGGAGCAGCACCTGTGAAGGCTCCGCTACTGGCCCTCGCCAACCTGTTTCTTTGCCCAGGAGGAGTTGGCCGATGTGCGCCCAGCAACTGGCCGAAGCGTTTTAGGCTACCGTGATGTCCACTTGATAGGCCAATCCGCGACCACTTAATGGCAGCTTTCAGGCTGTCGAAATCTGCTTTTGATTGGCCGAAATAGGGTCGACAAAAGACCGGCGGCATTGGGGTCGAAACCTGAGGAAGCACGGCGCCCTGTAGAGCGCCGTGCCTGGTTACATCACGCTCTGTCGCCTTCAGCGCGCGATACGGCGCCAGGGCATGGCGAGGCGTTCGATCTGCTCGAGTATGGCGAAGAAGGCGATGCCGATGACGACGATGAGGATGATCGCCGCAAACTGCCGGGAGATGTTGAAGCTCGCGCCGGCCACCAGGATCACATAGCCCAGACCGGCGTTGGCGCCGACGAATTCGGCGACGATCGCGCCGATCACCGACATGGCGGTGGCAAGCTTGAGGCCAGCAAAAATCGAGGGTAGGGCCTGGGGAAGGCGAAACTTCCAGAAGATCTGCCAGTTCGACGCGCCCATCGACTTGGCCAGATAGATCATCTCGCGCGACGCCGAATTGAGCCCCATCACCGTATTGACCACGATGGGGAAGAAGGTCTGGAGGATCACGATGACGATCTTGGGTGCCATGCCATAGCCGAACCAAGTCAGCAGCAGTGGCGCCACGGCGACCATGGGCACGGTCTGGCTGGAGACGATCAGCGGGTAGATCGTGCGCTCGATCACCTTGTTGTAGACGATGAGCACGGCCAGCGGGATGCTGATCAGCACTGACAGCGCAAAGCCGAGCAGCACTTCGAACAGCGTCACGCCGGCATTGGGCAGCAGCCTGTGGCCATAGTCGATGAACTCCTGGCCGATGACGCTGGGGGCAGGCAGCATGAACTCCGGCACATTGCCGATGCGGACCACCAGTTCCCAAAGCACGACGATGATCAACAGGCTCCAGGCCGAGGGCGAGATCCAGCCGAGGGCGCGCAGCGCGGGATTGGGGCGGGTTTCCGCGATGGGTTCGTCAGCGACAACAGCCATATCAATACTCCTCCCGGAACACGCCGAGACCCTTGAAGATATCGGTCAGTTCACGCGTATATTCGTTGAATCTCTTGTCCTCGCGCATGGCGAGACGCCGGGGGCGCGGCAGGTCGATATCGATGATGCGCTCGATCCGGCCGGGGCGTGGCGACATCACCACCACGCGGTCGCTGAGAAAGATCGCTTCGGCGATCGAATGGGTGATGAAAAAGACCGTCATGTCCGATTCAGCGCAGAGCCGCAGCAGGTCGATCTGCAACTGGTCGCGCGTCATGGCATCGAGAGCGCCGAAAGGTTCGTCCATCAGCAGCAGCGGCGGTTTGTGCAGCAGTGCGCGGCAGATCGAGACGCGCTGACGCATGCCGCCCGAGAGCTCCTTGGGATAGGCACCCTCGAAATCCTGCAGCGACACCATCTTGAGCAGCTGCCGGGCACGCTCTGTCGCTTCGCCCATGTCCGACTTGCGGATCTCGGCCTGGATCAGGATGTTCTGCAGCGCGCTGCGCCATTCGAGCAGCACGTCCTGCTGGAACACCACGCCGGCATCGGGATTGGGTCCGAAAATATCCTTCTTGCCTACGGTGATCCGGCCCTTGGTGACCGTATCTAGCCCCGACAGCAGCATCATCAGCGTGCTCTTGCCGCAGCCGGACGGGCCGAGCACCGATACGAATTCACCCTTCTTGATGGTGAGATCGATCTCCTGCAGCGCCTGGACCTTGCCGCTGCGCGTGGTGAAGGATTTGGACACGCCCGAGATCGAAATGTGCTTTTCGGGGGTGCTTTGCATGCTTTCGGCGGATGGCATGGCGTTCATGGGTGCTGGCAGCCCTTCGGCCACCTCTCCTGATCAGATCGAACGGATCGCGCCGCCGTCCACGCGCACCAAGCTGCCGGTGACATAGCTCGCGGGGGCGCTGGCAAGGAAGGCGACGACGGCGGCAAACTCTTCGGGCGTGCCATAGCGGCCGGCCGGAATGGTGGCGGCGGATGCCTTGGCGATATCGGCAATATCCCTGCCGGATTTGCTGGCCTGTGCGGTGTCGATCGACTGGGTGCGTCCGGTGGCGATGCGTCCGGGCAGCACCATGTTGACCGTGACGCCGTCCACTGCAACTTCGCCGGCGAGGCTCTTCATGAAACCGACAAGGGTCGAGCGCAGCGCGTTGGAGATTGGCAGATGCGGGATGGGCTGCACCACGCCGCTCGAGGCGATGGTGATGATGCGACCCCAGCCCTGAGCGCGCATCGACGCCACAAGGTCAAGGCTCAGCGCCACGACCGGCTGCACCATGGCGGCAAAATGGATGGCCATGGCCTCAGTCGTGATCGTGCTGGGCGCACCGGGCGGTGGGCCGCCGGTATTGTTGACGAGAATATCGACGGCGCCGCCGAGTTCCTGGGCCGTGCTGGAAATGGCTGCCGCTGCACCGGGGTCGGCGAGATCGGCCACGGCGATGAAGCAGCGTTCCTGCTGTTCGGCGGGCAATGCGGCGCGCGCGGCTTCGAGCCGCTTTGGCGACCGGCCACTGATGGTGACACGGGCGCCCTCTGCCAGAAGGGCCTGGGCACTGGCCAGGCCAAGGCCTTGGCTGGCTCCGAGAACAAGGGCGTGCCTGTCGTTAAGTCCGAGATGCATGAATGGTCCTGTGGGGGCAGTGGCCCCGATAAAGCAGAGGGCGACGCCGGCCTGCCGGCATCGCCCCCGAAACGATTGACTATTCGGCGGGCAGGAAACTGCCGTCATAGATATCGGCAGGTGTCAGGCCCACCGGCATTTCGCTATAGTCCTCGAGCAGCGAAATGGTCTGCAGGATGTCGGCTTCGGCGATCCAGCCATAAGGCTTGCCCTCGGACGCAGCGGTATGGGCATAGGGCGGCATGACGCGCAGTTCGAGCTCGATCTGCTCCTCGTCGGAGTCCGGACGGGCTTCCATCATTACGGCGAGAGCTTCTTCGGGATTGGCCTTGGCCTCAGCCTCGCCCTTCTGCAGGGCAGCGAGGAAGCCGCGCACCACGTCGGGATTTTCGGCAAGGTAGTCCTTGCTGACGATGACGCTGGAGCCCAGAATGTTGACGCCATAGTCGGCGAACAGCAGCGGCGGGTCGATCGGCTTCATCGCGGCGACCTTGTCGCCGTCGGGATTAGCCCAGCCATTGATGAAGTCCACATCGCCATTGAGCAAGGCAACACGGTCACCGCCACCATTGATGATGATGACTTCCACAGTGTCCATGTCGACGTCATTGGCGGCTGCGAAGGCGCGGATCATGCCGTCCTCGAAATTGCCGGCGTCCGTGCCCAGTCGCTTGCCTTCGATATCCTTGGGCGTGGTGATGCCCGAGCCTTCGAGGCTGATGATCGAAGTCGGGTCCTTCTGCACCAGACCTGCGACCACGATCATGGAGTCCGCGCCGGTCTGCTGCTGGGCCTGCGCCAGCACACCGAGGCCGGCAATGCCAATATCGAAGTCGCCGCTGCCGATGGCCTGGATCGTGCCGGTGGAGCCGTTGCCGTCAACGATGTCCACGTCGAGGCCGGCTTCAGCGAAATAGCCCTTGGCATCTGCCATAAAGATCGGTGCGTCCACGCCGCCTGCGATCCAGGCCAGGCGCAGGCTGACCGGCTTCAAATCCTGGGCGAAGGCCGGCGTCAGGCTGGCGGTGGCCATGAGCGCGGATCCCAGGATCGGCAGCACGGCGCGCGTCAAATTCTGTCTCATGATGTTCCCCGTTGTCGCCACTTCTCCGTATGGCATTCGGACGGTATGCCAACGGAATATCACATGTCAACCGCGTTGCGCCGAGATTGGGCATCACGTGTTGGCTGATCAAATCGTGGGCAAAAGGATGAAATCTGAATCAGTGGTGTGGTTGTGATATCCGTCTGCAAGGAATTGATATGTCTCGTCAAATTCTAGTGCAGGCGTTGCGGCTGCCTGTCTCGCCTAACAAAAATGCTGACCACGCGCAGACAGCCAAAAACAAAGCGGGAGGCCTTTCGGCCTCCGCTCCAATAGGTTGGTAGTGAAAGCCTCAGGCGCGCAGCACGCCCGCCTTGGTCATGTTGGCCAGTGCCTTTTCCTGTACGGGCGTCAGTTCGGCATAGGTCTCGAAGGCTTTGTCTGCCAGCTGGTTGGCCGGGTAGAGATCGGCCGTTGCGTAGTATTCGCGATACATCTCGAAACGGGTGCGCATCAGGCCATTGCCCATGTTCGTGTCGCGGCGGGCCTTCTGCAGGGCATCAATGTCGATGATCGCCGAGCAGGCCACCGTCTCCTGATCGCCCTCTTCGAAGGCCAGGTAATTGCCGTTGAAATCGACGATCTGCGAATGACCGCCGCGTTCGGTGTCGGAGAAGCCGATGGCGCCGGAAATATTGGCGCTGATCAGATAGACCATGTTCTCGGCGGCCCGGCAGATCTTGGCGGCGTTGGCGCGGGCATTGGCCGGCTCGTTCGACGGGTGGATGATCACCTCTGCGCCGCGCAGCATCAGTACGCGGCTAAGTTCGGGCACCAGCACTTCGCCGCAGGGATAGATGGCGAGGCGCCCCAACTCGGTGTCGACAACCGGAAAGATGCCGTCTTCGCCGTAGGTCTCGCGATATTCCTCTATGATGTCATGCGGGGAGGTCCAGCTCGCGGTGTTGATGCGACGATAGCGCAAGATCACTTCGCCCTTGGGGTCGAGCAGGAAGGACGAGTTGAAGTAGCGATCTGGCCACTTCGGGTCGACCTCGAAGTGATTGCCGGCAATGTAGATACCGAACTTGCGCGCCACATCCGCCAGGCGATCGGTGATCGGTCCGGGAATGGTGGTGCAGGCCTTCTCGATCCATTCGCTGACGGGAGTCGCGCGCGGCGGGCCCTGGAAGGCAAACTCTGGCAGCACGATCAGCTTGGGTGGATTTTCTCCGCTGCAAGCCTCTTCGATCTTGGGAATGGCATTGGCCAGATTGGCGTCGATGATCGCCCAGGCCTCCGCCTTGTTCGTGGCGTTGCTCGCCACCTTGCTGTCCATCTGCACGCATGTTGCCCGCCACGGTGTAATCGCCATTGCCATCTCCAGACCAAAATCCACATAAGGTGTTCCAATGGCATACCAACGGCACACGGACAAGGTCAAGGCTTCAGTGGGCTAGTTGTCTCACTAAATATGACAAGTGCAATCAACTATTGCCTGCCTGCGTTGACAGGAGGTATATCAACGGTCTACCAGCGATACACGAGAGGGCGCGAAATGACCTTTATGGACTCCCCGGAGCTATTAGATAGAAGTCCGGTCGCCGCTGTTGCCGAGCCGAGCCTCAGCGAATTTGCCTACAACCAGATCCTCGACCTGATGCTGGCCGGTCACTTGCCGGCTGGGGCGGTGCTGCAGGAACGTCGGCTGGCCGAGATGCTATCCATCTCCCGTACGCCGGTTCGTGAGGCACTGGCCCGGCTGGAAGTGGAATCGCTGGTCTCCCGCCGACACGGTCGCATGTTGTTTGTCGCCGATGTCAGCGTGGAAAGTTACATCAGCCTGCTCGACATGCGTCGCATCCTGGAAGTGGAAACGGCCGCCCGCGCTACCGGCAAATTCGATCCCCTGATTGCCAATTCGATTGCCGAGGCGATCGAGGAGTTGGTGCATCTGCCCCGGATTACACCCGCCCAGCATTGGGCGGTGGACGATCTGGTCCATTCCAGCATTGCCGACGCCGCCGGCAATCCCATGGTTGCCGCCTCGATCCGCGACCTGCGGCGGCGCACCCATATCTTCAATACGTCGCGTCTGCCGCATCGGCTTCTTGTCGGGGCCGGCGAGCACAAGGGGTTGATCAATGCGGTCATGGGCGACCATCCTGAACTGTCGCGGCGTCTGATGGCGCAGCATCTCGACAATGTCCGCGAAGCCATCATCGATTTCATTCTCGGTCGCCGCCCCAGCTGAGGCCGGCCTTTTTCAGAGTTTTGCCATGACGACTTCGCCTGTCGACGCGACGGCTGCAGCTGCCACGCGAAAGGAGCGGCTCGTCATTGGCGCGGTCATGCTGGCGCTGTTCATGGCCGCGCTGGAGCAGACCATCGTCGGTCCGGCCATGGGCAAGATCACCGCCGATCTGGGCGGTGGCGCATTGCTGCCCTGGGTTGCCACGGCCTATCTGCTTTCAGCCACTGCTGCTTCGCCAATCCTGGGTGCCATCGCCGACCTGCGCGGACGCCGCGTCGCGCTATTCGCCTGTGTCGGGCTGTTTCTTGCTGGCTCCATCCTTTCGGCTCTTGCCAATAGCCTCCCCATGCTGGTCGCGGCACGGGTCGTCCAGGGTATCGGGGCAGGTGGGCTGACCTCGCTGCCCTTCGTCGTCATCGCCGACAAGGTGCCGATGTATCGCCGAGCGGCCTACAGCGCCTATATTTCCACCATCTATGCCGTGGCCAGCATCTTTGGCCCTGTGGCGGGTGGCTTCCTGTCCGACTACGTGCATTGGACCGCTATTTTCTGGATCAACGTCCCGATCGCCATCCTGGTGATTATCGCGGTCGTTCTCCTGTTCGAACCCGAGCCCGACCGTCACAGCCAGCGCTCCATCGACTTCCCCGGCGCCCTGCTGCTGATCGGCGGCACGGTGAGCAGCGTGCTCTGGCTGAATGCCGTGACAGGCACGGAAACTGCAGCCCTGCTGCATCCGCTGTTGCTGGCAGCGCTGGCCCTGCTGTTCTGGGCCGGCTTTGCCTGGCGCATGCTGCGGGCCAGTGCGCCTCTCGTGCCGCTGCATATACTGACTGACAGGACCATCCTGCTCTGCGCGCTCGGCCTGCTCTGCTGCCAGGGCAGCAATCTGGGCATGGCCGTCTATCTGCCGCTCTACTACCAGCAGGCCTTCGACCTCTCCGCCAGCCAGGCCGGCTTTGCCATCCTTGGCTTGCTCTGCGGCATCATGTCGGGCGCCTATGTGCCGCCGCAACTGCTGCGGCTCAACCCGCACTACAAGCCTCTGGTGGTCGGTGCTGCCGCCTTGGCGCTCTGCGGCGCGCTGGCCCTGACGGCCGTTCTGGCGTGGTCGCCGACGCTGGTCGGCGTGGAGATCGCCAGCGTGGCACTGGGTCTGGGCATCGGCTCGGCCTATCCGATTTTCACCCTCGCCACCCAGAATGCCGCCGGCTCCAGTCGCATGGGCGCGGCCATCGGCGTGCTGGGTTTTATGCGCGCCATGGGCGGTACGATCGGCGTGGCGACCGTGGGTGCGGTCGCTGTGGCGTCGGGCCTGACGCGTGCGGAAGGTGTGGTGGACCCCGGCATCCCGATGTGGACCATTTCGCTTGTCGCCTCCGGACTTCTGGCGGTGTGCCTGTTGGCCCTCAGCATGCTCCCCTCACGCGCGCTCGACGGCTACTCCAAGGCAAAATAGCGCAAAGCAAAGGCCGGCTTCTGAGTGCGGAGCCGGCTTGGCCTGGGATGACGATGTTTCGTCTAGCCCAGTTCGGCGAGGCGCTTTTCGAGGCGGGCAATCAGGATATCGAGTTCGGCAATGGCATCGGCGGGCAGGGGGGCGCCGGGACGGCGCTGCGTGGATGTCCGGATGGCGCCGCGCTTGGCCAGCACATGCTTGCGGGCGCCGAGGCCCACGCCGGGCTGCTGCTCATAGCGCACCAGCGGCAGGTAGGCGTCGAACAGATCCCGGGCGCGGTCGGCATTACCCTCTGATGTGAGGCGGCAGACATCGACCATCATCTCGGGATAGCCAAAACCGGTCATCGCGCCGTCGGCGCCGCGCAGCATTTCCTCCGGCAGGAAAATGCCGCCATTGCCGCAGAGGATGGAAATGCGACGGCGGCCTTCAGCTTCCGCCTTGCGCAGTGCAGTGATCTTGGCGAGGCCCGGCCAGTCCTCATGCTTGAGCATGACCACGCTCGGGCAGCTCTCGATGATCTTGCCCAGCGCCGGAATGCTCATCTGAACGGTAGTGGAGAGCGGGAAATCCTGCAGCACGATCGGCACGTCAGGGCCAAGCGTTTCTGCCACCTGCTGGTAATAGGTAATGATCTGTTCATTGGTGCGCAGCGCCGGTGGCGGCGCCACCATGACGCCCGCAGCGCCCATGTCCATGACGGCCTTGGTCAATTCTTCGATGGCGGCCAGGCCTGGCGCGGAGACGCCCACGACGACGGGCTTGTCGCCCGAACGCGCCAATGTCTGCCGGGTCACGGCCAGCGCTTCGGCCTGGGTGAGCTTGGGTGCTTCGCCCATCATGCCCAGAATGGTCAGGCCATCGCCGCCCTTTTCAAAATAGAAGTCGGTGACGCTGTCGATGCTGGCGCTGTCGATGCCGCCATCCTCGTTGAAGGGGGTGACGGCAATGACGAAGACGCCCTTGCTCTCCGACGTGATCAAGGTCATGGGAAACTCGCTGGAAAAGAAAAGCCCGGCGACACAAGGGCGTCGCCGGGCAGGAAAGGCTATTCTGCCGGGGTATAGACGACGTCGTCCGCGGTCAGGTCATAGGTCTTGTCATGCACCTTGCCGACGACCTCGATATTGTGCTGCACGCGATCCGCGTCCCAATTGAAGCCGTTGGCGGCAAAGACCGCATTGTCGGGGCCGAATGAGAAGTCCATGGCAAAAGGCACCGACTCCGTCTGGGTCTCGCGGATCATGCCTTCGACGCCGGCGACGATGGCGTCCACCGCGGCAGCGGGGTCGGCCACCGAGGCTTCATAGGAACACTGCACGGCCTTCTTGAAGCGGCTGACCAAGTCCGGATTGGAGGCGATCATCTCGTTCGAGGTGAAGACCGAAGCATTGTAGATGTCGAGCTGGTCGCCGTAGAAAACCGTGCGGACGCTCATGCCGTTCTGCGCGGCAAGCGACTGGATCTGCACGGCGGACGTGATGTAGCTGGCCAGGGCGTCGATCTGCCGGCCAAGCAGCAGGCCGTTCAATGCTGAACCGTCCGTCAGCACCTCTTCGACCTTGGCATAATCGGCGCCCGCCAGTTCCATGCCATAAGGCACATATTCGAGCGCGGCATTGCCGACCGATGAGCCCAGCTTGCGCCCTTCGAGGTCATTCATGGTCTGGATCGGGCTGTCGTCCAGTACGGCAATGGCCAATGGCGACAGGGAAACCACCGGCATGATCGACTTGACCGGTGCCTGCGTTTCGCCAATCGCGCCAATGATGACGCCCAGATCGGTGACCGAGAAATCGGCAACGCCAGTCGCGACTTTGGTAACGGCGTCAGCTGCACCATAGCCCCGCGAAATCGTGACATTGATGTCCTGATCGGTGAAGCAACCCTTCTCCGCACCAAGATAATAGGCGGCGGAAATGCCGCCCGGGGTCCAGTCCAGCTGGAATGCCACGTCGTCTGCCGCAATTGCGGTTCCGGCCTGCAACACCAGAGCGAGGGCTCCCAGACGCCAGGCCGCTTTCACCATCGAATTCATATTCGGTTCCCTTCCAGTCGCCTTCTCGTTGCAACTGGCATACCAATAGAATACCGTAGGTGTATCGTCTAGCGGATTTTTGGGCACTATGTCATGTTGCCCAAAATTCGTGCGTTGTTGAAGGGCTGTTAGAAGGTTTTGATGATGGATGTTGAAAAGGTAATGACGGCGCTCAAGGCGCATGAGGCAGAGATGATCGCCATCCGGCACGATCTGCACATGTACCCCGAGACCTGCTACGAAGAGGTCCGCACCTCGGGCGTGGTGGCCGACAAGCTCACCGAATGGGGCATTCCCTTCGTCCGCGGCCTTGGCCAGACTGGCATCGTCGCTTCCATCAAGGGCAATCGTCCCGGCCAGCGCGCCCTCGGCCTACGCGCCGATATGGATGCGCTCAATATGACCGAAACCAACACCTTCGCCCACGCCTCCAAGATTCCGGGCAAGATGCATGGCTGCGGCCATGACGGGCATACGGCCATGCTGCTGGGCGCTGCGCGCTACATGCACAACAATCCAGATTTCGCCGGCACAGTGCATTGCATTTTCCAACCGGCGGAGGAGGGGGGTGCTGGTGCTCAAGCCATGATCGACGACGGCCTGTTCGAGCAATTCCCCTGCGACTCGGTCTATTCGCTGCATAACAAGCCCGGTCTGCCGGTCGGCAAGTTTGTCACCAAGGTCGGCCCGCAACTGGCAGCCACCGATACCTGGCGGGTCACCTTCAAGGGTACGGGTGGGCATGGCGGCGCGCCGGAAAAGTCAACCGACGCCACCATCGCGCTGGCGCAGTTCATCCTTGGCCTGCAGACCATCGTGTCGCGCAATATTGCGGCCATCGACTCGGCCGTGCTCAGCATCGGTATCATCCAGGCCGGTTCGAGCCACAATGTCATGCCGGCCGAGATCGTGGTCGAGGGCTCGACCCGCTCGCACCGTCCCGAGGTTCGTGACCTGGTCGAAAAGCGCTTCACCGAGATTGCTCATGCCTGCGCGGCCATGAGCCTGTGCACTGCTGATGTCGACTACCAGCGCGGCTACCCGGCACTGATCAATACTGCCGAGGAAACCGCCGTGGCCGTTGCGGCGGCATCCGCACTGGTCGGTGCCGACAATGTCGATGGCAACAATCCGCCGATCAATGCGGGCGACGATTTCGCCTTCATGCTGCTCAAGCGGCCGGGCTGCAATGTCATGATGGGCAATGGTGACGACCCCACCAAGTGGAAGAACAACCATATGCCGGGCTACGACTTCAACGACGAGGCGCTGACCCTGGGTTCTGCCTATTGGGTGTCCCTGGTCGATCAGGAACTCAACGTTCGCAACTAGGCGGCGTTGACATGCAAAAGGGGCGACCGCAGTGGTCGCCCCTTTTTCTTTGGCAGTCTTGTGGCTCAGTGGCTGCCGGCATCCTGGCGCAGCGACCAGCCGAAGAAGGTGCGGTGCACGACATTGACGCCTTCGTAGAGCAGTACGCTGATCAGGGCGAGCATCACCACGCAGGCCATGGCCGTAGGGATGGCAAACTGCGCCGTCGACGAGGTGACAAGAAAACCCAGCCCCTTGTTGGCATTGACGAACTCCGCCACCACGGCGCCCACCACGGCAACCGTGACGCCGATGCGCAAGCCGCCAAAGATGAAGGCAACCGCGTGCGGCAGCCGTACGGTCAGGATTTCCGTCAGCGGCGAGGCGCCGGCGACCCGTGCCAGATCCAGCATTTCATCGGGCGTATCCAGAATGCCGCTCGCTGTCGCTACCATGATGGGGAAGAAGGCAATCAGCGTGACGATGATCAGTCGTGCCGTCATGTCGGTGCCGAAGATGACGACAAGGATCGGCGCAATGGCGACGATGGGGATGGCATTGAGAAAGACGATCAGCGGATAGATCGCTTCCGACGTCAGCCGGTTGACCGACACGATCACCCCGAGCGGAATGCCGATCAGGCAGGACAGGGTAAAGCCAAACAGGATGGTGGTGAGCGTCTCGGCCGTATTGCTGAACAGTGCCGGCCCCAGCCGCATGCCGCCGTTGAAAATGTCGATCGGCGACGGCATCAGGTAGATCGGCACCTTCAGCCCCCAGCAGATGATCTGCCAGAGCGCAATGAACAGCGCGAAGGTGATGAGCGGCAGGACGATGCGGCGTTGCGTGGCGGTCATGATGCGGAATTCCGGCGGGCGCGGGGGCCAAAGATGTCGTCGCGGATGCGTTTGGAATATTCGATGAAGGCGGGCAGCGCGGCGCTCTCGTGGCTGCGCGGCTTGGGCACGTCGATGGTGATGAGATCCTGCATGCGGCCGGGGCGGGCCGACATGACGGCCACGCGATCGGACAGCAGTACGGCCTCGTTGATCGAGTGGGTAACGAGCAGGATGGTCTTCCGCGTCCGGGCATGAATGTCGAGCAGGTCGAGCTGCAGGTCTTCCCGGGTCAGGGCATCCAGCGCGCCGAAGGGTTCGTCCATCAGCAGGATTTTGGGATCGAGGATCAGGCTCCGCGCGATCGCGGCGCGTTGCTGCATGCCGCCCGAAAGTTCATTGGGCATGCGCTCGGCCATGTCGGCCAGGCCGACGAGTTCGAGCAGCTCCTGCGCCCGCGCCTTGTCCTCGGCTGTGGCGCGGCCGTTGAGCACGCGCACCGGGTAGAGCACGTTTTTCATGATGGTCAGCCACGGCAGCAGGGTGGCGCGCTGGAAGACGATGGCAACTTCCGAGAACCCGCGCCGGCGCTGGTCGCCACCGATCCACACATCGCCTGTCGTTGGCTTCAGCAGGCCCGCGAGCATGCGCAGCACTGTCGACTTGCCACAGCCCGATGGCCCAACCAGGGACACGATTTCCTCGCGGTCGATCTTGAGGGAGAAATCGTCCACCGCGACGACCGGGGCGCCGCTGCGGGTCGGGAACGTCACGCCGACATGATTGAGTTCAATCAATGTCTTGGGCAAGGTGTCAGGCTGGTAGGCGGTGGTAGTGCCGTTTGGCGGCTCCGAAACAGCGAGCATGGGAAGGGGCTGCCTTTATCGCTTGATGGTGGCATTCCGAACATGCCAATGCCAAAGGTATACCAAGCGTACGCCAAACTTGCCAAGGCCGAAATGCTCTCTATGTGAGCAAACTTGGATCGGACACAATTTTTGTGCAAGCCACTTGATAGGTCCTTGCGTACGGTATACCAGTGATGTGCCATTTCTGTTTGGGCCACATTTCAATGCCAACTCTTCTGATTTCCGGTGCCAATCGCGGCATCGGCCTGGAACTGGCGCGCCAGTTCTCGCATGACGGCTGGTCCGTCATCGGCACGGCCCGTGAGGTCTCTGCCGCTACTGAGCTTGCCGGTTTCCCCAACACCACAGTTTTGCCGCTCGAAGCCACCGACAGCGCCTCGATAGCGGCCCTGGTGAGCAGCCTCGCCGGTCGGCCCGTGGATGTGCTGATCGCCAATGCGGGCATCGCCATCAACCTCGAGGCCAAGCCAGCCGAAGTAACCCGGGCGGATTTCCTCAAGGTCATCCGCACCAACACCATAGCGCCCTTCGCCCTGGCGACAGCGCTCAAGCCCAATATCCTGGCCAGCGAGCGCAAGATCGCGCTCGCCATGTCGAGCCTGATGAGTTCGATCACCGCCAACGACTGGGCGACGCAATATACCTATCGCGCCTCCAAGACCGCCCTTAACGCTTCTTGGCGTGCACTGGCGCTGGAATGGGCGCCCGAGAGCATTACCACCGGGCTGATCCGCCCCGGCATGGTGGCAACGGAGATGACTCAATATCGCGGCATCACCGTCGAGACCAGCGTCGCCGGTCTCAAGAAAGTCGTGGAGGGTCTGACCCTCGCCGATGCGGGCCGTATCATCGGCTATGACGGCACCAACGTGCCTTGGTGAGCGGAGGAAAAACCATGCCATCAGTCTTTATCACCGGCGCCAATCGCGGCATTGGCCTCGAATTCGCCAAGCAATATGCCGACGCCGGCTGGCAGGTCATCGTGGCCAATCGCACGCCGCTGGCCCCAAAGGATTTTGCCTATCTCGGCATGGACGTCAGCGAATTTCGCTATGACGCCATGAACGATGCCAGCGCCGCCGACATCGCCACCCGCCTCAAGGGTCGGCCGCTCGACGTCGTCATTCTCAACGCTGGTGTTGGTGGTGCTGCGGGGCTATCGCCCGAAGAGATGACCACCGAAGAGTGGGAGCATGTCCTGCTCACCAATACCTTCGCCCCGCTGCATCTGGCCGCGCTACTGGAGCCGAACCTGCGCCTCGGCGACCGCAAGATCCTGGCCGCAGTCTCAACTCTTGCTGCTTCCAGCACCTACAAAAATCCCCGTCAGTTCGCCTATCGCGCCTCCAAGGCCGCGCTGGTGCAGATGTGGCGCAATCTGTCGATCGACTGGAAGGACTGGGGGGCCACCTGCCTCTCCCTGCGCCCCGGTCGTGTGAAGACCCGCATGAGCGATTTTGAAGGCGACCTGACGCCAAAGGAATCGGTCGCCGGCATGCGCGCAGTCATCGAAACCGCGACGCAGGCACAAAGCGGCCTGCATTGGAGCTACGACGGTGAGCCGGTCCCTTTATAAGGGCTCTGCACACAAACAGCGTTTGGCGCCAGGCATCAAGGGAAAGAGCTGGAGCGGGTGAAGGGAATCGAATGGAATCCAAAAAGACTGGATTTCAAGGGGTTTTAGCCCCATCGGATTGTGCCTGTATCACAGTTTGTAGCACAGTTTGTATCACAACTGCGCCGCTCTGCCGTTAACCAAGCCGTCGATACCATGCTGGACAGAACGGCGGCAAGGACTCACCTTTAATGCGTCGATGAGCATCGACTGGCCGCATGAACAAAGCGGCCGCCAGACCGGCTGGAACCCGGACTGACGGCCTGACCAGGCGGCTATCAACCTGCACATACAGGAGAAGCCGCCATGGCTAACCTTACCTATCGCCGCGACAAGATTCGCCGCAACCATTTCCCGTTCTTCGGCATGCCTGTTGTTTCCCGCAGCCATCATTGGCCTTGCGGGAACGGCACCCACGCTGAGGCTCCGCTGATCTAGCGAGAAGTGCCTCGGTCCCCGGGAGCGGTAACGCCACCATCCGGGACGCCTGCACACACACCAGACATCAACGACTGCCGACCGTGCGCCCAGGGCGCCGCGGCGAGCGCGGTCCTGCGAAAGTTCGAGAAATGACGAACCCTAAGAAGACCAATTCCAAGATCACCCGCATTCATCCTGAACTGTTCCCGGAGGAGAAGCTGTTCGCGCCCCATGACAAGGAAAATGATAATCCGCCCGACATCGTTCAGGCTGACGACGAGTTCGAAGAAGTCGATGAGAGCGACCTTGGACCGCCCGGACCGATCCGGCGCGAGGTGGTTTCGACCAATGAGAGCAAGCGGGCCGATATCTTCATGTTCGAGGTGATGGCTCAGACACCCCCGCGCGGTAAGCCCCGTCTCTACCGGGACGGGACCAACAACGCTGCAATCATCCAGCTCTGCGCGGAACCCGAAAAGCATGGGTTCGGTACCGGAGGCGACAGTCATGAGCGGCGTCACGCTCGCGAAGCACGTGAGCTCCAGTACCGTCTCGCCGAAACGTTCACTTTGGGCGGGCCAAGCACGCGGCATGGAATCGATGAGATCGCTGCGACCTTGTTCGAACGGGCCCCGCATCTGGCAGCGGCAATCGAGGCGCTGCGGGAAAGCGCATTGCTGGCGATGTCGCGTGGCGCCTTTTGGCTTCAGTCCGTCCCGATCCTGATTGTGGGCGAGCCTGGGTGCGGCAAGTCCGATCTGATTGAGCGCTACGCTAAGCTCGCCAATTTGCCGGTGCTCTATCTCGACGCTTCGTCTTTGACCACGACCACCGCTTTGATCAGCGCCGATTCTGTGTTTTCCAGCTCACGGCCGTCGGAGCTGCTGAGGGCGTTGGCTGATAGCCGCGTTGCAAACCTGTTGGTCATCGTTGATGAGCTGGACAAGCTGCGTGATGTATCCCGGGGAGGGAGTGACACTCCCACCGAGGCCCTGATCGGTTTGCTGTCGAAGGCGAGCGCGTCGCGCCATATGGATAGCTTTCTTCAGGCTGAAATCGATCTCAGCCATCTCAACTGGATCCTGCTTGCGAACGATATCAGTCGCATCGCCGCGCCCCTGCGCGACCGGTGCAAGATCATCAGGGTTGAGCAGCCAGACGCAGATGCCATGGCGCAGATCGTTGCCAAAGAGGTTGTGACGCGTGGGCTCGAACCCGAACTGGCGGCGGCGCTGTTCGAGGCTTATGAGGCAGGTCGCATCAGGAGCCTCCGCAAGCTCCACAAAGCCCTCGATGCGGCGGCCGCGACCAAGTCGCGTCCCCGGTTCAACTGAGGACCGGCACCATGAGCAAGTTCCGAAAGGCAAACCCGCTTCTGGCCAAGCCAGCGGCCAACACACTTGGCCAGCATCTTCAGTCTCGCCTCAACGCACGTCGCAAGGTTGAGCGCTCGATCACTTCGGTGATCGAGCGCGATGAATACGGCAACGAGACGTTGCTTCCCACCTCAGTCGTCTTGGACCCGCTGTCCCAAGCTGGATTTTCTGCCTTGCGCATCGCAGAAGCGAAGAAAGCCGCCGTGGGAAGCAACTCATATTTTTGCCCTCAGTGCGGTCAGCCGCTGAAGATTCATGCGCATCACAACTATCCCGGTTGTGCAGACGCGGCCTTTTTCGTTCATGTGCCCAGCGATGTGGCTTGCCCTTTGCGGGACCAAGGCACAAGCCACGCAAACTGGGCGAAGTACGGCGGCGTACAGGAGGGGGAGCGGCACGCCCATCTCAAGCTCATTCTGGCGAAATGCTTGGAGGCGGCCCCAGACTTCAGTCATGTCGAAGTGGAGCAGTTGGCTGTGCCCGGAGATCGGCGCTCCACGCGCCCTGACGTTTCTGCGGTTCACTCGGCCGCTCGTCTTGCCCTCGATGTCCAGCTTCGCACCGCCTATCAGCACGTTATTGGGCGTCGGGAGAGCTATTACCAAGAGAAGGGCTTCCACCACGTCTGGCTCACTGACGCCGAGGCGCTTGGAGCTCTGGATCAACAGGGCTTCCAGGATCTCTATTTCAACGCCGGTGGGCGGATCCTCGCGATCGACGGACAGTGCCTTCGCGATAGCGAGCGGGCTGGCGCGTTGCGACTCGTCGAGCTTTCTCTTTTGCCAAAGCTGACTACTTCGAGACGCATCGCTAACATTTGGCAGCGATCCATGGTGTCGGCCGACGTCGTGCTGCTTACTCGCGAAGAGCGCGCTCGCGGTGGGGTCGAGCGCTATGCGAATTCACTGCAAGCTCAGGTTGGCGCAAAGTGTGGCGAGGAGCTCACCGCGATCCGATCTGCAGTTGCTTCAGGGGAGGAGCAGCATGGCTATCTGAGGGAATTGTCAGTCGTCGCTCACAGCGTGGGAGGATCTGGTGTGCATTGGATGCTTAGGAACGGCGTATGGCAGGTTCTGTCGTGGTTGCACAAAGTGCTCGAGTACGACGAGGGAGCTGCCGAAGAAATCCAGGAAGTGACCGACATCTTGCTCGCCTCCGCCTTGGCGAAGAACTGGTCTCACCTCGTCAACAACGTGCTCGTGCACCTTCCAAATGTCGCCCGCGTACTCTCGGGAGAGACGAGGTCCCGTCTGTACTGGTTGCGTCAGAAAGACGCCCGCGACCTCCAGCACTTCCACAAGGCGACCATTGCCGCGGTCTTGCCCCGGTTGGCTTTTGCGTTGTTGTCGACGCCGCCAAGGTTGGCTCCCACAGTCTACCAACTGCCTAAGCTCGACGGTTAGGGGTGCTGCAAGTTCACATGCTCGCCCTTCGAGGACGAGCATGTGAACGGACAAGTAACAACCCCGGCGATGCCGCGGCGTTACATATCCGCAGGGTCACTCGCGTGACCCCATCGGGGACTAAAGGAAGAAAGAGCGCCGCGTAAGCGGCTCCGTCTGGGAAGTACTGCGCAAGCAGTGACAATCGGGTGGACCAGCCCAACGGGTTGACGCTGATAAGAACCGCCATATGGTCTCCACCCTCGATAAGCGCAGCTGAGGGACCCGCGCCGCAGGCGCCCGCGGTTCTTATCGGGGTCACGCCACCTCATCGGTCCCATATTCCATTGCGCGCGAAGCGCGAGAGAAGGCGTGCATTTTCTTTAGCACAGCCATCGCGTGCTAAACCTTTCTGAGCGGCAATTGAATGTGGGAGAGGTGGTGTTACCTGTTGGGCGACCTGGAACGAATTGAGACGATCTAACTCACTCATTCGGCAGATGCCCCGGTTGGCCGATTTGACCGAAGGACCGGAGTAACTTGGAATAGCTATGCTCTGGGTTTCGTCTGCTTATGATGCGATGGACGGCTCTCCTCCCCCCTGCGGTAAGATCGCGGGGCTAGAGCTGAGGAGAGCTATAATGGGCAACGTTACCACGATTGGTCTGGATATCGCGAAGTCAGTATTTCAAGTGCACGGCGTGGATGCTGCGGGCGAGATTGTCGTCCGGCGGAAGCTTACCCGTGGGCGTGTGTTAGCGTTTTTTGAGAAGCTGCCGCGATGCCTGGTGGGGATTGAGGCTTGCAGTTCCTCGCATTATTGGGCGAGGGAGCTCACTGCCCGAGGCCATGATGTTCGGCTGCTGCCGGCACAATACGTGAAGCCATATCTGAAGAGGCAGAAGAACGATGCCGCCGATGCTGAGGCCATCTGTGAGGCAGTGACCAGGCCCACCATGCGCTTCGTGCCAATAAAGTCGCCCGAGCAGCAAAGCGTAATGATGTTGCATCGGGTGCGGTTGATGCTCAATCGCCAGCGCACGCAGATATCGAACGCGTTGCGGTCTCACTTGGCGGAGTTCGGGTCGTTGCGCCGATTGGGCGCAATGGTGTCGAGCAACTGCTCCTCATCGTCAATGACGAGAACGACACAAGGGTGCCGGCTGACGCTCGGCTCTGCCTGCGCATGCTCGAGGCACAGCTCCGGGTCGTGAAGGAACAGATTCTCGAGAACGATCGCCGTGTGCGTGCGAGCGCACGTGAGACCGAGCTTGGTCGTCGGTTGATGGAGATCCCAGGTGTAGGCCCGCTGCTAGCAAGTGCGTTTGTTGCCACCGTCGCCGATCCGCATGCGTTCAGATCGGGGCGTTGCCTCTCTGCCTGGATCGGGCTGGTGCCTAAGCAGAACTCCAGCGGCGGCAAGGAGAAGCTCGGCAGCATCTCCAAAGCAGGCAATTGCTACCTGCGCCAAATGCTGGTGGTCGGGGCTATGGCGGTCATCCGGTTTGCCGAGCGGAACGGAACCAAGAGGCCGTGGCTCGTGCAACTGATGGCACGGCGAACGACGAAGGTTGCGGCTGTTGCCTTGGCGAACAAAACCGCCCGGATGGTCTGGGCGCTGATGACCAGCGGTGATCGCTATAGGGAGCCGGCCGTCGCATAGGAATAGAA
Organism: Candidatus Devosia phytovorans; assembly: GCA_029202405.1. NCBI lineage: Bacteria > Pseudomonadati > Pseudomonadota > Alphaproteobacteria > Hyphomicrobiales > Devosiaceae > Devosia > Candidatus Devosia phytovorans. The sequence continues at coordinate 2,979,354 of CP119312.1, read as the reverse complement.
AGAGACAAGGCGAGCAATCGCTGACGAGGTTGGAAAGGGCGGACAGGAGCTAATGCACAAAGCCGGTTGATACCGCCGGATCAGGAAAACCCAGTGGGGTCGTGCACTTCGAGTGCGAGCTTCCGATCGGGACCTGAACCGCGCGAAAGGCATTATGGCCAGCGGCACATGATAGCCGCACCTATAGGTCGGATACACGGCCGCACCAACCAGCATCGGCAAAGCTCCGAAAATCCCTTGCCAACGGAGAGCCGTCCATACACGACCCCATTCCTGCCGTTCAATCCTAATACGATGTTCGCCAAAAGCGGACTGCCTTCCCGAGTCTGTTTCACGTCTCGGAACTTTGTTGAACCTGGCGTCTTAGCCATCACGCCGGATCGGATGGGTACTCCGCCGGCACAGCCAGACCTCGGGGACAATCTTGATCAAGCCATTCGTCATCAACCGTCCGGTGTTCTTCGGATCGCTGGGCATCATTGCGGTATTCTTGGCAATCGGGATTGCCTTCCCTGCGCAGGCTGAGGAAATCTTCGGAAGTCTGCAGTCCGGCATTTTGACCAATTTCGGCTGGCTCTATCTACTGGCTGTCGGAATCGTACTGGTGGCGATGCTGCTGATCTGCATGAGCCGCTTCGGCAATCTCAAGCTCGGCCCGGACGATTCAACACCCGACTTCAGCTTCGTGTCCTGGATCGCGATGCTGTTCGCCGCCGGCATGGGCATTGGCTTGATGTTCTATGGCGTGGGCGAGCCCATGACCCATTACATGCAGCCGCCGACCGCCGAGCCGCGTTCGGCGGCTGCTGTGCGCGAGGCCATGTCCGTGACCTTCCTTCACTGGGGCATTCATGCCTGGGCGATCTACGCGGTGGTGGGTCTCTCGCTGGCCTATTTCGGCTATCGCTACAATCTACCGCTGACCATCCGCTCCGGGCTCTATCCGCTGCTGAAGGAGCGCATCAACGGCCCCATTGGCCATGTGGTCGATATCTTTGCCATCGTCGGCACCATTTTCGGCCTTGCCACGTCCATGGGCGTCGGCGTGAACCAGATCAATTCGGGCCTGAACTTCCTGTTCGGCGTGCCGGTTTCGCCAGTCGTTCAGTTGCTGATCATAGCAGGGGTCACATGCCTGGCGACAATCTCGGTCGTGAGCGGGCTCGACAAGGGCGTGCGCATCCTTTCCGAGATCAACCTGCTGGTTGCCATCTGTCTGATGCTGTTCGTTCTGCTGGTCGGCCCGACCGCAGAATTGTTCCGCGATTTCGTCCAGAATCTCGGCCTCTATTTCGACAGCATCGTGCTGCGAACCTTCAACATCTACGCCTATAACCCGACGCCCTGGATCGATGCCTGGACCCTGTTCTATTGGGCCTGGTGGATATCCTGGTCGCCCTTTGTCGGCATGTTCATCGCCCGCATATCGCGCGGCCGCACCGTTCGGGAATTCATTACCGCCGTGCTGTTCATTCCCGCCGGCTTCACCTTCATCTGGATGACGATCTTCGGCAACACGGCAATCTCGATCGATGCGGGCTTGGCCGGAGGCGCGCTGGGGACAGCCATCGCCAATGACCTGTCGGTTGGCCTCTTCGAATTCTTCACTTACTTGCCATTCCCGGCGGTCACATCGACGCTCGCCGTCATCCTGGTCGCCATCTTCTTTGTCACTTCGGCTGACTCGGGATCGCTGGTGGTTGATGCTATCGCCGCAGGCGGGGAAACTGAGACCACGAGGCTGCAGCGTGTGTTCTGGTGCGCCTTTGCCGGTGTCGTTGCAGCGGTTCTGCTTCTCGCGGGCGGGGTGGGAGCCTTGCAATCGGTCACCATCGCCAGCGCGCTTCCTTTCGTGATCGTCATTCTGGCCCTGCTGTGGTCCCTGCTGACCGGCATGCGGGCCGATGTCGCCCAGCAACAGGCGCACCGCTCCGCTGCGGGCCCTGCGCCGGCGCAGCCTGCGGCCGGTGTGACCTGGCAGCGGCGGCTCGGTCTGATGCTGCGGGCGCCGCGACAATCAGAGGTCCAGGCGTTCATCGATAACCAGGTCCAATCTGCGTTGAAGCAAGTGGCTGACGAACTGACAGCCCGAGGACGGCCAACCACCATCGATAAAGCTGAGGATGGGACGGTTTCCCTGCGCTCCCCCGCCGAAGGTGTGCGCGACTTCGTCTATGGTGTTTCTCTTGCCAGTCATCCGCTGGCGATGCTTTCGCCAATGGCAGCCGGCAAGCCGGAACTGCGCTACGAGGCGCGCACCTACTTCTCGAGCGGCAGTCGCGGCTATGACATCATGGGTATGGGGCGTGACCAGATCATCGCTGATGTCCTCGTACAGTTCGAACGCTATCTGACGCTGGTCAAATCGCCGGAGGTGCAGCTTGTTCATGGCGCGCCTGAACATCCCAGCGGTGGTTAGTTTTCCGATGTGGCAAGCCGGTCATCGGTGAATTGCGACCAGACGGCAATGAACAAGGCGGCGACCAGCGGGCCGAGCACGAAGCCATTGATGCCGAACAGCGACAGTCCGCCGATCGTCGAGATCAGCACGACATAGTCCGGCAAGCGTGTCTCCCGCCCGACTAGCAATGGACGCAGCAGGTTGTCGATCATGCTGATAACCAATGCGCCTACAAGCAGGAGTATGACTGCCTTGGTCATTTCGCCGGATAAACCGAGATAGATGGCAAAGGGTGCCCAAACCAGAATGGCGCCGACTGCCGGCAGGAGCGACAGCACCGCCATCACGAAACCCCAGAGCAGCGGTGCATCGAGGCCAAGCAGCCAGAAGGTGATGCCACCCAGCCCACCCTGGATGATCGCGATCAATACATTGCCGCGCACAGTCGCCTTGACGACTGAAACGAACTTGGCAGCGATGTCGTCGGTGCGCTCCCGATCGAGCGGCACGGCGTTTCTGATCATGGTCGCCAGCGACCTGCCATCCCTGAACAGGAAGAACAGGAGATAGAGCATGATCGCGAGAATGACTAAGAAATGCAGGGCACCCTGACCGACGCCAAAAGCGCCGGTCGCAACGCCTTGGGCGACCGACGAAAGACCGGACATCAGGCTCTGCTGGAGTTCCCCTAGGTTGCCCAGATCAACGTCATTGAGAAGATCCCTCGCAAAGGAGGGCAACATGGCCTGCGCTTGGGTAAGCGCATCGGCGAGGGTGAATTCGCTATCTCTGACACTGCGGTAGAGCGAGGATACTTCAACGGAAAGCGACGCGACCACCAGGCTGACCGGGATCACGACTACGCATATTGCCGCAAGAACACTCAGCACCGCCGCAATGCTGCGCCTACCGCCGAGCCAGACCGTCAGCCGGCGTTGCAAGGGGTTGAAGAGGATCGCAAGGATCACGGCCCACAATATGGCGCTGTAGTAAGGGAGGAGCAGCCAAACAAACGCAAGAGTGACGGCCAGGACAAGCGCGATGAAACTGGCGTTGTGAATGGCGGCTCTGGACATTGCGGCTCCTCGAGCTTGTGCCGTTTGCGGAACGGCGCTCATTGACGTTGATTGGCAACGATGTTCAGCTACCTGTGACGTAGCTATCGGGGCAGCACAAGCGTCAGTTGTCGTCGCAGCGGACGAACATGTCGAAGCCGTTGCGGTGGGTGATCAGGAGCACATTTTCGGCAGACCGGATCACCGTCACCGGTCCGCTGTCGCGTTCATTGGTGGCGATCACAGCGTCGCTGGGAGGATGATCGGCACCATAGCCCAGTGCCGCATAGAAAGTGTCCGGCTCCAAGCTCTGCGTGTAGGAGCCATAAGCGTCGCGTCGATACTGCCAGTGCAGGCCCGGCGGCGCATCGATAACGCCGATGTCGAAGCCATCATCAACCGTTTCGATGCGCATGACCGGTGAGCGATCCTCAGGGCAGAATTGCTCCATCTTGCCCCTGAGATTGTCGCCGCTGGGCGCGGTGAGGTCGATCAATGCTGTTTTGTTGGCCCAGATCCAGCGGCCGTCCACTCCGTCGAGATCGCCGAAGGTGACCAGCGTTTCAACAGCCTCGTCCACGGCGCTTTGTGCGTATGCGAGGGGTGTCGCCGCGGCGGCCAACAGGACGGCAAGCAGAAGGCGGTTGAGCCTCATCACAATCTCCAGATGTCGGCACTCGGGCTCGTCGGGATGGTGTCGCAGCGTCAGCGGTCAGGCCGCATCAGCCTGGGCAACGGCCGTAGATTTCGACGCGTTGCGGCGTGGCCATGGCTAGCAGGTCCGGCGATACGCGGTAAAAATCGACCAGGTTGGTATTGCTGCGGAGTGCACTTGCGCGCATCTCCATGCCGCGCTCACCTTCCATGCTGTCAAAGCCGAATGCCGAGAACATGGCCGCCGGATCGAAGCTGCGATGGAACTGGGCGCCGCCCATCCAGTCCAGGCGATAGACCAGCTCATGGCCGGCATTGGGCACCGCCATTTCGAAACTGGCCTCGTCGATCCCCGTGAAAACGAAGCCGCGCGCCGGGTCATTGCCGCAGATGCGCTCGAGATAACTGGTGATCAGGCCAGGATCGGGATCGGCACCCTCGAGATTTGCGATCGTGCTGAGCGGCAGCCATTCGCCGTCGATGTCAGCGACGACACTGGCCGCCGAGATCTGGCCGAATATGCGGTTGGCCATGGCGAAATCGTCGTCGATCTGGGCCAAAGCCGGGCCAGAGCAGGCAAGGGTCAGGGCAAAGGCGAGTGCGAAGCGCATGTCGGGTCCTCATCTGTGTTTGCCTATAGGACGCATGCCGTGAGACGGACCTTGGTGGAAATCGGCAATTCCGGCAAAACAGCCTCTTGCGGCTTCAATCCTGGGATTCCTAGCTCGCCACGTTCTGCAGATAGGTTTGCAAGGTAACCAGGGAATAGCTCATGGCGCCGGCGAACAGCAGCAGGCAGAGCCAGATGAGCTGCAGGAAGATGCGCTGCAGCGACCATCCGCGCCAGCGGCAGATGCCCCAGGCGATGATCAGGGCCTGATAGCTGGCCGGATAGAGGAAGAGGGCGGCGATGCCGACATTATAGCCCTGCGACGCGGCCACGCCCTGCATGGCCGAAGCGCCCATGATCGAGGGGAGGAGGAGCAAAGCGGCGCCAATGGCTATGATCAGGGGTATGCCGTGAACAATGATCCCCCGCCACATCACTCTCCCCCTTCTTCTGCATAGGGTGCTACTGGGCAACGGCCCCAAATGGCCATAGTCCCGGCCGGTTCGTTGATCACCAGGATATCCTGCGATGGCCTATGGATCGTGACTGGCCCATCCCATTGCCGGGGACGATAATCTGCTTCAGACTCCGTCGCATGGGTGGAGCGCAGGAACCGCGGGGCGTTGACGGTGATCGGCGAGCCCTCGATCCAGTCGTAGTGGGTTACCACCGCGACCTCCGGCGACAATTGCATGGTGAAACGATAGTCGCTGATGCTCTCGACCCGCACCTTGCCCTTAGACCGAACCGAATGGCAGGTCATGTCGAGGAAGTCCTCGGCATAGGACCGCAGCCGGGCGGGGCCGGCATCCGGTCCCAGATTGCGGGCATAGCCCATCAACTCCACCCAGTCACCATCGAGGCCGCTGGTGATCGCCGCCGGATACGTGGTGCCAAACAGCGGCCGCGCCGATGCGAACTGGTCGACGACATCGGCCTGCGCCGGCAGGCTGAACATGGCGATGGCGGCAGCAAGGGCAAAACGCATGGCGGTCTCTCTCATTTCGACGGTTTCTGGTTAGACGTGGCCAAGGCGGCAAAGCTTGGTGACTGACCCGACCAAGGTTTCGGCCAGACGGGTCGTCTCATCTGAAACCAAGGAGAGACAGACCATGCTGAAGCCACTTGCCCTTATCCTCGTCCTCGTCGCTCTTCCGGGCACTGCCATGGCCCAGGATATTTTCGTGCCGCCGGTCACGACCGCCAATCCCGGCTATCTCTTCCCCAATGACCAATATCAGCGCGATCGCCAGAATTCGGGCAGCACGACATCCGGTCAGGCCGCACCAGTCGAGATCGAACTCGATGCTGCGGCAAAGGCCCGGGTGCAGGCGGCCATCGAGGCTCTGGTGCCCGAATATAACGAGCGGCTCCGTCGCGATGGCGAGGAAAGCGCCAATCGCTGGATCGGCCAGAAGGCGTTTCAATTGGGGCAGCAGGAAGCGGACCTGATGAAGCAGCGCCTGGGCCTCGACTGAACATGGAGGTCCTGCTGTCCGGCCTGCTCGGGTTCCTGAGCTGGAATCTCTATCTGTCCAGCGTCCTGCTTGTAGCCTTTCCATGCCTCGTCTATTGGCTGACCTGGCGCGGTAAGAGCAAGCGCCTGACAGGCCGGATCTTCGCCGGCAGTCTGATCACGGGCCTGTCGCTGGCCCTGGTCATGCCGCATCTCAACGCGGTCTATCTGCGGGCCGCCGGCACGCAGCGGCTGGCCACCATCGAAGCGGTGACGCCCTTTTCGTCCATCATCCTGACCCGCAATGGCGTGCTGGATCACAATGTCCGATATGATCTGCGCGTGGTCGAGGACGATGGCTCCGAGTGGACGGCCGCCATCCATCGCGATGCCGGATTGGTGGGCCCGAGCGTGCTCGTCGATTTCAGGGTGTCGCGCGGTGACAGGGTCACCATCGCCTATGTCGAGGGCTTGCGGTCCAATGTCATCGTGATCGACGAGGCATCCGATGCAGTTTGGATGGCGCGGGCCCGCGGGCTCGATGCGGGCTGGGAGATCAGTCCGTCCGGCGACAACTGGGTGATGCACAAGGTCCATCGCGACAATATCGAGGAATTCCTCGAGGACTACGGCCACACTGCCGATGCGCGAACCATCGCCCATCTCACCGAAAGGCTCGGTCTGCTGACCGAAATGCCACCCGCCGGATTGTCGCCCGATCTCATTCCCGGGCGGTGAGTGTCATCGCCCGGCTCTCTTGCAAGCCATTCCAAACCGAGGATGTCATGACCACCTATTTTGTGCCGCAGCCGCGCCGGATGATCGGCTTCCTTTTCCCGCTGCTCATCCTGGGCATGGCCGCTGTAGCCGCGCCGACGTTCATCCAGGCAGGGCTGGCCTGGTGGCCGCTTTTCATCTTCGGCCTGCCATTGCTGCTGGCGATCGTGATCTGCCTTGAATTCTGGAACAGCTCGGTGAGCTTGGGCGACGAGGGGTTGCGCTATCGCAGCGTGGGCTATGAGCTGTCCGCAACATGGGCGCAGGTCCACCAGAGAGATGCCGGCAAGACCACGCTGGTGGTCAGCCAAGCCGAACCCAGACTGTATCCGTGGCTGGCGCCGATGAATGGCGTGCTATCACTGCTGATGCCTGGCCGTGCCCGCTATGCAGGCGGACTGATGGGCAACATTCCGCTCTGGTATTTCGCGACTGAGCAGGACGACACTGTGATGGTCGATTTTCACCGCAGGACCGCTGCTCATCAATCTTCGGGCGATGGCGGCGTATAGGAACAGCGCCCGAGCATGCGGTCGCGGTTGCTGACATGCGTGGTGGCGCCAAGGCTCTGGATGATGTCGCCGACAGCGGTTTCATAGGCGACGTAGCGGACGCGGTCGCAATAGCGGCGGCCGTCGATGGGCCGGCGGCAGGTGAGCAGCTGGGCGCCGGTTTCCTCTACCAGGCTGATGGCGCAGTCGAAGCCATTGCTTTCCAGCACCGTGCGCTGTTCGGCCACCGGCGCCCCGACATCCATATGCGCGGCGAGGATGTCGTTGACCACTTGCTGGCTTTCGGCGGGATCGAACCGTTCGAGCAGGGCCTGGCTCAGCGGGCCTGAGGCCCGGGGTGCCTCGTAGAACCAGTAGAAATACCCGCCGACACCGGCCGCGAGTAGCACGAGTGACAGGAGAAGGGGCTTCAAGACGCGCGCTGACATGGCTGGCTCCCGAGGGTCAATTGACGAAATTTGTGTAGAGGGTGAGCACCAGCGTGGCCGTTGCCACCACGACGCCCAGGAAGACATTGAGGCCGAACATGATCCGGCGTGCTCGGCTGCGATCCGGCTCGGCGAGGCGTTCGATGCTGACCGCGACGCGGGAGCCGAACGGCGTCACCGAGACGCCCAGGTTCATCTTCGCGCGCAGTTCGGGATCGGCATATTGATCTTCGCCCAGCGCCGCCCAATACATCCAGAAACCGAGGAACAGCGCGCAATAGACAAAGATCAGGCCAAGAAAAATCCCCATCCATTGGCCTGCAGAGGGCAGCGTAAGGCCCAGCAGAACAGGCTGGATATCGCCGGGACTGATGCGCGGTGCGGGCAGGGCAAACGGGCTCGCATCGGCCAGCACCGGGCCGGCCGAAACGGCCAGTAGGCCCACGATCATTGCCAGGCGTCCCATCGCTGTCTCCCGTTTCTATCTATGAGACGCTGGCCGGCGCTGGGACCTTGGTGGGATGCGTCGACAGCAGAAATGCGTTTGCCGACCAAGGTCCCGCCGGTCCGCAGCGTCCTATGGCTGAGAACCAATTCAGTTTCGGAGATTGTGATGATCTGGCGGCTCTACCAAAAGGCATTGCAGGCGACGGTCCTGGCGGCTGCGATCCTCGTGTCACCCATGGCCTCGGCGGTCGAGGAGGCGACCAGGGCATTGGCCGAACAACTGGAGGTCGTGGATGGCCTGACCAAGCTCGGTGACGACCTCAAGGCGGTCATCACCACCGATCTCGGTTTCACCGATGCGCAGATCGAGCGCTGGCACGACGCGGTGGATGCGGCATTTGCAGTCAATCTGCTGGAGGCTGATTCTCTGGAGGCGCTTGAGAGCGTCACGACGGAGGACACCAGACAGGCTGCATTGGCCTATGAGCGCTCCGATCTCGCCGTCGAGGTTGGCGAACAGGTGGAGACCTTGTTCCTGGAGGAGGGTGCCGAGGCCTTGGTCGAAGCAGGACAGAGCTATCTGGAGAGTGCGTCGGCCAGCGAGAACGCTTTGCTAGTGGATCTGTTCGCGGCACAGCGCTCTCCCGAGCGGGCCGACCTCGAAATGGATATCTATTTCCGGGCCATGGCGATCATGGCCGCGCCCATCACCGGGCCCGAAGTAGCCGAAGAATGGGTCGAAAGCGCGCAATATCTGCGCGAAGACTATAGCCGCGACAACCTTCTCCTCCGCATCGGGGCCTATAGCACCGTGCCGGAAGCACAACTGGTCGAGGTGGTCGAGAAACTCAATGACCCTCTATTGGTCGCGTTCTCCAGCCAATTGGTCACCGCCCTGTCGGAGACCATGCATGCGGCGACCGACAGGATTGAAACCGAATACGACTAGGCCCTGTCCATGCTGACCATGACGCGGCGGCGTCTGTTGGGGCTCTTCGCCCTGTTCTTTACTGCTGCCCCGGTTTTCGCGGGACAGCCACTCCAGTCATCAGGGATGATACGACCATGTGGTTCGCAAAACTGTTTGCCAAATCCGGCAAGGGCCAGCCGGTGCCCGACCTCATTGCGCTGCAGAATGCGGCCGTGCGCAGTGTGGTCGGCGACATCACCGATCTGCAGGACGGCGAATGGGAAGGCCGCGAATGGGTCTATCTTGCCATCAACCACGAAATCCAGGTCGAGGAGGGCCGGCGGTCCAGCAGCCAGGCTTCTGTGCTGGCGCGCAGGCCGGGTGCCGAGCTGGAGGATCTGGATTTTCGGCTGAGCCCAGCGAGCAAGCAGGCATTGCTGGCGCTGCGCGATGCCATGGCGGTCGACGGCAAGGCGGTCTGGACCATCCTTGACCTGAGTGTCGAGCGCGACGGCCGCTACAATTTCGCCTTCAGCTATGATCCGCCGCCGCGGATCAATGGCAATCTGCTGCATAGTCCGCTGACCGGCCTGCTCGAGCGATATCTTGCCGACCGGCCGGACCAGCGATAGGGCAGGCGCATGACACAGGCGGATGACAATCAGGCCAGGCTCGCAAGCGGGCTTGCGCGCGACGAGATCCTGGTTCTGCTGCGCGAGGCAGAGCCGCGCCGCATGACCAATCTCGCCGTCAGCCTCAATCTGTCGGGCGGTCTCTTCTTCATGCTGCTGGGCCGCGCGCCGCTGCAGGGCAGCTTTCTCTGGCCGATTGTGGCCTGCATCGCCGCCTTCATGGTCTGGAAACTGTCCAACCGGCTCTGGCGCGATATTGCGCTGGCATCGGTCGCCCAGCCCATCGGGCAAGCCTGGGGGCAGAGCCAGTTCGCCAGCGGCTGGGGAGCCGTCGATATCGAGAAATGGATTGCCGATCTGTTCAGCAGCGAGGGCAAGCGCTTCACGGCCTGGGAAAGCCAGGGCAAGCATCGCGACATTGCCTATCGACTGAACGAATCCACCATCTGGCGGCGCCGCCATAACCAGAAACGCAACGAGATCTTCTATCTCATGCAGGTCGAGATCGCCGTGCCACAGTCCTTTGCGGGGACCGTCGAGTTGCTCCCGAAATCAGGCTTGCCGACCTTCATCGATGATTTTTTCCAGAAAGTGTCGGGCGATGATATGCGGCGGCAGCCGGTCGATCCCGGTTTCGATGCCGTGTTCGACACCATGGTCAGCGCCAATGCCTCGACAGACAAGCTGCTGACGCCGGGCTTCCGCGATGCCATGCTGAAACTGGCGGCGCGCAATCCGCAATCTTATCTGTCGGGCCGGTTCGAGCATGGCCGGTTCAATCTGCGCCTGCCTATCCCGCACCTGGTCTTCGCCTCGGCCAGCCTGCTCAAACCCATGGAGGCGCTGCTCGATGACGTCGACACGCTCTGGTGGGACCTGACCATTCCGCATCGCCTGATCGACAGCCTGATGGGCGATCACGACGGCCCGCTGCGCTGACCGCAGCGGCTATTCTGCCGCCAGCCGGCGTTCCACCTCGGCCCGGTCGGGAGCATCTGACACCAGCGTCGAGCGTTCGGGATCGCGGCGATATGTGCGGTCGACCAACTGGTAGATACGCCAGAAGCGGAGGTCGCCCACTCGGATCTGAATGGCCATCAGCGCTCTATCGGGCTGCAGGAAGGCCGCAAGAATCTCCACCATTTCGCCGGGCATGACGCTCTGGGCATCGACCATCTGCGCCCCGGACAGCTCGGGCAGGTAGATCTCCAGCGCCTCTGCGTCGAGGCGCAGCTCGAGCCGGACGCCATCGCCCTGGAAGCTCGACACAACCTGCGGCAACGGCTCTGCCGACGCCTGTTGAGTAGCCGGCGGCGCGGTCATACCCATGCGGCGGCCGGTGATTTCTTCGGCCGGCATGTCGGCGACCTGCTCGTCGCCACGCGACAGGCTGGTCGAGGCCGGTGGCATCACGACAGGGCTGTCGGCAACCTGTTGGTTCGCCATACGGTCCGGAGATGTCATGGTCAGGCTCGGCGTGGCCACAATGACGGCAACCAGGGCAACGGCCATCGCGCCTGCCGGCACCAGCCACCTTGCCGATCGGCTCAACCACTCGGCCAGCGACACCGGGCCGGTGGCGTGCGGCTGCACCTTGCGCGTGGCAAAAGCCTCACGACTTTGAGCAATGGTCGCGTTCATGGTGACGGGATCCGGCTCCGGATCAACAAAGCGCGGCATCAGTTCGAAAGGGTCCCGGTCGCCGCTCATAGCAAGTCCTTCAATGACTTGCGTGCATTGTGGATGTGCCAGGAGACGGTCACTTCCTTGCATCCCATGATCACGGCTGCTTCTGCTTGAGAGAGTTGTTCGCCAAAGACCAGCATCACAGCGTCGCGCTGTTTCTCCGGCAATTGGCGCACTATACGCCAAATATCGTTGACGCGCAGTTGGTTTTCCTGGTCGGGCGCGATTTCCTCGCACGCCACGGCCGCCACGGCATCGACATGCCGGCCCTGCCGCTTGTGGTTGCGTTGCAGGTCGCGGACGGCATTAAGCGTCACGCTATAGAGCCAGGAGGTGAATTTCGAGCGCCCGTCAAAATGACCGATCGCATTGGCCAGCCTCATGCAGACCGATTGCGTGACGTCTTCGGCATCGCTCTTGTGGCCAAGCCAGCGAAATGCCGTTTTGTAGATGAAGCGATAATGCTCTGAAATCAGTCTTTCGAAAGCTCTTGCGTCGCCCGCTTTGACCCGTTCTATCAGATGTTCGGTCGTGTCGGACGGTTCTGAAATATCCCCGTCAACAAGTCGCACCCTGCCAATCACTCCCCAATTGCCCCCAGCAATAATGTCCGAGAAGCGAAATGGTTGTGGCAAAAATGAGATATTCGCCTGAATCGACAGATATTCAGCGAAAATGGATTGCATCGCGGCCCTTTATCCACGGCGGAAATCTGTGACTGGCGGAAGGCGCTCGTGTCATTGGACGTAAACAGCGACTCCCTTTGCGCGATATTGGTGGCGCGCTGATGCGCGGGCCGGAAGACTGAATTGGGAAGGCTGGTCGGCGCATTAATCGTCCTCCCGCAGCCAATGAACCTGCCCGTCGATGATGATTTCTTCAGGCCGGTGCGGATCCTGTCCCTCGATGAGGGCAAGGAAATGGCGCTCCTCTCCGTCGGGGCCATCGATCAGCAGTGTATAGCCATCGAGCCGATAGCCGGCACGCGTGTCCTCGTCATTGGTGTCGCCAGCGACGATGATATAGGACGTCCCGAAATTGCCGGCGACGAAGCCGCTGCGCGAATAGTGCAGCTGGCCATCCCCGGAGAAGGCATAGTCGCGATCGCTGCGGCTGCCGCCCATGCCGACATTGAGATAGTAATATGTCTGGTCGAGCATCAGGCCCGCAGGCGCCGGCATCAGCAGCCGCGCATTGGAAATGTCGATCTCCGAGCCGGTATCGAGCCCGCCGGTTTGCGTCAGCGTCACCGTGCCCCCATCGTCCCGCCAGGTGAACCAGCGATCTGGCTCGCGCAGGCGCGACAGGTCCACATCGAGATCGGTGAAGGCGAAGTTCCATTCGTGGCGATAGGCCGTGCCATCGCGCAGCAGCACATAAATGTCTTCGTCGCGCTGGGTATAGCCATTGCCGAAGCCATCCATGCGGTTATTGAATTCGGCGTCGTAGAGGACACGATCGATGTCGCCCATGGGGATGCCCTGTTCGGGACCGGCAAAGGCTTCCCCATATTCCGGCGGCCGCAGCATGAGACCGGCAGCCTCGTCATCGAGGCTGGCTAGTTCCGCCTCGGCAGGGTCATGCACGAAGATGCGGCAATCATCGAGGCTCACGACGCCGCCTTCGCGATCGTCGCGCAGCCAGCGGATGCCACCCACGATGATACGATCCTCGCCAATGTCCTGCGCCATGCGGGCCTCGTGATCGTCATCGGCGAAGGACTGACAGGTCGCGAGAAATGCCGACTGCTGGTCGCCGCGCCATTCGCGCAGCGAGTCTTCGTCGGTAACCCGGCCGAAAATCACGATTGCAGGGCGCTGCGCCAGCCAGGCTTCGGCATGATCTTCCCGCGCCTCGCGCAGGTCGCGGTCCTCCTGCGCACCGGCCTTGGAGCCGATCTCATCCATCTTGCTGGCGAGCTGCGCCGACAGCATGACGAGCGGCACCACCTCGATCTCGTCGCTGGTGACGCCGACTTCTGCTTCGGCGACGACGATGCCGAAGTCCTCCGCATTGCGCAGCAGGTAGCGGATCGGCTGCTCGATATCGAACATGGCATTGTCACTGAGAGCGCTTCGCAGATCGCCGCAAGTCGCGCCGTCTTTGGCGACATCCTCGTCCACCAGCGCCTGCGCGCGTTGCCGATTGTCCTCCATCTCAGCTTCGAGATCCGGTAGCCGCGCCATGGCGGCCTCCAGCAGGCGGTGATAGCCGGCGACATCGACCCGATGCGCCCAACCGGCCAAGGCGTCGCGCCGCGCCGGACCGGTTTCGGGATAATGCGCCTCGCAGGCCGCCATATAGGCCTCGGCAATGATGACACCCGTCGCGGCCTGTCCCAGCGCGTCCGTAAAGTCCGCGGCATCATCGGCCAGAGCCGGCGAGGCCATCAGCGCGCAGAGCGAGAGGGCGAGGGACAGGCGGGCCATCACGGGCAGGCTCCAATGATCTCATCGACCCGCAGCGTGCCACCCGACAAGCTGCCCTTGATCGAGAGGCACTGGTTTCCGTTCCAGGCCTCGGCGATCCGCGCGGCATCAACCGGGCCGGCATCGAGCGGGGGCAGGGTCTCTTGGGACCAGAGCAAGCCGGACGGCCCGGCCTGATTGTCCACTCGGGCTATGCCGCGCCAGGGGCAGGGCGCCTGAACGCAGAAAATATTGGTCTTGCCGACCAGCAGTGTTTCGCTGGCCGGAAGGATATCGGCGGCATGGCTGGTCGTGCTGACCGCGAGGGTGGCGGCAATCACCAGGGCTGACAGGAGTCGCATGATGGCCGCCTCACCGATTCTCAAGGCCATTGGCCTCGCGTTCCTGGGGAATGGTCTCGCGATTGTCCTCGACCTGTGCGATCAGGCTTTCAAGGCCCGCCCTGACCTCGGCCAAGGCCTCGGCATGTTCGGTTTTGGAGGTGACGCCATTGTCATTGGCCGCGTCCCATTCCAGCGCCCAGTGCATGGCTGCGAGCCATTCGTCCACGTCGCCGGCAATATACTCATTGACGGGTCGGCCAATCTGTTCGCTGAGAGCGCCGAAGAGGGGGCCCTCTGCACTTGCGGCATCTTCCTCGGCGGTGATCAGGAAGCGGTAGCGGAGCTGGCCGGCATACATCCAGTTCGCCGCTTCCTGCCCCTTGCCCTCGGCCAGCAGGCGCGAGGACAGCAGGTAAAGCGCGGCAGGGTGCAGATCGGTGGCCTGCGCCTCGATCTCGACATTGCTCAGCGCATCGAAACTGTCGACATCCTGGGCGAGGGCGGCAGACGCCATGGCCGTTGCCAGCAGCAGGGAAAGCAGCAGTCGTTTCATGGTCCTGATCCTTTCATTCGTATTGATGGGACGCCGGGCATGTGCCGGACCTTGGTCGCCGCGACAAATTTTCAAAGAATGTGCTGGAGCCGACCAAGGTTGATGCGCTTCGCAGCGTCACATCCACAGACACAAGAAAAGGAGACGTCCATGCGCCGCAGCGTCATCGCCGCCAGCCTGTTGCTGACCACATCGGCTACCGCTCTCGCCCAGAACCTCGATGCCCTGAGCGACGGCCTGAACCATCTGCCAGCAACCGTCCTGATACAGCAGCATGGCGATATCGCCTATTTCGTCGATGTGCAGGTGGTGAAGGGGCTGGCCGGCGATGATCCCGATGCCAGGCCGTTCTTCGGGCTTCTGGGCGGCGATATTCTTGCCCTGCAGAGCCTGCCAGCGACGGAACAGTCCGCATGGGAGGCCAAAGCACCACCACGCTGGACAAGCTGGTCTATTTCACCGGCTATGGCCGCCCGCCCGATGGGCACACCTTCTGAGGCCTTGTCGACGAGGCCGCAGCGACCGACATGATCGCGGCGCTGGAAAATCGGGGCTTCGAAAATTCCGGCGCGCCGGGCGTTGTCGGCAATGGCGTGGCCCGAAATATGGATCCAGCCAGCCGCGACAGCTCGGACCCATGGCGCACCATGATCGGCGCGGCGCAATTCGCTGCCGCCAAGGGCAGTAATGTCGTCCAGGCGCAAGATCCACAATCCGCCATGCTTGCCGCAGCAACGCAGCCCAGCCTGGGCGAAAACGCCATTATGCAGACGGCTCTGGCCGGTCTGGAGCAGTCGGTCGGCGATAGCCAGATTGTCCAGGCGGTGGTCATCTCGCCGCTTTTCGGCATGACCGGCATCGACCCCACGGCCGTCCTGTCGCCTTCGGGTGACATGGAGGAGACCAAGAAGAAGCTGGCAGAACAGGTGGATGCGCTGGGTTCGGGCATTCCGCCCTATCTCGGCGGTATCGTCGCCGACGTGCAGCATGAAAAGCAGGGCGTGGGGATCGCGCTGGCCTATCCCGATTGCACCATTGCGCAGCAGGCTGCCGATGCCGTGGCGTCGCGCTGGGTGGAGCTGGCGGGCGACGAAGCGCAGGGCGCGATCACCGCGCATACCGCGGAAGGCGCGGACGGCCTGTGTGCGGCGACCGTCTCGGTCTATGTGGATGCGGAGGGCGACTACCAGAACCCGGCCTATCGCGCGATCCTGGAGATCTATATGCGCGGCCAGGCCGGCGTGTTGCAGATCGGCGAAAGCTGACCCGGATGAAGCGGATTGGGACCATCTTTCTGGCCATCCTGCTCATGGTGATCGTTGTAGGCATGCTGACCGCCAACGGTCGCCAGGTTGATCCAGAAGAGTATTTTGCCGATCCGCAGACCATCGCTCTGGCCGAGGCCATGCTGTCCGGCGACACCAGCCGCATGGAGGAACTGGTCGGCGCCGGCGCCGACCCCAATGCCCGTGGCACGGACGGCATGAGCCTTGCCGAATGGGAAATCATGCGGGAGGGCCGCTCGGCCTTGCGCACCCTGCTGCGCCTGGGCGCCGATCCGGCTGCACCGGGCTGGCATGGCGGTACGGCCATGCATCTGGCCGCGCAATATCAGAATGACAGCTATCTGCGCCTGCTGGTCGAGGTGGGTGGCGATGTCGATGCCGCCGATGGCCGGATGGCGCGCAGCCCGATCTTCAACGCGCTGATGGCGCGGCGGCCGGACAATGTGCGCTTCCTGCTCGAGCATGGCGCGACGCTGGATTTCGCCGATCGCAATGGCGTCACGCCGCTGCAACTGGCGGCACGGATCAACGACTTCGACCATGTGCTGCAATTCCTGCAGTTCGGGGCCGATCCTCTGGCCAGCGACCGGGGCGGCGCGACCTTTCAGTCGGCCATTTTCAGCAGCGATCCCGACCTGCTGCATCCCGGCGCGCTGGCGGCCCGCAATGGGATCATCGCCTTTCTCGAGGCCGAGGGCATTCCCCTCGACCCCAAGGCCAGGCGCTAGGCCGGGCCGTAGGACAGGTTGCAGATGGCGGCCTCGAGGGAACTGGTGAGGCGGATGATGTCTTCGCCCTCGACCCAGTTGTAGATGGCAGTCGAGCCGAAGCCCGTCGCATCGGTGGCGCCATGACGCTCGGTCAGCGCATCGACCAGCCGGTCGCATTCCACGGCGTCGCTGGGGCTGAAGGTCACGAATTGCAGTGTCGCATCGGCATCGAACAGAAAGGTCACCTCGCCATCGAGTCCTTCGACGGCACGGGCCTGCTTGAGCAGGGGTGCATAGGTGACGCCGTCATAGACCACCATCTCGGTGACGGCGGGCGTGTTTCTCTCCGCGCCATCGAGCGCGGCTACCGCCTCTTCCAGCGGCATGTCCCAATGCGTTGTCTCCCAGCCGGCATGGGCTGGGGTGGCGCAGGCGATGAGGGCGGCGAGGGCCGCGGCGTGGCGAAGTCCGGTCGTCATGGATTGTCCTCTTGGGATGGGGGTGGATTGGGCGCGCTATTCGAGCTCGGGCATCTCGGCCTGGGTGAGCTCCAGCGTGCGCTGCGCCTTGAAGTCGCGCAGACCGCCTAGGAAGGCTTCCGCTTCGGCATTGCCATAGGAGCGTTCGCTGATGGCAAAGAGGAGCGAACCGCGCTCGCCCTCGAAAGAGGCCTCCGCATAGCGATAGCCATTCCATTCCAGGATGAATTTGCCATTCTCGTCCTTGGCCGACAGCAGGAAATCGAGCACGAGTTCGCCGCTCTCGTCGTTCTGGAAGACGGCCGAATTGGCGACCGGATCGGTCCCCTTGCGTGCATTGACCATGTCGACCTGCGCCGAAACCACAGCATTCAGCGGCATGTCGGTGGCGAGAAACTCGACCATGACCATGCTGTCATAGCTCTGCGGGTCGGCGCCCTCGGGCAGATATTCCTGCTTGAAATAACCGGCCTGCGGATTGGACGACCAGGCCAGCACATATTCGGTGCCACCGACCGTGATGGGGCCAGGCACGCCAAGATAATCCGTCGCCTCCTGCGCCAAGGCGGGCGAGAGCGAGAACAGGGTCAAGAGGGCCGTGGCGGCAATGGTCTGACGAAACATGGGTGATCTCCTCGAACGAGGCGCGGTGCCTCTCTGTTGATCTGACGAACCTGCACGCGGAGACCTTGGTCCGGCCCGGCACTTTATCGCGGCCAAGGTTGTCGCGCCCTTGGGCGTCCTATTGGTGAACGCAAATGGAGAGTGTCATGCGCAACAGTCTGATCCTTGCCGCCAGCGCCGCCCTGCTGACCCTGCCCAGTGCCGCCCAGGAGGGTTACTGGCAGGCCGACGCCGTGGCAAAAGCGCTGGACCATCACATGGCCAACCGGCCGGAGCTCTGCATGGAGCTTGACCCGTCGCAAACGGAACCGGCCAGTTTTGAACTACAGGTTGGCGAGGAAACGGCCGCCCGCCAGGCGCTGATCGTCGAATTTCCCTGCCAGATCGGCGCCTATAGCGTGACCTCGGTCTATCTCCTGTCGGACCAGCACGGCACGGTGTCGGAGATCGTTTTTCCGTCGCCGAAATTCGATGTCGCCTATGACGGCGAAGGCGAGGACCAGACGGTCAGGGATATCGTGATCTACGAGACGCCCTATCTGCGCGAAGTGGTCAATCCCAGCTATGACTCGTCCAGCCGCACCATGTCGGAGCGCAACAAGTGGCGCGGACTGGGCGATGCCTATACCGAGACCCGCTGGGGCTTCAAACAGGGCAAGTTCGAGATCACCTATTTTGCCGTCGATGCCACCTTCAATGGTGAGGCTGATCCAATCGTCCTGATCGACCGGGACATCTGGTGAGCGCCATGCGAACACTGTCCGCGCTGCTGCTCTCCCTGACACTGGCCACCACGCCGGCCATGGCCCAATCCGATAGCGGCGCCCCGCGCACCCTGCTGGAAGCCATGGATGTGTCGCATCCGGAGGCAACGGCTAGTGCTTTCGTGGCGGCCTATTCGAAATCCGACTATTTCGCCGCCGCCCATCTCCTCACCTTCGATGCGAAGACCGGGTTTCAATCGGCCATGATGAGCCGGGAGGGCGTAAAGCTCTTGTTCCCACGCTCACCGGGGACTGTGGGTGCGGCGGCCGTGCATACGCTGGATGGGCCATTCATGACCGAGCAGACCCTCGACTTTGCCGTCTTCTTCGATGACGTCCTGTATCAGGCCGAGATCACCGGCGTTCTGCCCTTTAAAATCCGGCAGGATGCCGAAGTCACCATGACCAAAAGCAAGGCGGGCGCCGTCGCCACGATCGACGACGGGATCACCCTGCATCTCGTCCAGACCCGCCCCGGCCGCTGGCTCGTGGACCGGATCGAGTTGTCGCCAGCGGGGCAGGGTGGCCGCCCCTGGTAGCGGCCACGCCGGCGCTGATAACGTCAGTTAGCCAGCGCCAGATACTCAGCCTCCAGCCGGTCATAGAGGTCCATGCTCCGGTTGAGCTGGTCGGAGCCAGCGCCCATCAGCCGGTTGGAACGCGAGAGCGTACATTCAATCTCCGTGGCGCCCAGCATGGTGGTGGCACGCTCTTCGATAGCGGTCTGTTCCGCGGCATCGAAGTAGTCCGGTATCTGCGTGGCGCGCGTCAGATCGACCCGATAGCGGCCGCCATGGCAGAGATCGACATAGGCCTGATGAATCCGCGCTTCGCCGACCATGTCGCCCTTTTCGCGGGTCAGCGCGCGGCGATAGGTATCGGGTGTCTTCACGGTCAGATAGATATAGTCGTTGTCGGCCAGGCCCGAATATTGAAGTTCGGGCAGGTTGCGGTCCGGCATGATCCAGTCGAGCGGATCGATGCGGATGATGTCCACGGAATTGGCGACCTGGACGAGGCAGAGCAGGCCGGCCAAGGCGGCCAGTGCCTTGCGCAGCCCGTCCCTCGGCGCCGAGGGACGCAGCATGCCAAAGACCATGCCCAGCCCGATCACGGCCATGACCAGGCCACCCAGGTTGAAGCGGTTGTCCGAAACGAGTTCGCCATTGACCCGCACGCTGTCCGTCGTGCCGAGGAAGAGGAAGAAGGGCAGGATCGCCAAGGCGAGAACAATCAGCGGTTTGGAAAAGCGGGACATGGCAATACTTTCTGAAAGGGATGGATCTGCCGGTCGTCACCACGCCGGTAAGGCGCGGGAAAACTGCGGCCTTGATGGGAGGGGCTAATGTCTCGGCGCAGGAATGCAGACGGGGACCATCACGCTGGACATAGTGCTGCCGAAGGGATTGGCCATGCTGCGGGGCTGCCACACCACATGGTCGCATTTCCCGACCCGGTCCGGCTTCGCCCCATCCTGCGGCACGAGGTCGAAGACAAAGACGAAATCGGGCTCCACCGCATGCCCATTGGTGCGCAGATGCAATTGGAGGCTGGCGGCGTCCACGTTGCCGGCAGCGGTGATGATGAAGCCATTACTCATGGCCTGCATCGAAATCTCGCCTTGCGGTGAAATTTCCATCGCCGCCTCGTCGTCATCCGTCCGCCAGAAACCATCATTCTGCGCGCTGAGCGCGTGGTCGAAACGCATGGCGCTCTGCCCGTCAATCATGGCCTCGCCGGTAAACAGCAAGAGGCCCTGTTCATCCAGCGAAAGCGTGATCTCGGCATTCCCGCTGGCCCGGTGAAGCATGACGCCGTCGGGCTGCGACACGGCTTCGACCGTCGCCGTGCCGCGATAGGTCGAGCCGGCCAGATCAGCCACGGCGTCGGCCTGCGCCGAGATGGACGACAGCATCAGGGAGACAGCAGCCAGGGCCGCGAGCGCACGCATCAGTCGAGGCTCCGCAGGCCGACGATGAAGTGCATGTACTTCACATAGCGATCGCCGGTCGCCTCATCATTGCCGACCACCATCTGGTCGCGCCCGCCATCGAGTGCAACATGCTGCTCGTCCGTCAGCAGGTCCGAACCAATCTGGGCTAGCGCGTCATAGCGCAGGTCGCGATAGGTGCCGTCATGCCCGGCCGCGGCCATGACCTCGTCCATCAGCGCATCGGCATGCAGCCCCCCGCAGCTGTCGGCAATCGCCTCACGCCCGCCATCCAGCGTCGCAATCGTCGTGGCATCGAGCGGACCGGGGCCAACCAGCCTGGCCAGCGCATCCGTATCGGCATCGCAGCTGCCAGCCGCAATCAGATGATCTCTGGGCTGTCCCGGCGCGGTGATGCCGGCGATGACCGGATCGATGTCGGACCAGTCGACCTCTGCGGCCGAACTGACGCAGTTCAACATCACATAACCCATGGGGCTGGGTATGGTGGTCACGCTGAAGGCGCCAGCCAGATCATGCTGCCCGTGAACGCGATGCGAGGAGGAGCCGCGATGGGTAAAATCCTCGCCACCCTCGATCGTCCCGGGAACTTCCACCTCCACCGCCATGCGCTCGTAGGCGTCCGTATTGTCGAAGAGGCTGTTGACCCACTGCTGGTCGCCCCGGCCATAGGCCGGATCATAGTGATAGCTGACCTCGCAGACATCGCCGCCAGGCTCGAGCGGGGGCAAAGCAGGGTTGCTCGTGCCCACGCCGATCACCACAGCGCCTTCGGGCGTCTGACCGACCATTCTCGCCTCGAAACCATCGGGCATCTCGAAGGTCAGGCCGAAATCGGGATCGACCAGGACCTGATCCTGCGCCACGGCCATACTGGTGGCGGCGGCAACAAATGACAGAACTGCAAAAGCCTTCATCAAAAATCTCCATCTTTGAAGATTGGACGACTGGTAGGTGCCGGACCTTGGTCCATGCCCTGCCAACATCTTCGTGCCTTATCTGACCAAGGTCCTGCCTGCGCCAGGCGTCTCATGGTGGAGAACACTTTCCGACACGGAGCGCGGAGCAGACAATGAAGCGGCGGTGGATCGTCCTGTTGACCGGTGCGGTAGCCTTGGTCGGTCTCGCAACCCTGGCCCATTCGGGCACGCGCGAATGCGGTTTCATCGACACGGCGCTGTCGTTAAGCGGCTGCACCGGCAGCCGCATCATCGCCGGCGTCTCAACGCTGGGCAGCACGCTGGCGCGCGATGGCGATGGATATCTGGTCGTGCTCGGCAGCGAATATTCGGAAAGGCCGGGATCGCGCGACTATCGTGTGACGTCCAATATCGTCCGCATCGACTGGCTCGAGGGCCGCGAGGTCGAGCGGGTGTCCTTCCCTTCCTTTGGCCGGCTCGACCAGATGCAGCTCTCGCCGGACGGAGATACGATCGCGGTGACCTGCAACACCATCTATGTCTGCGATCTACTGTCATCCACCGAGCGAAGTGACGCCCGTTACCCCACGCAGTTCGCCTTGCTGAACCGCGACGGCTCCATCGCCTGGCATGCCAGTGTCCCCTCCGACGACGCCCGGCCCAATTCGGAAGGCCGGGCCTTTGACCTGGCTTTCACTCAGGACGGACAAGCGATCGTGGCCGGCCCCATGGCCTTTGCCTCTGACGATGGTGCCCGTATAAGCGGAACGCGGCCTGTACCCCTCTCAGCCAATGCGACCATCGATGCAACCGACCATATTCAGTTGGCTGGTGCTGACCAAATGCTTGACCTGCCGGAACATTACGTTCCCTTCAATCGGCTGCAGTCGACTTTGTCGCCGGATGGCGCCCGCCTCGCCACCCTGTCGCGCCGCTTTGCCGGCGAGGGCCTGCCGCGCGCCATCCTTCAAATCTGGAATGTCGAAACCGGTGCACTCCTCGTCCGGCATGAGATCGACACCGACCTGTCGCCGGCGCTCGCCTGGCAGAGCGACGGCGAAGCTGTCTTCGTCGCAACGTCGGTCGGGGTTGTGCCCGGGGCCGCGACGCAATTGCGCCGCTATGGCGTGGAGGCCCGGCCATGAAGAAATACCTGCTCCCGGCAATCCTGATGCTAGTTGTGCTGTCCGGCCTTGGCTGGGTGACCTGGTGGTCCCTGGGCACCTGCCGGCCGCTTGATCGTCTGCTCGGCCTGTCTGGCTGTACCCATACCGTGGAATTGATCGATTTCGCGCCCCTGACGCACGCTACTATGTCATCAGCCGGTGCAGACGGCATGGTTAGCCTGATTGGCGAGGTCCGGACGGTCGATGGCTATCGGCCGGGGCTCATTCGGCTCGACCCAATGACTGGGCAGGAAAAGGGACGCTACCCGTTGCGAATCCAGAATGGCCTGACCAGTCTGGTCTTCTCCGCCGATGGCCAGCGTGCGGCAGTCGGCTGCTCCAGCCGATTTGATTGCCTGGAGAATGACGACGCATTTGCGGTCATCGATGTCGTCAATGGCGACCTGATCGAGACGCTCGGTCCCGAGCATGATCTTTATCCGCGAACATTTCCGGGCGAGGCCGAACCCGGTCCAGAATTTCATTACAGCGCGCAATTTACCGACAGCGGCCAGAAAGTGGTCACGGAAGATGATGACGGGCGTCTGGTGCTGCAGGATCTGGGTGGCAATCTCGTTGCCGTACTCGAACCGCGTCACCGTTCCGCCAGCAGTTGGCTGACCGTTTCCCCCAGCTCGCATTATGTCGCCTTGCTAAGACGCCCCGACGACTTCAGCACCATTGTCTCAGTCTGGGATGGTCGCGATGGAAGACCCGTCGGCTCGCTCCAGACGGGCCGCAATGGCAGTGGCAGTGTCGCGTGGTCGCATGACGAAACCGCAGTCTTCGTGGTGGTGCGCGAAGGCCGCAGAAGCTATCTGCAGCGTTTCATCCTCTGATAACCCCGATTTTTCGCCAGTCTCCCGACCCCATGGCAGCCATCTCGACCGGTTGAGACCATTCCGCAAAGCAGACGTCATTGGGCAGACAATATCGCAGCAATTCGCGAGGTTCCGCCAAGGTGAGCTCTTGGACATTCGTCTGATCGTTGAAAGATGAAAGAAAGGAAGGATCAACGATGCGGTATTCGTTGGACGCAAGAACGAGCCGCCGACCTTTGTGGGTCTTGTCTGGCCTCGTCATCGCTTCGATGATTCCAAGCAATGCCCATGCGGCCCTACCACCCTGGGGCCAGCGCACCGCCGAATTGCATGCTGTGCTTGACGCGGGTGCATTGGCGCTGGCGGGCACCGGTGAGGTCATCGCTTCAGTGTCGTACCAAGGGCCACATTATCTGATCGCAACCGAGTATTGCACCGTCGTTGTCAATCTCGTCGCAGCCGAGCCCTTGGCGGCTGAGGACACCGTTTCTGTTCCGGGGCCCAGGCCGTTTTCCGCACGTGCCGAACGTCCGGCCTGCGACTGAGATGGACGAAATCTGCCCGGCTGACCAAGGTCGGGCCCTACGCAACTCGTCACATGGACACAGTGGGCGCTAACGCGTCTCGACCGGGAGCGGAATATGAAGCGATTGTGGATTGCGCTGCAACCCCGGGCATAGATCTCTGCAGGCAAATGCCTCCACCTATTCAAACGGACGATGAAGAGGAGTTGGACTGCATGGGTGTCGTCGAGAAGCCAGCTTCGGTTGAGATCGTGCAGCAGAACCGCCGAGGCCCGGGACGAATGGCATCACGATCGTTGGGGCTGTCCGTGGGATTAGGCATAGTTGCCATTTTCATAGTGGTGATTTTGGTCATCCTCATCACGAGGTCACTCACGGGCCTAGGTGCACGCGAGGACATAGTTGGCTTCGTCCTGCTACCGCCATTCGCCACCGTGTTCTTGGTCGTCGCGATATTTGAACTCTCCATGGTGCTGCCACGCCGCTTGCGCATCGATGCGAGTGGCATTCATGTCCGATTTTCACCTTGGACGCTGCGCCCTGCCAAACACCTCCCCCGCAGGACAGGACAACAGGCCGAGGCCTGGAAACAACGGCAGTCCAACTACGCAACCTATCCATCCGGGCATACCTCGCATGCCCCGTTCGTTTCCACGCGCTTTGTCATTCGCTACGGCCGCCGCTTGTTTGGTCCGGTGGACGAAGATCAGGCTCAATGTCTTGCGGAGGCCATCAATGCCGCCCTGGAACGAACGGCCCCAATGGATTGACGAGGACTTTCAGGGTGTATCTCTGCACTATCCGGCCCTTCCAACTCGGCGTTGGACTTTATGTCTCAGGTCGTCGTCTTGCGCCAAAGTCTGCTAGTCCGGTGCCACTCCCACCGTGATGACGGCAGCGATCGACCGCGTTTCAACCGTTCGACGCCGCCCGATCGTCGCCTGGAAGCGGACGCTGCGCCATCTCCAATTTCTATATATCTCCAGCGTCAGTTAGCCATGCCCTGACCGTTTCAATTGTTCGCCGCTCCTGATCTCATTCGAGCGAAAATCCCTCCAACACTTCTGCTTCAGGCGCATGAGCTCTTACGACGTCGAGACTGTTGCCCACCCCGTAGCCACCATGGGTGATGAAGGGAATGATGCGTTTGCCCCTCAGGTCATGGTTCGAGAGGAAGGACCGCATGACAGAAGGTGCGGTCATGCCCCAGATCGGGAAACCCAAAAACACAGTGCGATATGCTGCGATGTCGTTGACCAACTCGGCAAGCGGCGGCTCATAACGTTCCACGCGCTCTCGCTCGGCTTGCGCGACCATCTCCTCGTAATCAGCGGGATATGGCTGAAAAGCCCTGATCTCAAACAGGTCGGCACCGAGATCACGGCTGATCTGGCCAGCGATTACACGGGTATTGCCCGACCGTGTTAGGTAGGCAACGAGGGTCTCGCTCGCACTCTGGCCACGCGCGCCAGAGGATGCTCCCGTACTGATGGCTAGCGCACCCATGACGAGGTTTCTCCTGGAAAGCTTCATTGTCGGCTCCTCGTGGTCGGACGGCACGCATGCCGCCCGACTTCTGTAGTGGTCAGGTGCGCTCAGCGACCAGCCATAGCCTTGTTCTCGGGCGGGTATCGATCTCCCGCCATCTCGACGCCTTGCAACGCGGACGCAATCCTTGCCAGGTCATCGTGATCGAGGACGAGATCTGCTGCAGCCAGATTTTCCTCGACCCTATGCAGCTTCGTCGTTCCGGGGATCGGCACGATCCACGGCTTCTGGGCAAGGAGCCAAGCCAACGCCACCTGGCCTGGTGTCGCGCCCTTGGCTTGCGCCGTCTTCTTCAGCACATCGACGAAGACTTGGTTGGCCTGCCGGTTCTCGGCTGAGAACCGTGGTTGCTTGGACCGGAAATCGTCGGTGCCGAAGTCCTTCTCTGGACTGACAGTGCCGGTGAGGTAGCCCTTGCCCAGCGGAGCAAATGGCACGAAACCAATCCCCAGTTCCTCTAACACCGGCAGGATCTCGCGTTCCGGCTCTCGGTACCAAAGCGAGTATTCGCTTTGCAGCGCCGTGACGGGGTGGACGGCATGGGCGCGACGGATCGATTGGGCGCCGGCTTCGGACATGCCGAAATGATGAACCTTGCCCTGCTGGACCACGTCTTTGATGGCGCCAGCGACGTCTTCCATCGGTGTGTCGGGATCGACCCTATGCTGATAGTATAGGTCAATGTAGTCGGTCTGCAGCCGCTTGAGGGAGCCTTCGACCACCTTGCGAATGTGCTCCGGCTTGCTCAGCGGCCTACGGGCGAACCCTTGACTGCCCTCGATGTCGAAACCGAACTTCGTCGCGATGACCACCTGCTCGCGAACTGGCTTCAGTGCTTCGCCGACCAGTTCCTCGCTCTGGTAAGGACCATAGACCTCCGCGGTGTCGAAAAAAGTCTCGCCCCGATCAACCGCTGCGCGGATTAGATTGATTGCCTCTCCTCGATCCATCGCCGGGCCGAACGCGGCGCTCATCCCCATGCATCCCAGGCCTATGGCTGACACTTCGAGGCCGCTACGGCCCAATATTCGCTTCTTCATCCGTTCCTCCTTGGTGTCCGTTTCCCGCTCATGATCTCAAGCTTCCGGGATCTCGCGACCGTACTTCTCCAGCGTGACGTCCTCGGGCTTGGGCCCGCCGCGCTCATTGGTGTCGAGAGCGGCGATGGCGATCATCTGCTCGGGCGCAAGCTCGAAATCGAAGATGTCGAAATTCTCTGCAATTCGGGATGCCTTGACCGACTTGGGAATGACCGAGCGGCCTTCCTGCACACCCCAGCGGAGTATGACCTGTGCCGCAGACTTCCCGTGCGCCTTGCCGATATCGAGGATCACCGGATCTTCGAGCGTGCTCTTCGAGAAGCCAGGACGGTAGAAGGTGATGCCGCCGATCGGCGCCCAAGCCTGGGTGAGGATGCCGTTCTTGGCATTTTCAGCCTGGACGTCCTTCTGTTGGAAATAGGGATGGACCTCGACCTGGTTGACCGCAGGGACGACGTTCACCACAGAGAGCAGGTTCTGCAGGTGGTCGGGCATGAAGTTGCTGATGCCGATCGCGCGCACCTTCCGCTCCTCAAGCAGCCGCTCCAAGACACGATAGGCAGCGATGGTGCGGTCGAAGGCCGTAGGCAGAGCCTGGTGCAGGATCAGCAGGTCGATCTGATCGAGGCCAAGTTTGCCAGCGCTCTTGTCGAAGGAGTGCAGGGTTTCGTCGTAGCCGTAATCACTGATCCAAATCTTGGTCTCGATAAAGAGGTCGCCCCGTGCGATCCCGGCCTGCCGGATTGCCTCGCCAACCCCGCGCTCGTTTCCGTAAGCGGCAGCTGTATCGATATGCCGGTAGCCAACCTTCAGAGCCTCAGCAACGGCCAAGGTAGTTTCCTCGGGCGGGGTCTGGAAAACACCGAAGCCGATGGTCGGCATCGAAACGCCGTTGTTCAATGTGATGTTCGGGACCGTCATTCTCGTTCTCCGTTCGGGTGACATTGTCGTCGTGACGGAAAGATAGTCCTGCACCTCCCTTCATATTAGGCGCTATAATCTTCATCTGCTTGTTAGGGGTGCTTCAAAATCGCTCGGACTGATTTCAGCGACCTGGCAGCTTTCGCCGTCATTGCCCGCGTTCGCAGCTTCACCAAGGCCGGCGCGGAGATCGGGGTCTCGCCATCGGCCCTCAGCCAGACAATGCGTTCCCTAGACGAGCGATTGGGCTACAGGCTGCTGACCCGGACGACGCGCAGCGTGTCCACCACCGAGGCAGGCGAACGCCTTCTTTCAACCGTTGCAACCCGCTTCGAAGAGATCGAGACCGAACTCTCGGCAATGGGCGAACTGCGGGACCGCCCAGCAGGGCTGGTTCGGATCACCTGTAGCGAGCGAGCAGCTGAAACGGTGCTGTGGCCTAAGCTGGCGGCTGGGCTGAACGACTTCCCCGACGTCAAGGTCGAGATGTTCATTGACCACGGCTTCACCGACATCGCAGCCGAGCGCTTCGACGCTGGCGTGAGGCTTGGCGAAAGCATCGAGAAGGATATGATCGCGGTCCGGATCGGGCCGGATACGCTCATGGTGGCAGTGGCGTCGCCATGGGGCGATTAGTTGCCACACAATCGATACGAGGTTCTGTGGGTGTGATATGCTCAGGAAACACAAATCGGCTGACGTCGCCCAAGCAACCACTTCGTGGAGAGGCTTCGTGAAAATTGCCCCACTTCCTGTGCGTCTTCGGTACGACACGCGAGAGGAGCAGCAAGATAAATGGACGGTCTTCCACATCTTCACTGGTGCGGCAGTCGAGATAGACGGCTACCTCCAAATCGCGATGGATGTTGAGGAGTCAGAGGATCCAGCTGACCTACTCAACTATCAGGAAAGCCTGAAGGCAGCCGACGAGTGATTGGACCGCGGCCGCAAATTGGCAGCGGATTCCGACCTATTTCGGTCATCTAGCAATCTGAATTGACGCCAACGGCAGTATCGCTAATTGGCCTCCAACTATTGAGCCCTTTGGCTGTTTTGCAAAGAGCGTCGCAGGTTGGGCTCAACCCGAACAATTTTCGTCCGCGTTCAGGGTGGCAAGGATGCCTGCCTTGATGCGGGCGAATTCGGCATCGCCGCGGCTGCGCGGCTTGGGTAGGTCGAGGGTGACGATATCGGCAATACGGCCGGGTCGCGGATGCATGACGATGATCCGGTCCGACAGGAACACCGCTTCCTCCACGTCATGGGTCACCATCAGCATGGTAATGCCCTCATGCTTCCAGATGCGCAGCAATTCGGCCTGCATCCTTGCGCGGGTCAGGCTGTCCAGCGCGCCGAGCGGCTCGTCGAGCAGCAGGGCTTTTGGCCGTGGCGCGAGGCTGCGGGCTATGGCCGCCCGTTGCGACATGCCGCCTGAGAGCTGATAGGGAAAGGCGGTATCGAAACCCTCCAGGCCCACCAGGTTGATCAGGCTCGCGACTCGCTCGCGTTTCTGCGCCGGGCTCAGGCTAGACTTGTGCAGGCCCAGGCCCACATTCTGGCCGACCGTCAGCCAGGGCAGTAGGCGGTGGTCCTGAAAAAGCATTCCGCGCGACAGCGATGGACCGGTGACCAATTCGCCATCGACATGGACGCTGCCGGCATCGGGAAAATCGAGGCCGGCAATGAGCCGCAGTAGCGTGGACTTGCCGCAGCCGGAGGGGCCGACGAGACTGACAAATTCGCCCGGGGCAATGCTGATCGAAACGTCGCGCAGGGCCGGCAAGGGGCCGGCATTGGTCTGGAATATGCGTGACACATTGCGCGCTTCAAGCGCGGCATCGGTCTGCGGATGTGATGCGGTCGCCAGCGCTGCCATCAGTCTCGCTCCTCGAACATGCGGTAGGTCAGGTCGGTATGGGTGCCGCGGGGCTTGGCATTCTTCCAGCCCATGGCGCGGGCAAAGCTGCCCATTTCGCCGCTGGCGATGAGCGCCGCTTCGTCGCGTGGATCATCCTGGTCGCGCAGTGGCGACACGAAGAGGGCATCGGTCGGGCAATAGAGTTCGCAGAGGAAACAGGTCTGGCAATCGCCCTTGCGGGCAATGACCGGCGCGCCATCTGCGACCTCGTCGAAGACATTGTCCGGGCAGGCCTTGACGCAGAGATTGCACTGAATGCAGCGGCTTTCGCTGACGATCTCGATCATTGCGCAGCCTTCTGTTCGGTGCCCGCTTGCGGTTGCGCCCAGACCCGGTCGAGGCCGCCCGAAGCGATGCGATGGGTCTGAGCTGGGTCGGTCTGCTTCAGATCGGTGCGGCGATGAATGCCGCGGCTTTCGCTGCGCTGGCGGGACGAGGCGACCATCCAGCGGGCCGTGGCCGCCATTGCAAGCGTTTCGCGGGCTTTTGGGTAATCCGTGCCGTCCTGATGGGCGAGGGCATCGGCCCAGCTGGTTTCGAGCGCCTGGGCGGAAGCGTCGAGCTGCGCCCCGGTCCGGAAGAAGCTCCGGTCCAGCGGCAGGATTTCCCGCTGAATGCCGGCCTGCACCGCCGCGATGTCGCTTCCGCGTCCATTGCCTTTCGTCGCGACGCTCGCGACAAGGCGCGTAGCATGGGCTGGCCCCAGCGACTGCGCAAATCGGGTTGCCGCCGCGCCGGCCCAGACGCCGGTCGCGAGGGCCCAGGACGAATTGGGACCGCCCCCGCCGCTGGTGGCGCCGGCCATGGACTCGCGCGAGGCGGCATCGCCCGCTGCATAGAGGCCGGGAATGTCGGTTGTCGTATCGTTTCCGATCAGAAGGCCGCCCGTGCCGCGCACCGTGCCCTCATAGAGCAGGCTCACCTCGAAGCGCTGGGTGAAGGGATCAATGCCCTGCCGGTCGAAGGGCATGAAGATATTGGCCTGGCCCCGCATGCCGGATTGCACGCGTTCATTGGCCTTGTCGAGAATGGCATAGACACGGCCGTTTCTAAGGCCGCTGGCGACAATATCCTGCCGGTCGCCTTTGGCCGCGATCACATTGCCAGTCTCGTCGCTGAAGGTCGCCCAGTAATAGATAATGCCCTTGGTGACCGAGGCGCCGACGGGGCAGATGCCATACTGGCCGGAAAAATCCATGCCCGACATGCGGGCGCCGACCTCGGCAGCCATCAGATAGCCATCGCCGGTAAGATTCCGCGTGCCGATGGCGCCGCTGAGGAAGGCGCAGCCACCCGAGGCGATGACCACGGCGCCCGCCCGCACCTGCCAGGGCGCGCCATCGATACGACGGACGCCGCGGGCACCCGAGACAATGCCGTCGCTGCTGAGCAATTCGGTTGCCGGGCTCTGATCGAGAATGGTGGCGCCGCCCTTGATCAGCTTTTGGCGCAGGAAGCGCAGATAATCCACGCCGCGCATCGAACCGCGATAGGACGAACCGTCCTCAATGGTTGGAAAGCCGTAGCCCCACACGGCCAGGCGATCGAGCTGGAAATAGACTTCATCAAGCACGCGATCGACCGCCGAGCCATCGACCAGGCCAAGGCCACGGCTTTCTCGTGCCGCGATGGCTTTTGCGCGGCCCTGGCTGGCGGGAGCTGTATAGATGATCGACGAATTGCCCGCCGCCGTCGCGCCGGATGTGCCGACATAGCCCTTTTCCGCCAGCACGACTTTGGCACCGGCCTCGAGGGCAGAGAGTGCGGCCCAGCAGCCGGCCGGGCCGCCGCCGATGACCAGCACGTCCGCAACGAGATCAACTCTATCCTTTGATCTGGACATCACGATTGCGGAGCCCGCCATGAAAAGGCGCGGCGCGAGAAATAGGCGAGCGCGCGGTTGATGGCGAAGCCGACCAGGCCGATGGCGACAATGCCGATGATCACCCCATCCATGGAGCCGCGCATGCGCGAGGCGGAGAGGATGATCCCTAGCCCGTCGCCGGCCGAGACGAAATATTCGGCGCCGATGGTGGAAAGCCACGCCGTGGCCAAAGCCAGTTCGAGGCCTGAAAAGATGGCCGGCGCGGCGGCCGGCAGGATGATGCGGGTGATCATCTGGCGGCGGCTGAGTTCGAGCGCCCCCCCCACTTCGAGATAGGGCACGGGCACGTTGCGGCATCCGGCCTCGACATTGATGACCGTTGGATAGAAGGCGGCAAGGGCGACCAGCGCGATGATGGTCTGCCCGCCAATGCCCAGCCAGGCGGTGAGCAGCGGCATCCAGGCGAAAACCGCGATCTGGCGGATGGCGTGGAAAGTCGGGCTGACGACGCGGCCGGCGGTCTGGTTGAGGCCGGTCAGCAGGCCCAGGGCGAGCCCGCATCCGGCGCCGATGGCAAAGCCCGCCACCATGCGTCCCAGCGTGCCGAAAAAAGCGCGCAGCAGCGAGCCGTCGCCGGCCATCAGGGCAAAGCTCGCCCAGATGCGCTCATAGGTGATGAAGATATAGCCATTGCCCCAGCCATTGGCCGAGACCAGCCACCAGCTAAGCGCAAGCAGAGCCGGGAGCGCAAGGCCGCGCAGATCGGGGCGTGAAGCGGTGCGTGTGCCCATGATCAGCTCAGCGACCGTGTCTGCCAGGCGGTCAGCCGGCTTTCGATCCGCACCATGGCGAAGTCGATGAGCCAGCCGACAATGCCGATGACGATCATGGTGACGATGACCACGTCGAGATAGAATAGCTTGCGGCCCCAGTTCATCAGGTAGCCGATGCCCGAGGACGAGGCGATCAGCTCGACCACGACCAGCGCCTGCCAGCCCTTGCTGAGGGCAAGGCGTAACCCGGCAAACAGCGATGGCAGTATGGACGGGATGATGACCTTGAACAAAGTGGTCAGCCGCGGCAGTTCCAGCACCTTAGCGACTTCTAGATAGCGCTGCGGCAGGGCCCGCGTGCCCTCATAGCTGGTGACCAGCAGCGGCATGAAGCAGGTCTTGGCGATCATCACGAATTTCAGAGTCTCGCCGACGCCGAGAAACAGCATCAGGAAGGGCAGCCAGCCCAGAGCCGGAACGAGCCAAATGATGCGGATCGTGGGGCCGATATAGGCCTCGACGGTCGGCGATCGGGCCATCAAGATGCCGAGCACCACGCCCAGTGTCCCGCCGATGAACAGGCCCCAGGCGATGCGGCTGAGGCTGACGCCGACTTCACTAAAGATCTGTCCGCTGGAAAACAGCTCCACCGCGCTCGACCAGACCAGGCTGGGCGGCGGCAGGATCAGCTCGGACACCCAGCCAAACTGCGTGGCGCCAAGCCAGAGCAGGGCGATGGCGAGGGGCAGCAGAAAGGGGAGGGTGGCCTGCACCACACGACCGCCCGGAAAGTGCGGTTGCGTGAACAGGCCGCCGCCGGCCCGCGCATAGGCGGGATTGGTGCTCAAGGTTTCACTCGACATGGACGTCCTTTCCGGTGACGCTGTCTGGGTTCACCGGGCCCGGTGAGAGAGGCTGGCGGGATCAGGCCGGGCTGCCGTCCGCCTTGTGCTTTGTCCAGGTGTCGGCAAAACCGAGATCGGCGATGGCCTTGTCGATAAAGCTGCTGTCGATCCAGCTATCGAGATCGACGTCGCCGCGGATCAGCTCATTGGCCTTGGTATAGTCGATGCCGCCTTGGTACTGGGCGCGCACATAGTCATCGATAATGGGCGAGAGTTCCTCGGCGAAGCTGAGCCCGTCATAGACCTTGCGCAGCGTGTCGATATCCTCGCCGGCCTTGGCATAGGCCTCCAGCACCGCAGCGAAATTCTCGGGCTGAGCGGCGAAATGGGCGGCCTTCACATAGGCATTGACCACGCGCTGCGTCGCCTGCGGATAGGTGGCGGCAAAGTCCTCGGTGACGAGGAAGCCGCCGAAATTGCGCGAGGCATTGAGTGTGTCGCGATTGGTATAGACCAGCTTGACATTGCCATCGTTGACGAGCTGCAGATAGCCCGACCCGCCCCAGCCAATATCGACGGCGCCCGAGGCGACGGCGGTCAGCTCATCGCCACCCTCGAGATCGAACAGCTCGACATCGGCCTCGGTCAGGCCATGTTCTTCCAGCACGCGCACGAAGGCCAGATGGGGCGCCGTGCCGCGGCCGATGGCGACGCGCAGGCCCTTGAGCTCGGCCACGCTGCTTGCCGTGATATTGTTGTTGACCACGAGATAGGAATGGGCCGCGCCCACTGAGGCTAGCAGTTTGGTCGGCAAGCCGCGTGCCTTGCCCGTGATATTGGGGAAGCCGCCATAGCGCCCAAAATCGGCCTGGCCATTGGCGATGGCCTCGTTGACGGCCGGGCCGCTGCCCGCTGGATAGGTGAATTCGAGCGCGATGCCGTCCGCCTTGAATTCGTCTTCGAGATAGCCCAGCGTATGCGCGAGGCCCAGAATGCCGGTCGTATAGGGTTGGCCGTAATCGGCCGGATTAGCATAGAAGCGGATTTTTTCCGGCTTCGCCTCCTGCGCGAAGGCGCGGCCGGGCAGGGTGGCCAGCGCCAGGGTGGCGGCGGAAGCGCCCAGGAACCCACGGCGGGTGAGGGTGGTCAGGCTCAATTCGATCTCCATCACATCGGCGGTGGAGGCAATTCCACCTAATCTCTATCAATGTGGTCGAGATTGAGGGTGTGCAGCATTCCTGTCAATTCGGCCTCCTGGCGCCGAAACGGGCAAACGCAATGCAGACCTGGATGAGAGCCAAGTTCGTGGAATTTGTTTTTCGCCTGGGCGAGCCGCAGAAAAATCAAATGACACTTGGCAGCGATATTTAGTGAGCGATCCGAATGACTGAATAGAGACCAGCGATCGGTAACATCAAAGCTAAAAGAAGAGACCAGGGCTTGGCGAGAGGGCAGGTCGGTCCGCGTTCGACCCCATTCCGGCCGTTTACCTCCACAATGCCGATCCCTCAAAAGCAGCCATTCAACGTCCTAGTCGGAGCGGCCTCAAGTCACCGTTTTGATTCTCGAATAGCTCCAAACTTTGGGGTGATTGGCGCTCTCAAACATCCGATAGCACTTACACCTGTTGCTGCTTCCTGGCTTTCGATTGCATTGACCGAGTTCGCGAAAGCGCAAACCTATTCGAGCAATGAGGGCTTCATTACGAAGCAAAAGCCTTCATGAAGCGGTCGCGCGAGCGCTGGATGTGAGCTCGCATAGCGTCTTCGGCAGCCGGCGCATCACGGGCGACCAGCGCGGCAATGATATTTTCATGTTCGGCTATCGCGTCGCTGGTTACTCTCGCATGGTAGAACAGGCGGAACAAATGGACATGGGTGTGCAGGCTTGCCAGCGTTTCCTGCACAAGTTCATTGCCGCTCGCATGGGCAATCACATCATGAAATTCGCTGTCCAGCCGGGCGAACCGTCCGTATGCCTCTGGCCCCGTATCGCCTGCCTGCATCTCGGCGGCCAGCCTGATCAAATTTGCCCGGCCATCATCGGTCAATAAGGAGGCCGCGCGCCCAGCGGCGAAAGGCTCAAGCAGAAGGCGCAGTTCATAAAGCTGGTCGAGACGCGCGCTGTCCATCTGGTTGGCAGCACTATAGCCGATGAGATGGGCTTTAACGACCAACCCCTGCGCTTCAAGCCGCGAAAGGGCCTCCCGGATCGGCGTTTGCGAGACGCCCAAGGTACGCACCAGGCGGTCGACCGAGATGCGTCCCCCCGGGGCGATCTGGCGCGTCATCAACTGCGCATAGATGGCATTGTAAACCTCGTCGCCCAGCCGCGTCGGGCGCTTGAGAGGCGTTGGCGCCTGGCTGTCGCTTGAGTCCATTTCTCCGCCGTTCCGGATTGGCTATTGACGCTCCCCACGTGGTAGCACCATAGTCTGTCTTGCTCAATCAGATATCCGATCGGATTTGATATCGTGCCCACTGTTCCTGTCGAGGAATTGCGTCAGACAGCGGAATATGTACTCCACGCGGCCGGGGTCCCGGCTCCCCATGCCCGGATGCAAGTGGATCTTTGGCTGGAAGCCGATCTGCGCGGCGTGCCATCGCATGGCCTGCTCCGCCTTGAGCGCCTGGTCGAAAGAATTTCGGCTGACTTGGCTGATCCGCAGGTAAGTGGCGAGCACACCTGGCAGGGAAGTGGGTTTCTCCGTGTTGATGGTCGGAATGGTCTGGGCCCGGTCGTGGCCGATGCCGCACTCACGGCAATCCAAGCTCGTGCCAAGCAGACCGGCATTGCCATGGCCGCTATCGCCAATGCACAGCACATTGGCATGCTCGCCTGGTATGCCGAGCGGATCGCCAGATCGGGGCAGGCCGCCATTGTGCTGTCGACCAGCGAAGCACTGGTTCATCCCTGGGGCGGGCGGCAAGCTTTGGTGGGTACCAATCCAATTGCCATTGGCGTGCCGACCGGGGAGGCCGATCCTTTTGTCATGGACACTGCCACCAGCCGTGTGTCGATGGGCGAAATCCACGATCACGCCAATCGCAACGTGCCGATCCCGGCCGATTGGGCGCTTGACGCGCGGGGTAATCCCACGAAGGACGCCCATGCGGCGAAGTCTGGCGCCATAGCGCCTTTTGGTGCGGCCAAGGGTTATGCACTGGGCCTGGCGTTCGAGCTCCTGGTTAGTGCGCTATCGGGCGCCGCGCTTGGCACCGATGTGCATGGCACACTCGATGCCACCCATCTGGCCAACAAGGGCGATCTGTTCATTGTTATCGACGGTCCCAGCATTGCGGGCCTTTCCGCCTATCTCGACATCATACGCTCAGCCGAGCCGGCGCAGGGTTTCGACGCCGTGCTCATCCCCGGGGAACGCGGCCGCGCCAATCGCATACAGCGCCTCAAAGACGGCGTGCCCATCGCCGACGCCGTTTGGGATCGCCTCCAGGCCATGGCGCAGGCGCCGGCCCTTCAACCACAGCAGGCCATGTCATGACCCCTCTCTTTGCCGTCTCGCGCCTGCCGCGTAACCTGGTTTTCGGCGCGGGACAGCGCCACGCCCTTGCTGGCTATGTCGCACAACTGGGCAAGCGCGCGCTGATCGTCACCGATGAGCGGCTGGCCGCCGATCCGCAGTTTGCTGAACTGATAGAGGGATTGACGGCGGCTGGCATTACCAACGAAGTCTATTCGGGCACTGTCGCCGAACTGCCGGCGGCCAGCATTCTCGATGGTCTCGAACATGGCAGGGCCTTTCGCGCCGAAGTGGTCATCGGCATCGGGGGCGGTTCCTGCCTCGATGCCGCCAAGGTCATTGCGCTGCTGCTGACCCATGGCGGCACGCCGGCCGACTATTATGGCGAGTTCAAGGTTCCAGGGCCGATCCTGCCGCTGATCGCCATCCCCACCACGGCCGGCACGGGTTCGGAAGTCACCCCCGTCGCCGTGGTCTCCGACCCTGATCGTGCGGTCAAGGTCGGCATTGCCAGTCCGCATCTCATTCCACACACGGCCATCTGCGACCCGGAACTCACCTATAGCTGCCCTCCGGGCCTGACGGCAGTTTCCGGCGCAGATGCACTGACCCATGCGATCGAAGCCTTCACGACCTTGCGCCGCAGCGTCGACGAAACCACTGTCCACGAGCATGTTTTCGTCGGCAAGAATGCATTCTCCGATCATTACGCGCTAGAAGCCATAAGGCTGATCTCAGCCAGCCTGAAGCCTGCCTATGACGACGGCGCCAACCATGCGGCGCGCCATGATCTGATGATGGGTGCAACCCTGGCCGGACTGGCCTTTGGCGCTGCCGGAACAGCCGCTGCCCATGCCGTACAATATCCCGTAGGTGCCCTGACCCATACGGCCCATGGCGCGGGCGTTGCTGTCATGATCCCCTATGTCATGGAATTCAACGCCAGCCACGCCCGGGAGGAAATGGCTGAGATCGCCGACGCCATGGGCCTTGTCGGCGCCAGCGATTGTGCCGGAAAGGCTGCCTCGGCAATCGAGGCCATTGTCTCTCTCTTTGCGTCTGTCGGCATACCGGCGACCCTGCGCGATCTGGGCGTAACCGAAGACAAGCTCGCCTGGACTGCCGAGGCAGCTTTGGGGGCGACGCGCCTCGTCAAGAACAATCCGCGCCTGCTCGACCCCGCGAGCATGGCCCTGCTCGTCAACGCGGCCTACAGCGGCGACCGCGCCGCGCTTCGCCATTCAGTCCAGGACTAGTCCATGAACCAGCACGCATCGTTTTCCGGTCTGAGCTTCGACCCCAGCCAGTTGCCGTCCGACTTATGGATCGACGGCCGGTGGCGCCCCGGCGCTACGGGCCAGCGCATTGATGTTATCGATCCGTCGACGGGCGAGGTCATCACGGCGGTGGCGGATGCGACCGTCGAGGACGCCATGGCGGCAGTCACGGCCGCCCAAAAGGCCGCGCCCGGCTGGGCTGGTGCGGCACCACGCGAGCGCGGAGAAATCCTGCGCCGCTGCTTTAAACTGATGATCGAACGCCGCGACATGCTGGCCGAACTGATCAGTCTCGAAAACGGCAAGTCACTGGGCGACGCGCGCGGCGAGGTCACCTACGCCGCCGAATTCTTCCGCTGGTTCTCCGAGGAAGCGGTGCGTCTCAATGGCGATATCTATACTGCTCCAAGCGGCACCAACAAGATCGTGGTCGAACACCAGCCGATCGGCATTGCCGTCCTGGTGACGCCGTGGAATTTCCCGGCCGCCATGGCAACCCGCAAGATCGCGCCGGCTTTGGCTGCAGGCTGCACCGTCGTGCTCAAGCCGGCGACGGAAACCCCGCTCACGGCCTTCGTCTTGGCCGATATCTATCGTGAGGCAGGCGTGCCTGCCGGCGTGGTCAATGTGCTGACCACGTCGCGGTCCGGTGCCACCGTCAGCGCCATGCTGCATGACCCTCGCGTGCGCAAGCTCTCGTTCACCGGCTCGACCGAAGTGGGGCGCAAGCTGCTGCGCGAAGCCGCCGACACGATCATTTCCTGCTCGATGGAATTGGGTGGCAATGCACCCTTTATCGTCTTTGACGACGCCGATCTCGATGCTGCACTTGACGGCGCGATGATCGCCAAGATGCGCAATGGCGGCGAAGCCTGCACGGCTGCCAATCGCTTCTATGTACAAAAGGGCATTGCCGAAGCCTTCTCCAGGGGGTTGGTCGAGCGCATGGAGGCGCTCAAGCTCGGTGTTGGCTATGACGCCAAGACGCAATGCGGCCCACTGATCAATCAGGCGGCCGTCGATCGGATTGGTGGGCTCGTCGACGATGCCGTGGGGCAGGGTGCCTCGGTGCTGGCCGGCGGAAAGGCTACCGGTGGCGCAGGCTTCTATTTTCCACCCACCGTCATCACCGACGTTCCCGCCAGTGCCAGCATTACGCGGGAAGAAATCTTCGGCCCTGTCGCGGCGATTACCACCTTTGCCAGCGAGGATGACGCGGTCAGCGCCGCCAATGACACCGAATATGGCCTGATAGCCTATGTCTACACCCGCGATGTCGGGCGCGGCATGCGTGTAACCGAACGGCTCGAGGCGGGCATGGTCGGATTGAACCGAGGTCTGGTGTCCGATCCTGCGGCCCCGTTTGGTGGCGTCAAGCAAAGTGGTCTGGGCCGCGAAGGTGCTCACCACGGCATCATGGAGTTTTGTGAGACCAAATATATCGCCGTGAGCTGGTAGTCCGGCTGTCACGGCACGAGGGAGGACGTGCAGTGAAGATCACTAAAGTCGAAACGTTTCAGTTGGCCTTCGACGAGGCTAAGCCCAACAACCGCTCAGCATTCGTGAGGATCGAAACCGAGGATGGTCAGTTCGGCATGGGTGAAGCTTCGCCCATGGCCGGCGGGCTGGCCTCGCTCACCATTATCGCGCACGAAATGGCGCCGTTTCTTGTCGGCAAGGACGCGCTCGATCATGCCGTGCTGATCGATACGCTGTACCACAAATGCATCAAGCTCGGGCCCGAAGGCGCGACCACCGGAGCGCTAGCGGCACTCGACATCGCCCTTTGGGATATCAAGGGGAAGGTGTTTGGA
Organism: Candidatus Devosia phytovorans; assembly: GCA_029202405.1. Classification (NCBI taxonomy): domain Bacteria; kingdom Pseudomonadati; phylum Pseudomonadota; class Alphaproteobacteria; order Hyphomicrobiales; family Devosiaceae; genus Devosia; species Candidatus Devosia phytovorans. Next base: position 2,939,794 of record CP119312.1, on the reverse strand, counting down.
CAGCCAATCTACAAGCTGCTGGGCGGTGCCTGGCGGACGAGCCTCACCTGCTATGCTTCGGTGGGCGGCAATGCCTGGCGTACGGTCGATCAGGTCGTGGAGATCGTGGAGCGCCGCGTCGCCAAGGAAAAGCCGGCTGCTGTCAAGATACGTTGGGATGGCGACCGGACCAAGCTCGATGTCGACATTCCCGGCGACATCGCCAAGGCCAAGGCTGTTCGCAAGGCGTTGGGCGACGATTTTGTCCTCGGATTTGATGCCAATAATGGCTATTCGGTCGGCGGCGCCATGCGGGTCGGCCGGGCGCTCGAGGACCTCGGCTACACATGGTTTGAGGAGCCGGTGCAGCACTACCATATCTCGGCCATGGGCGAGGTTGCCCAGCGCCTCGACATCACCGTATCGGCAGGTGAGCAGACCTATACGCTGCAAGGCCTCAAGGACCTGATCAACGCCGGTGTGCGCATGGTGCAGCCCGATATCGTCAAGATGGGCGGCATCACCGGCATCATGCAATGCGCCGCAATTGCCTATGCCCATGGCGTCGATCTGGTGCCGCACCAGACCCAGCCGTCCCTGGGCCATCTGGCCAACCTGCACGTGCTCTCCACCATCATGCATCTCAATAAGCCAGTCGAACTGGCAGATGGCTGGGAACGAGCCGGGAGTGTCTTCACTAACCCGTCTGAACCAAGAGACGGGCTTTTCCACCTGCCTACCGCGCCGGGTCTGGGTGCGCAATTTGACGCCGAGGAATTGAACCGGAGACGCATTCCAGTCTCCGCTTAAAGCCACATCAAGGGAGGAGAAACCTTATGGCTCTGTCGAGAAGACGATTTCTGATCAACGCCGGGGCCGCCAGCGCCGCCGCCGGTATTGGCATGCATATGCCGGCAGCTTTTGCCCAGGAGGAGGTGCTGACCATCGCCCTGGCCGCGCGGGCGCCCACGGGCGTCAATCCCCAGCAGACCGGGCTGACCGGTGGTGATAATTGGGCGATCTATCAGATCTTCAACACCCTTGCGCGCAACCCCGACGGCAAGTTTGGCGTGCGCCCCGAGGATTTTGAACCCAGCCTAGCCGAAAGCTGGGAAAGCTCGGCAGACGCAAAGACCTGGACGTACAAGCTGCGTCAGGGGGTGCAGTTTCACAAGGGCTACGGAGAGATGACCTCCGAGGATGTCGCATTCACCATTGGTCGCCATCTCGATCCCGACCTTGTGACCGGCGGCAAGGTGAACTTCAACAACATCGAAAGCGTAGAGGCGCCCGATACTTATACCGTTGTCTTTACCCTCAAGCGGCCCGACCCGCTGTTTAATGGCTCGGTTATTTCGACCCTGCCGGCGTCCATCCTGAGCAAAAAGGCTTTCGAGGAAAAGGGCGAGGGCTTCAATCTCGACCCGGTTGGCACTGGATCCTATCAGGTTGAAAGCGTCAACGAGACAACGGGCATAACGCTGGTGGCTTTCCCCGAGCACTTCGGCGAACAACCCGCAACGCCCAAGCTGATCGTGTCGTTCATTGCCGATACCACTGCCCGCACCCTTGCCTTTGCTTCGGGGCAGGTCGACATGATCGAAGGCGTTCGCTCGCCTGGCTGGATTCCGTCGATGCAACAGCGCTTGGCAGAGACCATTTTCGATGCCACCGTGCCGGGCAGCTTCAACATGCTGCACCTCAATCTCACCCGTGAACCGCTGCAGGACATCCGCGTTCGTCAGGCTATTCGCTATGCCATAGACAATGATGGCCTGGCGGCTGCCTATGGCCCGCTGGCCAAGCCAATGGTGGGCATCATCGCCTCCGAATTCGAAGGTTCGGTCACCAAGGACGAGCTGCCCCCTGAACTGCAGTACAATTACGATCCGGAAAAGGCCAAGGCGCTGCTTGCCGAGGCTGGCTTCCCCAACGGCGTGGATATCTCGTGCTATACCAGCCAGCGCGAGGACTATGCCGCAATCATGCTCATGATTCAGGAGCAATTGCGGGCGGTCGGCATCAATCTGGCTCTGGATATCATCGACCACACCGCTTTCCACGCCGAGAACCGGCAGGACAAGAATGCCATGCCGCTCAATTCCTCGAGCTATGGCCCGGTTCCGCTCAACGTCTTCCTGCAGCAGGTCTCTGCTGGTGCGGAGGTGAAAGCCGATGGCACGGGGCAGGGCAATTTCAACCACTATGGCGTTGCCATGCCGGGCATCGATGATCTTCTGGCAACCGCACAGGACGAGCCCGATTTCGACGAGAGGACGGCAATCGTTAAGGAGATCGAAAAGAAGCTCCTGACGGACTTGCCAGTCCTGGGCATCATTACTCTGAGCTATGTGATCGCGCGCAATCCGCGCATCGATCTGGGCTTCCCGGTCGAGGGTGGATACGCCTATTGGCCGCTCAGCAAGGCGAAGCGGACCGCATAAAAAAGGGCGGCGCGCCAGCCAGCGCGCCGCCCTTCATTGGCGTTTCCAGTCAGCTGATCACGGCCACTTCATGGTCGAGAATTTCATTGACCGTGAACACCAGCTCATCGCCCTCGCGGGTCGCCGCCACAGTCTTGCCGGCGACCCGCAGATCCACCGACGACCCCTTGGTGCGCAGGCGCACCTCGACCGGCCCGATCGGCACCAGATCATACTGGCGCCCGGGCGTGCGAGACAGCAGGAGGCGATTGTTCAGATGCAGAACGTGACGATCACCTTGCTGATAAAGCTCGGCCGTAATGACGCCATGCGTGCCTTTGAGCGTTACCTTGGCCTTGTTCCCCAGCGACCACTTCACTGCATTGGCAAGCAGCAGGGCGTGCTCGAACTGTTCGTCCCGCGCAAAGCACCGGTCAAGGTCGGCGACAAACCAGATCAGTTTCCCGCCCGCAGCCGATGTCCGAACGGTAATCGCCGCATGATCGGAATAGGGCTCCCGCATCCACGACGTCTCCGGCGGGTAGATCGGAAAGTTGGGAACATAGGTCGCCAGCACCTGCGTGTCGGCATCGACAGTCACCAGGGGCAGGAAACCGCCGAAGGGCAGGGTATCTGTCTGGTCAAGCCCTGCCAGCACAGCATGGCGTTCACCCGTCTGGGCCGGTGCTGTTGCGTCGCGCGATCCGTAGACGCTGCCTCGGTTTTCCGGCGAGAGGCGCAGATAGCTGTGGCGGGCATGAGTTTCCAGATTCTGATCCGGCGGCCCTTCGCCGCCCATTTCTCCCTGCCCACGATGAACACCAAAAAGGCTGGCCAGCGCAAAGTCACCGCGCGGATCGCCATATTGGGTGGCGATCGAGGTTTCACCCGTTGCGATGACCGAGCCGCCGGCGGCCACGAAGGTTTCGATCCCCTTGATCTGTTCGTCGCTCATCCCGCCCACATTCGGCAGGATGATGACCGAGAACCGGTCGATCGCGCTGGCAATATCGTCCGCATGCAGCGGCACATAGGGAATGCCGTGGCGGTCCATGGCTTTGACTGCTCCGCGATAAGGCGCCATTGTCTTGGTGCCGGCGGCGAAGCGACCAAAGTCGCGGCCGAAATAGTCCTGGTTTTGCTGGGACCAGACAATGCCCACGTCGGGCGTCAGCCTGCGGTTGACCAGCACATCCTGGTTGGCCTCGTGCCATTTGAAGATCGGCTCGGCAGTGCGGTATTGCCGGCGATCTTCGTGCGACGAGCCGATGTGATGCCACCACGGTTGAATGCCACCGGCAAAGCCCGAGGTGGACCACAGCCGCACTTCGGACGGGGGCATCGAGGCCAGGCGGAACGCCGGTCCGCCAAGTTGGTATTGCGGCATGGATTCGGGGATCAGCTTGTCCCACCCTGCAACTTCGTGCAGGCGCTTGCCAGCCTCCGTGTTCTGCTCAAACCCGTCATAGGGATTGCGACGCTGATGATCGAGCATCACGATCGCCGCTTCGGGCAGGATTTGCTGCAGGTCGATGAAGCGCGCCGAATTGTAAAGCGTCTCGCCCCCGATCATTCCCGACCATATGCAGTCGTCGCCGCCGGCAGCGCGGGTTACTCGATTGTTGAGCTTCCAGAGCTCGGTGCGCCGAACGAAGTTCCAGCGCACCCAGTCGCGATAGGACTCGTTGTTCCAATCGTGCCCATCCGGCAGTGGCTTGCCGGCATAGTCGTTGAACTGGCTCTTGCAGTTGTCGCAGTAGCAGATGTGGGTCCGGGGCATGCCGGCCCAGGAATTATCCGAGAAGCCATCGGGATGGCTGCGTTCGATGATTTCTTCCATCACCGCCGGCAGATACTTGCTGTAGTAATCGGAACCGATGCAGGTAATGTATTTGGCCGCTTCCATATAGGGAGTGCCATCGGCTTTTCGGCAGATCCAGTCGGGATGTTCCTCGTAGAAGTCCTGCGCCACGCGGTTGGAGTCCATACGGGCGATGACGCGGATGCCATCCTCGCGCGCCAGCTTGACGATATCGCCATAAAGGTCGCGGTCTCCCAGTTTTTCGGCGCGGTGATGCAGCGGAAACTTGGATGGGTAATAGGCAACGATACCGCCGGCATTGACGATGATGCCTTGCACCCGCGTTGTGCGCCAATGCTCCCGCCACCATTGCGCATCGTAACGTTCGGGGTCGCATTCGACCAGATTGGTCTGCCCCCAACGCAGGGTCGTCTTGTACCACGGTTCGGCGCTCATAAATGTCCTCCACATCAGGTTGCACGAGTGACCGCACCCCTAGCGCAAACACGAGAGCGCGGAAGCGTCCGGCGGCAAGGCTTTCCGCAATGTGGAAGACGATACGCGCCCGCAGAGACACCCTTCCACCATGCGGAAAACGGGACATCGCCAGCATTGACCCCCAATTTTTGCTGGCGCTACCGTCACCCGATACGTGGCGTCTGCACGCTCATCGAACATGCCTGCAAGGCAGGAGGACGCAGAAGCAACGACACCCAAAGGGAGGTTGAACATGCAGGTCACTAGACGAAGTTTCATTGGCGGCGCGGCCGCGACCATGGCCGGACTGGGCTTGGCATCGGTGATGACGGGCAAGGCCTTTGCGCAGGGCAGCGATATACTAAGGGTCGGTTTTGCGGCGCGCGGACTGCGCACCATCGATCCGCACAAGTCCATCCAGGGCGTCGATAACTGGGCGATCATCGCCATCTACGACAAGCTCGTGGATTTGCCGCGCTGGAACTTCCCGGAGACACAGGACGACCTGGTGCCGCGCCTGGCCACAAGCTGGGAAAGTTCCGAGGATGCCAAAACCTGGACCATTCAGCTGCGTGAGGGCGTGCAGTTCCACAAGGGGTTTGGCGAAATGACGTCTGAGGACGTCAAGTTCACCTTTGATCGCGCGACCGACGCGCCGCGCGTTGGCGGGGTGCGCGCTAAGTTCACCAATATTGCCAGTGTCGAAACGGATGGTCCCTATACCGTCATTTTCAACCTTGAACAGCCCGACCCGCTGTTCATGCTCGGTGTGCTCAGCGACTATGACGGCGCCATCATGAGCAAGAAGGCTATTGAGGAAAAAGGCGAGGAGGCCATCGGCACCGACCCTATCGGCACCGGCGTCTATTTCCTCGAGACCACCGCGACCGATCCATCCCAGGGCATAACGCTCGCTGCCAATCCCGACTATTGGGATACGCCCGCCGTCACGCCAAAGCTGCAGCTGCTCTATATCGCTGACACCACCGCACGCACCTTGGCGATCCTGTCGGGCGACGTCCACATCATTGAAGGCGTGCGCGCTCCCGGTTGGGCGGACTCCATGGCGCAGCGTGATCCGAACCTGATCTTTGACGTGGTCAGTCCCGGCAGCTTCTTCACCATCCAGTTCAATCTCACCAAGGCGCCCTTCGACGATATTCGCGTCCGCCAGGCGCTGTTCTACGGCATCGACCGGGACGAGATCACCACCGCGATCGCTCCCATTTCCAAGCGTACCTATGGGCTCAATCCGCCATCATTCCCAGGCGGGTTTACCGCTGAGACGATCCCACCTGAAGTGGCCTATAATTATGACCCCGAAAAAGCCAAGGCGCTTCTGGCAGAGGCCGGCTTTCCTGATGGCCTGAGCTTCACCAACGATACGTCGCAGCGCGAGGATTTCTCGGCCATCATGCTGATGATCCAGGACCAGTTGCGCCGCATCAACGTCAACATGGAACTCAATATCAAGGACCATACCGCGTTCCATGCCGATCAAAATATCGGCACTAATACGCTCAGCCAGCAGTCGTCAGCCATGCCGCCTGTCCCAACACAGGTGATTGTGACTTACCTGATGGCAGAGGCCGAGGTTAAAGGCGACGGCAATGGCGGCTCCAATATGAGCCACTACGGCACTACCATCCCTGGCATCGATGACCTGCTGGCTGAGGCACTGGCCGAGCCCGACCTGGAAAAGCGCATCACCATCGTCCAGCAGATCGAGATCAAGGCGCTGACCGATGCTGTCATCCTGCCGGTGTCGGACAACGGCTTCATGATGGTCCGTTCCAACAAGGTCGATCTCGGTTTCCCGGTCGTCTCCGGCTACGTCAACTGGCCGCTTTCGCAGGCCAGCTTCGTCTAGGCCGACCCAATGTCGCGGTTCCGGGGCAGGGCCCCGGAACCTCCTGTTCTGCGGCCAAAGGCATTTGATTTATGAGCTTTGATCCATCCATCTCGATCATTATACCCCAGGCCCTCCGCGATGCCGAAGGCGCCGTGGCATGGGCAGCAGGCGAATTGAAGCAAGCGCTCGAGCAGCGTGATGTGAAAGTGAACATCGGCGAGACCCAGGAGGCTGGCGCCACCGTCGAAATCCTGACCTTCGATGCTGCCGCGCACAACTATCCGCTGGTGGCTGAGGCCATGGCGCTGGAGCGCAAGGGTGATCGCATCACCGCATGGGGCCATGACTTCCGTGGCCTGGTCTATGCCATCACCGAGCTCGCCGACCGTGTTCGCACCGCGACGAGCGAAGACCTCTTCGCCGGCACCTTCCCATTGATCGAGCAGCCCACGGCGCGCATCCGCTCAATGGCACGCCTCTTCTGCGCCGAAGAGGAAGACAAGGTCTGGTACTATGACCGTCAGCAATGGCGCGACTACCTGACCATGCTGGCGTCAAACCGGTTCAACCGCTTCGCGCTGACCCTGGGCATGGGGTACAATTACCCCTATCACAATCCCTGGATCACCGACGTCTACTTCTATTTTCCCTACCCCTTCCTGCTCAAGCTTGATGGCTACGCCATCGACGTCAAGGAATTGAGCGTCGAGGAACGCGAGCACAATCTTGACATGCTCAAGTTCATCGGACGCGAATGCGCCCGTCGGGGACTGGAATTCCAGCTCGCTCTGTGGACCCAGCGCTACGATTTCGACGACGTTCCCCGCGCCAATTACACCGTGCGCGGCGTTACCGACGACAACCTCGCGCCCTATTGCCGGGACTCGATTACGCGCCTTTTGACGGACGTCCCCGAGATCACCGGGCTGACCTTCCGTGTCCATGTCGAAGGCGGCATTGCCGAGGGCGAGTATGGATTTTGGGAAGAAGCCTTTGCCGGCGTTGCTGCCGCGGGCCGGCCAGTCGAGATCGATATGCATGGCAAGGGTCTTGATCACAAAATGATCGACATCGCCCGCCGCTCGGGAATGCCCGTTGCCGCTTCACCTAAATATCTGGCCGAGCATATGGGCCCGCCCTACCATCAGTCGGCCATTCGCGACAAAGAATACCCGCCCGAAACCGCCAGGAGCGAGCGCGAACAGCTCAGCGAAGGCTCGCGCAAGTTCCTGCGCTATTCCTATGGCGACCTGCTAACCAGGGACAAGGACTACAAGGTCATCTACCGCATCTGGGCCGGCACACAGCGTGTGCTGCTTTGGGGCGACCCGGCCTTTGCCGCAGGCTATGGCAAAAGCTCGATGTTTGCCGGTTCTGACGGCGTTGAATGGTGCGAGCCACAAAGCTTCAAGGGCCGTATGGGCACTGGCATGGCCGGCCAGCGCTTCACTTATCAAAAGCACGGCTTGGCTACCCGGCAGGACTGGCGCAAATACGACTATCAGTATCGGGTCTGGGGCCGTCTGCTCTACAATCCCGAGGCGCCACGCCAGAGCTGGATGCGCTGGCTCGACCATTCTTGTGGCGATGTCGCCGAAGCCTGTGAGCAGGGTCTCTCCTGGGCCAGCCGCGTCCTGCCGCTGATCACGCTTGCACATGGCCCTTCGGCCTCCAACAATCATTATTGGCCTGAGGTCTATACCAATCTTGCCTTGGTAGAAGGTTCGGGTAAGCGCGCCTATGGCTTTGACATGGAAGGGCCGACCCGCTTCGGCAATGCGCCGACCTTCGACTCCGCGCTTTTTGCATCGCCGCGCGAATACGCCGAACTGCTGCTCGCTGGCAAAACCAGTCATCGCTACACACCCCTCGACGTTGCCGACTGGCTCGATGACATGTCAAGGGGCTGCGAGGCTGCAGTCGACGCCGCTCGCGCTGCTCGGGATTCTGGTCGGTCCGAACCAACACGCATCCTGATAGATGTGGAGATTTTGGGTGGGATTGCCCGGCACTTTGCCGAAAAATTCCGGGCCGCCTGCTGGGCCGAACTCTTCGTTGCGGCCAAGGCATCGGTGCTGATCGAACCCATGATCGACCACGCCACCCGCGCAGTTGGCGCCTGGCAGCGGCTCGCGGCTGTCTCGCGCGGGGTCTACCACGATGACATGACCTATGGCCCTCAATCATGGCTACGCGGGTCTTGGCAGGCCCGTCTGCCGGAAATGGAGGCCGAACTGCTTGACCTTGAAGCCCTGCGTGGTTTTGGGGGCACGGAATCCGTTCCGGCTTCCCAAGCGGTCATCAATGCCATTGCAGCGCTTGCTTCCCATCGGCCAACCAGGGCGCAGCCGTCTGCGCAAGCGCCCGCGTCAGAATTTGTCGGCGGTGAACCGCTGGACATTTTCGTCGTGGCTAAGGCGGACGAGCAGCCGGTGCTGCATTACCGGCATGTCAATCAGGCCGAGCGCTGGAACTCCATGCCCATGACGGCGCATGATGATGGGTTCTCGGCGACAGTTCCAGCAGACTACACGCGGTCAGATTATCACTTGCAGTATTTCATCAGCCTGACCCGGGACGGGCAATCGACGATTATTCCGGGTCTGCAGCCCGATCTGGCCAATGAGCCATATTTCACGGCGATGCAGCGATGACAAAAAGGGTCGCAACGGTTCACGCTGCGGTCCACGCCGACAATTCGGCAGGGAGGTAAGAATGGCGAGATATCTGCTGCTCCGCTTGGCGGATGCTGTGCCTACCGTATTTCTGGTGCTTTTGCTGGTGTTCATCGCCATGCGCATCCTGCCTGGAGATCCGGCAATTGCGGCGCTTGGCGATATGGCGACCCCCGAACAGCTGGCGTTGTTCCGCGATCGCATGGGGCTCAACGACCCGCTCTGGTTGCAGTTCATCATGTTCGTCAAGGGCGTGTTCACGCTTGACCTGGGCACGTCGATGATGAGCAACCAGAACGTGGTCGGCCTCATCCTCTACAATCTCCCCTATACAATCGAACTGACCATCGTCGCCATGCTGATGGGCTTGATTGTCGGCGTGCCGCTGGGGGTTTTGGCTGCAACCAATCGTAACAAGCTCCCCGACAGCGGCGTACGGGTTTTCTCGCTCGTGGGCTACGCCATTCCCGATTTCTATCTCGGTGCGCTGCTGCTGATCACCTTCGCGCTCAACCTGGGCTGGTTTCCTATCAATGGCGGCGGCACTGGTTTTGTTGACCGCATGTACCATGTCTTCCTGCCTGCGCTGACTTTGGCATTCGTTAAGGCTGCCTTCATCGGGCGGCTGACGCGCACCTCTTTGCTCGAAGTGTTGAGCAAGGACTATGTGCGCACCGCCCGGGCCAAGGGCGCCAAGGAAAGTCGCGTTATCTATCGCCATGGCCTGCGCAATGCGCTGCTGCCTTTGACCACTGGCCTCGGCCTAAGCGCCTTGGCAACGCTTTCGGGCTCGGTCGCCATCGAGATGGTCTTCAATCGGCCTGGTATCGGCAAGCTGCTGATCAGCGCCATCGCCGAACGCGACTATGCCGTGATCCAGGGCGGCGTCGTGGTCTTTGCCATGTTTGTCGTGGTCATCAACCTCTTGATGGACCTTCTTTATATCGTCGTCGATCCGCGCATCAGGATGAAATAGATGACCATTCTTTCAGAACCCACACCTCATCTACTCGCTCCCGAACCCAGCATTTTCCATCGCATACGCGACGTGCTGCTGGGTCGCGCGGGTACTATGTTTGCCGTTGGAATCATCCTGGTCCTGGTCATCGTCGCCGTCTTTGCGCCGCTTCTGGCGCCCTATGACCCGCTGACCCAGTCCATGCTCAAGATCAATCGAACACCGAGCTGGGAGAATTGGTTGGGCACCGATCAGTTCGGACGCGACGTGCTCTCACGCATGATCTATGGGTCACGTAATTCACTGATCTTCGGGCTGGTCTCACCCTTTTGTGCGGCCATTATTGGCAGCACGCTGGGTGTCATCGCCGGTTATTTCGGCGGCATTGTCGACCGGGTTATTTCGCGTGTGGTTGATCTGCTGCTCGCTTTCCCCGAACTGCTGCTGGCCATCATGATTGCGGCTGTGCTCGGTGGCGGCTTCTGGAATGTCATCATAGTCATCACCATAGCTTTCGTGCCGGGCTTTGCCCGTGTGGCGCGCGCCCAGACTCTGTCGGTCAAGCACGAGCCATATGTGGAAGCGGCCATTTCCGTGGGCGTGCGCACGCCGGTCATCATTTTCCGTCATATCATTCCCAACATCATGGCGCCGATCGTGGTGCTGATGATGCTTTGGGTCGCATCGGCCATTCGCCTCGAGGCCTCGCTGAGCTTCTTGGGTATCGGCACCCAGCCGCCCAATCCGAGCTGGGGCAATATCATCAAGGATGGCCTCAACAACATCTTTGGCTCGCCTTGGCCCATCATCGGCGCGGGCGCTGCCATTACCCTCGTCGTTCTGGCCTTCAACCTGGTCGGCGACGCCGTGCGCGATGCGCTCGATCCGTCCACCTCGCAGTAATGATGCCCAAGGAGCCCATTATGAGTGATATTGGCATCGCATCCTTGGCCGACCGAGCGTCTCGACCGGACGAACCCGTGCTGGCGGTTACAGATCTCAAGACATCGTTTCAGACCAAATCCGGCTGGATCGAGATCGTCAAAGGCATATCCTTTGAGATTGGGGCGCGCGAAACGCTTTGCGTGGTGGGGGAGTCCGGCTCAGGCAAGAGCGTCACCGCGCTGTCGATCATGCGCCTGCTTGATCCTACCCAGAGCCGGGTCACCGGATCAGTCAAGCTCGGTGGACGCGAACTGCTGACTCTTCCCGAACCACTGATGCGTACCGTGCGCGGTCGCCAGATCGGCATGATCTTCCAAGAGGCGCTGACCAGCCTCAATCCATTGGCAACCGTCGGCGACCAGATTGCGGAAACGCTGATCATTCACGGCCAGATGGAAGGCGCCGCCGCTCAGGCTGAGGCCGTACGCATGCTCGAAAAGGTACGAATACCTGCAGCCAAGTCCAGGGCCAACGAGCTCCCGCACAATCTTTCTGGGGGTATGCGCCAACGCGTGATGATCGCCATGGCGCTGGCCTGCAAACCGCAATTGCTGATCGCCGACGAACCGACTACGGCACTCGATGTCACCATCCAGGCCCAGATCCTGCAGCTCATCAAACAATTGCAGCAGGAAGAGGGGATGGGTGTCTTGTTCATCACCCACGACATGGGTGTCGTCGCCGAAATCGCCGATCGCACCGTGGTGATGCTCGGCGGTCAGGTCGTGGAGCAGGGGCCAACCGAAGCCATCTTCAATTCGGCCCAGAGCGCCTACACCAAAACGCTCATCGCCGCGGTGCCGCGCCTCGGCTCGATGAAAGGCAATGGGCAGCCTGAGCATTTTCCGGTGGTCGATCGCAAAACCGGTATCCTGCGGGTTGCCGAACCGCGCCCTGATACCGTGGATCACGCAGCCCAACCTGCGCTCTCGGTCAAAAATCTCGTCAAGCGCTTTGACCTGGGGGCCAGTTTCTTCGGCACCGTCCATGGGCGCGTGCACGCCGTTGAAAATGTATCCTTCGACATCCAGCCGGGCGAAACGCTTTCGTTGGTCGGAGAGTCCGGTTGCGGCAAGTCCACCACCGGCCGGGCCATCATGCGGCTGGTCGAGCCGCAAAGTGGCGAAATCTCCATCGCTGGCACCGACATCATGGCACTCGACAAGCAGCGGATGCGCGACATGCGTCGCCATATCCAGATGATCTTCCAAGATCCGTTTGCCAGCCTAAATCCACGCATTCCCGTCGGCGATGCGGTGGCCGAACCTTATCTGACCCACAAGCTCGGTACGCGCCAGCAAGCTCGCGAGAGGGTCGCCGAACTGCTCGATCAGGTGGGCCTTGATCCCCAAGTCGCCAATCGCTATCCAGCCCAGTTTTCAGGAGGCCAGCGCCAGCGCATCTGTGTCGCCAGAGCCTTGTCGCTTGAACCAAAGGTCATCGTGGCCGACGAGTCCGTTTCAGGTCTTGACGTTTCGATCAAGGCGCAGGTCGTCAATCTCCTGCTCGACCTGCAGCAAAAGTTTGGCCTGTCATACCTGTTTATCTCTCACGACATGGCCGTGGTCGAGCGTATGAGCCATAAGGTGGCCGTGATGTATCTGGGAGAGGTTGTCGAAATGGGGCCGGCCGCCGCAGTCTTTGGCAACCCACAGCATCCTTACACAAAGCGCCTTATTGCGGCCGTGCCGATCCCTGACCCCGCCCGCCGCAACCAGCTCCGCCAGATCGCAACCGACGAAATCAAGAGCCCCATTCGTCCGGCAGACTTTGTGCCACCAAAGCGCAGCTACACAACGGTTTCGCCGGGGCACGTAGTTCAGGATTGGGCCGAGAACTGGAAGGTATGAGGTTAGCCCAGGCTCAGCTCGATCTTGCCTGCCGGTGCCGGCGGCAACAGCTTTTTGCGGTCGGTGCTGGCGCGTTTCATGATATCGAAGCCAAGATCGACAATCCGCTCCCCGACGTCACCGCCTTCCAGCTGATGTCGTACGGCCAGCATGGCTTCGTGCCCGCATTTCCAGCGATGAATGCGCACGCTGCTGAGAGCCGGATAGGCGGCTTCCATGTAGTCGAAATCGTTGAAACCGGCCACACCAACAGCGTCTGGAACGCGCACCTGCCGTGAATGCAGCGCAAAGAGTGCGCCGATCGACAGCACGTCATTATTGCAGAACACGGCATCGACGTCTGGTCGTCGGTCCAGCATGTCGAGCATCAGCTCGCGTCCCATCACAGCCGTCGAGAACTGTCGATAGTCCCGGATGGATCCGCGGCTAGAGCCCGGGTCTTCATTGCCCATCTCGCCGATCAGGCCGGGATCGAAAAGGCCGGCAGCTTCCAGCGCATCACGGTAACCCTGCATACGCTGCTTTGAGCGCGAGTTCATCCAGCCAGCAAAGAACGCCACTCGACGATAGCCGGATTCTATCAGATGCTGGGTCATGTCGAACCCGGCCCGGTAATGCGAAAAGCCGATGATTTTGCTGATCGGATCATCGGTCAGGTCCATGATCTGGATCACCGGGCAGCCAGCAGTGTCGAGCATCCTGCGCGTCGCACGCGTTTGCTCAGTACCCGAAACGATGATGGCCGCTGGGCCATGCCGGAGTGCGGCAAACACCTGCTGTTCCTCGGTGTCGCTGTTGTAGCGGGTATTGGAAAGCTCTATGCGCAGGCCGCTGTCTTCAACCCCGTCATAAATACCGCGCAGGACGTCGGAAAAAATGTTCTGCGTCAAAGACGGAACCAGAACATTGACCACATCCGTCCGCCGCGATGCGAGGGCTCGTGCGTTGAGATCTGGCACGTAGTTGAGATCACTGACGGCTGCCGCGATCAACGTCCGCAAGCTTTCCGACACCTTGTCCGGCTGTCGAAGATATCGCGAGACGGTAATGGCTCCGACGCCAGCCCTTGCCGCGACATCGGCGATGGTGGGGCGGCCCCTTGATGTTCGTACCATGGCGTTTTCCGCTTCTTTGCTACTCTCGTGAGCCGTCTCGGTTCAACCACAATAGCCAATGTGACGTGGTTGACCAAGGGCTATGGTAGCGCTACCATAATTGCCGGTGCAAGCCGTCGTCGAGTTGGGGAGCCCGGCGACCTGGAGGCCATTTGCGATCCTTGAGGAGGGGGCGTTATGGACAAACAACTTGATGGCCGGGTGCAATCGGTCGACCGCGCAATGCTAATCATGGAGACGCTCAGCGAGGCCGAAGGCGGTTTGCGTCTGACCGACTTGGCGCGACGGACCAAACTGTCGCTCACCACCGTTCACCGCCTGCTCACGACGCTCGAGCAGCGCCAGTTCGTGCAATTCCTGCCCAGCGACAATCTCTGGCACATTGGTCTTCATACGTTTTCGATCGGTAACGCCTTCGTCCGCGACCGCAGCTTTGTGGCGCCGGCACAGCCTTTCCTGCGGCGATTGCGCGACCTGACCCGTGAAACGGCCAATCTCGGCATCGTCGACAATGGTGAAATCGTCCTGGTTGACCAGCTCAAGAGCCGGGAGATAACGCGGTCGATATCCCGCGTTGGCGGCCGTACACCAATGACCGCGTCGGGCATGGGCAAATCCGTGTTGGCAACCTATTCGGGCGCAGAAGTCTCAACCTTCTTGACCCGCTATGGCATGCGACGCGTGACCGCCAAGACGCTGACGTGCCGGGATGCACTGGCGACCCAGCTGGAGCGCATCCGCACGAGTGGCTATGCGGTTGATGATGAAGAATATATGCCCGGTCTACGCTGCGTCGCCGCCCCGGTTTACGATCTTCACTCCGATGTCGTCTGCGCGCTTTCAATTTCGGGACTGCCGAGCCGTCTGGTCGGAGACCGTCTGCCCGCACTGGGCCAATTGGTCGCCAATGCCGCGGCAGAAATGACGCGCTCGATCGGCGGGGTCGCGGCGCCTGCCATGTGCTAGGGGTGGGGCTTTGGTAGTGGCCCTCAACGACGCTTCGACCCAGGGCCAGCGCAATCTTGCCGCCGGCCTTTTCTCGCTGGCGACAACACTCATCTTCGTGCTGATCTTTACCTCCGGCCGCTTTGCGCCAGAGCCGGTTTCGCCCCTTCAGGTGATGTTCCTGCGCTATGCGGGCGGTTTTCTGACCATTCTGGTGCTGGCCGCGGTCCGGAAGGAAACATGGGGATCGCTGCAGAGCACCCATCGCCTCAAGCAGGCCTCGCGCGTGCTCGCTGGCGGGTTGGGTGGTGCGGCCCTGATTTTTGGCAACATGTTCATGCCCATTGTGGACGCCAATGCCATCGGCCTGTTGAATGTCGTGTTCGCGGTCATGCTCGGTGCCGTCACGCTTGGGGATCGGCTTGGCCGACGGCAAATCGCTGCCGGCCTGGTTTGTTTGGCCGGGGCAGGGGTCATAATGGCTTCGCGCGGCGCTTTTGCCTCTTTCGATCCCAGCTATCTGCTGCCTGCCCTGATTGTCGTGCTCGGAGCCTTTTTGATGGGTGTTGAGAGCATTTTCATCAAGGTGCTGACCACGGCGGACCGCCCGATGGTGACGCTCGCCCATGCCAATTTTTTCGGCATGTTGCTGCTGGCAATACCGGCTTTTCTGACCTGGCAGTCTCCGGGCCCCGCCAATCTGGTTTTGCTGCTTCTTGGACCATTCGCCATTCTTGGCCAATACCTCAACATCCGGGCCTACTCTTTGGCCAGGGTCAGCGTGTTGGCGCCACTGAGCTATTCCTCCCTGTTGTTTGCAGCGATCCTGGGATGGTTGTTCTTCGGTGAGATTCCGTCGGCCGGCGTCATTTTGGGTGCAGCACTGATCGCGGTCGGTGGCGCTGTGATCGTCCTCTCAAAACGCTAGGCTCGTTCACTTCCGTATCGCGAAAACACTTGCCGTTTCCGCACACCCATTGGCGTCAAATGCGCTAGCTAGGCAGGCCTCAACCAAAGGACAGATCCTATGCTGACCACCACGCGCCTCGATATCGAAGATGCCCGCACGATCATTGCCGCCGCCAGGGATAAGGCCAACGATATCGGCGTTCCGATGTGTATCGCCATCGCAGATGACAGCGGCAACCTAATCGCCTTCGAGCGGATGGATGGTGGCAAAGTGACCAGCATCACCATTGCCACCGACAAGGCCTACACCGCCGCCGCTGCTCGAAAGGCCACTCACGAATATGGCGCAGCCAGCCAGCCCGGCGCGCCCGCTTATGGCATTAATTCTGCCATTGGCGGGCGTCTGATGGTCGTCGGGGGCGGCTTGCCAGTTTTGAGCAATGGCACTGTGGTTGGCGCCATTGGGGTGAGCTCGGGAACGCCTGCGCAGGACCAGGTGGTTGCGCAGGCGGGGGTGGACGCGTTTGGCGGCGATTAAATGGCCGCTTCGCTGGCGGCGATTGCCGCCATGTTGACCACGCCACGGCTGGTGACCGATGGCGCCAGAATATGGGCCGGCTGTCGCGTTCCCATCAGGATCGGGCCGACCGGGAGCGCATTATTGAGTTCCTTGAGAAGAGTCATCGAGAGGTTTGCCGACTCCAGATTTGGGAAGATGAGGAGGTTGGCTTCGCCACGCAGGACCGAACTGGGTACATAGCGGTCGCGCAGGCCTTCATTGACCGCCAGGTCACCCTGCATTTCGCCATCGACCACGAGGTCGGGCGCCACTTCCTTGAGCCTCTCATAGACTTCGCGCATCTTGATCGACGTCTCGCCATCGCGCGAGCCGAAATTGGAATAGCTCAGCAAAGCGGCCTTGGCCTCGATATTGAATCGCTTGAGGTGGTCGCGGGCCTGCAAAGTGATCTCGACGATCTCGCCGGCGCTGGGGTCGATGTTCACATAGGTGTCGGCCAGGAAGAAGACGCCGCGGGTCATGACGAGCATGGAGAGCGCGGACAGTTGCGATGAGGTATCTGACAGGCCGATGACCGACTGGATATCGCGGGCATGCTTGATGAAGCGGCCCTGAAGGCCGCAGATCAGGGCATCGGCCTCGCCCCTTCTTACGCCCAGCGCGCCGATCACGGTCGAATTGGTGCGCACAATGGTGCGCGCGGTGTCTGGCGTTACCCCCTTGCGGCCGACCAGCTCATGAAAATCGGCGACATAGTCGCGATAGCGCGGATCGTCTTCGGGGTTGATGACCTCGAAGTCCTTGTCCGGCCGGATGGTGAGACCGAAACGCTCGAGACGGCTTTCGATGACCGAGGGGCGGCCGATAAGGATTGGATGGGCGATCTTATCTTCGAGCAGGACCTGGGCGGCGCGCAGCACGCGCTCGTCCTCACCGTCGGCAAAGGCGATGCGGGTGGTATGGCCCTGGGCGCGCTCGATCATCGGCTTCATGACGAGACCGGAGCGGAAGACGAAGCGGTTGAGCTGGTCGCGATAGGCGCCAAAATCTGCGATCGGGCGCTTAGCAACGCCAGAGACCATTGCCGCCTTGGCGACGGCGGGGGCAATGCGCAGGATGAGGCGCTGGTCGAAAGGGTTGGGGATGAGATAGTCCGGCCCAAAAATGGCGGGCACGCCATGTGCGGAGGCTTCGAGGCCGGGCTCATGGGCCAGCTGTGCAATGGCGTGGGCGGCGGCGGCCTTCATCTCCTCGTTGATGACTGTGGCGCCGCAATCGAGCGCGCCGCGGAACAGAAAGGGGAAACAGAGGACGTTGTTGACCTGGTTGGGATAGTCCGAACGCCCCGTGCAGATCATGGCATCGGGACGGGCTTCGCGGGCAAGCTCGGGCATGATTTCGGGAATGGGATTGGAGAGCGCCAAAATCAGCGGATTGGGCGCCATGTCCTTCATCATCTCGGGCTTGAGCGCCCCGGCCTTGGAGAGGCCGACATAAATGTCGGCGCCCGCCATGACGTCAGCCAGCCCGGTGGCATCGGTTTGCTGCGCGAAGGCACCGCGCCAGCGATCGACATTGTTGTGCCGCGCCTTGGTGACGAGGCCCTTGCTATCGGCGATCCAGATATTTTCCCTGGTTGCGCCGAAGGCGACCAGCATGTTCATGCAGGCAATGGCCGCGGCACCCGCGCCCGAGGTCACGATCTTTACCTTGGCGATATCCTTGCCGACGAGCTTCATCGCATTGATGACGGCGGCCGCGACGATGATGGCGGTGCCATGCTGGTCATCGTGGAAGACCGGGATATTCATCCGCTCGCGCAGCGCTTCCTCGATCTCGAAACATTCCGGCGCCTTGATGTCTTCGAGATTGATGCCGCCAAAACTGGGCTCGAGCGGCGCCACGATCTCGATGAAGCGCTTGGGATCTTCCTCATTGACCTCAAGGTCGATGGAATCGATGCCGGCGAACTTCTTGAACAGGACCGCCTTGCCTTCCATTACCGGCTTGGATGCTAAGGCGCCGATATTGCCAAGACCCAGAACGGCGGTACCGTTGGAGATGACGGCGACCAGATTGCCCTTGGAGGTATATTTATAGGCCGCCTGTGGATCGGCGGCGATTTCCTCGCAGGGAATGGCGACGCCGGGTGAATAGGCCAGCGACAGATCGCGAGTATTGGCGAGCGGCTTGGTGGCGACGATTTCGAGCTTGCCGGGCCTCGGATGCTCGTGGAAATGGAGAGCGGCATCGCGCAGGCTTGATTGATTGTCAGTAGCCATTTTTTGGCGGTCTCCTCGGAAATGTCAGGCCTGGGCAAGTTCGGCCTTCCTGGCGCGCCGCCCCTTGTGCAGCAGCGGCTCGGTATAGCCATTGGGTTGCGTCAACCCTTCGAAGATCAGGGCGGAGGCCGTTGCGAAAGCCAGACTTCGGTCGAGCTTGTCGGCCATGGGCACGTAAGCGCCGTCATGGGCGTTCTGCCTGTCGACAGCTGCGGCCATGCGCTTGAGGCTATCTTCAATGGTCTGCCGATCGACGAGGCCATGCAACAGCCAGTTGGCGAGGTGCTGGGAGGAGATGCGCAGGGTGGCGCGATCTTCCATTAGGGCAATGTCGTTGATGTCGGGCACCTTGGAACAGCCGACGCCCTGGTCGATCCAGCGCACGACATAGCCGAGGATGCCCTGGCAATTGTTATCGACCTCGCGACGAACCTCTTCGGGCGACAGATTGCGCCCGCCCAGGAACGGCGGGGTGAGGATGTCATCGAGCCGCGCCGGTTCGCGCTTGCGGATTTCGGCCTGCCGTTCGCGCACACCGACGTCGTGATAGTGGAGCGCATGGAGCACTGCTGCAGTGGGCGAGGGCACCCAGGCCGTGCTAGCGCCAGCCTTCATCTGCCCGGCCTTGACGTCCAGCATTTCGGCCATGGCATCGGGCTTGGCCCACATGCCCTTGCCGATCTGCGCTTTGCCATCGAGATGTGCTGCAAGGCCCACATCTACATTGTTGGCCTCATAGGCATTGAGCCAGATTGAGGACTTGATCTCGTCCTTGGGCACCACCGCGGCGGCATTCATGGACGTGTGGATTTCATCGCCCGTCCGGTCGAGAAAGCCGGTATTGATAAAGACAATTCGACCCTTCACCGCGCGGATCGCCTCTTTGAGATTGACAGAGGTGCGGCGCTCTTCGTCCATCACGCCGATCTTGATTGTATGACGGGCAAGGCCCAGCGCATCCTCGACGCGGTCGAATAGTGTATTGGCGAAGGCTACTTCCTCGGGGCCATGCATTTTTGGTTTGACAACATAGATTGAGCCGGTGCGGCTATTGCGCGGGCCGCCGGTCTTCTTGAGGTCGTGCATGGCGGCGAGGGTGGCGACCATGGCATCCATGATGCCCTCGGGCGTTTCGTTGCCGTCCGCGTCAATCACGGCATCGGTGGTCATCAGGTGACCAACATGGCGCACCAGCATTAGGCTGCGGCCGGGAAGGGTGAGTGTTCTGCCATCGGACTCGATATAGTCGCGATCCGGATTGAGCCGGCGGGTGACGGACTTGCCGCCCTTTTCGAACGTGTCCACCAGGTCACCCTTCATCAGGCCAAGCCAGTTGCGATAGACCGCGACTTTGTCCTCGGCATCGACCGCAGCGACCGAGTCTTCGCAGTCCTGAATGGTGGTGAGCGCAGCTTCCATGACGACGTCGGCCAGCCCCGAGGCGCTGGTGGCGCCGATTGGATGCGCGCGATCGATCACTAGTTCGAGGTGGAGGCCATTGTGGACCAGAAGGAATGCCGTGGCGGCTTCAGTATCGCGGCACCCGCAATATTGCGCGGGGTCGGCTAGGGGGACAGTCCTGCCATCGATGGTCGCAAGGAAAGCGCCATCGGCTAAGGTATAGGCAGTCGCATCGGTATGAGACGCACCAGCCAGCGGCACGACCTGGTCGAGCACGGCAGCGGCCTTGGCGATGACGGCGGCGCCGCGCTTCTCATTATAGCCTTTGCCGGGCGCCAATTCGCCAGCCTTGGCGATGGCGTCGGTACCATAGAGCGCATCATAAAGGCTGCCCCAGCGCGCATTGGCAGCGTTGAGCGCGAAGCGGGCATTCATGACTGGTACCACAAGCTGGGGGCCGGCCATGGTGGCGATTTCGGCATCGACATTGTCGGAGGTGATGGCGAAGTCTTCGCCTTGCGCAACGACATAGCCGATCTCCTCAAGGAAACGGCGATAGGCTGCTGTATCGCGTAATTGACCCCTACGTTTCCGGTGCCATGCGTCGATCTGTGCCTGAATATCGTCCCGCTTGATCAGAAGGCTACGGTTGTACGGGGCCAGGTCGGTGAGGATGTCCGCATAGGCAGTCCAGAACGCGGCCGCGTCTATATCAAGGCCGGGAGTGACTTCTTCCTCTACAAATGTCGCCACGGGTTGGGCGACGCGAATTGCTCCAAAATTTCGATAGCTCATCATGAACATCCAGGTTGTTGCCAAAAAAAGCTACCAGCTGTCGTCAGAGCCTCAGATGCGTCATGGCCAGATTTTCTACGATACGGAAAGATTCGGTCGCCCCGGAAGACGCAAAGCTAGAATGCCCATCTCAACATGACCGGCACTATAAATCTCAGACGTGTGGAAGCCGCCGCAGAGAGTTGAGGTAGACGCGTACTCTATCTAGGAACGTTGCTGCCAAACTTCGTAAATTAACGATCTACGTTAAAACCAACATCGGCTGATACAGAGTCCGCTACCAGTCTGAAAGCCATCAACATTCGTTTGTGCCCCAAGTTTGCCAGTCCCGGATGTCTGCTTGTTGGGCTGGCGGCCCCCGAAGCGGACTGTCTGAAACCCACCCCGGAGATGCCGGTCTCCTGCCGACCCATTGCGGTCAACAATATCCACATTAGTCGAACCCGACAGCGGTCACTAAGGTGTTTTCGTCGCCGGCGGAGCTGAGGATCGCCTCAGCGCCCTTTGTCAGACATCTAATCCAGCAGGGGGTAGGCGGCCTGCCACCCCTTCCAACCTCTCCAGCGAGCTCAGGATGATGAAAGCCGGGCGCTTGCACTCAGTTCATCAGATCAAACGCATCGCCCCAGGTATCGGATACCGAAAAACCATGCGGATAGGGGTCTGTCGGGTCAACGCCGAGCTGGTGGATGCCGTGGATCCAGCCGCGGCCCGAAATGATCGGCTGCACGGCCGGGCGGCCGGCCACCGTTGTGTCGCTGGCATAGTGCACGTCAAAGGTTGAATCGATGATCGAGCGCGCCGTGAAGCGATCGCCGGGCTTGGCGAGGCCACGAGCCGCAGCAACCGCAAGGCGAGCCGAATTGCCGGTGCCACAGGGCGAACGGTCGATGCGGCCGGGCGGCATAATGGTTGCGCCCTTGAGTTCGCCCGCCGCGTTCTGGCTTACAAACATCGTATAGGAAATGCCCTTCATTCCCGGCAGTTCGGGATGAGCGATATCGAGCTGCTTGTTGACTGCGCGATGCACGGCGCTGCCCGCTTCCACCAGCTTTTTAGCCAGATGCGGCGCGATTTCGAGCCCGAACTGTGCCGGGTCGATCAGGGCATAGAAGATGCCGCCATAGGAAATGTCGACCTTGATCTTGCCAAAGCCTTCCACATCCACCACCGCGTCCAGCTCATGGGCATAGGAGGGGTTCATGGTCAGCGTCACGCGCTCGACCTTGCCGTTCTTGCAAGCGGCCCGCGCCGTCACGAGGCCCGATGCGGTGTCGATGCGCACGATGGTCTCGGGCTCGGTCATCGGCAGCATGCCGGTTTCGAGCACTGTGGTTACAAGGCAGATCGAGTTTGAGCCCGACATGGCATGCGCCTTGTCACCCTGGAGGATGATGAAGCCGATATCGGCATCGGGGCGGGTCGGTGGAAAAACCAGGCAGGTGCTCATCTGCGCCGACGCGCGCGGCTCAAACACCAGAAAGCGGCGCAGGCTGTCGTCGACTTCGTTGATATGGCGGATCTTGTCGGCAATGGTTGCGCCGGGCACGTCGATGACGCCGCCGGTAACGATGCGACCCACTTCCCCTTCCGCATGAGCCTCGACCAGGGTGACGGTTTTCGACCAGCGCATGGCCGCATCCTTTTGTAAGCGAAAACAGGCAAACGGGGCGCCCGAAGCGCCCCACTAGCAATCAGATCCTCACGTTATAGACCCTTTGGGCCGTCTCGGCGTCAATATAGCCGTTCTTGACGTCGCGCCGCACGGCAGCCTCGCTGCGATCGGCGGGCTTGCCGAAACCGCCGCCGACGCCCGTCACCACATGCACCACATCGTCCTTGGAGAGCGGCACATTGGTGGCAAAGGAATAGCGTTCGCTGTCCTTGCCGGGGCGCAGCACTTCCACATAGTTGGGCGAACCGTCATTGCCGCCATTCTGGCCCCATGGCGGAATGCGAGAACGGGTATAGCCGACGCTGAGGAAGTTGTCGTCGGCCCGGACCCGGTAGCGCACCGAAATGCCCTTGCCGCCGCGCCATGCGCCATCGCCACCCTTGTCGGTATTGAGCGCCAGCTCGTCGACATTGAGGCCATAGCGGGCCTCGGCCACTTCGGCCGGGCAGTTGAACGTATCGCCGTGAAAGCCCGAAAAGATCGCGCTATTGCCGTCACGGCCCTGCTGGGCGCCCCAGCCACCGAGCTGGGGCTCGACGATCGTATAGTGCCGGCCCGTATCGGGATGCTTGCCGCCAATCACCGTGCCGCAGATCGAGGCAAAGTTGCCCGCCGGCAGCACGCCGGGGAAGTGGTGGGCAAGGCAGCGCAGGATGAGGTCGAAGACGCGGATTTCGACTTCCGAATAATAGCCCAGCGCACCCGGCTCGACGACATGGAACACCGAACCGGGACGGGTCAGCAGCTGCAGCGGACGGAAGAAACCGCCATTGCCCGGAGCCTGTGTATCGGTAAAGGCCTTGAACGCCAGCTGGGCCGAAATCTCGACGCCTTCGCGGCTCGAATTGCTGGAGCCCTTCTGGTCGGGATTGTCGCGCAGGTCGATGATGAAGGCGTCATCGGTGATCTCGATGATCACCTTATGGATGTCGCCGGTATCCTGCTCTTCCTCGAACGGATAGATGCCGTTCTTGATGGTGGCGAGAGCTGCGCGGGCGCGGCGTTCACCGAGATCCATGAAGTCGGCAATGGCCGCCGAGAATGTGTCGGCGCCATATTTCTCGATCATTTCGAGAATGCGTTTTTCCCCGATCCGCACGCCGGCAATGCCGGCCCACAGGTCACCGCGCAGGAAGTCGGGCAGGCGGGTATTGACGTAAAGGATATCGAACACGGCCTGGTTGGGCACGCCGGCATCGATCAGCTTGACCGCCGGAATACGGATGCCTTCCTGAAAGATTTCGGTGGCTTCCGACGACATCGAGCCGGGCACATTGCCGCCCACATCGTTCCAGTGCGCGATATTGGCCGTCCAGGCGACGATCTTGCCATCGGCAAAAACCGGCATGGCCAGGATCATGTCGTTGAGATGGGTCACGCCACCCCAATAGGGATCGTTGGAGGCAAACAGGTCGCCTGGCTTGATGGTATCGACCGGGTGTTTTTCGATCATGCGTTTGACGGCTTTATCGAGCACGCCCACGAATGCGGGAATGCCGGCGCCAGAGGCGGCGATTTCGCCTTGCGCGTCGCAGATGCCGGTGCCGAGGTCGAGCACTTCATAAATGATGGCGCTCATCGAGGTCTTGCGCTGCGCCGCGAACATTTCGTCGGCGACGGCTTCAAGGCCATTCTGGATAATGTCGAAGGTGACGGGATCGTAAGCGGTCATCGATCAGCTCCGCAGATGGATTTGGGTATTGCCGAAATCGTCGATCTCGACCCGGTTGCCGGGGTGGATGACGATGGTGGTGCCGGGATCCTCGATAATGGCAGGGCCGGTAAAAACCATGCCCGGTTCGAGCTTTTCAGCATTGTAGATCGTGGCTTCACAGACGCCTTCGGTCGCATAATCCACCTCGCGGCGGCCCTTGATGGCGTCTTCGAGGTTGGCGCCGGTGCGCGGCTGAGCCACCATTTCGAGCTTGCCCACTTCGGCCGAGGCGATGATGTGGATGCCCACGATCTCGACGGCGACATCGAGGCGATAGGTATATTCGCGCTCGTAGACGCCGTGGAATTCTTCGATCAGCGCGGCAATGCGGGCTTCTTCGAGCGGACCGGCGGCTAGCGGCACTTCCACCGAATGTTCCTGGTTGCGATAGCGCATCTTGACCAGCGGCTGGATCTTGACTGCATCGGGCGTGACGCCTTCCTTGCCGAACTGTTCGGTGGCAAAGCCGGCAATCTCACTGACCAGCGCTTCAAGGCCGGCACGATTGGTACCGTCCATCAGGCGGGTGACGAAATAGTCGCGACGCAGGTCGCTCATCATCATGCCCCAGGCCGAGAAGACCGGCGCGCCACGCGGTACGACGACCTTCTTGACGCCCAGCTCCTGGCCAAGCGCCACGCCATGCATCGCGCCGCCGCCGCCAAAGACGACGAGGGTAAAGTCACGCGGATCGTGGCCGCGATTGAGCGATACGAGCTTGAGCGCATTGACCATATTGGCATTGGCGATGCGCACGATGCCGCGCGCCGCTTCCTGCTGGCTGACGCCAAGCTTGTCGGCCAGCGTGCCCAGCGCGCCATCGACCGAAGCCATATCGGCGATCACCGAGCCGCCGCAGAAATAGTCGCGATTGATGCGGCCGAGCACGAGATTGGCGTCGGTCGTGGTCGCATTGGTGCCGCCACGGCCATAGGCGGCAGGACCCGGCATGGCGCCGGCCGATTGGGGGCCGACATGGAGCTTGTCGAAGTCGTCGACCCAGGCGATCGAGCCGCCGCCATTGCCGATTTCGACCAGATCGACCACGGGCACCATAATGGGATAGCCGGCGCTCTTGCGGTCACGCTCGATCCAGTAGTCGGTTTTGATCGACACCTGGCCGTTCTGGATCAGCGAGCATTTGGCCGTCGTGCCACCAATGTCGAGCGCCAGCACATTGGGCTCGCCAATGATGCGGCCCAGTTCCGCCGCGCCCCAGAAACCCGATGCCGGGCCCGATTCCACCATGGTGATCGGAATGGCCTTGGTCGAGTCCAGCGAATCCACGCCGCAATTGGACTGCATGATGTAGAGGCGGCCTTTGTAGCCTTCCTGCTGCAGACCCGCTTCCAGCCGCTCGAGATAGCGCTGCGCCGTCGGCTGCACATAGGCCGAGAGCACGGTGGTGCTGGTGCGCTCATATTCGCGCCATTCGCGGGTGATCTGGTGCGACGCGACGGTCGCTACCTCCGGCCAAAGGCGATGGATTTCCTCCAGCACGGCTTTTTCATGGGCGGGATTGGCATAGGCATGGATCAGGCAGACCGCGACAGCCTGCACGCCATCGGCGCGGAAGCCATCGAGAATGGCCGGCAGGCCGCTGAGATCGAGCGGGGTCACTTCCTCGCCGCTATAGTTCATGCGGCCGTCGATTTCCTGGCGCAGATAGCGTTCGACGAAAGGCGTCGGCTTTTCATAGGACAGGTTGAAGAAGTCGGGGCGGTTGCCGCGGGCGATTTCCAACACGTCGCGGAAGCCTGTCGTGGTCAGGAGACCCACCTTGGCGCCCTTGCGCTCGGTCAGCGCATTGATGACCACGGTGGTGCCATGGGCAAAAAAGTCGGCTTCCGCCACCGAAAGCTCGGCCTTCTTGATGACGTTGAGCACGCCCTGTTCGAAATTGGGCGGCGTCGTATCGGACTTTTCCGTCCGCACCGTCTGCTGGCCGGTGGCCTTGTCGGTTTCGAAATAGACGAGATCCGTAAAGGTGCCGCCTACGTCGGTGGCAATCCGGCTGATTGTGTCACGCTTGGTCATTAGTCATCCCGACTTTTTCTGCCATTCCGCGCGTGGCGGAGGGTGAGATCTGGGTTGTTAGGCAATATCCAATTTGTCGACAATAACGGCAGATGCAGTCACCTGCCAAGAGAATAAGCAATTTGTCGACAAACTAAATACAGAACATTCGGACAAGGCGACGCACCCGGCGTCGTTGGCGGCGCAGTCTACTGAAAGCGGTTGATGCTGAAGGGGTTGAGATCAGGGTCATGCGGCGCGCTGCCGGCCAGTCCGGACACCAGCCGCGCTGTCACCGCGCTCAGCGTTAGGCCAAGATGGCCATGGCCGAAGGCGTAGATGACCCGGGGATCGTCAGGGAGGCTGCTGATCACCGGCAGGGAATCGGGCGTCGAGGGGCGGCGCCCCATCCATTCCTTGCCGCCCTCGGGGAGGCTCGGTACATAGCGGCGCATCTTGGTGCGCATCGCCTTGGCGCGCGCGAAATTGGGGCTGGTATCGGGCTTGGCCAATTCCACCGCGCCGCCCACGCGCAGGCCATCGACCAGTGGCGTGGCGACAAAACCCTGATCGGCAAAGCCCACCGGCATGGCAAGGTTCCAGCCCAGATCGGTGAATGTGGTATTATAGCCGCGCTCGTTTTCGAGCAGCACCTTGGCGCCAAGGCTGCGCACCAGGTCCCGCGACCAGACGCCCGACGCCACCACGACCTTGTCGAACAGGCTCTCGCCCGCCCCGGCATGAACCGTGACGCCCCGGTCATCGCGCGACAGCCGCGTAACCCGCTCCGGCACGAGCGTCGCCTTGGCCCGCAGATAGGCCTGATAGGCCCGCAACACGCTATGCGGATTGCTCACCGACCAATAGACCGGCTGATGCACCGCGCCGGCGAAAGCACCTTCCAGTTGCGGCACCAGCTTGCGCGCCGCATCGGGCGACAAGCGCTCGTAATCATATCCCAGCGCCGCCTTGACGCTGGCCGCTTCCTGCAGCGCCGCGCTGACGCTAGCCTCGCTGTCATGCACCGAAACATAGCCGGTCTGGCGCAGATGGTCGGTCAGTCCGATGCTCTGGCCCAAAGCCTGATGGTCCTGCAATGCCGTGCGCATCAGGGAGGTTAGCGCAGCACGAACCTTGCGGCCATGCGAGGGCGTGGCCGAAGCCAGAAATACCAGCAGCCAGGGTAGCAGTGCGGGCACATCGGTCCAGCGCAGCGTCAACGGCCCCTGCGGATCGAGCAACCATTTGGGCACGGCGGTCAGGATGCCGGGGCTTGCAATCGGAGCGATCTCGGGCAGCGCGATCAGCGCCGCATTGCCAGAGGAGGTGGGGAAGCCATCGATATCGGGCTCAAAGACCGTAACCGCATGACCGTCATTGATCAGGCGCGTGGCAATGGTCGCGCCGACAATGCCGGCGCCCACGACTGCAATTTTGACCATCAGGTCCGTTCCAACTCAAGAGATATGCCCGAGACCGTGCCGCGGGCAATGTAGCTTTGGATCTGCCGCACGATCTGCGCCGCATGGGCAGCCGCCAACTGGTCGGCCCGGTCTGCATCGCGCGCCTCGATGGCGAGGATCATTTCCTCATGCTCGTCGACATAGCGGTGCGGCAGGTTGTCATCGAAGGATTGGTAATATAGCCGCAGGATACGCCGGCCTTCATCGAGCAGGCGTCCGAACAGTCCCGTGAAATAGGGATTGCCGCCCGCCTCGGCGATGGCCATGTGGAAATCGCGATTGGTCTGGATCATGCCCAGAGCATCGTGCGCGCTCACGGTCCCGGCATAATTGGCCGCAAAGGCGCGAATGGTGCTGATATGTTCGGCCCGCCAATGCACGGCCGCCGAGCGCGTCGTCACGCGATACATCAGCGTCAGCGCCTCGAAATAGACCGGCAACTGCTCGAAATCGATGGTGGCCACGACCGTGTTACGATTGGGCAGCGTTTTGGCCAGCCCCTCGGCCACCAGGCGCACCAGCGCCTCGCGGATGGGGGTGCGGGACATGTCGAACCGCTCCGACAGCGTCACCTCGTCGAGCGGACTGCCCGGCTCGAGGCTCAGGTCAAGAATTGCCGTGCGCAGCGTCTCATAGACCGTGCGGGCACCTTGCCCCCGTACGCGCGTCGTTGCCGTGCCGACCGCCTCACCCTTTGCCTTCAACTTTCCCCCCGCCATCGTCTGCTCCGATTATCTGCGCTTCTTGCCGGCGCTGAGTGCAACCGCAACCACGATAATGACGCCAGTCGTCAGATCTTTGAAGAACGGATTGACGTTGAGGATGTTAAATCCATTGCCGATCAGCGCCAGCAGCAGCACGCCGGCGATCGAGCGCCACACTGCTCCGGCACCGCCATAGATGCTGGTGCCACCCAGAATGACCGCGGCAATGGCTTCCAGTTCCATGCCAACGCCTGCCTGGGGCTGGCCCATCGAAATGCGCGACACCGCGATGATGCCGGCAAGACCGGCGGCAAAACCGGTGAGACCGAAACAGGCGATCCGCACCAGATTTGTGCGCACACCCGAAAGGATGGCGGCTTCCTCATTGCCACCCACGGCGATGACGCGGCGGCCAAAGGTCGTCCGGTTGAGCAGCACCATCACCGCGACCATAAAGACCAGAAGGATCAGCACGGCGATATTGACCATGCCGACGCGGCCCCGACCCAGCCAGGCGAATTCTTCCATCCTCACCGGGATCAGCGCGCCGCCGGTAATCAGCACCGCTATGCCGCGATAGACCATGCTTGAGGCAAGGGTCGCGAGAAACGAGTGGACGTTGAACCCCGTAATGATCAACCCATTGACCACACCCAGCAAAAGGCCCAGCAGGGGCCCCGCGATCATGCCCACCGTCGGATCGACATGGACCGCCAGCCATGCCGCCGAAACGCTGGCCACGCCAAAGATCGCCCCCGTCGACAGGTCAAACCCACCACTGATGATCACCAGTGTCAGCGCCACCGCAATAATGGCCAGCGGGGCGCTCTGGTTGAGAATGTTGAGCAGGTTGCGCGAGGTGAGGAAGGATGGGCTGATCAGCGTCAGGCCGATCATCAGCACGACGATGATGAGCAAAATGCCATATTCGCGCAGGAAATCGCCGACGGAAAACCTGGCCCGGCTGGGCGTCGTGGGTGCGGTTGCTTGAAGTTCGGCCATGGGTCTCAACCTTGTGCGGGCAGGGGCGCGGATTGCTCCTGCGCCTTCTGGACGTTGAAGAGGCGGAACAGCACGTCTTCAACACTGATATCGGAACTGTCGACTTCGCCAATGATCCGGCCTTCGCTCATCAGATATGAGCGATGCGACAGGTTCAGCACTTCCTCGAGCTCGGAGGAAATCAGCAGCACGGCAACGCCGCTCGCTGCGAGTTCGACGATGAAATCGTGGATGCGGCGGCGCGCGCCAATATCGACGCCGCGGCTGGGTTCGTCGAGAATGACGACCCTGGGCTTGCCATAGGCCCATTTGCTGAGCAGCACCTTTTGCTGGTTGCCACCCGAGTAATAGGCCACTTCGCCGTCAATGCCTGATGGCACGATGCCGAAATGCTCGATCATCGCCTTGGTGCGACGGCGCTCTTCGCCCATGTCGAGAAAGCCGAAGCGGCTGATCTGGTCGAGATGGGGCAGGCTCATATTGGGGCGCGTGCGCTGCACGAGGTTCAAACCCTGCTTGCGCCGGTCCTCGGGCACGAAAGCGATACCATGGCGCACGGCGATCTTGGGCGACAGGCCGCGCAACACCTGCCCGTCAAGCGATACCGTGCCGCTCAGCGCCGCATCGACGCCAAACAGCGCCCGCGCCACTTCGCTGCGGCCAGAACCGACCAGGCCCACCAGCCCAACCACTTCGCCGGGGCGGATGGTGAGGTTGATGTCCGAAATTCCCGCATCCGTGCTGATCCCGGCCATTTCGATGCGCGGCGCAACCGACGCATCCGGCCGGGCCGGCAATTGGGGATAGGCGACTTCCGCGCTCTTGCCGAGCATGGCTTCGACCAGGCTCTGCTTGGTTTCGCTGGCAATTTCGCCGGTGCGGACCACGCGACCGTCCCGCATGATCGTCACGCGATCGCAGGCAGCCAGCACATGGTCGAGAAAATGGGTGACATAGATGATGGTGCGGCTCTGCGCCCGCAGGTCGGCAATGACCCGGTGCAGCCGGTCCGCTTCGTCCGCCGTCAGCGACGAGGTCGGCTCATCCATGATGATGATGCGCGCATCCCGCGCAATGGCGCGCATGATCTCGACCTTCTGCCGGTCGGCGATCGACAGGTCACCAGCCTTGCGGCGCGGATCAAGGCCAAAGCGGCACTGTTCTTCCAGTACGGAGAAGCGCTTGTTGTCCGACCCGCTGAGCAGGCCCCCAACATTGGCCTCAAGACCTAGAAAGACATTCTCGGCCACGGTCAGTTGCGGCACCAGCTGGAGTTCCTGATGGATCATGGCCACGCCCATCTGCAGCGCGCGGCGTGGC
Organism: Candidatus Devosia phytovorans; assembly: GCA_029202405.1. NCBI lineage: Bacteria > Pseudomonadati > Pseudomonadota > Alphaproteobacteria > Hyphomicrobiales > Devosiaceae > Devosia > Candidatus Devosia phytovorans. The sequence continues at coordinate 2,908,973 of CP119312.1, read as the reverse complement.
GTCGATTGATCAAGCGGGGTGCCCCCAATCTCCACCTGGCCGCGATCGGCCGAATAATAGCCGCCGATGATCTTGCCGACGCTGGACTTGCCTGCGCCGTTTTCCCCGATCAGCGCATGCACTTCGCCAGCCCGGAATTCGAGCGCGATATCATGCAGGATCTTGCTCGAGCCAAAGCTCTTTTCAACGCCCGTCAGCCGGACAGCCGTTGTCGTACCGTTCGCTACCATGGCAACGGACCTCCGCTAAAGGGTGGAGGGTAGGCGGGATCGTGCGACCCCGCCAGTCTCGTCTGCTGGGCTTAGCCCTGCCATTCACCGACGAAGTCGGGGTTGGCATCGAGCCATTCCTTGGTCACGATGACCGGAGTGGTGCTGAGCTCGAACGGGTCGATCCAGGTCGGTGCGGTGCCGCCTTCGAGCGTGGTGACCACCGCTTCGAGCGCTGCCTCGCCCATGCTGTGCGGCACTTCTGCCAGCGTTGCAGCAACCTTGCCGGCGCGGATGGCATCGATCGTGATCTGGTTGAGACCGCCACCGATCATATAGACCTCGCCCGGATTGTAGCCGAAATCGTTGAGCGCGATCTCGACACCGATCAGCGGCTGGTCGGCATTGGACAGCACGGCGTCGATTTCCGGATTGGCCTGCAGAATGTCCTGCATCGCGGTCAAGGCCGTATCGGGATCGTAATTGCCTTCGCCGGTCGCAACGATCTGGATATTGGCGTGCTCTGCGAACACTTCCTTGTAGGTTTCGTTGCGCAGGTTATCGAACGGATAGATCAGCTGGCCGATGATAACGGCCACGCGGCACGGATCCTTGTCGGCGCAATAGTCAACCACGGCGTCAGCCTGTGCCTTGGCGCCGATTGCCGGGTTGGCGGCAACGGTTGTAGTAAGGCCGGGAACCTGCGGCTCCATATTGGTCAGGTCGGAGCCAATCGGGAAAAGCGTCGAGGCAACCGTGAGACCGGCTGCAGCGGCGTCTTCAAGGGCGGGGGCAATGCCAACGCTATCGTTGGGCGTCACGATGAGGGCATCGAACCGGCCGCCGGCCACCACGTCCTCGACCTGCGAGAACTGCTTGGTGGAGTCAAACGCGCCATCGAAAATCTCGACTTCGACGCCCTTCGCGGCGGCAGCTTCCTGGATGCCGGCATAGATGGCCTGATTATAGCCATTCTGGCTCGACGAAGCGAGGTAGGCGATGCGGAACGGATCCTGTGCCATGGCTGGCAGGGCGGTGGCCACACCAGCGACAGCGAAGGAAGTCAGCAATGCAAAACGTAGTTTCATAGTTTTCCCTTTCACACCAGCGGCTCCCAATTTCCGCTGCTGGTTCTCCTGACGACGGCGGCACGTTGCCCACCGTGTTTTGTTTCCCCGTCTCCGTGAGCTTTTACGCCCACGAAGCGATTATGCTTTCATCGACTTGGCCAGATGCTGGAAGGCGATGGTGGCGTAAGGCAGCAGGTCCGCAGCGGGCGTGATGCGCTCGGCGGTATAGTACCCAGCCTTATTCAACAGGTTGAGCGTGCCGATGACCTTGCCATCGACCACGACCGGAATATTGGCGTTGGACTCGTTGCCCAGCGACTGGATCAGCGGCCAGTCGAAAAAGACTTCCGCGATCTCCTCGATCTTGAGCGTGTGGAACACCCGGTGCTGGTTGAGCACGATCTCGGTCCACTTATTGTCTTCGATCGGCTTAAGGCCGGCCAGCGGATAGGCCTCGAGATTTTCCGAATAGACGCGCTTGGATTGACGGCTGTCCATGTCATAGACCGACGCCGTCAGCAGCTGGGTGCCGATGGTCTCGTGCAGCATCTTGCCAACGCCGCCGATCAGGTCGATCGCCGTCACGCCCGGGCGGCGGACGCTCGCCATGAACTCATCTATAAGACCGGCACTGATCACGATAGGCACCTCGTTTCATCCAGGATGCTATCTAATATCCAAAGTGTCGACAAGTAGGGTGATGTCATTTTCGTCACATCGCACGGCGGTGATCGTTTGCTGTGCAAACTCGGCTGTCACGGCTAAGCCCCTATCCAGCATGCAAGACATTTATATGTCGACACTGTGCATACTTCCGTGATCAGCTGTACCGACATGGTATGTGAGGGAAAGATGGACATAATCTTCGAGGCAAATGCCGCTCCTCGCGCAGGTGGCGCGGCCGCAGAAATCCTGAACCCTGAGACACTTGCCCCCTTCGTCGCCGACCTGCCCGACAGCGACCGCCTCGCCCGCTCCCTTGCCGCCGACGGTTTCGAAGCCCGTACCGGACAAGTCGCCAATCTGCTGGCCCCTGCCGGTCGCGCCGAGGATCGGCTCCTACTTGCCGGCCTGTCGCCTGACGCCTCGATTTTCGACGCCCAGGCTGCTGGCGCCCGTCTTGCGGTCGCATGTCTCGACCTGTCCGGCCGCCTGGCCCTCACCTGTTCCACTTGGCTCAGTGCTGATCTCTTTGCCGAATTTGTCTACGGCTTTCTCGCCCGCTCCTATCGCTTCGACAAATATCGCAGCACGTCGCGCGAGGGTCAGACTCAGCTTGCACTGATCGATTGTTCCGACGCCTTGGTCGAGCAGATCAAACACCTGCAGATCGCCGCCCAAACTGTCCATATCGTCCGCGACCTGGTCAACGAGCCCGGCAATACGCTGCCGCCCCTCGAACTGGCCGCCCGTATCCATGCGCTCTGCACTCCGCTCGGCATCGCGGTCGAGATTCTTGACGCCCAACAGCTCGCAGCGCTCGGCGCCAATCTCGTCCTTGCGGTAGGGCAGGGTTCGGTCAACCCGCCCTGCATGGTCATTTTGCGCATGGAAGGCGATGGCGCCCCGATTGGTCTGGCCGGCAAGGGCATGACCTTCGATACCGGCGGAATCCATATCAAACCTGTCGCCGGCATGTGGGAGATGAAGAACGACATGGCCGGCGCCGCCACCGTCGCCGCAACCATGGCCGCCATGGCCCGCCTCGGCATTCGCCGCCCAATTGCTGCTGCGCTCGGTCTTGCCGAAAACATGACCAGCGGTTCGGCCAGCCGTCCGGGCGATGTGGTCAAGAGTCTGGCCGGCCCCTATGTCGAAATCCGCAATACCGATTGCGAAGGGCGCCTCGTGCTTGCCGATTGCCTGACCTATCTGCAGCAGCGCTTCGCCCCGCGCGAGCTGATCGATGTCGCGACCCTCACCTATGCCGTGCAGATCGGCCTCGGCCCCCGCTATGCCGGCATCTATGGCAACCACCGCCCTTCGGTGGATGCTCTTCTTGCCTCAGCATCCCAGACCGGCGAACTGGCTTGGCCCATGCCGATCGATGCCGGTTTCCACGACGAGCTGGCCTCCGACGTCGCCGATTTCCTCAACTGGCCCGGCGTCACCTATGGCCACGCCTCCATTGCCGCGGCCTTTCTCGAAAAGTTCGTTGCGCCGCAAACGCCCTGGCTGCACATCGACATTGCCGGTCCCGCCTATGCGCCCAAGGGTAGTCCCCTCAGCCCTTCAGGCGGCACCGGTTTCGGCCTGCGCACGTTGGTCGACTATCTCACCAGCACGGAGCAAGACGCATGAGCACCACACTTTCTTTCGAGCAACTTTGCGAAAAGGTGCAGGCCATCCTTGAGCATGCCGGCCTCAACAAAGCGCAGGCGCAGGCCGTCGCGACCGTCATCGCCAAGGGCGAGCGCGATGCCTGCAAGGCGCATGGCGTTTACCGCATCGAAGGGGTGCTGCGCACGTTCAAGGCCGGGAAGGTTCGGGGCGACGCCATCCCCACAATCGCCGCCGCCGACGACAGCGCCATCATCCGCATCGACGGACAAAGCGGCTTTTCGCTCCCCGCCTTTGATCTGGGCCTGCCGCTTTTGGTCGAAAAGGCAAGGCAACTGGGTCTGGCTGCCATGGTCATCAATGATTGCACGCATTTTTCCGCTCTCTGGCCGGAAGTCGAAGCCATCACAGATCAGGGCCTTGCCGCCATGGTCATGTGCCCCAGCTATGCCACCGTCGCGCCCTGGGGCGGCACCAAGCCATTGTTTGGCACCAATCCCTTCGCCTTCGGCTGGCCGCGGCAACACGCCGAACCCTATGTCTTTGACTTTGCCACATCGGTCGCCGCCCGTGGCGAGATCGAACTCTATCGCCGTGATGGCAAGCAGCTCCCGCAAGGCTGGGCGATCGACGATCAAGGCCAGCCCACCACCGCGCCCGACGCGGCCCTTGCCGGCGCCATGCTGCCCTTTGGCGGCTACAAGGGCTCGGCCATGAGCACGATGATCGAACTCCTGGCCGGTGTCATGATCGGCGATCTCACCAGCACCGGCGCCCTCGACGCCCTGGGCACGACGGCCTTCTCCCCCGCCCATGGCGAATTGATCATCGCCATGTCGCCCGAGCGCTTCTCTGACTGCCGGCCCGGCGACCCCTTCGCTCGTGCCGAAATCCTGTTCGAAGCCATTGAGGGGCAGGGCGCCCGGCTCCCCTCGCAGCGGCGCTTTGCGGCCCGCCGGACTGCCCAAGCGCAAGGCATTGTTCTGACCGACGCAGAAATGCAGCAGCTTGATCGCCTGCTCGATCTGGGCCTTGAAGCCATCGACTGACCAAAACAAAAGGCCCTCCCGCTGGGGGAGGGCCTTGGCCGAAACCTTGAGGGAGGACGGTTTACGGCTTGTGGGGATCGGGCTGCTGGCTCCAATTTGCATACCAGGCATTGAACTGCTCGAACTGCGTCTTGGCCCAGGCACGCTGGCTGGGTGACAATTCGTCAGTGGCGTTGAAATGCAGCTTGTATTCGGCCTCGCCCTGAAGCTCGAGCATATACTTGTAATAGAGCACGAGGTCGGTGCCCTCGTCCCAGCTCGATAGGACCGCCAGCGCTTCGCCCAATTCGAGCGCCCGCACGCGTGCCGCGACATCGCCGGTCGCAGCGGCCTTGGACAGCGCCACCAGATGCAGGATTTCCTTGGGCAGCGCATTGCCGATGCCGGTAATCGTGCCGGTCGCGCCTGCCTTGACATAGCCGTGATAGACGCCGGTATCGACACCCGCCATCAGGATCACGCCATTGTCGCCGCTGGTAATGTGCTCGGCGGCATAGGTCATCGAGGCTGCGCCACCAAATTCTTTGAAGCCCACGAGGTTCTTGAACTTGGCGCGCAGCGCAAAGAACAGGTCAGCCTTGGTTTCAAAGCCATAATGGGGGCTGTTGTAGATCACTGCCGGCAGGTCCGGGGCAGCGGCCAGGACCGCCTCGAAATGATGGCGCTGCGCGGTCGGCGAATTGCCACGCGACAGCACGCGGGGAATGACCATCAGGCCCGCAGCGCCCACTTTCTGGGCATGGGCAGCCAGCGCCACGGCCGAGGCGGAATTGACCGCGCCGGTGCCTACGATCACCGGCAGCCCCGCCGCCACCAGGCGCTCCACGCCTTCCTGGCGCTGTGCGTCGGTCAGCAGCGGCCAGTCACCCATCGAGCCGCAATAGACCACGGCCGACATGCCCGCTGCGATCATCTGCTGGCCCTTGCGCACCAGCGCATCGAAATCAGGCTTGCGATCGGCTTTGCAGGGCGTCATCAGAGCCGGGATCACCCCGGTAAAGATCTCAGTGTTCATCGTATCCTTGTCCATGAAGGCACGGCCAAATCAGCCGTCCGCCGAGCATTTTTCTCACCATACAATCTTTGTATGCTGTTTGTCGACATGATTTCCGCTGGTGTTTTAGCTTATGGCAGAAGGTTTTTCATAAAGCGGCCCTTGCGCATGATGGCCGCCATATGCGCCCCGTCATCGCCCAGCAGCGTGATGTCGTCATAGGGGTTGCCATCGACCACCAGCAGGTCGGCATGCGCGCCTTGCGAAATGATGCCGATCTCGCCCTCCAGCTTGCAAAGCTTGGCACCGATCAGCGTTGCCGAGCGGATAATGTCCGCAGCGCTCAGCACGCGGCCCAGAATTTCGAATTCCATCGTGTGATATTTCTGCAGCGGACCCAGGAGGTCCGAGCCAAACGCCATCGGCAAGCCTGCATCGCGCATCACGGCCAGCGAGCGCAGACCTCCGGTCCGCACCGTCTCGATCTTGGCGGAAGCATCGGGGCTCAGGCCAAACCGCTCCCCTTCCAGCGCCAGGCCTTCATAGGCCACCAGCGTCGGCACGGCGATGCAGCCCGCTTCTGCTGCCATAGCCGCCGTTTCGGCTTCAATCAGGTTGCAATGCTCAAGGCTCAGCACACCGCATTCCACAGCGCGGCGAATGGCGCGGTCGGTATAAAGATGGGCCGACACATAGGTATTGTTATTCTCGGTTTCCTCGACGATGGCGCGGATTTCGTCGCGCGAATATTGCAGCATGTTGATCGGATCATTGGGCGAGGCCACTCCGCCATTGGCCATGATTTTGATGAATTTGGCCCCGGCCTTCAGCTCCTCGCGCGCGGCCAGGCGACAGGCCTCCACGCCATCGACCAGCCGGCCCATCGAGCCCAGGCGATCGCCAAAGATGTCGCGCCGATTATCGGTGCGGGCGCGGATATCGCAATGCCCGCCAGTCGTGCTGAAACCCTTGCCGCAATGGATCAGCCGCGGCCCTTCGATCAGCCCTTCCTCCTCGGCCAGCACCAGCCCGATATCGGCGCCGCCGACATCGCGCGCCGTCGTAAAGCCGCGCATCAGGATCTGGTTCATGATCCGGCCCGCGCGGAACGCGGTCAGCGACGTCGGCTCCATCGCATTCTTGAGTAGGTCGAGATAGGTCGACACCACATGCACGTGGCAGTCGATCAGCCCCGGCATCAGCGTCTTGCCGCCCAGATCGATCTTTTCAGCAACATCCGCCTCGATCGTCGTCGCCGAAACGGCAACGATCCGCCCATAACGCACCAGGACGCTCGATTTGTCGGACAGCGCGTTGAGGTTCGGATCCAGAACGCGGGCATTGTAAAATAGTGTTTCGGTCATCGATCTCTCCACTCGGGACAAATTGCTCAAACTTCAGGGCGAAAACGACCCTCGGGACAAGCTAATCTAGAATCCAATTTGTCGACAACATCCTCGGCGACGGAAATTCGAGGAGCGGAGACGCGAGGGGATGGCGCATTTTACTAATCGGCCAAGGTTGCCAGGATACACGCATTGAATGCCTGCATCTGCTTCAAGCCGCTCCAGAAATGTCTGGAGAACTCGCGACATGGGCGTGTCGATAGCCGCATGACGATAATTTCCTGGCCACGAACCCGAAGGACGCTAGCGCAGCCAGAGTCGTTTAACATCACGCAACGGTGGCTCGGTGAACAGTCGGCGATATTCACGATTAGACTGCGCGGCGCGCTGGTAACCGACGTGGGACGCCCAACCTTCTATGGCGGCGGCTGCCAAGGTTACACAAGTACCCGTTTATGTCGGCTATAGGCTAAGGCGATGGGCGGTTGGGTCACGGCTTAGTCGCCGTGTCTGCAAATGCACATTTCCGCATGAAAGGAGACAGTCCGGAAACCACCCCGATGCCGGCAGTCTGGTGCCGACCCCATTCCGGCCGTCCGTTGTTCGATTGGAAGTTCCCGAAAGCAGACCTCGCAATGGGAAGAACCGATGGCATCTTTATCGGTCCTGCGATGACTCCTGGCCGACCAAGTCCGCCAATTTGGCCCTATCAAAATCGTTGGTTAGCGCCCTTCGGGCGCGATCCATCGCAAGCTCTGCTTGGCTACGCGCCGCCATGCGGAAAGCCTTTCCGCCGATGCGGCCCAGGGCTAGGAGCGATTTCTGAAGGCGCATCTGGACTTCGATGAGCCCCGCACCGTCACGGGCGACCAGCATGAAAGCATCCTCAAACAGGTCGGAGTCAGACAGTGGCGCCACCATTACACTCAGGTATTCAGGATCATCCGCCTTTTCAGGTCGATCCGCCCATATCGACATCAGCCGCGTGGTTCGCCCGATGACGTCTATGGCGGTGCCAGGGTCATTAGTTGCGGGAGATAATGCGCGCGAAGCGATTTCACTCATAACCGCCAATCCGAAGCGCGGATCCTGATCAAAACTGCGTTCCGCGGCAATGGTGAATGCCTGCCGGATCGCCTTCTTATGTTCGGTATCGGGCCCATTCTTTGCATCGAACCAAGCCAAGACCGTGTCCGCGTAAACGAAGGCTCCGGGATTTAGGACGATCCTTATTTTGCTCTCGATTCCTTCGGCGATGCGATTAAGGGCAGCAACATCGATGTGCTGGACATAGCCAATCGCGTCAGGCAACACGACCGACGCACCTTCGGAAGGCCGTGTTTCGCCGTCCGGAAGCGGCACGCCACCCAGATAAGGAGACGTAATTCGCTCTTCGATTGCCGCCCGGGTGGCCTCTTCAACTCTGGTCGTGGTTTCTCCGACCCGTCCCAGTCTCGTCAGATGATCGATCCAACGCAGCAGGGTGACGACGATAAGCACGATCACAAGGATCGTTACGCCGAAAAGAATGACCCGTCCTCGATCGCCATAGGCTCCGACCCTCAACACGATGATGCCGACAATGCCGAAGAGGAATGTGCCAATGAATGTAGAGAGCACATTTTGGGTGACACGATCTTCCATAACGAGCTTGGTGGCGCGGGGCGTAACATTGGAGGTCGCGGCACCATAGGCCGACGTCATCACGCTAAGGGAGAAGGTCGTCACCGCCAGCATGCTTGTCGCGATGATGTTGAGGAGACCATCGACCGCCGCTGCATCTATGCTGGCCGGCATCTCCCAAGGAACATACTTCTCCACAACGGCCGCAAGAATAGCAGCGGCCACGCCAATGAGACCGATCAAGGTTGCCCGTACCCAAAGCCGGCGGGAAATTTGTAGCAGGAGCCATCGCCAGCGGGTCATGTTTTATCCTTGTGTTGATCCGTGGTTGGCAACATTCGCCGGCTCCGTCACGGAAGACTGAAGGCGTTCGTCTGCCGAGGGTCGCCGTAAGATAGCTTTCGATGCCCCAAGACCGATCAGATCAGGCGATGCTATCCGTGCTGACTATCGCGCCTGTCGTCCCTGGATGAATTTAAACAGAAGCACGATCAGGGCGATCACCAGCAAAAGATGGATGAGTGCCCCTGCGACCTTGAATGCCAGTCCCACGGCCCAAAGAGCGAGTAGTATTATCGCTATGATCCAAAGCATGTGGTCTCCTAACTATCGCCGAGCATTCAAAGGCTCGAAAAGCTCAGATCGCCTGAGCAGCGTGAATGGGTAGTCGCATACCGACCGTCACTGAATTACCGTATGCAACGCACACCAGGGTATAGCCAACTATGCCGATGTCAGGTCTCTTACGTCGCCGAGGGCTCGACCCGTGTTGAGATCGCTTCTCTGCGCGTGACCGAACCGCGCCACTAGCTCGTCTGCGGCCAGCAGCAACGCTTTAGTGTCCTGAGCCGAGAACGTGTGCTGTTCATAGTCGATAAGAACGAGCACAGCTGGGCAACTCCCGTCTTTGAGTACGAGTGGCACGCCGGCGTACAAATCGATACCGTTGGTCTGCAGATAAGCACTGTCGCCCACCAGCGGGTTGGGTTGGTCAGAATGTACCACCAGTGGTTGCCTATTCTCGGCAACCAATAATGTCAGTTTCGATGCCTCCTCATCGTCGAGATGACGCTGGTCATCGACAAGATTAATGATGGCGGCTGGAACTTTAAAGAGTTCGGCGAGCGCGTCGAGAGCCCTCCCGAGCGAGTCGCTGCCGCGACCGCCACCGGCGAACGGGTTAACCTGAGAATGTGCCGTGTCGGTTGTATTCACGGCGCCATCCCCTTTCACCATTTCCATGGCTGTCGAGAAATCTCGGGCCACGAAATCAACGTAGAGCGTCTCTGCGGTTTCGTTGGAGATGAGATTGTTGAGAATGAGCGCCAGGATACGCACGTCAGGTGCTGTGCGCCGAACGCGACGGGCAACGTAGCGGCATTGCGCTCGGAGATCATCGCCCATGAATACCAGCACCAGGGTCTTAACCTCCGCCAGGTCGAGACGGCCGATCGCTTCTTGGCGTATGGCGCCGGGGGGGAGCACGTCCACGGTGACACCTGCGTCGGCAAGCGAGCTGCCGATCAACTGGGCTGCGGCTTCATCGATCTCACTGCGACCGCCAATCAGTAAAACGTTGGCATCATCAGACCACCTTGGCGCGAGAATCGCATCGAGCACACTTTCAAACGACCGCATTAGCTGACGACGTTGTGGAACCGCCTCGGGACCGGACTGCAGTTCGAGGTTCGCCATTTGAAGCGCCGGCAACATCAGCTCGTCGATCAGCTTCTGTTTGCCGAACTCGTCAATATGGCCTTCGCCAATCTCGATGGCATCCTCGCTGTCACCCTTGAGCATGCGCTGGTAGAGGCGTTCCGCCGGCGCCAGGACTGGCTCGCTCCCCAGTAGTGTTTCGAGGAATTGGAACTGTGGTAGATGGCGGCCAATGACCACGAGGCAAACGGTCATAGGCGTCGACAGGATAAGGCCCACCGGTCCCCACAAGGTGGCCCAGAGCATGGCCGACAGCAGGATTGCAAGCGCCGACACACCCGTGCTCGATCCATAAAGTCTGGGCTCTATGACGTTGGCTGTCGTTAGGTCGAGGACGAGGAACAGACCCACGGACAACAGCAGCATGTTCCAGCCAGGGTCGACCGCAAACGCCAAGGTGAACGGAACGACCGCAATGATCAGCGCGCCCACGAAAGGGATGTATCGGAACAAGATGATGAGCATGCCCCAAAGCATTGCGCTTGGCACGCCGATCAGCCAGAGGCCGATGCCAAAAATGGTGCCGTAGACCGTATTCACCATCAACTGCACGATCAGATAGCGACCAACACGCTTGCTCGCATCCGAGATCGCCAGATTGGTCAGCGAGTATTTGCCGGCGCTGACCAGGCGAATAAAGCGGTCCTGAAGGTCAGCCCGTCCCATCAGAAGGAAGATCAGGAACACAGTGACAATGGCGATCGTCGCGACGGGTCCGATGATCGAGCCCATCACCGAGGTGAGCAAAGTCAGCGGTCCGAGCTCGTTGGAGATGGTGACCGGGATGGGTGCTACCCCGTTGCCATTCGTTCCGCTCGATCCCATCGAATTGCCCAGATTGGCAATGGTGGCATTGAGCTGATCGAGCCAGGCAAAGCTGCCGAACTGCGCCTGAAGGCCCTCTATCTTGGTCATGACGATCTGCTGATAACCGGGCAACTGAGCAGCCAGGCTGGCAATCTGCGAGCTGGCGATCGCCGCAAAACCTGCGAGCAGTACGAAGGCCAAAGAAACGGCCACAATAACTGCGACCGGGTCGGGCAGGCGCAACCGGCGGTTGAGGATCGACACGACCGGGTTGAGCGCGAAGGCTAGAAGTATGGCAAGTGTCAGGGGGACAAGAATGCCGGCGCCGAGGTACAGCAGGGTTGCGACGATTGCAAAAGTCGCGACGCTCTCAAACGCCGTTGGTCGGCGACGAAGGATGGTTCCTAAGTTCATTCTGTCGGACATCGTCGGCCTACACTCAAAGGATTGATATTCGTCGACGACTGAGCCGAACTAGGAGCGTCGTAACCCGGATACAGAAACTCCGCCCTGCGACCGGAGTTCCGAGGGCGTACCGCTCTATCTGCCCTGCAAAAAGCGCCTGATGTGTCGACGGTCTCGATACGAGCGTTGAACATGGGGGCCTTCGGCAACTCCTTGGCGAAGAAGGGCACGAGCCACCAGCGGCCACGCAGCAGCTCGCGATTGCCGGCCTTGTCCAACGCCACGAAGTCGACGTCTTGGGTGGGGGCGATATTGTAGCGCGGCTGCAGATTGGACGGGGCGGTGGGGAAGAGTTCGTCGCTGAGCTTATAGAGCGCATGCAGTTCGGCCCAGGTGAATTCATTGGTGAAGCGTCCGCACATCTTGCTCTCCTTGGTCCCGGCGCGCCGGTTAACACTAACAGCTGATCACCGATGATGTGAATTGCGGCAAATGTTTACGCGTGCACTCTTTTCTGCAGGCAGGAGGCCTGGAGGAAATGAGTGAAATGCTCGAACTGGACTATGACATGCAGCCGCTGTCGGAATATGCGCTGACAACCTGGACCCGCATGACCGATGAGGGTGTCGCGCCGCTCGATAGCCTGGCGCTGATCGAAGCGCAGCTTCAGCGCCGGCAGTGCCTGCGCCCGTCGCGGGACAGCGAGCAGGCGCTGCGCCTGGTCGGCAAATGGCGCGCGCTGGTCGGACAGGCGAGAGCGAAACTGCATTAGGCGAGGCGGAAAAGGAAAAGGAAAAGCCCGGAGCGCTGTGGCGCTTCCGGGCATTGGGGACATCCGCCTCTGGCTGGATCTCCGTGCAGACGGACAGGTCTACATGAGATTGAATGCCCGACAGGATTGAAGGTTCCAAAACCGAACCAAATCAGGCTAAGCGCGGGTCATGTTGAGTTTTCCGGAATTCCCCACCCTGTTTGCCATGGGTGTCACCCTGATCGGTGCCTTGCTGATCTTTGTCCCACTGATCAAGACCCTCTACCGCCGGCGCCCGCGCTGGTAGGCACGCGGCACGGCAGCGCCTAAACCCATCCAGTCATCGCGCCAGACGGCGCGCCGGCGCCAATGCTTCATCCTCTGCGTGATAGGCTTCGGCCAGGGCTGTACCGGGTTCGAAGCTGACGCGTGCGGTGAACAGGTGTCTATGCACCCGGTCAGCGACCGCAATGCTGAGATCGAGCCTGCCGTCCTTGGGGATTTCTTCGGCAGCGATGGCGGCAAGGGTCCGCACAGCCTCACGATAAGCCTCAGCATCACTGGCGAGACTGGTGCCCGTCTGATCCTTGGCTACATGGCCGTTCTGGCAGATATCGAAATAATATTGTGACACCGCCGATCTCCTCGTGGAGGAAATACGTGGAGGACCATCTCAAAGTTCCGTCACGGTCCTGCAATGGCGATCTGGTCGTGCAGACCACGGCGCTGCAACCTTTGAGAGTCGCCGCAGTTAATGGGCGCCAGGAGTGCCCCATGCCCGTGATCGACGACCAGACGAAGCCTATCCCGCCCATGACCTTCCGGGGTGCCGATGGTCGCGTCTACAAGACCCGACAGATGGAAGTGGATGCGCGCGGTGCTGCGGTGAACAGCATCGAGGCCAGCGCCAAACGAAGCTGGCTCAATATCCTCCTTCGGTCGCCCGACTAGGGAAATCCGCGCCTGACCCCAAACGTGTTCGGTCGGGCGCTTGTTCTTTCTTTGTTCTCAGTGGTATGAGTCGGTCCCTCTGAACTGAGGGCGACATGCATCTTTTTCTCTCCCGTTCCAACATGCCGGTCGCCGTCTCGACGCTGATCGAGATCCGTGTGCCGCTGGTCGGACCATTCGTGCATGCCGGCTTTCCCAGCCCGGCGGACGATTTCATCGAGGAGATGATCGACCTCAACCGGGAATTGATCAAGAATCCGATCTCGACCTATCTCTGGCGGGTAGTCGGGGACTGCATGATGGACGTGAAGATTTTCCCTGGCGACGTCGTCGTCGTGGATCGGTCGCTGATCCCCAAGCATCGCGACGTCGTGCTGGTGATGGTGGATGGCGAACCAACCCTCAAGCGTCTCAACCGCCGCGGTGGCGTCATGCTGCTGCACAATGAGAACGCCAAACTGCCGCCCTTCACCCTGGCCGAGGGCACGGAAATCGCAATCTGGGGCGTCGTCACCGACACTATCCGGAAGATCCGGAATTGACCGCCCTGGCGCTGATCGACGGCAATTCCTTCTATTGCTCCTGCGAGCGCGTGTTCGACGGCCGCCTCGAAAAGCGGCCGCTGATCGTGCTGAGCAATAATGATGGCTGCGCCGTTGCCCGCACGGCCGAGGCCAAGGCGCTGGGGATCAAGATGGGCCAACCGTTTTTCCAGATCCGCGATCTCTGCCGGCGCGAGGGCGTGGTGGCCATGTCGAGCAATTATGCGCTCTATGGCGACATGAGCCGGCGCATGAACCAGATCTATGACCGCTTCTCGCCCGACGTCGAAATCTATTCGATCGACGAAAGCTTCATCGACGTGGCGCGCCTGCCGGTAAAGGATCGAACCGCATGGGCCAGCGACCTGCGCGCCACCACGCGGCAATGGACCGGCATTCCGACCTGCGTCGGCATCGGACCGACCAAGACGCTGGCAAAGCTCGCCAACAAGGCGGCCAAGAGCCTTCCCGGGGGCGTGCTCGACTTGAGCGATCCCGCCGATCAGGCGCGGGTGATGGCGGACTTTCCGATCGGCGATGTCTGGGGGATCGGCCGGGCCGGTCAGGCCAAGCTCATGGCGCTGGGCATCCGCTATGCCGGCGAGGTGCGCGACATGGACCCCAGGCTGGCGCGGCAGATCATGACCGTGGTGGGGGAGCGGATCGTCCACGAGCTGAACGGGCGGCCCTGCATTGCGCTCGAAAGTGTGGCACCGCAGCGCAAGGGCTGCGCGGTGACCCGAAGCTTTGGCCAGCGCGTGACCAATCGGCTGGACATGGAACAGGCCGTTGCCGGCTATGCCACGCGCCTCGGCGAAAAGCTTCGCCGGCATGGTCTTGCCACCAACCACGTCACCGTCTTCATGCACACCAGCCAGTTTGACGACGATGAGCCGCAGCGCAATGTCAGCATGACGGTGGACATTCCCGAGGCGACCAATGACAGCCTGGCGCTGATCAAGGCGGCGCGCCGTGCCGTGGAACAGCTCTGGCAATCGGGCTATCGCTATTCGAAGGCCGGCATCGTCACGCAGGACCTGGTGCCGCCGCCGATCCCGCAACGGGCGCTGTTCGACCAGCTCAACCACGAAAAGGCGGCGAAGGTCATGGCAGCGATGGATGAGGCGAACCGGCGCTGGGGCCGTGCGACAGTCGTGCCGGCGGCAGTGGGGATCGCGGCGAAATCGGCGTTTACGACGAAATTCGAGATGCGGTCACCGCGGTATACGACGCGGTGGCGGGAGTTGCCGGAGTGCATATAAGGGGGATGGTTTGCAGACTGGCGGATTTGCCGCTGAAAATTTGATTGGCCGACGGTGATCCATTTTAGCGCATCTGGGTTCTGAAAGGACCATCCCCCTATTACAGGAGTGATATGTTGAGGGCCGAACGTGAACTGGTGTGGGCAGATGAGTTCGATGGTACGGCCGGCTCCGTCCCGACCCCATCTTTCTGGACCCATGAAATCGGCGGGCACGGCTGGGGCAACGGGGAGCTGCAAACATATACCGATCGCTCAGACAACGCTTTCCTGGATGGCCATGGCAATCTCTGCGTGGTTGGGCGGCGAACAGGTGACAGCTTTACCTCGGCGCGGCTGACCAGCAAAGGTCTGGTGCAGTTCCAATATGGCCGGTTCGAAACCCGGTTGAAGGTGCCAGCGGGCGCAGGGCTATGGTCGGCGGTCTGGTTGCTCGGCGCAAATATCGATGACGCGCCCTGGCCGGCATGCGGCGAAATTGACGTGGTGGAACATGTCAGCGCCAAGCCCGACAGGGTATTTGGCACCGTGCACTGCCCAGAATTCTTTCAGGATAACGGTCTGAGTGGTGACCATGTCGCCGCCGAGCCATTCACCGATGGATTTCATGTTTTTGCAATCGACTGGGCTGAGGACCGTATAGCCTGGAGCGTCGATGGGCTGCCGTACTTCGAAGTTACCCGCACTGGCTTAGAGAGCTCATGGGTCTTCGACCATCCATTCTACGTGATGGTAAATCTAGCAGTCGGTGGCTGGCTCGGTGGCGATGTATCGGAGGATACCCGATTTCCGGCCACTCTGCAGATCGATTACATCCGCATCTATTCTAGCCAACCCCCGCCGACCTTAGGGGAGATAGGCTGAGAGCGTTGGAGTGTGGAGTTCGCCACGCATGCTTCTAGGGATGGTGCAGCATCTGGTGGCGGCAGGACGACTATGTTTTCTAATTCGGGTTTCGATCATCCAGTATTGTAACTGCCGGAAAGCCGGTAAGGTTATCAAACTTTATTTCGAAGTCTTATGATAACGATTAGGTGCGCCCATGCAGCAATATCGCGTCATAAACATGTCCGGCACCAGGATCGAGGGAGCCGCCAAAGTGGTCACAGCCGCAAGTCCTGAAAAGGCAGCGGCTTTACTGCTTGGCGAAATGCTTGTGCGAGACGGTAACCCTGAAAACTTGCGGGCCCGCGTTTATGTTGCCGAGGATGGCCAGCCGATGCAGACGGTTTCCCTGTTTCGCAAGGTCGGCGAACCGATCATTTTTTGAAGGATCATTTATGTCATTTAACGTCTCACCGCCCAGCTCGCATTGGACGATGAGTTGCTGGCACCTGGTGCGGATAAGGACCTGGACCGGCGTTTCGATCCTGGCTGAAATCCCTGATCCGGTTGAGGCGTTAAGCTTTGGCAAGGCCGAAGTGCGTCGTCTGATTGCGGCGGGAAGCGGCTGGGACATCCTGGCCGTTGAAGTGGTGGATCTCCAGGGCACTCTGGTTCTGGGCGAGGAGACCGAAGGTTTCTGCGACCTTACCTTCGCCGCCGATAGGGCCGTGCAGCACTAGCCCGGCACGCTCGCGGCGTGCCCGGCCATTTCCGGCTTGAAACAGCAGACGTTGGCCCGATTGATCAGTGCTTGCAATGGAGCTTGTCCTCGACCGCGTCGCGGCCATTGCCGGCGGACTAGCATGTGCTCTCGCTACGACGATGACGCGAAAGAAATTTTGATGGCTTTCGATCGAGTAGCGGCGATGTCGATCTGCATTGACGGATGGAGGTCCGGTAACTTGAGGATCGTCCGCTTTTCGGGGTTTTTACCTAATAACAGACAGTCTGCTCTTCACCCCGATGCTGCCGCTATCCTATCGAACATATTGCGAACGTAAACAGGACTGACTGCTTAACCTCAGAGGCGCAATCTGCCAAACCACGAGAATGAGGGCGCGAAGAACGAATAGGCCGACGCATTCGCTCAGCGTCGCGGTAGATGTGTTAGTCCGTCCAAGACGATCACTTCTTCAAGATCCTCGTCACCACGCAACTCGTTGCTGGCCGGTGCGGCCTGCAACGAGCCAGCGCCGACGCTGTCGCAAGGTTCTAGTAATGCGCTCGCCTCTTGTTTTGAGGTTGCTCTCGCCCGCAATGTCGATGCCACGACCCAAGCGACGGCTCGACGGAGGAATTTCGGCATACGGATTATCCTCGCTAGTGACTTTAGCACGCCTTGAGCCTTCGGTGGGCCTGGCTATCCTTGGAGCCGATCAGCGCCAATAGCGTGCGAGGGTCGTTGGTGTGTGCATGTTGCCATAGATGTAGCTCCAGAATTCCGCTCGCCTTTCCACCGGAACCGTCTTCCAAACCGCAAGTACGGCCATCTCGCCACAGTAATAGGCGTAGACGAAGGGCGCGCGCAGGTTGTGGTGGAGAAATGCCAGCCGCGAACGGGCGGTGACCGGATCCTGCAGGCCCTCGGCGACCATGATGGGAACGATCTCGTCCACCGTCATGCCCTGCTGATGCATCATCCAAGCGGCATTGCAGCGGAGCGCGCTACGCAGGCGCTGCAGGGCGACACCCAACGCGTCCTCGGGGCCATCGAGCCAGTCGAGGAATTCCATGCCATTGTCGGCAATGCCCTCGAACAGCGCAGAACTGGCCGAACTGGTGACCACCTGTGCGCCATCGAGCGGCATGCGGCCGTCGGCGGTCATTTCCTCGCGCAGCTTCATGTGAACGAGGTGGCCGGGGAAGACCTCGTGGGTGGCGAGGTGTTTTAATGAGAAGCGGGTATAGGGAAAGTCGAGGTTGAGCAGCACCTTGCGGGTGGGGAAGTCGCAATAGGCCGAGAAGGGCACCTGGGTGACGCCGACGGGCTCCATCCATTCATCCTTCATGGCGCGGAACATCTCTGCGACGGTTCGGTCACGAGCCTCGCGGATGTAGTCGGAGAGCACAGCCAGTACCTGATCGACCGGCACGCGTGCCTGCACCTCATAGCGGGAAAAGTCCTCGGCGAGAGTGCCGCCAGCATAGCCCAGTTCATCCAACGACTTGCGGATCGTATCGCGATAGCCGTCCAGCACAGACTTTGGCACCAGCGTGTCCACGACGCGGATTTGGCGGGCGATGCGGTCGGCAAAACTGATCTCGCCGGCTTCGAAAGTGGTGATCAGCGCCAAAAGCGAATCCACCATTTCCCCGACATAGTCCGCACGCATTTCGCTTTCGGCCTCGGCCGGGAGGCGTGCCCTAAGAGCTTCGAGCTTCGCCCTTGCATCGGCATACTCAACCAGCGGCGTCGGCGTGACCTCGGCCATGGCGACCGGGATCAGGCCTTCCTTGTCGAGAAAGCCGTCGCTGCGCGGCGTGCGGCGGTAAAGGGCGTCAATGCCGGCGGTGAGTTCTGCGAGATCCGTGCCGATGCTCATGGGCAAATGTCCTACTGGTGGCCGGCGAGCGGCTTGGGGTGATAGGGCGCTTCGAGCTCGGCGACGTCTTCTGCCGTCAGGCGAACTTCGAGCGCGGCAACGGCGTCATCGAACTGATGCAGCTTGGAAATGCCCACGATCGGCGCGGTGATGGCGGGACGCGTCGCGACCCAGGCATAGGCGATTTGGGCCGGCGGGCGGCCAAGGCGTTCGGCCACGGCACGCAGCGCGGCGATGACAGCCTCGTCCTGCGCCTGCGAACGGTCATAGAGCGCGCCAGCGGTCTTGTCGGTCTGCGACCGGGTCGTGTCGCTCCTAGCTCGGGCAGCGAGGCGGCCGCGGGCGAGGGGGCTCCAGGGGATGACGCCAATGCCTTCCGAGAGGCAAAGCGGCAGCATCTCTCGCTCTTCCTCGCGGTAGATCAGGTTGTAGTGCGGCTGCATCGACACGAAGGGTGCCCAGCCATTGGCGCGCTGCAATCCTAGTGCCTTCATGAACTGCCAGGCATGCATGGACGAGGCGCCCAGATAGCGCACCTTGCCGGCACGCACCACGTCGTTGAGCGCGCCGAGCGTCTCTTCAAGTGGGGTCTCATAGTCGAAGCGGTGCAGCTGATAGAGGTCGATATAATCGGTACCAAGGCGCTTGAGGCTGCCGTCGACTGCCTCAAAAATGTGCTTACGTGACAGGCCGCGATCATTGGGGTCTTGGCTCATCGGATTATAGAGCTTGGTCGCCAACACCAGCTTGTGACGCGGCACTCCGGACAGCGCCTTTGCGACCACTTGTTCGCTCGCACCAGCCGAATACATGTCGGCCATGTCGAAGAAATTAATTCCCAGTTCCAAGGCCTTGTCGATGATCGGGCGTGAAGCTTCCTCGTCCAGCACCCAAGGCGCCCATGTGGGCGAGCCAAAGGTCATGCAGCCCATCGCCAGGCGCGAGATTTTGAGGCCGGTCCGGCCCAGATTGATATAGTCCATTAGTACACCTCTATGCGCCTGCGTCCTGCAACAGGCAGGTTCGTACACGCTCGTCCGGATCTAGCCGCATGTTTTCCAGTTAATCTGCACATAATTTCAGCGAATGCAAACTGTGTGCAAATTATTCAC
This sequence comes from Candidatus Devosia phytovorans, assembly GCA_029202405.1. Taxonomy (NCBI): domain Bacteria; kingdom Pseudomonadati; phylum Pseudomonadota; class Alphaproteobacteria; order Hyphomicrobiales; family Devosiaceae; genus Devosia; species Candidatus Devosia phytovorans. The sequence goes on along the minus strand of CP119312.1, from coordinate 2,889,429 downwards.
AGGCACTCTTGCGGTCCAAAGTTCCTGCCGCTACGGTCGGTGTATCAACCCGGTAGTACACATGTTCCGCATTGACGCCTTCAGCATCGACAAGTCGCTTCCCGTTCCGGTGGGGACGCAGTTGCATGGCCTGTTGAGTTACATGCTGGCCTTCAGCGACATGCCCTATGGGACAAAGCTCCCCTCGGTGCGCCAGCTAGCGGCCGATGTCGGCATTGCGCCGATGACGGTCAGCCAGGTCTACCAGCAGCTCCGCGGCGAAGGGCTGGTGGAGATGCGGGCAGGGCTGGGGGCCTTCACGGCGCACGACCCGGGCCGGGTGGCGGGCGACCAGCAGCCGATCAATGCGCTGCGTGGCGATATCGAATCCATAATCACCAAGGCCGAGGGGCTTGGCGTTTCGCCCATGGCGTTGGTTTCGATGATCAATGCCAGGGCGCATATGCGCCGCCCTTCCATCGGGCTGACCATTGCTTTTGTCTGCATCTTCGAGGGGCCGGGCAGGGACTATGTCGAGCAGGCGCGGCGCGTCGTTGGACCGAGCGATGTGATCGAGCTCGTGACCATCGATGCCATCCGCGCCGATGGTCCGGAGCTGCGCCTCTGCAAAGCGGCCGACATCGTCGTGACCTTCAGCCACCGCGAGGCGGAAGTGCGTTCGCTAGTTGCCGGCGCCGATGTGCTCGGCCTGCGCATGCTGCCCAGCCAGCGCACGCGGCAGAACCTGGCGGGGTTGGATTCGCGGGCGCGCGTTGCCGCCGTTACCCACTTCCAGGACTACATCGCCATCATGCGGCCCAGCGTGCGCGAATTCGCGCCTCATGTCTCCGACATCAGGGTCACCTGGTCGTCGGCGCCCGACCTGACCGAGATCATCGGCAGCTCCGACGCCGTGGTCTACGCCTCGGGCGCTGACCATGTCGCCCAGCTCGCACCGGCCAATGTGCAGTGCTTCGAATATCGCCATGCGCTCGATCCGAGCGGTCTCGAAATCATCCTGGCGCCGCGCCTCGCCGAGCTTCGGCAGGCCAAGGGAGATCAGGCTGTAGAACGCAGAACTGCGTAGCATCTTCAATGCAAGGGAACAGGGAATGAAGAAACTACTCTTGGCAACCACGGCGCTCGTCGCCTTGGGTTTCATGCCGGCTCAGGCCACTTTCGCGCAGGACAATACATTGGTTGTGGGGACCGATGTGGACGCAGGCACGCTCGATCCGCGCCTCACTCGCGACACGACCGCATCGCGCACCGCCGACCTTATCTATGCAGGTCTGGTCCATATCACCCCCAGCCTCGAGCCTGTGCCGGACCTCGCCGAAAGCTGGGAAAATCCTGATCCGCAGACCTTCATCTTCAAGTTGCGCCCCGACCTCGCTTTTTCTGACGGCAGCCCGCTGACCGCCGAAGACGTGGTCTTCACCTATTCGACGCTGACCAATCCAGACTTCAACGCTCCGGCCCGCGCGCTTTATTCGCCAATCACCGCCGTCGAAGCCGTCGATCCGCTGACCATCAAGTTCACGCTCAACGCACCCTACGCGCCGCTGCTGAGCTATCTTGACGTCGGCATCGTGCCCAAGGCCCTTGTCGAAGGCGGCACCGACATTGCGCTCAACCCCGTTGGCGCCGGTCCGATGAAGCTGGTGTCGTGGAACCGCGGCTCCGAAATCATCCTCGAGGCCAACGACGCCTACTGGCGCGGTGCGCCGACCATGGACAATGTCACCATCCGCATCATTGGTGACAACTCGGCACGCTCGCAGGCTTTCGAAGCCGGCGATCTGGACGTCATCCAGTCCCCGCTCGCCCCGCAGGATATCGAGCGTCTCGCCGCTGACGACCGCTTCGGCAATGTCATCGTGGCTGGCCTTGGTGTGAACTACATCAACTTCAACACCAAGGATCCGCTGCTGGCCGACCCCAAGATGCGCCAGGCCTTCTCGATGCTGATCGATCAGGAAACGATCGTCAACGACATCTACCAGGGTGTCGATCAGGTCGCCCACTCGATCATCCTGCCCTCGTCCTGGGCCTATTCCGATGCCATCAGCCAGCCGACTTTCGACATCGAAGGCGCCGTGGCCCTGTTCAACGAACTGGGCTGGACCGACAGCAATGGCGACGGCGTGCTCGACAAGGATGGCGCTGACCTGGCGGTGACACTGGCCACCCACAGCGAAGACGGCAATCGCGTGCAGAGCATCGAATTCATGCAGGCGATTTTCGAGGCCGCCGGCGTCAAGGCCACGGCCCAGATCAGCGACTGGCCGAGCTTCTCGACCAACTACGTACAGCAGTCCAAGCACCAGATCGCGCTGCTCGGCTGGCTCAACATCGTCGATCCCGATCGCCTGATGTTCGCCCAGCTGACCACCGGCGGCTCGACCAACTGGGGCGGCTATTCCAATCCGGAAGTCGATGAACTGCTCCAAACCGGCCGCTCGACGCTCGACCAGGCCGGCCGTATCGAGGCCTACCAGAAGGCGGCAACGATCCTGGCTGAAGAGCTGCCCTATTACATCGTCTCGGCCCAGGGCTACCAGATGTTCTATTCCAAGGACATTCCGGTCGAAGTCCAGGCGACCCCGCGCGGCAACTTGCGCGGCCTGATCGGTTTCACCGACTGACCTGACCGACTAACCGGCCGGAGTCGATGGTTTCGGCCGGATTTTTTTCCGGGGAGATGTTGAGATGAGTTTTACCCAGCGCCTGGGCGCGAATTTCTATGCCAAGGTCCATGCCGACATCCGCACCCGGATGGCTGCCAGCGGCATCGACATGCTGCTGCTCGATAGCAATGACGACGTCATCTATACGACCGGCTTTTCCCATTACACGACCGAGCGTCCGGTGGTCTTTGCGATCACGCAAACCGGCGCCTGGCTGCTGCTGCCCAAGCTCGAAGAGAGCCATGCCGCGCATCAGGATATCGCGGCCGAACCGATCATCTATTTCGAATTCCCCGGCATCGACCCGGCCTTTGCCGTGCTTGGCCGCGCCTTCCCCGAAATGAAGGGCACGGTGGGCCACAGCCCCGCCATTTCCGCCGCGCGCATCCCCCAGATTGCTACCGCTTTCCCCAATGCCCGCGTCGTGCCCAGCAACATCGTGCAGCAGATGCGGCTGCGCAAATATCCCGAAGAGATGGTGATGCATCGCGAGGCGTCCCGCATTTCCGACGAAATGGTGGTCGCCGGCGTCGAGCTGATCCGCGAGGCCATGCGCTCGGGCAAGGAACTGCCCTCCGAGATCGAGATCGAAAGCTTCGTCTCGCGCCACGCCATGAAGATCATGTTCGATGAGCATGACGACCAGATGCTGGTGCAGGGTCTGGCCTCGGGCCTCGTCTATTCCGGTCCGCGTTCGGCCTATCCGCATGGCATGCCGACCGGCAATCCGGTCAAGCGCGGCGAGAGCATCATCCTGTCGCTGGGCTGCCGCGTCGGTGGCCGCGCCGCCGAAAGCGAGCGCACGCTGTTCATCGGCGAGCCAAGCAAGGAACAGGAGGGTCACTACGCCGTGGCCTATGAGGCCCAGCGCATGGCGACTGCCGCGCTGATCGCCGGCCATACCTGCGCCTCGGCCGACAATCTGGCTCTCAAGTTCATCCGCGACAGCGGCATGGACGACTATCTGCTGCATCGCGTCGGCCATGGCATGGGCATCATGTTCCATGAGGCGCCATGGGTGGAAGGCGGCGACCAGACTATTCTTGAGCCTGGCATGATCACCTCGTCGGAACCGGCGATCTTCGTGCATGGCTTTGCCGGCTATCGCATTGCCGACACCGTGCTGATCGCGGCCGAAGGCCCCGACAGCATGACCCACTATCCGCGCAAGCTCGAAGACGTGGTCATCGCATAATGGCTTTTGTTCAGCGCCTCGGGCCAGATTTTTACGAAAAGGTGCAGCGCGACATCCGCGCCGGCATGGCAGCGGCAGGGATCGACCTGCTGCTGCTCGATGCGGCCGATGACGTGCTCTACACCACCGGCTTCGCCTTCCGCCCCAATGAACGCCCCATCGCCTTGGCGCTGACGGCGCAATCGGCCTTCCTGCTTATCCCCGAGCTGGAACGCGAATATGCGCTGAGCCAGAAAGTGGCCGCCGACAGCGTGGTCTATTTCGAATTCCCCGGCGTCGACCGGCCATTCGACGCGCTCGCACGGGCACTCGGTCCGATCCGCGGCACGATCGGCCATGGCTATGGCATGTCGGTGGGTCGCGCGGCCGAGCTTGCTGCGACCTGGCCGGAGGCCCGGGTCATCCCGACCGGCATGGTCATCACCATGCGGCAGATCAAATATCCCGAGGAAGTGCGGCTCCACCGCGAGGCGGGGCGGCTGTCCGATGCCATGGTCGCATCGGGCGTCGAGCTCGTGACCGAAGCCTTCCGCGCCGGCAAGCCCTTGCCCAGCGAAATCGAGCTCGAACGCCATGTGGTGCGCCACGCGCTCGACATCATGGCCAATGAGCACGAGGACGTGCTGCATGTGGCAACGCTTGCGGGCGGGCTGATCAATGGCGGCGTCAAGTCGGCCTTTCCGCACGGCATCGAAAGCGCCCGCCGCCTCGAGCCCAACGAGATATTCATCCTCTCGCTGGGCTGCCGTGTCGGTGGCCGGGCCTCGGAAAGCGAACGCACCTTCGTGCTGGGCACCCCGAGCAAGGAACACGAGACCTATTATCGCATCGCCCAGGAAGGCCAGCGCATCGGCACGGCTGGGCTGATTGCCGGTGAGACCTGCGCGTCCGCCGACGTGGCAGCGCTCGGATACCTCCATGGCCAGGGCATGACGCCCTTCGTCAAGCACCGCGTCGGCCATGGCATGGGCGTTGCCTTCCATGAAAGCCCATGGGTGGAAGCAGGCGACCAGACGATCCTCAAGCCCGGCATGGTCTGCTCCAGCGAGCCCGGCCTCTATGTGCCCGGCGTCGGGGGCTTCCGCCTCGCCGATACAGTGCTGGTGACCGAGGACGGGCCGGAAAGCCTCACGGTCTATCCGCGCAATTTCGAGGACATCGTGCTCGCATGATGAAGCTCAGCCGAGACACCCCAATCCAGGAAAGGAGCTGACGCGATGCTGTCCTATGTCATACGCCGGCTTCTGCTGCTCATTCCCATGGCCATCGGCATGGTCATCGTGACCTTTGGCCTCCTGCTGATCATCCCCGGCGATCCGGCTGCGGTGCTGCTCGGCCAGGACGCGACGCCCGAGGCCATTCTCAACCTGCGCAATAGCCTCGGGTTGAACGACCCCTGGTATATCCGCCTGTTCGACTATTTCGCCGCGCTGCTGCGGGGCGACATGGGGCGTTCCATTTTCCAGAACCAGGCCGTTTCCGAAATCATCTTCGGCCGGCTGGGCGCAACCATCGAGCTGGCCGTAGTGGCACTGATCCTTGCCACCATCATCGGATTGACCCTGGGCGTCGTGGCGGCCATCCGCCAGGGCTCCTGGATCGATACGCTGACCATGCTATTCGCCCAGATCGGCGTTTCCATGCCGGTCTATTGGCTGGGCCTGCTGCTGATGCTGCTGTTTGCGGTGCAGCTGGGCTGGCTGCCCGCCGTCGGTCGCGGCGTGCCGCTGCCCGAGGCGCTGCTGGCCGCGGTGACCGGACGCCCGCAGGTGCTGTGGGATTCCCTGACGCACCTGGCCCTGCCGGCGTTGGCGCTGGCCGCCAATTCGGCCGCCATCATCTCGCGTCTGGTGCGCGCCTCCATGCTCGAAGTGCTGCGCGAGGACTTTGTCCGCACCGCCTATTCCAAGGGCCTGCGGCAGGGCAGGGTGGTGATCCGCCACGCATTGCGCAATGCACTGCTGCCCGTGCTCTCGGTCATCGGTCTGCGCTTCGGTGCGCTGCTCGGCGGCGCGGTGCTGACCGAATCCATCTTCGCCTGGCCGGGTCTCGGCCAGCTGACCATTGCCGCCATTTCCCAGCGCGACCTGCCGCTTATCCAGGGCATCGTGCTGACCTTCGCCATCGTCTTCGCGCTGGTGAATCTGGTGGTCGATCTTCTCTATGCCGCGGTCGATCCGCGCATCCGTCTCGGGTGATCTCCATGCGTTTGCCCAAGGCTCTCACCAATACCTCACTGGTCATCGGCGCGCTGATCTCGCTGACCATCATCCTCTTGGCCATCTTTGCCCCCTATGTCTCGACCCATGGCATCGAGCAGATGGACATGCGCAACCGCTTCGAGGGCCCGACCCTCGAACATATCCTGGGCACCGACAACTTCGGTCGTGACCTCTGGTCCCGCCTGGTGTTCGGGGCGCGCATCTCGCTGACCATCGCCGTGATTTCGGTCGGCGTTTCGGCCGCCATCGGCACCACGGTTGGTCTTGTCGCCGGCTATTTCGGCGGTTGGGTCGATCTCGTCCTGATGCGCATCACCGACATCTTCCTCGGCTTCCCGGCCATCGTTCTGGCGCTGGCCATTGTCGCGGTGCTTGGCCCGGGCATCATGAATGTGTCCCTCGCCATCATCGTCGTGGCCTGGACCGAATACGCCCGCGTCGTCCGCTCGACCACCCTGGTGCTGCGCGAGCAGAACTATGTGCAGGCAGCTCGCGCCATCGGCGCGAGCCCTATGCGGATCATCTTCCGCGAAATCCTGCCCAATGCCATTGGGCCGATCATCGTGCTGGCCTCGCTGGGCCTCGGCACCGCGATCATCTCGGAATCGGCGCTGAGCTTCCTCGGCTTCGGCCTGCCGCCGCCGGCACCCACCTGGGGCTGGACCCTCTCCTACGGCACCCGCTTCATGCGCGACGCGCCGTGGCTCTCCATCATCTCGGGCGCGACCATCATGGTCACCGTGCTCGGTTTCAATCTCTTCGGCGACGGATTGCGGGACGTTCTTGATCCCCGCCAGCTGTCCCGTGGCGGAGCAAAGGCCGGAAAGGCCAAATAACTCAAAGGAATATCTTCATGGTCAAGTCCATCAACCAGCTTCGGCCCAAGTTCACGACCAATGCCGACGGCAGCGATGCGGTGCTGTTCATCCACGAGCTGGTGGGCGAGGAAGATGGCCCCACCATCGGCATTTCCGCCTCGATCCACGGCAATGAGAACACCGGTTCGCAGGCCATTCTCGAACTGTTCAACATCCTCAAAGATCAGCCGATCAAGGGCCGCATTCTGCTGCTGCCGGTCGCCAACCCCTCGGCCTTTGCGGTCAACGAGCGCTTTGCCACGATCGACAAGGTTGACCTCAACCGCCAGTTCCCGGGCAATCCCAAGGGAACATATAGCCAGCAGCTCGCCCATGCGCTGACCGAGCAGTATCTCAACGTCATCGACGTCCATATCGACCTGCATTCGGGCACCGATCGCCCGACCGTCGACTATGTCTATATCTGGAACGACGAAAAGCTTTCCCGCGCCTTTGGCTCGACGGTGCTCTACCGCCCGGTCGAGAACAAGCAGGGCACGGTCTTCGGCGGCACCACCAAGTCGGTGACCATCGACACCCGTAACATTCCGGTTGCCGTTATCGAGCTGGGCGGCGGCATTGTCGACCAGACGCCCTATATCAAGCGTACCGTCGACGGCGTCATCAACATGCTCAAGACCACCGGCACCATCGCTGGCGAGCCGACGCCCAATCCCAAGCAGATCGTCGTGACCGAACTGGCCGGCATCCGCCCCAGCCAGGGTGGCTTCATCGAGCCGCTGTGCCCGGCCAATGGCGAAGTGATCAAGGGCGGCCAACTGCTCGGCCGCGTGGTCAGCCCCTACAATTTCGAAGTGCTCGAAGAGATCAAGACCCCGTTCGAGAACGGCATCATGATCATGCAGCACCTCACCCGCAACGTGGTCCAGAGCGGCGACTATGCCTTCATGGTCGGCAATCTCGATGGCGCGACGGACTGATTTCAACCCTCGCCGGGCCTGATCCCTCACGGCCCGGCAGACGGAGACGATGGCGATGAGCGAAACAATGACTGGTACCCAAGCGCCGGTTCTAGCGGTTTCCGATCTCGAGATCGAGATCAGGGGCGCGCAGGGCTCTTTCGCTGTTGTCTCCGACATGAGCTTTGAGGTGAAGGCCGGGGAAACGCTCTGCATCGTCGGCGAAAGCGGCTGCGGCAAGTCGATGACGGCGCTGTCGCTGCTGCGCCTGCTGCCCGATGCCGCCAATATTTCCGGCGGCAAGATCATGATCGATGGCGAGAATTTCCTCGCCATGGACCAGCGGCAGGTGGAGGATTTCCGCGGCGAAAAGATCGCCATGATCTTCCAGGAGCCGCTGACCGCGCTCAACCCGGTGCTGCGCATCGGCGAGCAGATCGCCGAAAGCGTGCGCCAGCACCGCAAGTGCAGCCGCAAGGAAGCCGACCAGCGCGCCGTGGACGTGCTGCGCATGGTGCAGATGCCCGACCCCGAGCGCCGTACCACCCAGTTCCCGCATGAACTCTCCGGTGGCATGCGCCAGCGCGCCATGATCGCGCTGGCACTGGCCTGCGACCCCAAGATCATCATCGCCGACGAGCCGACGACGGCTCTGGACGTGACCATCCAGGCGCAAATCCTGGGGCTGATTTCGGACCTGCAGAAACGTCTCGGCACGGCGCAAATCCTCATCACCCACGATCTGGGCGTGGTGTCGGAAGTCGCCGACCGGGTGATCGTCATGTATGCCGGCCGCAAGGTCGAGGAAGCCTCGATTTACGACCTCTTCGACCGGCCCTTCCACCCCTATACGATCGGGCTCATGGGCGCCGTGCCCGGCTCGGGCGCCTCCAGCCAGGCGGGCGATCGCCTCGCCGATATCGCTGGCACCGTGCCCCCGCTCTGGGACCTGCCCAAGGGCTGTGCCTTTGCCCCGCGCTGTCCCGGTGCCTCGGCCCGCTGCCTTGAGGAACGTCCGCCCTTCACCGAAAAACGCCCCGGCCATTGGGCCGCCTGCTGGGAGCATGACAATGCAGCCTGATGCGACCCCGATGCTGAGCGTCGAGAACCTCGAAGTCCATTTCCCCATTCGCGCTGGCGTGCTGCAGCGCCAGGTGGGTGCAGTCAAGGCCGTCGATGGCGTGAGCTTTTCTCTCAATCGCGGCGAGACGCTGAGCCTGGTCGGCGAAAGCGGCTGCGGCAAGTCCACCACGGGTCTCGCGCTGATGGGGCTGGTCAAGCCCACCGGCGGGCAGGTGCGTTTTGACGGACAGGAGATCAAGGGCTTCAACCGCTCGGCGCTCAAAAGCTATCGCCGGCGCATGCAGATCGTCTTCCAGGATCCCTTTTCCTCGCTCAATCCGCGCCAGCGGGTGAAGGACATCATCCGTGCGCCGCTCGACGTCCACAAGATCGGCACCAAGGCCGAGCGCGAGGACCGCGTCGCCGAGCTGATGCAGCGCGTCGGCCTGCGGCCCGACCAGGCCGACAATTTCGCCCACCAGTTTTCGGGCGGCCAGCGCCAGCGCATCGGCATTGCCCGCGCGCTTGCGCTGAACCCCGACGTCATCGTCTGCGACGAGCCAGTCTCGGCGCTGGACGTCTCGGTGCAGGCGCAAATCCTCAATCTGCTGAGTGACCTGCAGCGCGACCTGGGTGTGTCCTATCTGTCGATTTCCCATGACCTCGGCGTGGTGGAATTCATCAGTCATCGCGTGGCGGTGATGTATCTCGGTAAGATCGTCGAGATCGCGCCCAAGACCAGGATCTTCGCCTCGCCCGGCCACCCCTATACCGAGCTGCTGATGCGCTCGGCGCCCTCGCGAGATCCGCGCAAGCGCCACAGTTTTTCGGCCACCAATGACGATATCCCCAGCGCCACGCGCAAGCCTTCGGGCTGCCCGTTCAATCCCCGCTGCGCTTTCGCCACCGACATCTGCAAGCAGGTCGAGCCTGAACTGACCGCCCGCGACGACGGCGCGCTCGTCGCCTGCCATAACCGCTGAGTGACACTATGACCTATCTCTTTACCGGCGGCCGTATTCTCGACGCCGAAGCTGGCGTGCTGCGTGACGGGCTCGATGTCCTCGTCTCGGGTGATCGCATCGCCGAGGTCGGGGCCAGCATTGCGGCCCCTGCCGACGCCACGGTGATCGACCTTGCAGGCAAGGTGCTGATGCCGGGCCTCATCGATTGCCATGTTCATGTGGTGGCCGAAACGCTCGACCTCTGGGGCAATATGATCGCCCCCAGTTCGCTGGCGGCCCTGCGTTCGGCCCGGGTGATGGCCGAGGCATTGCAGCGTGGCTTCACCACGCTGCGCGATCTTGGCGGCGCCGATTATGGTCTGGTCCGCGCGGTCAATGAGGGCCTGATCGATGGTCCGCGCCTCGTTATCTGCGGCAAGGGACTGACCACCACCGGCGGCCATGCCGACCTGCGCCCGCGCACCGATGACCGGCCGGGGATTTTCTCTGACCGCCTGGGCTCGATGGGCCTGATCGTCGATGGCATCGACAATGTGCGCGCGGCCTGCCGCACCATGATCAAGGAGGGCGCAAATTTCATCAAGGTGATGGCCAATGGCGGCGTCTCCTCGCCCAATGACCCGATCCATTCCATCCAGTATTCGCGCGACGAAATCCTCGCCATGGTGGAAGAGGCGGACAATGCCGGCCTCTATGTCGCCGCCCATGTCTATACTGACAAGGCGATCGCCCGCTGCGTGGAACTAGGCGTGCATAGCCTCGAACATTGCAACCTGATCGAGCCCGAAACCGCCCGCAAGGCGGCCGAAAAGGGCTGTATCGCCGTGCCGACGCTGGTGGCCTATGACGCGCTGCATATCGAGGGCGAGGCGCTGGGCCTGGGCGCGGCAGAATTTGCCAAGATCGACGTGGTGCGCTCGGGCGGGCTGCGCTCGCTCGAAGTGATGCGCGACGCCGGCCTGCCCATGGCCTTTGGTTCGGACCTCCTGGGCCAACTCCGCAGGTATCATGGCATGGAGTTCGAACTGCTGGCCAACGTGCTGAGCCCGGCCGAGATCATCCGCTCGGCCACGATGATCGGCGCGCGTCTGTGCCGGCTCGAGGGCCAGGCCGGCGTAATCGCCGCCGGCGCCTTTGCCGACCTGCTGGTGGTGGATGGCGACCCGCTGAGCGACATCACACTGCTGCAGGACGACGGCGCGCATATGCCTGTCATCATGGCCAATGGACGGTTTGCCAAGCGGGCGATCTAGGTCTTAAGAAGCCAGCATGACCGACACCTTTGCACCTCCCCTCAAGCCCAACGATCTCGTTGCCGGCTTTGTGGTCCTGATCCTTTGCCAGCTCGCCGGTGAGGCACTGGTCGGGCTGTTGCGACTTGCCGTGCCCGGCTTGGCGCTGCCCGGTCCCGTGCTGGGGATGATCTTGCTGCTGGTTCTTTTGGTGTTGCGGCGCCAGGAGGCGCGGGCGATCATGTCGGTGGCCAATGGCCTTTTGGGCGTGCTGTCGCTGCTCTTCGTGCCCTCGGCCGTCGGCATCATGCAGCATGCTGAGCTGATCCGGACCTGGGGCTTTCAGCTTCTGATCGCCGTCATCGCCTCGACGCTGCTGACGCTGGTGGTGACGGTCTTTGCCTTCCTCGCTACCGAGCGCCTCCTGGCAAGGACATCACCATGACCGGCATCGGGCAGATCTGGGTCTATCTTGCGGCTTCGCCGCTGACCTGGCTGGCGGTGACGCTCTTGGCCTATGCCATCGCGCTGCGGATCGCCGCGCTGTTGGGCAATAGCCCCCTTGCCAATGCCGTGCTGATCAGCGCCGCGCTGATCATCCTGGTGCTGCTGGCGACGCGGACCAGCTACCCGACTTATTTCGAGGGCGCACAATTCGTGCATTTCCTGCTCGGGCCGGCGACGGTATCGCTGGCCGTGCCGCTGTTCCGCAACCTTGCGGCCGTGCGCAGGTCGCTGCTGCCGATCGTGGTCGCGCTGATTGCTGGGTCGCTGACGGCGATGGCGAGCGCCGTCGCCATCGCCTGGACTTTCGGCGCGCCCATTGAGGTATTGGCCTCCATCGCCCCCAAGTCGGTTTCCGCGCCCATCGCCATGGAACTGGCCAAGTCGCTGGGCGGCGTGCCTTCGCTGGCGGCAGTGCTCGTCATCCTGACCGGCATTACCGGTGCCGTCGTAGTGACGCCGCTGATGAATGCCATGGGCGTCAGAAACTACGCTGCGCGGGGCTTTGCCGTCGGCCTCACCTCCCACGGCATAGGCACGGCCCGGGCCTTGCAGGTCAGCGATATCGGCGGCGCCTTCTCCGGCATCGCCATGGCCCTCAACGGCGCCTTCACCAGCGTATTGGTCGTGGGGCTTTCGGCGCTGAACTGGCGCTGACCGGCATCTCCTGTCGAAGTCAAACTGGTCTCGCGGGTAAGAGACGCTGAAGCATCTCTCATCTATCGCCGACTGTCTGATGTCGACCCCTGTGCCGCCGGGCAACAGGTGGGTTATGGCGATAATATAATGTTATCGCCATAATAGCCGGGAGATGGGGCTCGGGTGTTTGCTTGCGCTTTTTTGGGGCAGGGGGGCTCTGTCGGCGGCTTGATGCACAAATCTACAGAGATCACCCGAAATGGCGGACAAGTATGGAGCTATATCAATCCCTTAGCGTTTTCTGTGGTTCTTTCTGGGCACCGAAGGTGCGTAATGTGTGAATAGCAAAGGCGCGATAAGACCGCGACAAACGGCCGATAGTAGAATGATACTCACGGTACAGGGCTCTGGAGAAGAATCGATGAGCTGCAGACGCCCAGATTGGGCCCTGCTGGCCGCTATTGGGCCGGAAGGGTTCTGTAAGCTTTCGGTCGGGCTCCGCAAGAGTAGGCAGGAGATCGCGCCAGACGCCATTGGCCGATTGGGGGCCGGTAGCAGTCAGACTGCTTCTGGCGCTGCATTACCGTAAGGAGCCATTGTCCGCGAGGCGGTGCCGATGGGTGCTTTGGTGCTGGAAGATACTGGCCGGTTTCTGGGTCACCAGGTGGATGGCGGCAACTTTGCCAAGTTGCCTGGGTCATGACTGATAGGTCAGGAGAAGCATACTGCAGCGAAAGCGATCGCTTTGCTTGCACGTTTCGAACCGGTGAGTAGGGTCCTGTATCAACCCGCAGCCGGCGCAAGATCCCCTGTAAATAGGCGTCCGACATTATCCGCTCGCTTATCCCGCGTCGGTTGAGGTGGTCGGAACGTCGAAGACCATAACAGTCAAGATCGTTTCCCGGCTGGTGTCGTTTGGCTGGCCGAATACATATCGGAACCTAGTCTCGCCCTCGATCTTTGGCCCGGTCTTGCATAATGCATGGGCCTCTGTGAGCGTTCTGATTTTTGCCAGGACACTGGTCGTGTCCTTATTGCGGTTGAAAATTACGATCGCGGTCTTAGTGTCGCGCCAGGAGAGATAGCCCAGCAGCTGGTCGATAGTATCGGTATAACTTTTATCACCTCGCCAGAATTTGCATTCAGCGATGAAGATATTACGCCCTTCATCGCGCACTAGGATGTCGGTCTTACCTGCTGCATTGAAGGTCTCGCCAGTAGCCTTTCCCTCGTATTGCCCGTTGAGCTGCACGAGAAAATGCTGCCTGATATCCTCCTCCCCCATGGTTGCAAAGGATGATGGGCTCCGCTCTATGACCAAGGTCATGTCATGGATAATCTTGAGGATATGCTGATAGTCCTCTTCGCGCAGAACTGGCTCCGGTTTGAACCCCTTCGCCGCCACGGCTGGGAGCCGAGGCTCAATCTTTCGCCGTTGCATCGGGGCAGAATATGCTTTGGCGGCTCCGGGCCGTTCCTTAAGCTTGAAATTAAGGCCGGCCACGAGATTTTGGTTTGCAAGCAATTTCACTTTGCGCGCTTCGATCAGCTCCCGTGCCACGCTTTTTAGCCGGCCATTGAACTCGTCAAAGTCAGATCGCAAGCGGGCAAGATTTTCTTCAATGCTGGCGATCGTTTGATCGAATGCTGCCTGTACCTGCTCACCGCTAAGTTCGGTGCCGCTCTGCCGAAGTATGACATGGCTCTTACTAATGAGGGCCCGAGGCGGGTTCATCCCCCATGTTGAAGCCCTGATATAGAACAGGATCTCGTCTCCTTCATAAGGCACTTCCAAGGTGACGACTGTGCCCGGCATGGCAATCGGCTGTTCGGTTCGCCAACTTTGGACCATCACCTGGCTTTCATTTTGTGAAACCTCAGCATGTTCGAGGTCCAGCACAGGGACATTGATGATGAACTTGTCGTAGATAAAGTTGACCAAATCCTCCATTGAGCTGTTGAGGATTTGGTTTTCAGACATGCCAGCAACGCCGTCCTTCACAGCCTGCTCTTGAACTCTCCGCGCGCCGAAGCTGTCGCCCTTCGAATAGAACAACAACTCATCTTCTCCATACCTTGCCACTACAATGGGCCCCTGCTGTTTGCGCTTGGGCCCTATGTTACGCAGACAAGATTCTTGGGAATAGTGGGTTTAGATCTTTGAGGCAGCGCTAGAATTGATTGCATAATACGTCCGCGTCTAATTGGGGGACATTATGCCGGACATCGCCGTCCTAATTACAAACTGCAACAGCGTAGACCGTGCTGAAATTGGATTGAGGGAGGGTGCCCTCAACATAAAGTATGGCCCCAACGGAATCGGCAAAAGCACGATTGCGCGCGCCATCGTCAGTCAAATTCGCGGGGACGGGAGCCTAGAAAATCTCGCTCAGTTCAAGGGGCGAGGGAAAGCTGATGCGCCTTCTCCTCGTGTCGAAGGCACGGATGCGCTCACGTCAGCGCTCGTTTTCGATGACGATTACATCCAGCAATTTGTGTTTCAAAAAGACGAAGTTTTGAAAAACAGCTTCGAGGTTTTTATTAGGACGCCTGAATATTTGGCCGAAATGGCCGAGATCGACGAGCTGCTGGCTGGTATCCGGCAGGCGTTTTCCGACAACGAGGCAATCGGGCAGGTTATCTCGGACCTGAAAGAGCTCCGTGACGCCTTCGGCAAGCCAAGCAAAAGTGGCGCCATACCGAAGTCGAGCAAGATCCATAAGGCTTTTGGCTCAGGCAACAAACTTGAAAATATTCCGGCTGCGCTTAAGCCGTTTGAGACCTTCATCAAAAGCCAGGAGCCCGCGAAGTGGATCAACTGGCAGATCAAGGGAAATGAGTTTTTGCAGTTGGGGGACGCGTGCCCATACTGCGCTTCGCCACTCGACGAGGCTGGAAGCAAGGATGTGGCTCTTGCAGTTGAGAAGGAATACGACGCTACCGCCGTTGGCCACCTCAGCGCCCTGCGTGCAATTATCAATAGGTTGGGAACTTACTTCAGCGACAAGTGCCGTGAAAACCTGGATAAAGTTACAAAAGCGAAGGTCGAGCTTACTGCACAGGAGCACAGTTTCCTTACTGGTCTTAAGGCGGACATCGATGCCCTTATCGAAAAGCTTGAAGGTCTGCGCTCCATGTCATTCTTTTCCTTGCGCGACGTCGAAGAAGTGGCCGATAGACTGACGCCCTTGAAAATCGACTTGGAGCTTATGGATAAGCTCGATTCCGAAGAGACGCGAAAGACGGTCGATCCCATCAATCAGCAACTCGACGTGCTGATCGCCAAAGTCGGCAACCTGAAAGGTAAGATTAATCGACATAAGGCTCGCATCAAAAAGGCTATCGACGAGAACCAGTCGAGCATAAACGGGTTTTTGAAATCAGCGGGTTACAAATACACCGTTGAGATTGTGCCAGAGCCCGAATCTTACAAGATGAAGCTAGTTCACCAGGATCTTGCCAGTCACATCGAAGCCGCCACGCGACACCTTAGCTACGGTGAGAAGAATGCGTTTGCGCTGGTCCTTTTCATGTACCAAGTACTGAGCGAAAAGCCAGACTTGGTCGTATTGGACGACCCAATCTCGTCATTCGACAAGAATAAAAAGTTCGCCATTCTTCATGAGCTTTTTCGTGGCAAGGCCAGTTTGCGCGGGCGAACAACCCTTTTGCTCACCCACGACATCGAACCAGCAATCGACGTGATCAAAAGCACTAGTGCGGTTTTCCAGGGCGCCTCGCCCTCGGCAAACTTCCTTTCATCTCGGGCAGGCGTCGTAAGCGAAGTGCCGATCGAACGGCATGACATACAAACCTTCGCAAAGATCTGTGCCGACAATGTCGCTGCCCTCAATGACAGCATTTGCAAAGCAATTTACCTACGGCGCCACTTCGAACTGCATGACGACACCGAGTTGGAATACAATCTGCTGGCAAGCCTATTCAAAGGTCGGGCGACGCCGACCATTCAGTCTGGTTCCACCACTCGTGACATGACTGTCGAGGAAAAGAACACCGCAGTGTCGAGCATCAAGGCGGCTTTCATTCCCGACTTCGACTACGATGCGCTCGTAGCCGAAATCACCAACGCGGATGCCATTAAGGCCAAGTTTCACGCGACCACAGTCGGGTATGAAAAGATACAACTGTTTCGGATCATCAATGCCGACCATGATGACGACGTGATACGCAAGTTCATCAACGAGGCTTATCACATCGAGAACGAGTATGTGATGCAGCTCAACCCACATAAATTCGAGAGCATCCCAGAGTACGTTGTGGCGGAGTGTGAGCGGATGCTCGCGTTAGCGCCTGCGCAGTAAAAAGAATGGGCAATTAGTGAGACTGCGACTCGCGGATGCCGTCCACGGCCGGATAAGGCTATCTTGCCAGTCCGCCTCCCACCCTAACATGGGCACCGGTCTTGTCCGCTGTCGAATGACCGCTTTTTGGGAACGGGCAACAGTTACCTGAACGACTGGAATGGGGCGCGAAGCGCACCGAAAGGCCAAGCGCTGATGCAAAGCAGCGTGAAGTCGCTCCATACTCCTTGGTGGAAGTCGCGCCCTCACGTCTCGACAGGGGTGCCTAAGAATAAGTATGATCTTCGAATGATCAGCCCGAATGAAATAAAGGCCAAGGCACTTGAGTTTGACATTCATCATCCAAATGTCGAACGCGATTACGTCTTCGGATGGCTTCTAAAATCAATTTACGAAAATGAGTATTTACGTGCTCGCCTAGTGTTCAAAGGCGGAAATTGCCTGCGCAAAGCCTACTATCCCGATACACGGTTCTCGGCCGACTTGGACTTCTCTGTTAGTGATGCAGTCGATGCCGAGTTGACGGCAATTGAAATCAACAACGCTTGTCTCAATGCGCAGGCAGCATGCGGCGTGGAATTTCTGATTGACCGAAACACCTTTGAGCTTGGTCCGATGGTGGATCGTACGCGCCATTCTTACAAGGGGCGGGTCTACTTTACCGACTTTTTCGGCGCACAAGACGACCTCACTATCAGTGTCAAAGTTGATGTGACCGATTTCGATCGCCTTCATCTGCCTCCTACCCGCCGCAAACTTATCCATCCGTACTCGGACGCAGAAGCTTGTTCGGCCGAGATCACATGTATGGCGCTAGAGGAGGTAATTGCCAGCAAACTGAAGTGCCTCATCCAACGCCGTCACTCCCACGACCTATTTGATCTGGTCTATTCGACGTTCATCGACCGTTCGATCGACTTAGACCGCGGACTGGTGCTGCGCACGTTCCTGAACAAGACCATTTTCAGTGCCAGCCCGGCCGCAGCCAAAAGCATATTGCTTGGCATTCCCATGACATTTTTCGGCGGCGTTTGGGACAAGTACATCAAGTGTCCAAAAGCGACGCGCTTCGATTTCAGCCGCGCGACCGAAGGGTTCAAGGATGCCATCGAGCAGCTGTTTGGTGAGATTGGCACCGGCGAGCGGGGAGAGCAGCTTTACTACGGCCCAGAACACCGCAATCTTATCATGGATGCCGGCGCGACCAGGAAACTTATGAAGATCCGCTACCATGGGGTCGAGCGGGTAATCGAGCCGTATTCCCTTTCCTACAAGAAGGCACAAGGAAAGCCGGCGCGGGAATACTTTTATGCATGGGACAGGACGCGCGGACCCAGCATCAAGACTTTTGTGAACACCGATGTTGAAGCGCTGTCCGTCCTCGACGAGACTTTCGAGCCCCAGTTTGAAATTGAACTGTCAAAGGCCGGCGAGGAGGCGCGCAGAGCGTATTTTGGCAGGCCCTTCAAAGACGGAGTTCGCCACGCGACAAGGTCGATTCGGACATCACCTCCGAGGTTAACGGCGTTGCGAGGCTGGAGCGGTTTTGAACAAACATACAAAGTCCAATGCCCGTACTGCCAGAAGGTATTCACCCGAAAGACCCAGTCTCTCACACTGAATGAACACAAGTCCCCCGACGGCTATCGTTGCGGTGCTCGTGTGGGCTATCGCGTATTTTGAGGCGGGCACGCAAAATCGCCTCCGGCCTAAATATTTTCGTGGATGAGAGCATCCATGATCGTGGAGACTTCATCGTTTTAGCTGCGGTGTGCTCCGACGCCGACGTCCAGGAACAAGTCGTTCAAGGCCTGTTGGCTTGCGGCTTCGATCCTTGTCGCGACGAGTTCAAAAGCAACATGGCGATGCGTGACAATCCGGCCGCCCAGGAATTGCGACAACGCCTTCAACTCATCCTGCGTCACTGCAAGATCGCATTGGCCGTTTGCCCTATCGCGGAGCGAGCGATACTCGCGGCGCATCTTGCCACGCTCTTATCCAGCGTCGACGTTCCACCAGACACTCACATCTCGGCAATTTATCTGGACGAAGGAATGAAGCGAACAAATGCCGAAATGCCTTCTGGTGCGGTTATCACCTACGGTTGCGATTCAAGATTGGTCGCGGGAATCCAACTGGCAGATTGTGCCGCGCACTTGGTTGCAACGATGCTTCTTGAAGAACTGGGGATCATCTCAAAGACTGTGCCCGCGAGCACCGTCTACGACGGACAAGAGGGCGAGATTGAACTGGCATGGACCCTTTGGGCTAGCATGCGTCACGCGCTTTCAGGCAGTAATCCTGTAGGGAAGGTTGATGATTATGGGTTCCCGGAACCCTTGATGAGCCCGTTTGGCCTAGTGGTATCTGACGGCTGCTCCGAGGCCGTAAAGGCCGCAGCTGAAAGGCGACTTGGGACGGTGTGGATTGGGTGCATTCACTAGCGAAGGTTACTGTGGATTAGTTTCGTGCGCCCCACAGCCGCGCTCGGATTGTTCGGAATATCTGGCTTACGTCCAACTGCCGATCTCGGCCATGTCGATCCCTAATTCAGCACGGCCCGACGCCCGAATGCATCAAGCTGAATGGCAGCTTTCAGGAAATCGCAGGGACGGCCCGAATGTCTCGAAAGGGGCGCGTAGCTGCCAGAGCGCTGCCGATCCAATTCCCGCTGGCCCGGTTGTTGGCAAGATTTTCTGAAAGCTGACGACCCGCAGACATCCGCATCGGGATATGACCTCCGAACCATCCCAGCGTTGGCGGCCGAGGTGGGAGACTTTGTCCATTGCACCGGTCGCGGCGACGAGTTCGCCCACGGTGGGCTGGGATAGATAGCCTGGTCCAGCTGTCGAAGGATTTCGAGCAGCGCGATATCTACGTCCCAAATCTTCAAATCGACAGCATACGCTTAAAAGGTCGAAGCGTTCATTGACTGCGATATAGGGTCCAGACAGCCACGTGAAAATCTAGATCGCCTCCGACTCTGTGCGTTCAACCGGTATCAATTGGCTCGCGTCAAGGTTCAGGATCCGTACTTGTGGGAGTTGTAGGTTTTGTGGTGCTTGGCTTTGCTGTCGCTGTGTTCTTTTCCGTCTTACCGATTTTGTTCAAGTAACGGGAAGCGAGAATTTCGGCGGCTCGAGCTATATAGGTGCTGATTTTTTGACGGATCAAATTTATCCACGCTCGCGCTTCAGTGAGAGTGTTGGCAATTGGTCGCGGTAGGTCATTCCTGATCTGAGCATAGAGCCCACTTGGTACCCCCGCTTCCGTGCGTGGCGTCCAATTTCTTGCACCATCGGCGAGGCGCTGCCTCTCCCGGCGCTGCATGAATTGCTCCATTGGATTTGGGGCTGCGCTGGCTTCGTCGATGGTCAGTGCCGACCAATCCATCAAATCCGCTTCAGAGTCGCACGCATTACGCTTCTTAGCCGGAGCGGCGCATCGGCTCATAAAATTTTTCTTTTGCGCAGTCAGCGTGGCCGCAGAGTTGATCTGCGAACGTGCTTCCTTGGATAAGAACTTGGGGAAGCTTGCTTTAGGCGGCTTCGGAGCAGGGAAGTTGCTCAAGTCAACGAACAACTGGACGGCATGACGGTGTCGAGTCATGCCCACGTACATGCTTTCTCGGTTCGTGGATCGAATGGCTGCGACATATGCCCGGTCAACAGTCAGACCCTGGGCGAAATTTGTCGTGACGCAGAAAGCATGCTTGATCATTGGTGCTTTCGGCTCGTCGGGCTGGCGAGTGCCAACGAGATTGACGATACTGACCGCCACGATCTGTCCGTCATCGAATTTGACGCGCAGATTGTCAGCGGTTGCATCAATTATTGTGGCCGTGTCTGCATTGTTGATGGTCCGCGACGGCAGGACAACTGTTTCGCCAAAGACAACGCGGTCGCCCGTCGTAAGGGCGAGTGTTGCTGACTCCATGCGCCCCTCATCTCGGTTTCTGACAGCCGTGCCGATCATGATCTCGCGTTCTGAGATGAAGTCGCTCCACCTAAGCCGCTCTCGTATCGCCCGATTGAGCTCGAGCACGTCCTCGTTCCACGCTGCAATGACAAGGCATGTAGGGGGAGGCATAATTGTGTTCGCCTGATCCCAAAGTTTGTCGGCGATATAGCGGTCGGCCAGAGCCTGAATTGCTTCTTCGCGGCTGCCTGCCCAATCGATGTGACCGCGTTCATTGTAGGTTTCGAGGGCGTCGGCAGTGAGGCCCTTGGCGAACTGCATGCTCGCAGCACGCTGCCAAGGCACCACCTGACGACGTATTTGCCGCATTTTTGAGGAACCAACAGCGCGAGAAAGTATCGCCAACGGTGCCCCCGCCGAAACCGGCGGTAATTGTTCTGTATCACCAGACAAAACAAGTTTAGCTCCTGCGCTATCGACTAACCGCAGAAGCCGCGCCATGTCTTTTGTGGATACCATGCCCGCTTCGTCCAGAATGATGAAGCAATCGTCGTTAAGTTCTATCTTCCCGGACTCGGTCCTGAGCAAAAATCCCTGCAGCGTTAGGGTTCTTTTTGCGTCTGTGCCGGTGTCGCGTCCGATTGTCTTTGTTGCTGACCAGGACGGGCCAAGGGCATACACAATCTTCCCCCCAGCGTTCGCAACCTCAGCGACAGCGCTTAGCCCGAAAGACTTTCCAGCTCCGGCTGAACCCTCCACTAGACAAACGCGGTCACTATTCAGACCGTGCCGAATGGCGTCAATTTGCTCTTGAGACAGAGATGGCCGGCTAGCCAAAGCCTTGGCAATCAACTGTTCGCTCGTCTCAGAAACCGTTCCCATCCCAGCGATTGCCGACCGAACGATGTACTTTTCATCTCCGATATTTGTGCGGGTGGAATACTCCCTCTCGGCGCTGGACTGTGATCGGGCGCTGATCTCTTCCACAAGCGATGGCAACTGCTTGCTAATCAGTGCTTCTATGGCGTCGGCATTGAGTTCGCACTGAAGGCCTTCGGCAACCGACGCCAGCATTTTTGAGCGCTGCAAAACTGCAGAATTCTCAAATGCGCTACTCACGGCCTGGTCTGCGAGTGAGCTGGAGTCAACGGTAACGCAATCCGAAGGCGTAACCCTCGCAACATCAGACAAATCGAACGACAATGACTTCAGCCTTTCCTGCCACTGAAGCCTTGCGTCATTCCCGCTGTGCTCCTTGTCCGGACGCGTCGCGAGGGTAATACGCTGCATAGCGGCTCGATCCTTGAGATCGATACCTGCCTTTAGGGCTGCGGCCTCAATCGCTTCGCGACGCTGGGAAAACTCTCGAAGAACCGTTGTGGGGATGCCTGCGATCTCAAAGTGCCGCTTTCGACGGACCAACTTATATCCCGCACGCTTTAAGCCATGAGCCAGCTCGGCGCGGTACATCGCACCGATCAGATGTTGGTAATCTAAGGCCTGCTCATTGTTTAACGCGCCGACGGTCCCGTCTTGTCGCATTGCGATGTTTGGGACCACACAATGTGAATGCAGTTGAGGGTCGTCGGCGCGCGAAGTCAATTCGCGGAAGATCGCTGCCACATATGCTCGGGCCGTCTCGGTCTCTCTGCCAGCATGGCCACGCCGGGCATGCAAAAGCGAGTTGTGAAACACGTAGTCGAGAGCACGACGCACTGCAGCGTCGTGAGCGTTGATAATTATTCTTTGGTCTTCGGGCGACGAAAGGAGAGCTAGCACCGAAACGGATTTGGGGGGCGCAAAGTGAAGATCATAACCGGGGCGACGCACGCGGTTGTGGTGATTGACCATGCTGCCATCGAGCAACTCTCCTGAACATAAGCGGCGAAATGTCTCCTCATCCACCTCTTGTCCGTCGGTGCAGCCGAAATATTCAGTTTCTACGTCATTGCTTGTCCACCAGGCTGCGGTCGAATTGGCCTCGGCGTAGTAATTGAGTGAGCTGCCCTCACGCCCATCCAGATAGTAATCTATCGATGGCATCGGGCTACACGTAAACAAATTAATTTCCTTCGTCGAGGTCGATGGAATGACGGTCGACTATGTACTTTGCAATTACACGAAGATCGCTACTTAACTGCAGGGTCTGTTTTGCTTGATAGGCGGCGAGTTCACGAAGCTCAGCCGTCATGGCTGAGTTTTTAAGATAGAACCTGAGAGCCGCCTCTATCAGCTCCTTTTTGGTGATCCCCAAGTCCAACGCTTGTGCTTCGGCAACCGCGTTAAGGCTCGGGGCAATCGATATGCGGGGATCAGATTTTGCCATTTTCGATCAACCGCAATAGGCTGTGATTACCGAGGCGCGCGGACGCAAAGACAGGATGAAGGTGGTAAAAAAGCAACCCAAAGATACGCTTGCCAAGAGGCTTGCTGCGCTTCGAAACGTTGAAGCCACTCGTCAGAAATCGCTGCGTGCGCTCGTTGCGGACAATTTCGAAGAGATTGAGCGCCAACTGATCGAGCATACCGCGAGCAGAGTAGCCGCTACTTTCGAACAGTACGGTCGCCCAATCAGTGAAAGCACGCTGAGCCAATATTTCCGTGAAGAGAGGCGAGACCGAGCTGGCGAAAGTGCGGCAGACACAACGACACGCAAGCCCAAATCCTTCAAACAGGTCGCACACGATCGCAGCGCTGCGATATCGAACGAAGACGATCGGCCTAAGCATCGGCGTCGCCTCCTCGCACCAAGACCAGAATAGAACGCACAACCTTAGGCATAGCCAGAACCGCAGCCGTCAAAGTTGCGCCCAAAGCCACCCAGCCAACCCAAAGGAAGCGGCGCAAGTGCGCCCAGTTGGGTTCAACCCGATCTACCCTCTTGATGTACAATTCTTGCACCCTGCAAAAGGTGCCGGTGGTGGTGGTCGCCTGATATTTTGTGTCAGACATGCAGATCTCGGCGATCTCCGGCAGCCGAGGATTAAGGCGAATGATCTCAGACCACTGATGAAATTCGCTGCTATCCCCCAGAGCCAGGAGCGGATTCTCCAATTCTTTGGCTGAAAGGGCCCCAGTCAAGAACCCCACAGCTGCAGCGAGACAAGCAAACACGAGGCCGATACAGAGGCGCCGTACAGTGTGCTTGGACGATAGGAGTGCTCCTTCCGCGGCAATCCGCGCAGCCTGATTAAGCAAGGGCTGGACCTGGCCTGCAACCTTAGCGGCATAGCCCTCACCAAGATTTTCGAACCGGTCTGCCGCACTCTGATTGATCTTGCCTGCGCGCAGCAACAAGCCCTCCGTCAAGAATGCGATGAGGTAAGGGTCGTCGGTTTCAAGGTCCGCGATACCGGCTTTGCGGACCTGTTCCAACGCCTCGTCATCGGTCAACCCTAAGTCCATGCAGGCGGAATAAAACTCGCGAAACTTCATTCGAGCATCTCCAGGATCAACCCGAGCTGCTTGTTCAGCTCGCGCACGAACAGGTTCTGCAAATGCTGCTGGTAACGATCGAGGCTATCGGGGTTGATCAACCCCGCAAGCCCGAACTTGTGCAACGGCCCAGGAATTGCTGGCATTTCAATTTCGGTGCCATTGAGATCGAGGAAGTCAGTGCGTTCGGTGCTATTGAGCCAAGTGTCAAACGTTTCGCCCTTGCGCAAAAGCCCGCGGTTGAGAACAGCGACGTACTTCGCTTCCGCTCCAAAACCATTCATGAAGCCCTGCATACTCGCCGGATTGGCGCGGTCCGGGGTAATCAGATGAACAACGACGATCTCGTAGCCCAGCGAGCCGGCAAAGCCCGTGATCTCGGAGAGGCCGTCCGAGAAGTCAGTGCGAAACAGCTCGTCGATGTCGCCGATGGTGCCGCCGGGCAGGTCGTGAATCACGGCGTTGGTTCCCGCGTCGAGGGAGAGCAGGAGCGTATTGGCCTCGTCAGGATTGCGCATGTCGTAGCGGACCGCACCATGGACCGGACTCTGATCTTCTTCGGGCACAAGAGCTTCGCGAAGAGTCAGATACGTGGTGCTAACCGCTGCGTCGCCGTCATAGACCGCCACCTCAAAACCGAGGCTGCGCAAAATGAAGGCCAGCAAGACTGCCGTCGTCGATTTTCCGGTGCCGCCCTTCATGCCGACGATGATAAAGAGCCGCTTGGTGCTTTTTCCTTTGGTCGAAATCATTAGTGATCCTTCTGTCTTTTTTGGATTGAGGTTCAGATGAACAAATTGGAGGTTGTGGCGGTTGAGGAGTGCGTGGGAACCGACTGGCCCGCATTTGCCAGGAGAAGAAAGCCCGCGGCGCCGTTCGTGCCTCCCTCACTCGGGCACGGTGCGCTCAGGACGAAGAGGGCGTTTCAAGATCGCTTCCACCAATTCTTCTTCAGCGGCGGCGGCGACCAGCTCAGAGTTCAGCCGGGTGAAGATGGGCAGCAGGCGGCGGAGTTCTTTGTCGTCCGCACGACGCGCAGCCAAAGCCAGTCGATCGAGATAGATCTCTACCTGATGGACCGAGCGTGGTTTGAAACGGCGTGGCGACATCGACGACCTGCGACTTCTGAATGAGCCGAGGCTAAGGACTGTCGCGCAGAAAAAACGGCCAGTTTCAGGACTTTATTGGATAAGATTTTAATGAGTTTCGAGTGCTCTCCCGTTGTTTGCCGGGAGTTTTGGAATGGGTCAGGGCTTGGATGCGCCGCTTGTTTGTTATCAGCCTTACGACACCCTGAAGCTCAGGAGAGATAGAGACTTCCAGCAGCTAATCGAGGTCGCCGAATTCGTTGACTGTGTTAAGCCAGGGGAGACCGCTTTCGGAGGCGACTTCCGAGGCACTAAAGACAAGTTTGCTCACCGAAACACGATCGGGAAAATAGTCGTCTTTCAGGAAACCATGAACTCCGAGCGTCCAGTTCTCCGAAGCGCAATTGAGCCGATCTCAAGAGATAAGCTTGCGATTTTGGTGCCTGATGTTGCCGAATTTATGGAATGCGACAGCTATGTACTTGCTGCGTTAGCCGCGATGAACGCTAGCCATAGCCTCCAGGTATTCAGTCTTCGGTTTAGCTCTAAGTTCAAGAAAGGAATGCTGGACCCTGGAAGGTTGAGCCAGATAGAGCTTAATAACGTGCAGTTGAGAGGTGCAAAAAATCGTGGAATTGAGGCACTTCAAGAACTTCTCAAGGGAAATAGCGCTGAGTGTCAGAGATATATCCGGGGGCGGTTGCTTAAGGAGGTTCGTTATGCGCGGCGAGAGGCGCGGCGCGCCGAAGTGACCACTGCACGATCGCTTGAATCTGCAGGGCCTCCGGTCAGAATAGATCATTACTTAGAATATTCTGGGTGGGTGAATAACAAGACAATAGGCCAGATGTACGCAATTCTCGACAATGATTTTGCAAATGCGGGGGGTGTGCCGGCTGAGGTGTCTGGCGATCTTCCACTCTTTGAACGTAGGCGGCGATAAGTCTGTCACACGATTGTCGGGTCGAACGGCAATGCCATCTCGTGCAGCAAGCTCTGTTGCCAATCGAGGCCTCCACCCTCGCCGTAGCTGGGCCGTGAGACAGAATGACCAAAGATGCCCATTCGAACCTCATAGTCGATCTTGGCAGTCTTCATTCGATCTTCAAAAGTATGGCGTACACTATAAAGTGTATGAGCGGGTGTGGGTAGTAACCCATTTTCGTCCAGGTAGCTGTTGATAGTTTGCGAAGCCGTTCCAGCCTTGTCCATGTATCTTGAAAAGCCGTCAGGAAATTTCTGAAAGACTGCCAACGATACGCCGACTAGAGGAATGCTACGGACAGAAGCGGCGCTCTTAACCTCACGTGGGCCATGCTCGGCAAAGTCGGCGTTCTTACGATCGTTGGCGCGACGGGGCCGAATAGCGATGTGTGGCGTTTCGTGGTCCAGCACGATCGTATTCTTAGTGAGGCTGCATATTTCGGATGGTCGGCAGCCCGTCTCGATCATGGCAAGCAAAACACCACGGGCTTCCGAGTTCAGACCTGAAAGCGGACCGGGTTTCAGGAATTTATCAGCTAGCCAACTTGTCTGAAAAGGCGGGCGAGTATCACTCCCATCCTCTGCAAAGCTCAGCTGCATAAATGGGTTGAGGCGGTCCTTTTCGTTATGCTCGAAGCTGAAATACTCGCGATACAGCTTCCTCAACTCGCCTATTTCGCGGTTGCCGCTAGAGGGGTGCATTGCCGCCGCATCGTCGTCTGGGACAATTCTGCCCAGCCAGTACCGATAAAACCGCACGGCATCCGATCGATCGATATCAGCTAGGGCCTTTTCTCCCACGACCTCATGAAATCTGGCGATCGCTCGTTTGGGGATGTTCTTCCATATCCGGAGCTGATCTTTGCTCTTATTAGCCAGTTTTTGTTTGCCGGGCCCCTCAGTATAGATACGCAATGCATCTTCGAAGGTTGCTCGTGGTTTCTCGATCGTTCCAAGAACCGCCTGTTCAACTTCTTTCGGCGTGGTGGTGGGGAGGATGGATTCCAGGCGGCTGGATAGCTCTTCCCAAGTCGCCGAGCGTCCAATCTCGTCCGCAGTAGCGTATCCAAAGCCTAGCGCGCGTACGCGCTTGAGAGCGGCGGCGTACTTTGCTCGTGACCCGTCCAAGTTGGTTTGTAGGGTCATTGATGACCAAAGTTCGTCATCAGCGGCAGCGAGCAGGTCGCGCTGCTTTCGCGCTACTGCGAGGTCCCTGGTTCCCAGGGCTTGCCTAACGAAGCGACCTCTACCATCAGCTTCTAGGAGCAGAGTGGGGACGCGCCGGTGATACACCCAGCTTTGCCCACGTTTAATTAGATAGAGGTCGTTGTGTGCGCTGCGGGCCATGCTGCTGATCGCCTTGTATCACAGTTTGTATCGCAGTTTGTATCACAGTTTTTCGGACTTGCGCCTGACGAAGGGTGTGGAGCAACAAAAAAACGCTGCAAAAACAGCGCTTTGGTTAATCGCAAAATTGGGGAAATGGAGCGGGTGAAGGGAATCGAACCCTCGTGTTCAGCTTGGGAAGCTGCTGCTCTACCATTGAGCTACACCCGCTTGCGGCTGACTAGATGCGTGAAATCGGCGGGGGCGTCAAGGCGCTCCTAGCCGACATAGTCCCTGAAATGCTTGGAGAGCTTGAGCGTCTGCGCCTGGTAATTGGAACCCAGCGCCGAGCCATAGAGCCGGTCAGGCGCTTCGGCGAGCCGTTCATAGATCAGCCGGCCGATGGTCTGGCCGTGACCGAGCAGGAACGGCACCTCGCGGCTGCGCACTTCGAGCACCGCACGGCTGCCCGTGCCGCCGGCTGATGAATGGCCAAAGCCGGGGTCGAAAAAGCCGGCGTAATGCACGCGGAATTCCCCCACCAGCGGATCGAAAGGCACCATTTCGGCGGCATGGCTGGGCGGCACATGCACCGCCTCGTCACTGACCAGAATATAGAACTCGTCCGGGTCAAGGATCAGCTCTTCGCGGCCACGGCTGTGCAGCGGGTCCCAGAAGTCGAGCACGTCGAGTGCCGCCTTCTTGTCGACATCGACCACAGCCGTGTGCCGCCGCGAGCGGAAACCGATCAGCCCGTCGCGCCCGGCGCCTTTGAGGTCGATGGATAGCGCAACGCCTTCACCCACCGGCACGCTGTTGTCGAACACCAGCGTATCGCTTTGATGCAGCGCCTGGTGCTCGGCAATGGTCAGGCGATTGTCCCCCGAGCGGAACCGCATCTGGCTGAGGCGCGAGCCGGTGCGCGCGAGAATGGGGAATGTGCGCGGGCTGATTTCGAGATAGAGCGGCCCTGAATAACCATTGGGCATCTGGTCGAAACCGCGGGCCCGGTCGCCGATGACACGGGTAAAGACGTCGAGTCGGCCGGTCGAGCTTTTCGGATTGGCCGAGGCGCTGACCGTGTCGGGCAGGTCAAGGCTTTCGAGCAGCGGCACCAGATAGACGCAGCCGCGCTCCAGCACTGCACCATGCGTCAGATCGATTTCATGCAGTTTCAACGCCTCGATACGCTCGGCGACAGAATGGCTTGGACCGGGCAGGAAACTCGAACGGACACGATAGGCCACATGGCCCAGGCGCAGGTCGAGGCTGGCCGGCTGCACCTGATCGGCATCGAACGGCGTGCTGGTGCTGATCGAACCCTGGTGATGCAGCATCTCGATCAGCCGCGCCGGAAACACGCCCTGTGGCCAGGTCTGTTGCTTGTCCATGCTGCCCATCCGTTTCCCTCAGGCATTCCCTAGCGGGAATTGACGCCGGCTGGCAATTGGCCTTAGATCGAAACCCAGTGGTGATTTGGCCGGTCGCTTGCAGCCACTACGGAGCCATCAGTTATGGTCCCCGGAAAATCAAATGCTAAAGACCGTATTGGAACCGGCCGCCATATGCGTGCCGGTTTTTTGTTGTGAAGGCGTGACCGATGTCCCGAGATAAGAACCCCCTCCTTGATCCTGCCAGGCGCAATCCCGCGACCCAGATGGTACATGGCGGGGGCAAGCGCACGGACTTCAACGAGACCAGCGAAGCCATCTTCCTCAATTCGGGCTATTCCTATCCCAGCTCCGAACATGCTGAACTGCTGTTTCAGGGCAAGATCCCGGGCGCTCACAATTATTCCCGCTTCGCCAATCCCACCGTCGACATGTTCCAGGAGCGCATGGCGCTGATCGAAGGCGCCGAAGCTGGCCGTGCCTTTGCCTCGGGCATGGCCGCCGTCACCAATGCGGTGATGAGCCAGGTGCGTGCCGGCGACCACATCGTTGCTGCCCAGGCCCTGTTCGGTGGCTGCCGCTACGTGGTGGAGGATTACGCGCCGCGTTTCGGCGTGGAATCGACACTGGTCGATGGCCGCGATCCGGAAAACTTTGCCCGCGCCATGAAGCCCAATACCAAGGTGGTCTTCATCGAGACGCCGACCAATCCGACGCTCGAACTGGTCGACATCAAGGCCGTGGCCGAGATCGCCCATGCCCATGGCGCCAGGCTTATCGTCGATAATGTCTTCTCGACCGCGCTCTACCAGAAGCCGCTTGAGCTCGGCGCCGATCTCGTCACCTATTCGGCCACCAAGCATATCGACGGGCAGGGCAGGGTGCTGGGTGGCATCGTGCTTGGTTCCAAGGCGCTGATCGAGGGCGACGTCCACACCTTCCTGCGCCAGACCGGCGCCACGTTGAGCGCCTTCAATGCCTGGGTCCTGCTCAAGGGCCTCGAGACCTACGCCCTGCGTATCCGCCAGATGACCGACAGCGCCGAGAAGGTGGCGGCAGCACTCGCCAGCCACCCCAAGATCAACCGCGTCATCTATCCGCATCACCCCAGCCATCCGCAATATGACCTCGCCAAGCGGCAGATGTCGCGTGGCTCGACCCTGCTCGCCATCGATCTCAAGGGCGGCCAAGAAGCGGCCTTCACCCTGTCCGACAGCCTCGCCGTGGTGCTGATCTCCAACAATCTGGGCGATGCCAAGTCGCTGATCACCCATCCGCGCACGACTACCCACGCCCGCCTGACCGAGGAAGTGCGCCTCGAAACCGGCGTCACCCCTGGCCTGCTGCGCCTGTCGGTTGGCCTGGAAGATGCGGACGACCTGATTGCTGACCTGCTATACGGGCTGGACCAGATCTGATGGTTCGGCGCTGGGCAAAGACAGCGGGACTGGCCAGTCTGGCGCTTGCGCTGCTGGCCGGTCCGGCTCTTGCCCAGGCCCTTCCCAATCATTTCGACCCCAGCGCCCGCGAAGTGCCGCCCGGTCTCACGGCGGTGCCGGCCATCCGCTTCCTCACCACCGCTGATTTCCCGCCCTTCAACTTCCGCGACAGCAGCAGCGAGTTGATCGGCTTCAATGTCGACCTTGCCAAGCGCATCTGCGCCGAGGTCAATGTCGCCTGCACTATCCAGGCCTGGCCCTGGGAACAGGCCGCCAATGCGCTCAACGACAGCCAGGGCGATGCCCTGATCGCCGGCCTCGCCATGAGCGAGGAAACCGGCGCGACCTTCGATTTTTCCGCCACCTATCTGGCCCTGCCGGGCCGCTTCGTCACCAGAGCCGAGGACATCGGCACATTCGATGCGGCACGTCTCGATGACCAGACCATCGCCGTCCGCGCCGGCAGCGCACATGAGGCCTTCATGGCGCGCTATCTCCCAGGCGCGACGTTCGCCGCCTTCCCCAGCGAAATCGAGGCCCTGGCCGCAATGCGCGACGGATCTGCCGATGCTTTTTTCGGCGATGCCATGCGCGCCTCCTTCTGGCTCAACGACAATCTCGACTGCTGCGGCTTTGCCGGCGACGCCTATTTCCGCCCGCAGCTGTTCGGCGAAGGTCTCGCCATCGCCGTGCCCGCCGGCCGTGACCCCATGCGCCATGCCATCGACTGGGCGCTGGTACGCCTCAAGGAGAACGGCGCGCTGGACGAACTCTATCTGCGGTGGTTCCCGGTCGGCTTTTACTAGAAGGAGAGAGCGATGATCATGCGGCTGCTCGCCATTTTGTTGAGCTATCTGGGGGCTGTCCTCGCGGCCACCTTGGGCGCGCTTGTTCTGCTCATCGGAATATCCTTGGCCGAAGGGCGCTTTGCCGATTTTGGTCAGGCAATCCTTGATATCTTCGAGATCATCGGCCCAGCCTTCCTGCTGGTCCTGGTTCTGGCCGCGGTACCATTTGTCTGCTGCGTGCTGGTGCTGCATTACCTCCACCAGAAGTCATGGCTGGCTCACGTTGCTGCAGGTGCCGTAGTCTCCCTGGCCGCATTCTTCATCTTTGCGGGTGGCTTGTTCGATCCCGGGATCTTGCTGGAAATCTGGTACATGCCCGTCGCCGGAGCCATCGGGGGCTTTGCCTATTGGCTCTGTCGTTACCGATTGCTGCGCGAGATGACGGCGGCCTAGGCTGGCATCCGCCGGTGTCGCGCCCGCGCCGCTGCCTCGATAGCCGCCGTGGTCAGCCGGTCGAGGTCCAGCTTGTCGCGCAGCATCTCGAGAAAGCGCAGCTCTTCCTGCTCGAGGTAAAGATCGACCGCTGCAATCTCCACGGCGCAGGCATAGGCCGTGTCCTGCAGTTTGACCGGCAGCACGGCAATGGCATCGTCCAGCACCTGGTCGAGCCCGCCCGGCCCATTGAGCTTGTCGGCGCAGGCATTGGCCACCACCGTCAATCGCGTCTTGTCGAACCCTTCGAACACCGGCAGCCGGCCGATCAGAGCCTGGATGCGTGCCAGTTCCTTTTCCGTCATCGCGCTGTCGGAGGACGCAGCGACGAGCATCAAATGGATCAGGGCGTCATGGGCAGTGTTGGGCATCAAACTCTTCCGCTGCTGGCGTCGACAATCGATAGCTAGGCCCGCCTTGCCGGATTGGCAAGCATTGCGCCCCACAAACGTTGACGCGAGGCCCCCCGGAATGCCACACAGCCTTCTCCCCGTTTTGAAAGGCTGAGCCCCTTGTCGTCCGCTTCCCTTCCCCCTCTTGACCCTGCGTTCTTCGACGCTGCCCAGACTGCCCGTGCATGGCCGTTTGAGGAAGCCCGCAAACTGGTCAAGCGGCTGGAAAAATCGGGCAAGGGCGAGGCCCTGTTCGAGACCGGCTACGGCCCCTCGGGCCTGCCCCATATCGGCACTTTCGGCGAAGTGGCCCGCACCACCATGGTGCGCACGGCCTTCCGCCTGCTGACGCGCGACCAGATTCCGACCCGCCTGCTGTGCTTTTCGGACGATCTCGACGGCATGCGCAAGATCCCGGATACCGTGCCCTCCAAGGAGGCCATGGAACCGCATCTGCAAAAGCCGCTGACGGCGGTGCCCGATCCCTGGACCAATGAATATCCGAGCTTTGGCGACCACAACAACGCCATGCTGCGCCGCTTCCTCGATACGTTCGGCTTCGACTACGAATTCGCCAGTGCCACCGAATACTACCGCTCGGGCAATTTCGACCATGTCCTGCGCCTCGCGGCCGAACGCTACGACGACATCATGGGTGTCATGCTGCCCTCGCTCGGTGCCGAACGCCAGGCGACCTATTCGCCCTTCCTACCGATCTCCCCGATTTCCGGCCGCGTGCTCTATGTGCCGATGAAGGAAGTCGATGCCAGGAACGGCACCGTGACCTTCGAGGACGAGGACGGCCGCGACACAACCGTGCCGGTCACCGGTGGCCATGTGAAGCTGCAGTGGAAGCCCGATTTCGGCATGCGCTGGGCGGCGCTGGGCGTCGATTTCGAAATGTTCGGCAAGGACCACCAAACCAACCAACATATCTACGACAAGATCTGCGCCATCCTCGGCGGCACCCCGCCAGAGCACTATGTCTATGAGCTCTTCCTCGATTCCGAGGGCCAGAAGATTTCCAAGTCCAAGGGAAATGGTCTGACCATCGACGAGTGGCTGACCTATGCCGGCACGGAAAGCCTGGGCCTCTACATGTTCCAGAAGCCCCGCGTTGCCAAGCGCCTGCATTTCGATGTCATCCCGCGCGCCGTGGACGAATATGCCAATTTCGTCGCGGCCTATGAGCGGCAGGACACGGCCGCGCGTCTGGAAAATCCGGCCTTCCATGTCCACTACGGCAATGTGCCCAGGATCGACATGCCGGTCACTTTCGCGCTGCTGCTCAACCTGGCCACGGCGTCCAATCCGGAAACCCCCGAAGTCATGTGGGGCTATATTTCGGCCTATGCGCCCGGTGTTTCGGCCAAGACCCATCCGCATCTCGATGCGCTGGTCGGCTATGCCATGCGCTATTTCCGCGATTTCGTGCAGAAGACCTATCGCGCGCCCGACGAAGTCGAACGTGCTGCGCTCGAGGCACTGTCGGCCGCCTTCGCCGAGCTGCCACCCGATGCCGATAACGAGACCATCCAGACCGCGGCCCTCGACGTGGCCCGCACGGTCGAGCGCTATCAGGATCACAGCAAGAAGAGCCCAACCGGCGGCCCCGGCGTGTCCGGTGAGTTTTTCCAGATGCTCTATCAGGTGCTGATCGGCCAGGAACGCGGTCCCCGCTTCGGCTCGTTTGCTGCTCTCTATGGCATCGACAACACCCGCAAGCTCATCGCCGATGCGCTGGCAGGAAAAATGCTGAAGTAATCCGGAGACAGGCAATGGCCGGCGGCTCATGTGCATGCGGAGCGGTGACATTTACGGTCAACGGCCCATTGCCCTCGGCCTCCGCCTGCCATTGCTCGAAATGCCGGAAACACACCGGTCATTTCGAAGCTGGCGTCGACATCGCCAAGGCTGACGTCGAGATCACCGGCGACGCGGCGATAACCTGGTACTTCTCCTCCGAGAACGTGCGGCGCGGCTTCTGCGCCACTTGTGGCACGCCGCTGTTCTTTGATCCGCCCGCGGCCGACTGGATCGGCATCAATCTCGGCGCCTTCGACAAGCCCACGGGAACGCGGCTCGCCCAGCATATCTTCGTCGCCGACAAGGGTGACTATTACGACATCGCTGATGGCCTGCCGCAGTATGACACAGTGCCGGGAGCGAAGTAGTTGGACTACTGGCTCGCCCAGATGATCCGCGCCACCCATTCGACCTCGCTGAGGTTGAAAATGCGCGGCGGATAGGCCGGGTTGAGCGAATGCAGCTCGATCTGCTTGCCGGTCTGGCGATGAAGGATCTTGGCCATCACCTCGCCATCCACGGTCTTGACCACGACACGATCGCCGCGCCGCACCTGTTCGGTGGGCGAGACAACGATGCGGTCGCCCTCGCGGTAAAGCGGCTCCATGGAATCGCCCGTCACTTCGAGCGCATAGATGCCGCCTTCGCCCGGCACTGGCAGCGCAATTTCATCCCAGCCCTGACCGGCCGGAAAACCGGCGGAATCGAAGAAGCCGCCGCTACCAGCCTGGGCCAGTCCGACGAGCGGCACGGCGCCATTGGAATAGCGGCCCCCCGACTGCAGATAGACCCCCGTGCCTTCGATGAAGCCGTCAAAGCCTTCGCCGGTGGCGCTCAGGATTTTCGAAATGCTCTCGGTCGAGGGCCAGCGCTCCCGCCCATCCTTGGCGACGCGTTTGGAGACGTTGAAGGCCGTGGCATCGAGCCCGGCCAGCTTGGCGAGGGCCGACACGGATATGCCTTGTCGCCGGGCCAATGAATCGATCCCTGCCCAGATATCGCGATGGGTCAGCATGCAGCCACCTGCAACGGGTGTGTTGACTTCCAGAATTAATTCCTAGGAATGTAGGCCCACAATTCTTCGATTGTAAAGACCCTTTGTCACCTTGCAGCATCTGCGGGCCATGAGTAGTTTCCGCCCATGAGCACAGCAGAATTCGTCTACAAGATCGCCACCGAGGCGGTCTTCGCCCCGGCCCGCGCCGCCGCCCATTTCCATGGCATGGCCATTGATGCCAAGGATGGCTACATGCATTTCTCGACCGCCGAGCAGCTGGCCGAGACCCTGAAACTGCATTTTGCCGGGCAGGGTGAACTGGTACTGCTCGCCGTGCGAGCCGCGGATCTGGGCGATGCTCTGGTCTGGGAGCCATCGCGTGGTGGTGCGCTTTTCCCCCATCTCTATGGTGGCCCGCTCGCCACTTCAGCCATTGCCTGGGAGGCGCCGCTCAGCGTCGGCGCCGATGGCAACTGCTCCTTGCCCGAGGCTGTCCGATGATCTTTTCCGCCTTCTCGCCTCTGCTGCGCATTCCGGCGCTCTCCGGCCTCACCCGCGAAGCCCTGCTCAAAATGGATGCCGAGACCGCCCATGGCGCGACCATCGCCGCACTGCGCCTTGGTCTCGCGCCTGAGCAGACCCAGCCTGATGGCGCCGAACTGCGAACCACCCTCTGTGGGCTCGACCTGTCCAACCCCATCGGCATGGCGGCCGGCTTTGACAAGAGTGCCGAAGTCGCCAAACCGCTCGCGAAAATGGGTTTCGGTATGGTCGAGATCGGTACGGTGACGCCGCGCCCGCAGGCCGGAAATCCAAAGCCGCGTCTCTTCCGTGTGCTTGAGGCCGAAGGCGTCATCAATCGCATGGGCTTCAACAATGAAGGCCATCAGGCGGCTTTCGAGCGCCTCAAGGGCCAGCGCATTCCCGCGGCGCTGGGCGTCAATATCGGCGCCAACAAGGACAGCGAGGATTTCGTCGCCGATTACGTGCTCGGCGTCACCCGCTTTGCCGATCTGGCCGATTATCTGACCGTCAACATCTCCTCGCCCAATACGCCCGGACTGCGTAATCTGCAGGCCGACGAAGCGCTGCGCTGCCTGCTCGGCGAAGTGCTCGCCAACCGCGCCAAGGCCAAGACCCGCGTTCCGGTCTTCCTCAAGATCGCGCCTGATCTCGACGAAGCAGCGCTCGACGCCATCGCTGCCGTGGTCCTCGCCACCGATCTCGATGGTCTCATCGTTTCCAACACCACCATCACCCGCGATGTGGTGGCCGGTCTGGAAAATGCTGACGAAACCGGCGGCCTCTCTGGCAAGCCGCTCTTCGACCTCTCGACCCAGCGCCTCGCCCAGATGCGCCAGCGCGTCGGAACCCTGCCCATGATTGGTGTCGGAGGCATTCATTCGCCGCAATCGGCCCTGGCCAAGATCGAAGCCGGCGCGAATGCCATCCAGCTCTATTCGGCCATGGTCTTTGGCGGGCTCGACATGCTCGATCGCCTCAAGCGCGGCCTTGTCGCCGCCGTCCGCTCGGCCGGCAAGACCAATATCGCCGAACTGGTCGGCAGCAAAACGGGTGACTGGGCCGAGGGCAGGGGCCGCGTCAGCTAGTCTTGTCGGCCGTGTTGAGTGAGAACAGCGCTTCGAACTCGCCCTCCTCGATGCGCGCGGCGGCGATCACCGCCTGCGTGCGGCTGTCGACATCGAGCTTCTGCAGGATCGCCGAGACATGCGCCTTGACCGTGGCTTCCGAAATGGAAAGCTCATAGGCGATCTGCTTGTTCATCAAGCCGTCGCTGAGCATCATCAGCACGCGCACCTGCTGCGGCGTCAGCGTCGACAGACGGCGCATCAGCGCGGTCTGATCATCCTCTCCGCCCAGCGTCGTTCCCTCGGGCACGAACACCTCGCCGGACAAAACCGTCTCGATCGCGCGACGAATTTCCGTCGGTCCGACAGATTTGTGAAGATAACCCGCGGCACCCAGTTCGAAGGCGCGCCGGACCACGGCGCTGTCCTCGACGGCCGAGATGATCATTACGGGAATGTCCGGATATTGCGCGCGTAGCAGCAGCAGGCCCGAAAAGCCCCGCACCCCCGGCATATTGAGGTCGAGCAGCACCAGGTCGCAATCCCGATCGGCGTCGAGCGCAGTGCTTAACCCATTGAGATCGCCTGCCTCTTCGACTGTGATGGCAGCGTCGCCGCCGGCCAGCGTCTGCTTCAGTGCCGCGCGGAACAGGGGATGGTCATCGACGATGATGATGCGGCGGCGGGTCATGGTCTCAAGCACTCCGTTGAGCGGTCCTTTTAGCGCAAGACGGGACCAGGTTCGACCTGTCATTTGGTCTACACATTAGCGCCAAATGCGCGCCATCACTCGCATATTGCAGCGATACTTAACGGGTTCTTTACCATGTTTTTCCAAGAGTATGTCTTATGCCTTCGCGTTGAATCGCGAGGGGTCCGCCGCTTAGTGACAGGGACAAGCCAATGGCCCGCGCCTACCAAAATCCCGACATGTCCGATCTGCCCGAGGAGCCGCAGCCCGGCGAGTGGCAGGCCCTGCGCGGCGAACTCGTTGCGCTGCTCGATCAGGTCGAAGGGCGCTACGCCGACGTCGAGCGCGAAGAGCCAGCCTTCAGCGGCATCGCCCGCCGGGTACGCAACCTGCGCGATCAGGTGGTTGGTCCCGAGCCCTCCGTCCGCCGCCGCGAGGCGCTGCAGACCGTCAAACGCGCCGTTGATCGCTTCAGCGAACGCGACGAGCATGACGATGAGCGCGACGCACTGAGCAATGCCATTGCCGAGATCCGTGGCCGCCAGATGTCCGCCCCCGCGGCTGCATTGGGCCGTCGCGCCAGCGATCAGCCCGAATTCCGCGAACTCACCACGCTCGTCACCGGCCTCTCTGGCCGCCTCGAACGCCTCGAGGGCGAACTCAAGCATCAGCGCGCCAACAATGGCAGCATCAACGAGGTCGCCAACCAGGTCGAACAGCTCACCCATGTGGTCGAACTGCTGGCCGGTGCCGTTGGCGAAACCGGCCAGGTCAAGCGGCTCGAAGCCCAGATCGGTGCCCTGGCTGCCATGATCGAGAACGGCCCCAAGGTCGATCTCTCCGCCCTCAACAAGCGCCTCGACGACGTCTCGACCACCGTCGGCAAGCTGGCCGAACTGCAGGCCCAGCAGATGGAACGCGAGATCCATCGCGAGGAAAAGAAGGCCGCCGCGCCTGATACGCTAGCCCCGGCCATGCACGCCATCGAAGAAAGCGTGCGCAATGTCTATGACCGCATCGACGCCATCGAGCGCAACACCGCCCTGTCCTCGACCGATTTCGAGCGCCTTACCGCTGAAATGGCTGCCTTCACCAGGGTGATGAAGGACGGCGAAGCCGCACCGGGCAAGCTCGTCGCCAAGGTCGATGCGCTCGCCTCCCGTATCGGTGGTTTTGAATCCGCCAGCGGCGAGGTTACCGGCCTCAAGGAGGATATCGCCTCACTCCGCGACGCCGTCCTCTCGGGGATGGAACCCCGCTTCCTGCGCATTGAAGACCAGATCGAAGCTCTTGCCACCCGCATTCCGGGCGACAATGGCAAGGTGGAAGACCAGCTCAAGCTGCTGATGGAGCGCATGGACGAGACCGGCGCCCAGCTCAATGATCTGGCAACGCTCTATACCAATACCCAGACCGATCCGGCGGGCATGGAAGCCATGGCGACCCTGGTTGCCGAGCGCACCAGCGACGCCCTGACCCGCAAGGCGCCAGCCCCCGTGGCCATGTTCGGCCCCGAAAGCCTCAAGAGCATCGAGGATCGTATCTCCGGCCTGATCAAATCTGCCGGCAAGGCCCCCGACTATGAGGTCCTCGCCGACATGGTCGCCGAGCGCACCTCGGATGCCTTAGCCAAGACGGCATCGCCAGCCGCACCGGCCGGCGTCAGCGAAGAAAGCATGGGCGAGTTCGAAAAGCGCATGACCGCGCTGCTCAACACCGCTGGCAAGGACACTGCCGAACGCCTGACGCGTTTGGAAGCCGTCCTGGCCAAGTCTGCCGACAATGCTGCGTCCAGCAAGCCCGCGCCGGCCCCTGTCGTCCAGACCCCAGCACCGGCCCCGCTTGTGGCCGAGCCTGCGCCGCTCGCTCCGACCCCGCCGCCCGCGCCACCGTCCTCCTTTGCCGAAGAAGAGACCGAAGACCAGCGCGACCGTTTCGACGCCATGCTGGCCGCGCTTTCAGGTCCGCGCTCGTCGACGAAAAGCGACATCATGCCGGCCAATCCGTCCGATGACGCGCCGCTGATCGATCCTGGCTTCAAGGATAATGGTCCGGTCCGTTCCGCCCTCGAAGCCAAGACCGGCATTCGTGCACCGGCATCGGTTTCCGAGCCGATCGCTGCACCGACCGCCAAGACCTACGATCCGACGAGCGCCCAGCTGCCGCCGCGCCCGCAGTCGAGCTTTGCCGATATCGACGCCGATCCCTTCGCCACGCCTGCGCCCGCCGCAGCACCGGCCGTCGAAGCACCGGTCAGTGCCAGCAGCACCAGCACATTCGTGGCTGCCGCCCGCCGCGCCCAGCGCGCCAAGCAGGAGGCAACCACCAGCTCGACCTCCAGCAATTCGGTGATCGCCCGCGCCCTGTCGCGCTTCAAATCGGACCAGCCCGCCCCTGCGCCGGCTGGCAATGTCACCGATCCTGTTGAGCCGCCGGCCAAGGCCGAAAAACCGGCCAAGCCGGTCAAGCCGGTCAAGCAGAAGAAGGAAAAGCCGGCCAAGGTCGAGCCTGTCGCTGTCGCGCCCGCCTTTGGTCCCGATGGCGAGATCGAGGAGGCTGTGCCCCAGCAGAGCTTCCTCACCCGTCATCGCCGCCCGCTGCTGCTGGCCGCGGTACTGGTTGCCGTTTCCATGCTGGCGCTCAACCTCGTCATTCAGCGCATGGGCCCGTCTGCGCCCGAAGTCGCGCCGGCTGCACCCGCTGTGGAGGCACCACCCGCCACGGCGCCGGCCACCGACGACGTCTCGCTTGTGCGGCCCGATCCGCGCGTCATCGACATGATCGATGCCACGCCCACCGGGTCGATCAATCCGAACCAGAAGATGAGCTTTAGCAAGGACGTTGCCGCAACGTCGATGCCGCGCACGCTCGTCGCCAACACGCCTGCCGCCGCGGCCAAGCCGGTCATCGTGCCGGAAGACGTCACCGGCAGCATTCCGGAAAATGTTGCCAGCGCACCGCAGACCTTCGACCTGCCTCCCGAAGGCGTGGGCCCGCTCGAGCTGCGCCAGGCCGCCGCCGATGGTGATGCCCGCGCCCAGTTCGAAATCGGCGCCATCTATACCGAAGGCCGTGCCGTCACCCAGGATTATGCCGAAGCCGCCAAATGGTACGAGCGCTCGGCCGCCCAGGGCTTCGTGCCGGCCCAATACCGCCTCGGCAATCTCTATGAGGCAGGGCAGGGCGTCGAAAAGGACATCGATGTTGCCCGCCTCTGGTACCAGCGCGGCGCCGAAGCCGGCAACCGCATGGCCATGCACAACCTCGCAGCGCTCTATGCCGGTGGCTTGCTGGGCGAACAGCAGTTCGAAAGCGCCGCCGAATGGTTCGAACAGGCCGCCGCCAAGGGCATGACCGACAGCCAGTTCAACCTCGGCATGCTCTATGCCCGCGGTCTGGGCGTCGATCAGGATTTCGAGCAGTCCTACAAGTGGTTCTCGCTCGCCGCCCTTAGCGGTGATAAGGATGCCGCTCAGGCCCGCGATGACATGGCCAAGTCGCTGAGCGCCGAAGCAGTCAGCACGATCACTGGCGAAGTCGCCACCTGGAAACCCGAAGCGCTGGATCTGGCCTCCAACTTTGCCCCACTCGGCACTTGGTCCAAGACTTTCGATCCAGGCCAGGTGATCACCACGCGCGACGTCGTCTCCAAGGTGCAACTGGCGCTCAACAAGCTCGGCTTTGATGTGGGCACGCCCGATGGCCTGGCCGGTCCCAAGACTGCCGACGCGATCAAGGCCTTCGAGCGCGGCACCGGCATGACTGAATCCGGTGCCATCAATCCCCGCCTGTTGGCCGTCCTCGGCAGTCAGCCCGTCTGACTACCATCGGACCGTCTGATAACCATCGGACCGCCTGACAGAAAACTGTCGTTTGACACTGCCGAAAGGCAGTCCTAATCCCATCACGAAGCTCCCGTCGAAAGGCGGGAGCTTTGACCTATTGTTGACGCACGGTCCTGTAAGGTCGTGTGGCGTCGTGATTTCCTTGAGCGGGTTCGGCCTTGCAGATCTATCTGCCGATCGCTGAAATGTCGGTGAACCTCTTCTTCCTGGTCGGAATTGGGGGCGCTGTCGGCTTTCTGTCCGGCCTCTTCGGCGTCGGCGGCGGCTTCCTGCTGACGCCCCTGCTGATTTTTTCCGGCGTACCGGCCCCTGTCGCTGTGGCGTCGGTCACCGGCCAGGTCGTTGCCGCCTCGACCTCGGGTGCTCTGGCCCATTACCGGCGCGGCGCCATCGACCTGCATCTGGCCATGTATCTGGTGCTCTCGGGCGTTCTGGGCGCCTTTGGCGGCGTCGCGGCCTTTGCCCTGCTGCGCGATGCCGGTCAGCTCGACCTCGTCATCTCCCTGGGCTTCCTCGTTCTTTTGGGCTCGGTCGGCACCCTGATGCTGGTCGAAAGCACGCGCGCCATCCTCAAGCAGCGCAAGGGCGTCGTCATCCGCGAGCGCCTGCCCAACCAGCACAACTGGATCCATGGCCTGCCGATGCGGGTGCGGTTCAAGAAATCGCGCCTCTATATCAGCGTCCTGCCGGTGCTGCTTCTCGGCCTCTGCATCGGCTTTGTCGGTTCGCTGCTTGGCATCGGTGGCGGCTTCATCATGGTGCCAGCGCTCGTCTATCTGCTGCGCGTGCCCGGCAATGTGGTCATCGGCACCTCGCTGGCCCAGGTCGTGGCCATGATGGCTGCGACCACCATCCTGCATGCTGTGCAAAGCCAGAGCGTCGATATCCTGCTCGCCTTCTGCCTGATGGTGGGCGGCACGGCCGGCGCGCAATTTGGTGCTTCGGCCGGCAAGTATCTGCGTGGCGAACAGCTGCGCGGCCTCCTCGCGCTGCTGGTCCTCGCCGTCGCCATCCGTTTCGGCATCTCGCTGGTGCTGGTCCCTGCCGACCCCTTCTCCATGGCCGTCGTGGGGGGCATGCGATGATTAGATGGCTGGCAGCATGCCTGTTTTTTGCCTGCAGCATGCTGGCTCCTGCCCAGGCGGCGCGCCTCGTGTCGCAGGTCTCCAACGACAATGTGGAAATTACCTCGAGCTTTGATGGCGAGCGCCTGACCTTTTTCGGCACCATCGTGCCTGATGCCGGCTCGACCGAAAGGGTTGAGGGGCCGTTTCATGTCGTGGTCGTCGTGCTCGGTCCGACGCAGAACCGCGTCGCCCGTCAGATGACCAATAATTTTGGCATCTGGAGCAATACCGCCCAGGTCGAGTTTAAGAGCTTCCCGAGCTATTTCCACGTGCTGTCGAGCGGCAAGCTCAATGAAATTTCTGACGTCACCACCCTGACCACCAACTACATCCTGCCCGAGTCCCACACTTTGGTAGCGCGCAGCGAGGACTGGTGGCGCGGCGCGGTCTTTGGCCAGCAATTGATCCGCCTGATGACCCAGGATGGCCTGTTCGGCGTGCAGGAAAATGGCGTCAATTTCCTCTCCGACAATTTCTATTCTGCCCGCCTGACCCTGCCCAGCAATGCTCCGCCAGGCCCCTATATCGCCCTGA
Organism: Candidatus Devosia phytovorans; assembly: GCA_029202405.1. NCBI lineage: Bacteria > Pseudomonadati > Pseudomonadota > Alphaproteobacteria > Hyphomicrobiales > Devosiaceae > Devosia > Candidatus Devosia phytovorans. The sequence goes on along the minus strand of CP119312.1, from coordinate 2,847,000 downwards.
CCTATGTCTTCAAGGACGGCGCCATCATCGCGCGGCGCTCGGAAGGTTTTGCCGTACGCAAGATCGGCTTCGAGCGCTTCCTCGCCCTCTCGGCGACCCAACAGCCGTTGGTCTACGGCCTGGTCTGCGTGCTGCTGGCGCTGTTCACCGGCTGGCTCGGCGGCGTGATTTTCCGGCGCTGATTTTCCACGGCTTGGTGAGCCGGAAGAAAGCATTGTTTCCCGACGGGCAAGATACGCAATCTCATGCGTTGTGAATGTCTACTAAAGCAGTCGATTATTGGCCGTACAATCTCGGAGGCTGATATGACCGCACATCGTTCCACCATCAAACCCTTGTTCCGTAATGCATTTGCGGCGCTCTCGCTGAACGCGCTGGCGCTCGGCATGGCGCCAGCTGGCCTGGCTCTGATGACGGTGACGGCCCAGGCGCAGGCCGAAGCCTCCATCATCACCGGCCAGACCCAATTCGAGGCACTGGTCGCCGAGGGCGCCAAGCTGATCGACGTCCGCTCGCCCGCCGCCTATGCCGAAGGCCATGTTGCTGGCGCCATCAATCTGCCTTGGCAGGCGCTCAACGTTTCCGAGAGCGACGGCATTCGCAATGAATTTGCCAGCGACGCCGAGTTCGAACGCCTGCTTGGCGAGGCGGGCCTCTCCTATGACGACACCATTCTGATCTATGACACCACCGCTCTCCCCGGCCGCGCCTATGTCGCCTTCGTCTATGCCGGCTTCGAGAATGTCCACGTGCTCGACGGCGGCATTGGCGCCTGGCAGGGCGATCTCAGCACCGACGTGCCGCAGGTGGCCGCGACGACCTTCACCCTGACCCAGAAAAACGACATCCGCGTCGACAAGGACTATGTTGCCAGCAAGGTTGGCGACACCTCGGCGATCATCATCGACGGCCGCAACCTCGAGGCCTATGAGGATGGCCACATCCCCGGTGCCCAGGCGCTGCCCGCCTCCAGCCTGCTGACCGAGACGGCAACCCTGCAGTCCCAGCCCGTGCTGCAGCGCCTGCTCGATACCGCCGGCGTCAGCCAGGATCGCGAGGTCGTGTCCTACTGCGGCAGTGGGGTTGCGGCGGCCAACAACTATCTGGCACTGCGCAATCAGGGCTATGAAAACGTCGTGCTTTACGACGCCAGCTGGGACGAGTGGAGCCGCGATCCGCGCGCCGGCCAGCAGGTATCCCTGGCCAACTACACCTTCGAAGGCACGCCGCTCCCGGGCAATGGCCCGGCCTTCCTCGACGAGGCCGCGGTCAAGGCGCTGGCTGCCGATCCGACGGCCGTCGTGCTCGATGTCCGCTCACCGTCCGACTATGCGGCCGGGCATATCCCGGGCTCGGTAAACGTCTATTGGGACGACACTTTCGACGGCGACCGCGTGCTGAAGTCGGTCGACGAGCTGCAGGCGCTTTATACCGCCGCTGGCGTCACGCCCGACAAGCGCGTGGTGCTCTTCACCCGTGGCGGGTTGCAGCTGTCGCACAGCTTTACCGTGCTCAACCTGCTCGGTTATGGCGATATCGACTTCTTCACCGGCAAGTTCGAAGGCTGGGAGAACGGCGCATTTCGGCCTGCTGTCTAACTTCAAGGTGCGGGGCTATCCCCGCACCAACCTCTTGGTGCTGACCGGATAAGTCCGGTCTTTGCCCAGCATGGTGACTTCGAGCGCTGGCCAGTGGAACAATCCCACGAAGGCCGGCGACAGGATGTTGATCGAGCCGGTGGACGCGCCATAGGCGGGCAGGATCATCAGGCGATTGTCGTGCACGAAGCAGGGGCGGCGGGTCGATCGCCCCTCGATCTGGATATGTGCGGCCGGATGCAGATGGCCGCAAACTACGCCTGCTGCACCTTTTTTCGGTTCATGCGTCAACATCAGCCCGGCTAGTTCCAGCTCGGGCAGGCAGGTGCCGCCGATGGCGTGGGGCGCTGGATCGTGATTGCCCGACAGCCAGATGCAGTCGAGCGCATCCGTCACCGCATCGAGCCGCATCCGGTCCGAATTCGTTAACAGACTGCTAGCATCGACGCGGTGAAAACTGTCGCCGAGTGACACGAGGCGCCTGGCGCCCGTGCGCCGCAGGTCGCTCTCCAGCCGCGCCAGCGTCATGCCCGTATCATAGGGCGGCAGCATCTGCCCGCGCCGCGCAAAGCTCGCCATCTTTTCGAAATGCAGGTCCGCGACCAGCAGCGTCTGTTGCGCATGCCAGTAAAGACCGCCAGAGGGCAGGGGTTCAAAATTTTGTCCGGCAAAGCGCAAGATCGGCGTCTCCGTGATCTCGGCTCTAGATAGTGTCTGACTCAACGGTGCCTAGCGCTTCCCGCATCAATTCATCGGCAGCATCCGCCATAGCTGATTCGCGGCCTTCCCCGAAAATCGGCTCCTTGCCGATATCGAGCAGGATCGGCACGGCGAGGGGAGAAACGCGCTCGAGCGGCTTGTGCTCGATATGACTTCGGATGCGCCGCAGCATATCGCCCAGCCGTTCGATATCGAGCAGACCCCGGGCGGCGTCGCGCCGGGTCGCCTGGATGAGGATATGGTCGGGCTCGTGCTGATAGAGCACGTCATAGATCAGGTCCGAAGACATGGTGATCTGCCGCCCGGTCTTCTCCTTGCCGGGGTGCCGCCGCTCGATCAGGCCGGAGATCACAGCGCAATTGCGGAAGGTCCGTTTCATCAGCGCCGATTCATCGAGCCAGGCTTCAAGGTCGTCGCCCAGCATGTCCTCTGAAAAGAGTTCATCCAGTGACAGCCGCCCGGTGCGGATCAGGCCGGAGAGATCGCCCAGCCCCCAGATGGCCAGCGCATATTCGGAGGCAACAAAGCCCAATGGCCGCGCCCGGGAACGTTCGAGTCGCCGTGTGAGCAGCATGCCCAGCGTCTGATGCGCCAGCCGGCCTTCAAAGGGATAGCAGACGAGATAATTCTGCGTGCCGCGCGGAAAGGTTTCGACCAGGAGGCTATCGCGCCGCGGCAGCACGGAAATGTCGCGTTGCAGCCGCAGCCACATCTCGACCTGCTCGGGCAGCTTGTTCCATTCCTCGGGACTGTCCATGATCCGCCGTACCCGCTCGGCAAGGTAGGTCGACAGTGGAAATTTCCCGCCCATATAGCTCGGGATCTTCGGCCGCTCCGACTGGGCACGACTGACGAAAGCCTCGTTGTCGCGCATGCCTTCGAAGGCAACGATTTCGCCGCCGAACATGAAAGTGTCGCCCGGCAGCAGCGTGCCGAAGAAATACTCCTCCATCTCGCCCAGCACCCGCCCGCCGGCGCCGATCGGGCTTTCCTTGCCCTTCTTCAACCCGCGCGTGCGGATCAACCGGACCTTGACCATCGGTTCCTCGATGATCGTGCCGATATTGAGCCGATATTGCTGCACCACCTGCGCATTGGCGACGCGCCATTTGCCGTCTTCGGTAAGTTTGAGCCGTGCGTAGCGCTCATAGGCGCGCAGGGCGTAGCCGCCGGTGGCAACGAAATCGACCACCCGCTCGAACTGTTCCCAGGGCAGGTTGCGATAGGGCCAGGCGCGGCGCACCTCATCATGGAGTTCGATCGCATCGAAGGCCTCGGCACAGGCCATGCCGAGAACATGCTGGGCCAGCACGTCATAGCCACCGAGGACGGGATCCTCGCTATCCTGCTGTCCCTCGGAAACCGCTTCCAGCGCCGCCTCGCATTCGAGCACCTCAAAGCGATTGGACGGCACCAGCAACGCCTTGCTCGGCTCGTCCAGCCGGTGGTTGGCGCGGCCGATGCGCTGCAGCATGCGCGACGACCCCTTGGGCGCGCCCACCTGCACCACCAGATCGACATCGCCCCAGTCAATGCCGAGGTCGAGTGTGGAGGTACAGACAACCGCCTTGAGCTGCCCCGAAACCATGGCCGTCTCGACCTTGCGCCGCTGCTCGACTGAGAGCGAGCCATGATGCAGCGCGATCGGCAGCAGGTCGTCATTGACGGACCAGAGGCCTTGAAACAGCAGTTCGGCCTGCGAGCGGGTATTGACGAAGAGCAGCGTGGTCTTGTGCCGCTTGATCGTCTCATAGAGATCGCGATGCGCGTAATTGGCCGAATGCCCGGCCCAGGGCAGGCGCTCTTCGGTTTCGAGAATGTCGAGCTCCGGCGGCGCGCCACCGGTCGTTGTGAGAAGATGCGTCTCGCGCTGCGGCAGCGGCTGGGCGATCCAGTCGCGCAGCAGGTCCGGCCGCGCCACCGTGGCGCTGAGCGCGGTGATCTGCAGGTTCGGCGCCAGTTTGGCAAGACGCGCCAGCGCCAGCGACAGCAGCTCGCCGCGCTTGGAAGTGACCAGCGCATGCAATTCATCGAGCACGATGCGCTTGAGCGAGCCGAACATCAGCTCGGCGTGCGGGTGGCTGATCAGCAGCGCCAGCTGCTCGGGCGTCGTCAGCAGCACATGCGGCGGCTTGCTGCGCTGCCGCGCGCGCTTCGAAGCCGGCGTATCGCCGGTCCGCGTCTCGGCATTGATCTTGAGACCCATCTCCAAAATCGGCGCATTAAGATTACGCTGCACGTCCACGGCCAGCGCCTTGAGCGGGGAAATATAGAGCGTGTGCAGCCCTTCGAAACTGCCATCCGCCAGATCGACCAGCGTCGGCAAAAAGCCGGCCAGCGTCTTGCCGGCGCCCGTTGGCGCAATCAGCAGAGACGACGAGCCCGCCTGCCAGCTCGCGAGGACATCCAGTTGATGCTGCCGCACCGACCAGCCCTTTCGGGCGAACCAATTGCTGATGATGGGGGGAAGGGGGGAGTCTTTCACGGATACCCCCACCTAACCTCCCCCTGATAGGGGGAGGGACTGGGCTGGTGGTGGTGACAAGATGGTGCCCAATCCCCGGTGCGACCCCTCCCCCTATCAGGGGGAGGCTGGGTGGGGGTATCCTCTCGTCTCAAAAGCATACGTCACACCTTCATCAAACCACATTGGACCCTATATGATCAGGTGCAACCACAACAGGCCGGAGCCAAGCCGATGACCGACCAACCCCGCAGCGAGCCGCGTCGTTCCCCGCTGGAGCGTTTCTTTGGCGGCCATCCGCTCAGCGTCATCCTCAAGCTGGCAGTGATCTCGCTGCTGGTCGGCATTGTCATGCGCATGTTCGGCTTCGATGCGCTCGATCTGGTGCATGGCGCGGTCGAGATGATCTGCCATTCCTTCCGCGATGGCCTCGGCGCCTTCCGCGACATCGGCATCTATATCGCCACCGGCGCCGCCATCGTCGTGCCGATCTGGTTGATCCTGCGCCTGAGCAAACGCCGTTGAGCGCGCATCTGCGCCTGACGCCGGCCCAGGCACTGTCGCGCATCGTGCCGCATATTCTCGACATGGCCAGCAAGGCCCACGGCCAGCGCATTGCCGTCGGCCTTGCCGGTGGTCCCGGCACGGGCAAGTCGACCCTCGCCGCCGAATTGGTGACCACGCTCGACACCACCCATCCCGGCATCGCCGCATTGGTCCCCATGGACGGCTTCCACATGAAGCACGCCAAGCTCGAAGCCATGGGCCAGGTCGACTACAAGGGCGCGCCGCACACTTTCGAAGGCGCTGACTTCGTCAGTTTCCTCCATCACCTCAAGCACTCCACCGGCCCCGTCTCCGGCCCCGGCTATTCGCGCAGGATCGAGGACACGGTGGACGACGCCTTCACCGTCCAGCCCGAGGCAAAAATCCTCATCGTCGAGGGCAATTACCTGTTGCTGACCGAAGGCCCCTGGGCTGGCGTCAAGCCGCTGCTCGACTATGCCGTGTTCATCAATGTGGAGCGGGACCTGGTGAAAGCGCGCCTGCTGAAGCGCCATGGCGAAGAGGGGCTGTTCACCGAAGAGCGCAACCGGGCGCATATCGAACGCAACGACCTGCCGAATTATGACCTGGTCTGCCAGTCGCAGGATCGGGCGGATTTGGTGATCGATATGGATGTGGAGAGGTAGTGCCGAAGAGTTTTTGTTGGGTACCCCCTCCTAGCCTCCCCCTGAAAAGGGGGAGGAACCGCGCGGTGCGTGGGGCGATATGGTGCCAAGAACTCGATCAGTCCCTCCCCCTTTTCAGGGGGAGGTTAGGTGGGGGTATTCTTGCTTCTACCTCTTCACCGGCGCCCGGCTCTGGTTGGCCAGCCCGCTGATCGCGGCCCGCAGCGCTGCGGGTTTGACCGGTTTCGTCACCACGGCGATGCCGCGTTCTTCCGCAAGCGTCCGAACCGCCGGGCTGCGGTCCGCCGTCACCAGCGCTGCTGGCAGGTGCCCGCCGATATTGTGGCGCAGCCATTCGATGGCATCGAGGCCCGAGGTCTGGTCGAGGTGATAATCCATCAGCACGAGATCGGGATACCAGCCTTCGAGCAGGCGCTCGCGGTCGATCTGTTTCAGCGACAGCGCAGAACGCACGTCGCAGCCCCAATGGCGCAGCAGACCCTCCATGGCTTCGATGATCGCCGCTTCATTGTCGACGCAGAGCACCTTCAGCCCCTGCATGCCGAAATTGGCTTCGGCCGGCGAGGCGCTGGCCTCGGGCGCGGCGCGAATGCCGCGCGTTGCCGGCAGGAACAGCGAAAAGCGCGAGCCGCGGCCTTCGTGGCTGTCGAGTTCGAGCGTCAGCCCCAGCCCATTGACCAGCCGCTGCACGATGGAAAGGCCCAGGCCAAGCCCCTGCGCCATGCGCGCGCCACGCTCGAGCCGCGAGAATTCTACGAACAGCAGGCGATGTTGGTCCTTGTTGAAACCGATACCGGTGTCGATCACGTCGAGCCGCAACCTGTTGCCCCGCCGGCGAAGCCCCACAAGCACCTTGCCGCCGGGTGGGGTATATTTGATGGCATTGCTGACCAGGTTCTGCACGATGCGGCTGACCAGGGAGCGGTCGATCATCACCGTCGCGTCGGTGGCCACGGTGTGGAGCGTGATATTGCGCTCGCGCGCCATAGGCCCGAATTCCACCTCGATCTTCTTGAGCAGGTCGCGTGCCGCAACTGGCGCCGGAATGGGCTTGAGCGCGCCGCTGTCGATGCGCGAAATATCGAGCAATGCGCCCATGATGTCTTCCACCGCCGTCAGTGACGCCTCGATGGAATTGGCCAGGTCGCCCAGCCCCGTCGACTTGGCGCGCTCGATCAGCGTCGAGGTGTAGAGCCGGGCGGCATTGAGCGGCTGCAGCAGGTCATGGCTGGCAGCGGCGAGAAAGCGCGTCTTGTCGTGATTGGCGGCATCGGCCTTGGCGCGGGCGCTTTCGAGTTCGATATTGACGCGCTTGAGCGCCGCGGTGCGCTCCTCGACGCGCTGTTCCAGCGACTGGTTGACCTGCGCCAGCGCCATTTCCGCCCGCACCCGTGCCGTGACGTCGAAAAAGGTGATGACCAGCCCGCCATCGGGCAGGCGCGAGGAGTGAAATTCCAGCATCTGCCCGCCATTGCCCAGGCGCTGCGTCACCGTCGTGGGCGAGGCGGTGAGCAGGTTTATCCGCTCGATCGCCAGTCGCGCCGCATCGCCGGTGCCCAGATCGCCGCGGTCGCCCAGATGCAGCGCAATGTCGAACAGCTGCGTGCCCGGCTTGATCATCGCCTCGGGCAGGGCCAGCATCAGATTGTAACGGCTGTTCGAGGTGACGAGGCGCAGGCTGGCGTCGAACACGGCAATGCCCTGCGGCACATGGTCTATGGCATGCCCCAGCATTATGGCGGCATCACGGGTCGGCGCGGGCATGAACAGTCCTGATTTCGGTCTCGGCAAATTATCCGCCCGGTGGCAAAGCCACGCAAGACCTACTCTAGGCCCATTGCAAAAGGCTCACAGGTAAGGCTTTCTTAACCACCCGCGGGTCGCGCGGGTCCATCAAGAGGCTTACATCATGTTCAAGGAATTCCGGGACTTTGCCATCAAGGGCAATATGATCGACCTGGCGATCGGCGTCATCATCGGCGCCGCATTCGGCGCCATCGTCTCGTCCATCGTCGATGACATCTTCATGCCGATCATCGGCCTGATCATTGGCGGCATCGACTTCTCGAACCTGTTCGTCGTGCTTTCCAACCCCGACCAGGTTGCCGTGCCATCCGTTGCGGCCGCCAAGGCTGCCGGCGTCGCCACGCTCAATATCGGCCTGTTCATCAACGCCGTGGTCAAGTTCACCATCATCGCCTTCGTGCTTTTCATGGTGGTCAAGGGCATCAATTCGCTCAAGCGCGAAGCCGCCAAGGAGCCGGTGGAAACCACGCCGGCCCCGACCAAGGAAGAAGTCCTGCTGACCGAAATCCGCGACGCCCTGCGCGCCACGCCGCGCGTCTGATCTCTCCCAGCAAAGCGCATTGACACCTAGATAATGGGCATTTAAGCCTATTATCTAGGTAGTTCATCTTAAGTAGTTTCCCTATCGGACGGCGATAACACTTATCGCAAACTACCGTGGCTATTTCACCTGGGCCATGGCTCTGCACGCGCGCGGGGCGATGTGGTGAGTACATTCAGCGAAAGGTTTGTCATCAAGCAATATTCTGCCACGGGGAGCGGCAAATGAGCGACGAGATATACTATAGTTCCTTTTCCAGCCGGGATCGCCTGATCCACATTGTCGATGGTGATATTGCCACCTGCGAGGCGCTGAGCGTCCTCTTCCGCCTCGAAGGCTTTCAGACGTCTTTCTCGACGACGGCCGAGCAGTTTTCGATCGCCCTCGAACGCCGCCGACCCGATGCCTTTGTCATCAACATGCATCTCGGCGAGGACCACGGCATCAACCTGCTGCGCCGGATCCGGGCGATACGCGGCGAGGTGCCGGTCGTCATGATGGTCGATGTGCCCGACCTGACCGGTGCCGTGGCGGCGATGAAACTGGGTGCCACCGACGTCATCTCCAAGCCCATCGACAGCGATCACCTGCTGATGGTGCTGCGCGACAACCTGCGGCTGGGCCTGCGTAACGGGCACCGCAACAGCGACATCCGCGGTCTTGCCCAGCTCACTCCGCGCGAACGGCAGGTGCTGCATCTGATCACCAGCGGCCAGTCCAACAAGGAGGCGGGCCGCGAACTGGGCATTTCCCCCCGCACCATCGAAGTGCACCGCGCCCGCGTCATGGAAAAGCTGGGCGCCCGCAACACCGCCGACCTGATGCGCATCGTGCTGGTGGGTTAGCCGAAGGATTTGAAATCGCCGGACAAATCGGGTCATGATGGGCGGCCGCCAAATCAGCCGGACCCTTCATGACCATCCTCCCCGTCGATCTCGCCCGGGCGCATCGCCTGCTCAACCATGGCCCCACTATCCTGATCTCGGCCCGCCAGGGTGGCGTGGACAATGTCATGCCGGCCGCCTGGGCCTCGGTGCTCGACATGGATCCGGCCAAGGTGATGGTCGTGCTCGATAGCGGTGCGCGGACGCGTGAACTGGTGGAAGCCAGCACGCATTTCGTCATGCAGATCCCGGTCGCCGGACAGTTGAGCGTGGTCGATGCGCTCGGCACCACCAGCCTGCACGACATGCCCGACAAGCTCGCCCGCTCCGGCGTCAAACTGTTTGAGATGCCTGGCCATGACCTGCCCCTCGTGCAAGGCTGCGCCGCCTGGATGGTCTGCCGGCTCATCCCCGAACCGCATAACCAGTCCACCTATGACCTCTTCATCGGCCAAGTCGAAGCCGCCTGGGCCGACGACCGCGTCTTCAGCAATGGCCGCTGGCATTTCGAAACCGCCGACCCCGCCTGGCGCACGCTCCACCACGTCTCGGGCGGCCGCTACCTCGCCATCGGCGACATTCTGCCTTTCAACCGCAGCCCGGACGAAGGGCCGGGGGCCTAGAACAGCTCGGTCAGGTCATAAAAGCCCGCGTGGACATGACCGCGCCGCGTCGCGATCGTGCCGTTTCGATTCAGCACATCGGCCCGCGCCTTGAGCACGGACTTCTGGGATCGCAGATAGGCAAAAACCAGAAGGTCCAGTTCGGCGCCGCCGACTGCATCGCGCCAGAGCTGGGCGTTCTTGTGCGCATCTTGGTGCCCCCACATCTGACTGCCGGTGCCGGCAAGCCAATCGCAGATGAGATCGTCGGCCTTTGCATTCCCCACAGCTGCCTTGAACGCCGCCACATCAGAAAATGACAGGCCCTTCATACTCCCGTTCTGCGTAACGAGATCGAAAAAGAACGCCAGCTCCTGCTTGCTCCGGCCGGCAGTGCCCCGGGCATCCGCCCAGGCGCGGGCATGAACGTCTGCCTTTTCGGCGACGCTGGCGATGCGGTCGTCCTGCAGTTGACGCAGGGTCGGTGACCCCATCAGCGCCTTCAACTCGGCTCGCGGTCCGGCAAGAAGCTTCTTGTTGCTTTGCCAGCCACGCACGATGGCAAGGCCGCGTGGGATGGGCGAGGTGCAGGCCTCCCACATGGCCTGGCCAAAAGCCGGCATCGTCGCATGCACGACAGCTTCACCGGCCTTGACGATCATGGGCTGCAGGGAGCCCTGTCCTATATTCCACTGCAGCACGCCACAGGAAATGCCTTGCCCATCGAAGTCGCCCGTTGCACCCAGATAGGGCTCGCTGCCATTTTCGAAGCGGCCAACCAGGGCTGCAATGACTTTGATGTCATCGCTATCAATCGCCACCCGATCCTCCTGTCGACCGCGACGCGTCGCGCGACAATGGCCCTGCCGCTTCCCCGCCGATAGGCCGGTCAAATACCATTGGTATGGCGTGCAAACTGCATCGGGCGCGGGCGGTTTCAGCCCGCCGCATCTCGTCGGGCGAATCCTTGCGGGATAAGCTTCCTTGCAAATATTGGCCCGGGCGGGTAGGATAATGGACGTTTACAGCCCAAGTCGGCTGCCCATTGCCGGTAATTTCCGGTTCTCGGCTCACTGATCAGTTTTGCGAACGTTATCTCTTGTCTGCATGTCGCCGACGGGAAAATCGCTCGCTAACACGAGCCAAAAGGACCAGATATCATGGCCACTATCACCGGCACCGTTAAGTTCTTCAATTCGACCAAGGGCTTCGGCTTCATCACCCCGGAAACCGGCGGCAAGGATGCCTTCGTGCACATTTCCGCTGTCGAGCGTTCGGGCCTCAAGGGCCTCTACGAAAACGACAAGGTGACCTACGAGCTCGAGTCCGGCCGCGACGGCAAGGAATCTGCAGTGAACCTGACGCTGCTGAAGTAGTTCCAGCATCCATCGCTGAATTTGAAGAGGCCATTGCACCTGCAATGGCCTTTTTCCTTAAGGAGCTTTCCATGACGCACAAGTACCAGGTCGGCCAGGCGCTCGAACTGATCGGCAATATCCGCGCCAGCACCCGCCGCAGCGGTTCGTGCAAGGTCGTCGCCCTGCTGCCCTTCGAGGGCCAGACCGTGCAATACCGCATCCAGTCCGACGCCGAGACGCATCAGCGCATCGTCAGCGAGAACGACCTGCGCCTGCCCGGCCCCGTGAGCGTCTGACGGAACCGCAATCGCTCTGGACCGCGTCGCAAATGCCTGCAAACCTGCAGGTATAAGCGCACAACACGCGGGAGAGAGACACGTGCCGAACAGGTTGGACGACAAGATTGCCGTGGTCACCGGTGCAGCCTCGGGCATCGGCCTCGCGACCACCAGGGCCCTGTTGGCAGAGGGCGCCACTGTGGTCATGGTGGACTGGAATGCCGAGGCACTCGACGCGCTGGCAAGCGAGCTGGGCGAGCAGGCAATACCCCGGGTTACCAATCTGCTCGATGCGCAAAGCTGCGGCGAAATGGTGCCGGAAATCCTCGCCAAGACCGGCCGCATCGACATCCTGCACTGCAATGCCGGCAGCTATATCGGTGGTGATCTGATAGAGACCACACCGGAAGCCATCGACCGCATGCTGACGCTCAACGTCAATGCGGTGATGAAGAATGTCCATGCGGTGTCCCCGCACATGATCGGGCGCAAGAGCGGCGACATCATCGTGACCTGCTCGGTTGCCGGCCATTTCCCGACGTGGTGGGAGCCGGTCTATTCCGGCTCGAAATGGGCCATCACCAGTTTTGTCCAGGGCATGCGACGCCAGATGGTGCCCCATGGCATACGCGTAGCCCAGATCTCGCCCGGTCCCGTGGTTTCGGCCCTGCTCGCCGACTGGCCGGAGGAGAACCTGCGCGCAGCGCGAGAAAGCGGCGGGCTGATCGAGCCCGAGGACGTTGCCGACGCCATCATCTTCATGCTGACCCGCCGCCGCGCCGTCACCATCCGCGACATGATCGTGCTGCCCTCCAATTTCGACAGGGTGTAAGCCTGTGGGGAGCTAAGCGCCCCCTTCGCAACATTTTGGGCTTCTCATCCGTTAAGGGTGCGCCGTGATCCATAGGCTTCGGCGGAGACCGCCGTGCTTGACCGACCTGGTCACCGCACAACATAGTATTGGTCGGGGTTCACATCGGTGGACCTCGCTCTTTTCTGGAGATCACATGCGTGTAGTTTTGGCTTTGATGACTTTGGCGATTGGCACCCCTGTACTGGGAGCACCAGTCAGCATCGTGGTTCAGAACACGTCGCAGGATACCATCGAGAACATCAATGTGTTCCCGGTCGACGTCGACCAGAATATCGGCAGCTACACCGTACCGATCGCACCGGGCCAGGCTGGACGGATCGATCTTTCACTGGCGCAGTGCCAGCCCGTCGAAGTTCTGGTGACCATCAAGGACAACCCGGCGGAGTTCCGCCCGGTCGTCGACCTCTGTCGCGATCCCTTGCTGACGGTCGGCGAATAGCCACTTCGCTTCTTCGGCCCTTCCGCTCGGCCGCGCGTCACATCGACCTGGCTGGCAGGAAAGCAGCATCCCCGGCTCGCGCCGGGGACTATCTTTGTTAGCCGCCGATCGTCGGCAGCGTCAGGTCGCCCGAGGTCAGCTTGCGCGCCGTGATCTTGGCGTCGGCCGGTTCGCGCTGCAGGCCGAGGTTGGTCCAGACGCTGACCAGCGCATGACGCAGGGCGAAGATCATTTCGTCGCTATGCAGCGGCGTCGGCGTGATGCGCAGGCGTTCGGTGCCCTTGGGCACGGTCGGATAGTTGATCGGCTGGATGTAGATATTATGCTTGTCGAGCAGCATGTCGCTGGCGGCCTTGACCGCCCGCGCATCGCCCACGATCAGCGGCACGATATGGGTATCCGTATCCATCACCGGCAGGCCTGCATCGGCCAGGATCGCCTTGGTCAGGCGCGCCTGGCGCTGGTGCATCATGCGCTCGTGGCTCGAGCCCTTGAGGTGCTCGATCGAGGCGCGGGCCGCCGCGCAGAGGGCAGGGGGCAGTGACGTGGTGAAGATGAATTCGGGCGCATAGGACCGCACCGCGTCCACGATGGCGCGGTTGGCAGTGATATAGCCGCCCATGGTGCCGAAACCCTTGGCCAGCGTGCCCTCGATGATGTCGATCCGGTCCATCAGGCCATCGCGTTCGGCAATTCCGCCGCCGCGCTCGCCATACATGCCCACGGCGTGGACCTCGTCGATATAGGTCAGCGCGCCGAATTCCTCGGCCAGGTCGCAGATTTCCTTGATGGGAGCGATGTCGCCATCCATCGAATAGACCGATTCAAAGCAGATCAGCTTGGGCCGCTTGCGATCCACGGCAGCCAGCAGGTCGCGCAGATGGGCGACGTCATTGTGCCGGAAGATCTTCTTTTCCATGCCCGACTGGCGCACGCCCTGGATCATCGAGGCGTGGTTGAGCTGGTCCGAAAAGATCACGCAATCGGGCAGCAGCCGCGCGATCGTGGCGATGGCGGCCTCGTTGGAAACAAAGCCCGAGGTAAAGACCAGCGCACCTTCCTTGCGGTGCAGATCGGCGAGCGACCGCTCGAGCTCGACCAGCGGACGGTTGGTGCCCGAAATATTGCGCGTGCCGCCCGAGCCGACGCCCAGCTTGCCGGCCGTGTCCTGCATGGCGCCCACCACCTTGGCGTGCTGGCCCATGCCCAGATAGTCATTGGAGCACCAGATGGTGATTTCACGCTGATTGTCGGCGTCGTCGCGATAAATGGCCTTGGGGAACTGGCCGGCGATGCGCTCGAGATCGGCAAAAACGCGATAGCGCTTTTCTGCCCGCAGTGTGTCCACTGCATCCTCGAATATACCGCGATAGTCCATCGAACCGTCCTTCTATGCTCGGCCGCAGGCGGAGAGCCGGAGCGGCGAACAAGCCATAACTAGGCTGGTGCGACAGGCATTGATATAGGTCAATTGGACGCGCATCCCGAGCCTTGCAAAGCCCTGTCGGCATTGGATGCCGAGCCTCAACTTTCGAGGCATTCTAAAGTGTAATGGGCTGTCTGCCAATGCGGCGAAAGCCATCATTTGTGGCAAAATCGGCACCGCGCCGCGCATCGTGATCGCGCGAGCCGCTCACGCGATGGCGCCGATGGCGATCGGCACGCCGTGACAGGGCGTGAGTCGGATCCTCTCCATTGTCGTGTCAGGCCAGTAAAACCGGAGCGGACAAAGCCTGTTCATCTGCTATTCATCCGCTTTGCTTCACCACCGTCCTGCCTTATTCAATGGTCACCACAGGGCCACTAGCGAATCCTTCAGGGGGACAATCATGATGACGAAGATCCTGGTCGCGATGACCGCAGCTCTCGCGCTCACTGCCTGCACCACCAATCCCTATACCGGCGAAAGCCAGCTTTCCAACACGGCCGGCGGCGGCCTGTTCGGCGCTGGCGGCGGCGCCGTGGCTGGCGCCATCATCGGCTCGGCCGTTGGTGGCGATGCGCGCGTCGGCGCGTTGATCGGCGCTGGCGTCGGCGGCCTGACCGGCGCGGCCATCGGCTCCTACATGGACCAGCAGGAAGCCGAACTGCGCGCCCAGCTCCAGGGCACCGGCGTTTCCGTCACCCGTGTCGGCCAGAACATCATCCTCAACATGCCGTCCAACATCACCTTCGCCACCGACCAGTCCAACGTCCAGCCGAGCTTCAACTCGACCCTGGTCTCGGTCGCGCTCGTGCTCAAGAAGTTCGACAAGTCCATCGTCGACGTCTACGGCCACACCGACTCGACCGGCGGCGACAGCCACAACCTAGCGCTCAGCCAGCGCCGCGCCGTTTCGGTCGCCACGATCCTGGCCAACCAGGGCATCGACCAGCGCCGTTTCTATATCGAAGGCAAGGGATCCTCGAGCCCCATCGCCTCCAACGCGAGCGAAGCCGGCCGCGCCCAGAACCGCCGCGTCGAAATCCAGATCGCGCCGATCAACGGCTGATCGTTTCGGCAGAAACGCAAAAGGCGGGCTTCGGCCCGCCTTTTTCTTTATCAGTTCGCCGGAACCACTTGTTCCTGCACCGGCACCGCCGGATCGGCCGCCGGGGCAACGACGCTTTCCGCGCTCGGCGTGCCGGGCTGCACATCGGTCGATGGTGCGCCCTGGAACATCTGCATCAGGAACAGCACGGCGATGACGATGGCGAGGCCCACCACGCCATAGAGCCACCAATTGGTCGGCCCGGTCGCGGCAATGGTTTCCTCGTGCTCGCCCGCCACCTTGATCGGCGAAGCATCGGGCACGTCGATACGCGCGCCATTCTCGTCGATCAGGTTATCGACGCTGGCCACGGTCGGCACAGGCTGTTTTGGTGCGGTTGCCATCAGAAGTCTCCCTTCAACACGGTTTCGGTACCGACGCCATCCTGCACGCCCTGTGGACCTCTGCTATGGCGTTGTCGATCTCTTCGGCCTCAAAGCCGATCTCGCGTCCCTCTTCGCCGGCGGCCGTTGCATCAGCCTTGAGCTGGTTGAGCAGTTCGAGCTTTTCCTTGGCGGTGAACAGGCTGTTATGGGCAATGCCCATGGGGGTGATCTTGTCGTCCCCGCCCATGCGGTCCTGGAGGCTGTCAAACAACATGGCACGTCTCCTTGCTATGGGTCGAAATGACCCTCGCCAGACAAATGCGCCGTCGGGCCGGCAAGTTCCGAATCCGGCTCCAAGGGTTCCACCCGATCACACAAGTTTAACTCGGAACTCCTTTTGCCGTGCCCACGTTGACCTGCCACATCCAAAGCAAAGAGGAGCTCGAAGATGGCTTACGACGATACTCGCAACCGCGACGCCGACGTCAAGGAAACCCACGATCTGATCGCCTCCGACAAGGTCGAAGGCACCAAGGTCTACGATCCCAATGGCGAGCATATCGGCTCTATTGAACGCATTCTGGTCGAAAAGCGCAGCGGCAAGGTCTCCTATGCCGTGCTGAGCTTCGGCGGCTTCCTCGGCATCGGCCACGACCATTATCCGCTGCCCTGGACCAAGCTCAATTATGACGAAAGCCTCGGCGGTTACCGCGTCGATGTCACCAAGGACCAGCTCGAGGGCGCGCCGAAATACCGCGACGACGATGCTGACTTCTGGTCCGCCGAAAACGGCCGCCGCGTCTATGACTATTACGGCGTTGCGCCCTACTGGATCTAACCTCCGGAAGTTCGGCAGAAGCCGAAAGAATTGCCGGCGTCCCGAAAGGGGCGCCGGCTTTTTGTTGGCTCTTTGGTGGTCGCGTTTTCGAAGCGCAAAACCGGTATCCACTTTTGCTAAAAACGCTCCTAGTTCGCCTCCGGCACCCAGACCACCATCGAACCCTGCCCGCGATTGGCCCAGAGGTAATAGGGCAGGGCGGTCAGCGTCGCGCTCGCTTCCTTGGGTGGCGCGGTGCGGTAGAGAGTCTTCCACTCATTTTCGTTGATCGCCGTGGCATCCGCTTTGAGCGTCACCACGCCATCGAACAGGTCGGTGCGGGTTTCGACCTTGAGCTCGGAGTCTCGCGGCAGCTTCAGCCGCTGCACGCGACCGCCTGGATTGTCGATCTCTTCCACGCAATAGACCAGCGGTCCGCGCTTCAGCGCCACGCGGCCCACATCCATCAGCACGCCCGGATTGGCATAGAGCCGCACCGGCGGCATCTGCAGGTCGAGCGCCACCACGTCGCCCTTGGCCCAGGTGCGGTTGATGGTGAGATATCCATTGACCGCCTTGGCGACGTCCACCGCCTCGCCATTGACCGACACTTTCGCGCCCGATGACCAGCCGGGAATGCGCAGCTTGACGTCAAAGGCCGCCGGGCTTTCCGGATCGACATGGATCTTGATGTCGCCATTCCACGGATAGGTCGACACTTCCCGCAGACCGACTGTCTGCCCGCCGATCAAAACCTCCGTGGCAATGCCGCCATAGAGGTGGAAGGCCACGCCATCGACCGCCGTCGAGACGAAATAGCCGCCCACCGAAGCCACCAGCCGGCTCACATTCATCGTGCAGCACGGGCAGGTGTGCCAGTCCCAACGCGTCGGCGTGCCGTCGCTCTCCAGCGGATTGGCATAGAAATAGTTCTCGCCGTCGCGGCTGAGCCCCGATAGCGCGCCATTGAACATGGCCAGTTCCAGGATATCGGCATATTTGCCGTCGAGATCGAGATGCAGCATGCGCTGCGCCCAAAAGATCAGCGCCACCGAAGCGCAGGTCTCGGCATAGGCCGTCTGGTTGGGCAGGTCGAAGTCATGGGTGAAGCCCTCGTTATGCGCCGAGGGGCCAAGGCCCGCCGTCACATACATCTTGGTCTCCATCACATCGTCCCACAGCACTTCGCAGGCGCGCTTGAGCCCGGCATCATTGAGCTCGGCGGCAAGGTCCGCCATGGCGGTATAGAGATACATGGCGCGCACGGCATGGCCGACAACCTTGTCCTGCTCGCGCACCGGACGGTGGCTCTGGCTATATTCGTAATTGCCGAACACATAGCGCTGGTTGAGCGCCTTGCCCTCCTTGGCTTCGCGCTCCTCCCTTTCGATATCGAAATAATGCGGATCCTGATGACCGCGCTCGTTGATGAGATAGGTGGCAAAGTCGAGATGCTTCTTCTCGCCGGTCAGGTAATAGAGCTTGATCAGCGCCAGCTCGATTTCCTCATGCCCATCATAGCCGCGCTTCTGCCCCGGCCCGGTGCCGAACACCGTGTAGATATGATCGAGATAACGCTCCATCACATCGAGCCAGCGGCGTCGTCCGGTCACCCGGAAATAGGCAATCGCGCCTTCCAGCATATGCCCGGCATTATACATTTCGTGATTGTCGCGCAGATTGCTCCAGCGCTTGTCCGGCTCATGGCCGAGATACCAGCAGTTGAGATAGCCATCCGGCGCCTGCGCCTTTTCGAAATCATCGACGATCGCCTCGATCTTGGCTTCGATATCGGCGTCGCGCCGATGCGCCAAGGCATAGCTGGCCGCCTCGATCCATTTGCCCACATCGCTGTCCCAGAACACCTGCACGGTAAAACCATTGGCATGGCGCGGAAAGCGCAGCGGCGGTGGCGGGTTCGGCAGCTTGAGCGAGTCGAGGATCGTATATTCCTCGAGCTTTCTATGCTGGCTCGGAATGGTGCGCGTCAGCACGGTCTCGAGCCTCTCGTGCCAGAATTTTCCCTCCAGCGTCACATCCGGAAAATTGACGGGGGCATAGCGGCTCATGGAATTCCTCCTCAGGTCTTCTTCTTGGATGGGTCGGACGATTGCCGTACGACCAGCGAACAGTCGAGCCGTTCGACGCCACGCAGGCGCTCCCCGGCCATCATTGAAATCAGGCGCTCGCCGGCCACCCGGCCCAGCTCGCGCAAATTCATGTCGACGGAGCTGAGCGGCGGCCGCGCCGCCAGCGCCATCACATCCCAATTGTCGAAGCCCACCACCGCGACGTCGCCCGGCACGTCGAGCCCGCGTTCCCGCAACCCGTCCACCGCACCACGCGCAATCTGGTCATTGCCGCAAAAAAGCGCGTCGGGCGTCTCGGTCTTGCCGTCAAACAGCGCGGCCACCGCCTCCCGGCCCCAAAGCTCGGACCATTGTCCGTTGAGCCCATAGCCCGCGATCTCCGGCAGGCCCGCCTTGCTCAGCACATCGGCATAGCCCTGCTGGCGCAGGTTCACCGCCTCGAACCGCGTCGGCCCCGTCACATGGGCAATCCGCCTGCGTCCCATGTCGACCAGATGCTGCACCCCCAGCACCGCCCCGCCGTAATCATCGGGGATGAGGCATAGCGCATCGGGGTCATCGGCCTGCGAGAACACATAGATCACCGGCATCGACTTGCCCGGCACGGCAATGGCCGGTCGCATGTCCATGCGTCGCGCCGTCACCAGCAGCCCATCGATGCGCTTTCCCAGTAACTGGTCGAGATGCTGCTTCTCGCGTGCCGGATCGTCCGTCGCATTGCACATGAAGATCGCAATGCCATGCTCGGCCAGTCGCTCCTCCAGCGCCTCGACGATGGGAAAGGTGAAGCGGCCGAAACTGTCGGTGGAAAGGATCCCCACCGTCATCGACTTGGCCCGGTGCAGGCTCTGCGCCATGGAATTGGGCCGGAAACCCAGTTCATTGGCCGCGGCTACCACCTTGTCCCGTGTCTCCTGCTTCAGCCGCCCGGTGCCATTGAGCGCCTTGGATGCCGTGCCGATGGAGACGTCGGCCAGCCGCGCCACATCCCTGATCGTGGCGCGCTCCGGATAGCGCTCATGTGTGTCCTGCTCGTCCATGGCCAGCCGCTCTATTTCACGGCGCCGTTGAGGAAGCCGGAGACGTAATATTTCTGCAACAGCACATAGATGAGGATGCAGGGAAGTACAGAGACGATGACGCCCGCCTGCAGCGCACCCCAGTCGACCGCGCCCAGCCGCCCGGTGCGCACCGACACCAGCATGATCGGCACGGTGAACGAGCTTTCCTTGTTCATGAAGATCAGCGCCGCCAGAAACTCGTTCCACGAATTGATGAAGGTGAAGAGCATTACCGTCACCACGCCCGGCATGACCAGCGGCAGGAAGATGCGGCGCAGCACCTGAAAACTTGTTGCCCCATCGATCAGCGCTGCCTCCTCGATTTCGCGCGGAATGGCCTCGAAGGCATTGCGCATCAGATAGATCGAAAACGGCAGTTGCAGCACGGCATGAACGATCGCCAGCCCCAGGTGGGAATTGGCCAGGCCGATCTTGGAAAAGTTGAGATAGATCGGGATCAGCAGCGCCTGATAGGGGATCATCAGCGGCGCCAGCATCAGGACAAAGATCAACTCCTTGAACGGCAGCCTGAACCGCGCCAGCCCATAGCCCGCCGGTACCGCCAGCACGAGGCACAGCACGATGGCAATGGCGGCTACGAGGAAGCTGTTGCCGGCATAGGTGGAAAGCCCGGCCTGATAGTCGAGGATCTTGCCGTAGTTCTCGCCGCTCAGACTATGCGGCAGGTAGTTGGGCGGGCTGGCCGAGGCCTCGGCCGGTGTCTTGATCGAGGCGAAAAAGCTCAGCACCATCGGTCCCAGCATCAGCGTGATGACCAGCACGCAGATGGCGGCAACGAGATAGCGCTGGGCCCGCGCCATCGGCGCACTTTTCTGGCTGATCGCGCTCATTCGCTGGCGCTCCGGTTGCTGAGAAACACCTGCAGCGCCGAAAACACCAGGATGATGGCGGTCAGAATGATCGACAGCGCTGCGCCATAGCCCAGTTTGAAGCTGATGAAACTGTTCTGGTAGATCAGATAGACCGAGGTGAAGGTCTGCCCGCGCGGATTGCCGCCGGTCATGATGTAGAACTGCTCGAAGGCCAGCATCGAGCCGATGGCCGAAATCAGCGTCGCCAGCAGCAGCGTGCGCATCGAGAGCGGAATGATGATCCGCCACACCCGCTGCCAATAGCTGGCGCCATCGATGATCGCCGCCTCGATGACTTCCGAATTGATCGACTGGATGGCAGCAACGAAAAGGATCATGCCGAAGCCGACCACTTTCCACGTCACCGAAACGATCACCGCCGCCAGCGCCGGATCGGCCTTGGTGAACCACACCGGCATGGCTTCGACGAGGCCGAGGTCGAGCAGGATCTTGTTGAACAGCCCCACCTGCTGGTCCAGCAGCCAGTACCAGAGCAGGCTCGATGTGCCGAGCCCGATCACAACCGGCAAAAAGATCGTCGCCCGGGTGAACAGTTTCAGCGGCGTGTTCTGGCTGGTCAGCAGCGCCAGGGCAAAGCCCAGCCCCATCAATATCGGCGTGATGACCACGGTATATTTGACCGTGAACCACAGCGCCCGCCAGAAGGCGCGGTCATCCAGCGCCTCGGCGTAATTCTCCAGCCCCACCCATGTGCCGCCACCCAGCAGCGACGTATCGGTCAGCGACAGCCAGACCAGCTGCCCCAGCGGATAGAGCACGAAGGCGGAGACGAAGAGCAGGGCAGGGGCGACATAGATCAGCCCCAGATGACGATTGCGGATGGCGGCCACGGCGACGGTCCCCGGCGCGGAAAAAGGAAGGGCGGCAGCGGGAGAGCCGCCGCCCAGTCGGCAGGAAAGAAAAGCTTAGTCGGACGCGATATCGAGGAAAGCCTCGCGCGCCTCTTCGATGGCCCCTTCCACATCGCCGTCAAACACGGCGGTCTGGATCATGGTCAGCCATGGGCTCTGGTCGGCATTGACCATGTCGTTGAAGTGAAAGGCATAGGGCGTCTGGCCGATGCCGACCGCCTGCGCGGTGGTGATATAGCGTGGTTCGGCCTGGAAATATTCATTGTCGGCCAGATCCGTGCGCACCGGCAGGATCAGGTTCTTGGCGAGGCCCTCGAGTTGCGCCTCGTCGGTCAGCGACCAGGTGATGAAATCCTTCGCCAGCTCGGCATTCCTGGCACCGGACGGAATGGCAATGACATCGCCGCCCACGAAGGACGATTGCTGCCCATCCTCGATCCCCGGCAGCGGCGCAATGCCGAAATTCATCTCCGGATGATTGGCCTTGAGCGAGGAAATGGCAAAGCCACCCGAGCCCTGCATGCCCACCGTGCCCGTTTCGAAGGTCGCGGTGAAATTTGCGCCGGTATCGCTTTCGGCGCTTTCGGGAATGATCCCGGCCTCCCACATATCCTTGAGCATGGTGAGGACTTCCACCACGCCCGGCCCGTCCAGCACCGGCGTATCCGGACCGGTCGGCAACAGCACGGCGCCGCTCCCCCACATCATCGGCGCCTGGGTGAAGATATTGCAGCCGCCGCACGAGCCCGAGAAATAATAGCCCGAGATATTGTCCGGGTCGGTCGCATGGATCTTGGCCGCGTAATCCTGCAGCTCGGCGATCGTCACCGGCGGCTTTTCCGGATCAAGCCCCGCCGCTTCGAACAGGTCCTTGTTGTAGAGCAGGATCGACACGTCAGGGGTGAAGCCGGTGCCATAGAGTTTGCCGTCATAGCTGGCGAGATCCTGGAACGCCTTTGCCACCTTGGCCTGGTTCGGGTCGGCACCCAGCGTCTCAGTCAGGTCGGTCAAAAATCCCGCCTTCATGAAGTCGGGCATGAAGATCAGGTCGAACGAGATCAGGTCCGGCACATCGCCCGATTGCACCGAGGTGGCGAGCTTGGTCACCATCTGGTTGTCGGGAATGGTGGTCAGCTCCAGCTTGTCGTCATGGCTGGCGTTCCACAGATCGACCATATGCTGCGCGGCATTCGAGCTTGAGGCGCGCGCCCAGATGCTCAGCGTTTCGGCATGGGCGGCAACCGGGCCCAGCACTGCCGTCGAAAGCGACAGCGCGAGCGCCATCCTGCCCAGAAGTGGCAAAGTCATGAAAATCCTCCCTTGTGATCGGGCGCCGGAATCTCCTCCTCCGCCACCCTCGGCTCCTCCACGAGCCCTTCGGAAAACTTTCCCGGCTGATCCTGCCGACCATTTGGGGCCGGTCAGCGATGTCAGGAAAAGGTTTTCTCAAATTCAGAAATTACACAGGGATCGTGCGCATGCAAGCGCAATATGCGTGAGGGGGCAGTGCCCGCGTACTGCGCCTGCCTCCGCTTCCACCAAGGCGTCGCGACCTCGCAGAAACGCTCGGCAACAAAATTGTCTGGCACAGCAACATTGAGCAACGATCCGACCAACCACGGCAATGTCAGCCTGCCATCACTGCAGAATGCTAGGTATATTTTGCCGGTCCGTCGGCAAAAACTGCCCACTAAATAACTGAAATAACTGCGTTTTTCTCCGCCTGATTCTGGCCGGTGGCCCGTTCAACTCTTCGGAACCACAATTGTCACTGCATAGGTACCGAGGAACGGACATGGGCCTGGCTCTCAGAAACGCCCCAGACGCGGATCTTGCGCAAGTGAGCGCCGACGACCTTTCGCCGGTCACGCGCCCGCTCGACGACGATGATCTGTTGCTCGAGCGCATCGGCCGCGGCGAACAGGATGCCTTCCGCATGCTGGTCGAGCGTCACGTCGATCGCGCCTATGCTTTGGCGCTCCGCATCCTGCGCAGCGCTTCGGATGCCGAAGACGTGGCGCAGGACGTGCTGCTCAAGGTCTGGAGCACTCGCGGCTCCTGGCAGCCGGGCCGCGCACGCTTTTCGACCTGGCTTTATCGCGTGGTGACCAATCGTTGCCTCGACCTGCACCGGCGTCCGCGCAACGAGCAGATCGACGAGGTTCCCGAAACCGTGGACGGCGCCCCCGATGCGGTGGAAACCATCCATCGCAGCGAGGTCACCAGCCTCCTCGACCGCGCCATGGCCCGCCTGCCCGAGCAACAGCGCATTGCCCTGATCCTGAGCTACACCGACGACCTGCGCAATGCCGAGATCGCCGAGATCATGGGCACCACCGTCATGGCGGTCGAATCCCTGCTCAAGCGCGGTCGCCAGCAATTGCGCGCCCTGCTCTCGGGCGCCGAAGGCGACATCCGCGCCTCCTTTACCAACGATTAACCATAAAATCCGGGCCGCACACCCGCTCCGCCTGACTTCGCCCAACGGCCCGTTGAACCCGGTGAGCGCCATGCGCCAACGCCTCCAGCAGGGAGAGCGTCAAGGGACAGAACCAGGAGGCAATTATGCCCGTCATTTCGACCAATATCGCTGCCAATTCCGCAGTCCGCTACCTCAACATCAATTCGGCCGAACAGACTTCGTCGCTGAGCAAGCTGGCCAGTGGCTCGCGCATCACCCAGGCGTCCGATGACGCCGCAGGCCTTGCCATCGCCACCCGCATCAATTCCGACGTCACCGCCCTGACCCAGGCCGCCACCAACGCTTCCCATGGCGTTTCGGTGCTGCAGACCGCCGACGGCGGCGCCTCCAACATCACCGACATCCTGCAGCGCATGAAGTCGCTGGCATCGCAGTCAGCCTCGGGCACCGTCACCGATTCCGAGCGCGTCTATATCGATGCCGAATTCGCGCAGCTGGTCGACGAAGTTGACGGCATTGCCACCTCGACCCGCTACAATGGCGCCAGCCTTCTCGATGGCACCAGCTCCTTCTCGGGCACCGGCGTCACCGTCGTCGTCGGCTCCGACGCCACCGACACCATCAACGTCTCCATCGCCACGCTCAATGCCGAAGGCTTGGGCCTGACGACTGCTGAGGCCAGCGAGGCCGTGCTCACGGGAACGAGCACGACCTCGCTGTCGCTGGACGCCGAAGCAACGGCCTCCTTCACCATCAATGGCACCACGATCACCCTGGGTGACGAGGACAGCACTGGTGCTCAGACCATTTCGATGGAAGACATTGCCGCCGCCATCAACGCTGCCGACGATACCGGCGTGACCGCCAGCATTTCCGACACGGGCACCCTGGTCCTCACATCAACCGATACAGGCGCCGATGCAACGATCACTCTGGATGGCTTCGAGGGCATGACGGCGGCCACCCTGGGCATGGCGACCACCACCGCCAGCGGTCAGGACACCGGCGAGCTGAGCGTTTCCAGCCAGACCGGCGCCGCAGCCGCCATTGCCGCCATCGACGCGGCCATCGACCAGGTCTCGGAAGCTCGCGCCAATATCGGTGCGCTGGAATCGCGCTTCTCCTTCCGCTCGGACTCCATCGCCACCAGCATCGAAAACCTCAGCGCTGCCAGCTCGGCCATTTCCGATACCGACGTCGCTTCGGAATCGGCCAAGTTGGCCGCTGCCAAGGTCAAGACGCAGGCTGCTGTCGCTGCCGCCGCACAGGCCAGCCAGATGCCGCAGGATCTGCTCAAGCTGATGCAGTAGTCGCAACCGATCGGGGGTGCCGCACGCACCCCCGCATCACCGGGATCACGCCATGGCTTCCGTCAGTAGCACCACATCGCTCATCTCCAGCTCGCTCTCCTCGACCACGGCAACCACCGCGTCGTCATCATCGTCGTCCACCTCGGATATCGACTGGAACGCCCTGATCACTCTGGCGGTGGACGCCAAGCTGGCCAAGGCCGATAGCGTCGATCTCAAGATCACGGCCAACGAGGCCAAGATCGCGTCGTACCAGAGTATGCAGACCCTGCTGGGCGACGTCACGACAGCAGCCAACAGCCTGCGCGCCGCCTCCGGCACCAGCAATGCCAGCAGCAATATCTTCACCTCCCGCACCGCCTATCTTACTGCCAGCGACGGCACCTCGACCTCATCGGCCCTGGCCGCCACCGTCGAGAGCGGCGCGGCGATCGGCTCCCACGAGATCGTGGTCGAGCAGGTCGCCAAGGCGCATAAAGTGGCCGGCTCCGCCATCGCCTCCAAATCGACCGACCTTTCGCTCGATGGCACCATCAGCCTCGGTACCGGCGAGAACCTGGTTTCCATCACCATTACTGCCGACATGTCGCTGAGCGAGATCGTCGAGGCCATCAATGGCACGACCGAGAGTTCGGGCGTGCAGGCGAGCCTGCTGTCGGTGTCGGGCACCGACCATCGCATTGTACTGACCGCGGTGGAAACCGGTCTGCCCATCACCGCCGCCGACAATTACGGCGACACCGTCCTGCAGACCCTGGGCATCGTCGCCGAGGATGGCAGCTTCGCCAACCAGCTGCAGGCCGCCCAGTCCGCCATCCTGCAGGTCGATGGCCTGACCATCACGCGCACCAGCAATGATATCGACGACGTCATCGAAGGCGTGACCCTGCATGTCTATGCAACGACATCCGCCAGCGATCCGCTGACCCTCGAAGTCGGCACCGATCTGGCCAGCGTCAAGGAAGCCATCGTCGCGCTCGTCGATGCCTACAATGCCTATCGCGAATTCGCCTACGCCCAGCAGCAGATCCCGACATCCAGCAATGCCGAAACCACGGTGCTCTTTGGCGATGGCACGCTGCGCGCGATCACCAACCAGCTGGCCGAAGCCATTTCATCGCGCATTGGCGACACCGGCATGTCGCTGCTGGGCCTCAGCTTTGACAGCACCAATCAGCTGGTGCTGGACGAGACCGTGCTCGATGCAGCGCTCCTCGGCAATCTCGACGAGATCGAGGATTTGCTCAGCTTCCAGTTTACCGCCTCGACCACCAATCTGATGCTGCTGGCGCGCGGGACCACCGACCTCGGCAGCTTCACTCTAGACGTGACGACCGACAGCAGCGGCGCGCTCGTCTCGGCCGGGGTAGAGGGCGACGACAGCCTCTTTACCGTCAACGGCACCCGCATCATCGGCAAGACCGGCACGGCCTATGAGGGCTACACCTTCGTCTATGCCGGCACCACCAGCCAGTCGATCGCCATCACCACCCAGACCGGCCTCGCCGAATTGCTCTACAATGCGGCCAAGGGCGCGTCCGATACGGCCAGCGGCACGCTGGCCACGGTCATCGGCAATCTTGAAGACTACAATATCGATCTTCAGGCCAAGTCCGACGACATCCGCAGTCGCGCCGAGACCTACCAGACCAATCTGACCGCGCTCTATGCCCGCTACCAGGCGGCAATCGAGACGGCGGAATCCTCCCTCGACTATCTGACGACCCTTATCGACACCTGGAACAGCTCCTCATGACTCTTGCGTCCAACGCCGCCTTCGCGGCCTATCGCGCTGCTGCTGCTACCGTCCATCCCCGCGTCGCGGTGGTGCGTCTCTACGATGTGGCCCTGCGCTCCATCCGCCAGGCGATCCTTGCCAATCGCGACCGCAAGATCGAGGACGCCTATATCGCCATCAACAAGGCATGCCAGGTCCTGCGCGGCCTTTCGAGCAATATCATTGGCGACGACGACATGGCCCAGACCCTGCGCCAGACCTATCTGGCCAACATGATCTCCCTGCACAGCGCCTTTGGCAAACCCGATGCCGAACAGCGCTATGTGCGCATCGCTGCTGGACTTCTCGAACTGCGCAATGCCTGGGCCGGTGTCGCCGGCATGGCCCCATCAAACGATCTTGTCGCCGCAACGACTTCAATCCGCTAGCGAACAGCTTTACACTGTCATTCGTTGCGACGGACCCAGAAGAGGTAACGGTGACCCTTGAGGACTTCCAGGACGCGCTTGATACCCACGGGTGCAAGCTCTCCAACTGGCCCGCCGCCGAAGCGCGCGCCGGCTCTGCTTTGCTTGAACAATCGCGCCAAGCGCAGGTCCTGCTGGCAGAGGCCGAGCGGCTCGATGGCGCTTTGTCCGGCCTGCTGGCCGAACCCGTCAAGGCTCCCGACCGCCTGCGCAGCGCGCTCCTTGCCAGCCTGCCCGACGAAACCCGCACTGCCGATGTCCTGCAGTTTCCGCGACCCCAACCCGCGCCCGTCGTCATGGCGCCGGTCCGGCGCAGCTGGTCACGACCGGCGGCCTATGCTGCGGCAGCCATGGTTGTCTGCTTTGTTGGTGGCATCTGCACGCAGGCCGTGTTTTCTTCGCCCCACGACGTCGAATCCACCTATATCGCGGCGGTCTATGGCGATCTCGCCTACTAGGCCCCGGAGAGTAAGCCGCCCATGTCACCGCTGCGCCTTGGCCTGATCGTCTCGCTGGGTCTTAATATCTTCGTGCTGGGTTGGTGGGTCGGCGGTCTGTGGCGCGATCCGCGACCGATGGAGCCTCGCCCCTTCGTCATGGCCGATGTCGCCGCCAGCCGCCTTTCCCCCGAGACGCTCGAGGCCATCAAACCCACGCTCGATGCGGTCGATCATTTGCTCCAGCAGGGCTTTTCCGAGCGGGTCAGCATCTTCCAGGAGCTGACCCAGGCCGTCCGTGCCGAGCCCTATGACGAGGCCCGTGTCACCGACCTCCTGCTCCGGCTTGTCGATGCCCGCAAGCAGGCCGAAACCGAGCAATGGCGCCTGGTTGGCGACGCCCTGGCCGACCTCTCCGCTGCCGAACGCTCTGCCTTTGCCGAGATCGTCTTCCTCGGCCCGCGTGGTCCCGGCGGTCCGCCGCCGCCGGGCGGTCCCATGATGCCGCCGCCTCGCTGAACGCGCATTTCTGCGCCTGATTTTTCCATCCGGTCCGTTCCAACAATAACGGCGTCACGAACGCCATTGGAACCATGCGCCTCCGGCGCGATGCGAGGACCAGATGAGCGTTTCGGCAGTTTCGTCGACGGCAACAACCTACACTTCCAGCACGACGAGCGCGTCCAGCACCAGCTTCTCGCAGGAGGATTTCCTCTCCCTGCTGGTTGAACAGCTGCAGAACCAGAATCCGCTCGAGCCGACCAGCACCGATAAGGTGCTCGACCAGATGCTGAGCTATGCCAACTATGGCCAGCAGGCGCAGGTCAATGAGACGCTGAGCGCCATCAGCACCAAGCTGGACAATCTGACCAGTGCCCTGGACATCACGGTCTGAGGCCAGGGATATGAGCCTTTCAGCCGCGATCAGCTCGGCCGTCTCGGGTCTTAACGCGCAAAGCGCGGCCCTGGCCTCCGTTTCCAACAACCTCGCCAACTCCTCGACCGTTGGCTACAAGTCCGGCGACACCAGCTTCGCCAGCCTCGTCACCGGTACCGCCACCAAGACGACCTCGACCGGCGGCGTCATCAGTTCGGCCCGCTCCAATGTGGATCTCCAGGGCCTGCTCACCACGTCCACTGTCTCCACCAACATGGCGATTTCGGGCAATGGCATGTTCGTGGTCGCCGGTGACAGCAATAGCAGCGACCTGCTCTACACCCGCAACGGCGAGTTCACGGTCGATTCTGAAGGCTACCTCGTCAACAACGGCTATTACCTGCAGGGCTGGAAGACCGATGCCAGCGGCAACGTCATCGGCGGCACCAGCGCCAGCAGCCTGAGCGCCATCGACACCGATGGCATCGCCTCCGTTGCAGCGGCCACCACCACATCCAGCATGACGGCGAACCTGCCGGCGGAAGCCGAGGTCGGCGCAACCTTCACCAGTTCGCTCGAGCTTTATGACTCGCTCGGCACGGCCGCCACCACGACGGTGACCTGGACCAAGACGGCAGAAAATACCTGGAGCATCGCCTTCAGCGATCCCACGCTGTCCAGCGATCCGACCCAGGCCATCGGCTCGGTCACCAGCAGCGACATCACGGTCAATTTCAACGACGACGGCACCCTCGCCTCGACCTCTCCGGCCACCCCGTCCCTGACCATTGCTGGCTGGACCACGGGCGCTGCCACCAGCGCCGTCACGCTCAACCTGGGCGAGGCCGGTTCGGCCAGCGGGCTCAGCCAATATTCGAGCAGCGCATCCACACCCACGGTCAGCGTGACCTCGACCCAGGACGGCATGCGCTACGGGAGCCTCTCGGGCATCGATATCGGCGACGACGGCACCGTCTTCGCCAGCTATTCCAATGGCACCCAGATCGCCGTCTACAAGGTGGCCGTCGCCACCTTCTCCAATACCAACGGGCTGACGGCCCAGTCGGGCGGATTGTATTCGGCCAACAATGCATCGGGTTCGGCCACCTTCAAGCTCTCGGGCCAGGATGGTGCCGGCACGATCTTCGGCAGCCAGCTCGAAGCCAGCACGACCGACACCAATTCGGAATTCTCGCGCATGATGGCGGCGCAGCAAGCCTATTCCAGCGCTGCCCAGGCCATCACTGCGGCCAATGCCATGTTCGATACGCTGATCAGCGCGGTGCGCTGATGGATAACCAGCTTCATCTGCTCCGGCGCCTGCAGGGCGAGATCGCCGCCCTCGCCCCGGGCTCAGGCGACCGGCTGGCCGCCCTCGACCTGCAGCAACGCCTTACCGCCCTGCGCGATCGCCTCGTCGGCGAGCAGCAGGCAATCCGCCTCAAACTGGACACCGGACGGCTGCGCCGCCACGCCCTCGTAGCCTATGGGGAGTTTCCCAAATGAACGATGACATGCCCAGGATTGTCCCGGTCGAAACCATGCTGGTTCTGGTCGACCAGCTGATCGCCGTCGTGACCGAAGAAAATGATGCCCTGGCAAGCGGTGCACCCGCCGCCCTCGCCAGTACGATGCGCGACAAGACCCGGCTGGGTCGCGAGCTTGAGCATCACGTCCGGCTCGTCCGTTCGGGAATTCCGCTCGATCCGGCTGCGCCGCTCGAGCTGCGCCAGCGCCTTGTCGAGCGCGGCCAGGCCCTCACCGCCATCATGGCCGAAAATGCCGACCGGTTGCGTGGCGCTCTGGTGTCCACCCGCCGCCGCGTCGACGCCATCATGCGGGCCCTCCGCCAGCAGGAGACCCGCCCCGGCCCCTATTCCAACACCGGACGCCTGCAGGCCGACAGCCAGCCCTCGCAGGGCGGCCGCCTGGCCTGACGGGCACGACCATGTCGTTCAGCGCCATCCGCTCCACGGCCTATAGTGCGCTCAGCGCCTCCCAGGTGCGGACGCAGCTGGCGGCATTCAATATCGCCAATGCCGATACCGCCGGCTATTCGGCCAAGACCTCCACTCAGGTCACAACGCTCACCGGCACTCTGGGCACCGGCGTCTCGGTGTCCTCCATTGCCAGCAATGTTGACAAATACCTGCTGGCCGACATCGTCGCCTCGACCAGCAAGGCCAGCAATGCCACCACCATGGCCGATTTCGCCAGCCAGGTGCAGGCCCTGATGGGCTCGACATCGAGCAGCGACGGCTCCGGCACCTCGTTGGCGCAAATGCTGGCCGATCTTGAAACCGCCGCCAGCGATCTTGTCGCCTCGCCCAATTCGGCCACCGCCAAGGCCGAACTGGTCGCCGCGCTCGACGCCGTAACCTCCAGCCTGCGCAGCACCGGCAGCGCTATCCAGACCCTGCGCGGCCAGGCCGACACAGGCATCGCCGACAGCGTCGATACGGTCAACCAGGCGCTCGAAACCATTGCCGCGCTCAACACCCAGATCGTTTCGGCCAAAAACAGCGGCCAAAGCACGGCCGATCTCGAGGACCAACGCAACCTGGCGCTGCAGACCGTCGCTGGCCAGCTCGACATTGCCTATTCGGTCAATGCCGAAGGCGCCATGCTGGTCGGCACCAGGTCGGGCACCATCCTTGTCGGCAACAGCCTTAACCTGCTCTCCTATGATCCGGCCGCTGCCGCCACGGCGGACACGGTCTTCGGCGCCATCACCGTCAATGGCCAGGCGGTTTCGATCACTGGCGGCACCATCGGCGCCCTGCTCGACCAGCGCGACAGCGTGCTCCCGGCCATGGCCGACATGCTCGATACCCTGGCAGCCGGCTTGATCAATAGCATCAACACGGCCTATGGCGACGAGCTGCTCACCGGCTCGGGTGCCACCAGCATCGCCGTATCCGCCGACATCCTCGCCAATCCCGACCTGCTGCCTGCCGGCACTGCCCAAAGCCTCTCCGACGCCATCACCGGCGACTGGACCTTCGCGGCCTCCGGCCAGATCGGCGCCGGGACCAGTTCCTTCGCCGACTACGCCTCGACCATTCTGGGCCTTGCCGCGACGGCTTCCTCCACGGCCACCGCACGCGCCGAAAATGCCAGCACCGCTCTCACCGGCTATCAGGACGCCATGAGTTCGCTCACCGGCGTCAATGTCGACGAGGAAACCGCACGGCTGGCCGAGCTGGAGCAATATTATGCCGTGGCCGCGCAGATCCTGACCACGCTCAACGCCATGTTCGACAGCCTGCTCAGCGCGGCGCAATCGGCATGATCAACCGCGTCGCCACCTTTGCCATGAACCGCCAGATGCTCGATGCCTCGATGCAGACGCAGTCGCGCATGGCCAATATGCAGCTCCAGCAGGCATCGGGCCTCAAGTCGACCGACTATGGCGGCCTCGGCACCGATGCGCGCAAGCTGGTCGACCTCGAAGTCACCGCCGAGCGCGCCGCCCGCTACCAGGCGAGTGCCACCAGCGCCTTGGCCGATACCGACGCCATCTATGCTGCCCTCCAATCGATCAACGACCTTCTGACCAGCACCCGTACCCAGGTCGCCGGCGTCACCGGCACGGGGATCAGCGACAGCGCCATTGCCAGCCTCGCGGCCAACGCCAGCCAGGCCATCGAGGAACTGGCAAGCCTGCTCAACACCCGCCTGGGCGACCGCTACCTCTTTGCCGGCACCGCCACCGAAACCGCGCCCGTGAGCCTTGACGAGGACCTGACGGGGGAGGTGGCCGATACCAGCTACTATACTGGCAATGCCGAACATCTCTCCGCCCGCGTGTCCGAGCAACAGGCCATATCCTATGGCGTCACCGCCGGCGACATGGCCTTCGCCCAGGCCTTCGCCGCCCTCACCCAACTGGCCAGCGCCACCGACAGCACCGATCTGACCGCGGCCTACGACCTGCTCGGCCAGGCCGTCGACGGGGTCGCCGACAGCCTGGGACGCGTCTCCACGGCCGCCGCCGGCCTCGAACGCGCCGTCGCCCACCAGCAGGACCTCACCGCCTTCTACAGCGAGCAGATCGTCTCTCTGCGCGATGTCGACGTCACCGAGATCGCCGCCCAGCTGACCAGTTACGAAGCCCAGCTCCAGGCCTCCTACGCCGCCCTCGCCAAGATCCAGTCGCTGTCGCTCCTCGACTACCTGCGCTGATTCCGCCGGACCAAGCTGGGGCGCCCGCACAAACCGGCGACGGCGCGTAAACCCATCTGCAAAAAATCGGAAAACTGGTGCTGCCGGACAGGATTGAATTTAGCCGCCACGGCAAAGGATGATTGATTTTATTGACTAAATCGACTTCTCGAATGGCCTCTGTGTATCAACGGTGTGCATCCTTGGTCAAGCCTCGCGGCTTCAAGCCGAGTGCTATTTCGACCACCTGCGAATGTGTATTCTTGTTCTTGGTTGGAGTTTCGCCATGCTGCCCACATTCTCCCGGATTGTGAACCGTCGAGAGACGCTCAATCGCCAAAGGATCGACGCGCTCATTGGTCGTGCGTTTCCGCTGTACAATAAGATCGACAAGCATCGGCAGTTTGAGGGCACCGGCTCTCACATGATCCGGCACGACCACACGGAGGACATAAGCGAAGTGAGCAAGGCGAGTGCAGAGTTCGTCTTCCGCCGGACCACGTTGGCAAAATTCACTCTGCAAAAGGTTGACGAAACGCTACACGATCTGGCCAGTCAAATGGCCGGGGAGTTCGTGAAGCTCCTAGTCCGTAAGTTGGACGAAACAACAGAAGGCACAGGCCAAGTCGTTGATGGCGGCGGTCGAAAGTTTGACGGAGATTTGCTTCTTCAATCGCTGGAAACGGTTGAGTGGAGCTTCGACCCTTTTGGAAACTGGCGCCCCCCCGAGTTTTTTGGCGGGGCAGACGTAGAAGGTGCCTTTCGCGAAGTCCTCATGGACACTAACCTCCGACGGCGATTTGAAGTTCTCTATGCCCGGAAGTACCATGACCACCTTCATCGAGAGGCAGATCGAGTACTGGTTGGATAACCAAGGTGAACGGCGATATCAGCCAGCCTTTGTCCAGATGCTGGTCTCGGCTGGCTGGAACATTCTCCACAATACACGTCATGCGGCCTTGGAGTACGGCAAAGACGTAATCGCCCGAAGCCCGGAAGGGGGGCTTTACTGTTTCCAACTGAAAGGTCATCCCGGTGGTCGCCTAAAGAAGAGCGAGGCGGCGGGCCATTTGGTGCAGCTTACCGAGCTATTGGAAGTGCCAGTGTTTCCGCCTCACAAACGTAGCAAAGGGGAACGGCACACGGCCGTGTTTGTCACCAATGGCGAGGTGGATGAAGAGGCAATGGTGTTGTTTTCGACCACCGCCACTGCCCGTATTGAAAATCCACTGTGTCCCGCCGATCACTTCGAGGTTTGGGCTCGGGGCAAGCTCATCAGCATGTTCATTGGCACCGCTGGGAGGGTGTGGCCAACGTCGCCAGAAAGTACCAGGCAGATGCTAAATCATCTCGCACAGGACGGCCGCGACACCCCCAAGTTACTAGAATTCACAAACTTGCTTGCCGCCGCCATTCCCCCACCCGACAAGTCATTCAGCGGGCCAGCGAAACTCGCGAGCATCACGTCACTTTTTCTGATGGCGGAAATTATGAAAGCGCCGTGGTACGCAACCGCGAACCACCACGCGTTGTTTTCGCTCACGGTCGTCACCGCTGTGTACGCGATCAGGTTTGCCGACATCGAGAAGCGGCGCAAACTCATTCGCGACTATGCGGAACAGGTTATCGACCATGCTAAAGACCTAGTGCTGGAGGCAAAGGAGCGAGACCTCGCCCCGGACCTCACGTGGGTGGAACATGACGCGTTATCGGAGGTAGATATCATGTTCCAGCGTAGGAATATGGTGGCCGACTGTGCGGCAATTCTCTTACTTACGGACCGCATCCGCGACGAAGATCAACGCAGCTATGCTCGATCGCTTGTGCAAGAGAGCGTTCTCCATCCCAAAATCTGGGGCCAAGGCGCGCTACCATCATTGCTTGTACGATTTTGGGCGACCACCTCTTGGGCACCCCCCAGCGTTGATCGCACTCTTGGAGACCACATCCAATTGGTACTGTATGCGAGCGATGAACAGATGGACGGCATTCTCCCACCGGCTGCGCCATATTTTGACTTCGAGGATTGTTGGGCAAGGAATACCGGGCATCCCTTCTTCGCGAACGATGATGTTTTTGACGACAATCCGAGAAGGCACCTATGGTTTATGAGGGCATTTGTGTTTGCCCTAGCGCGCCGGAATTGGAAGCAGACGTGCAAAGCATTGTGGCCCGCTTTCACTCGTGTTGTTCACGAGGAGCCTGAATTGCCCGACGATGCGTTCTTCGACGCGCGATATGCACAAGAGGGCAAAATGCGAACCTATACGTTCCAGCGATACGAGTGGCAGTCTCTGTTGGAAGCTGGGCGATCGCTGGAGGCAAAGGCCGCCTTTTTGGCTCCTTTCGGTGACCTTGATTGGCTCTTTGCTGCCTATGTTTCAGCGGTTCCGTATCGAGCGTGGCCCGGAGTTCTTATTTGGCTTGATAGGCGCCTGACCCCGCCAGCTTGGTACTAGTGCCCAAAAAATGCCAGAAAAATCCGTGGGGTAGAACTCGACAGTCGTGGCTGTCAGATACCCCCCGGTGGGGTGGTTTCGCCCACGTAGTCCCGGTTGCGACCTATTCGCAGACGATGAAGCTGCCTTGCCCACGGAAATCGTTCCACACCATAGGGTCACGACAGACGGTCTCACTGCCCTTCTGCACTGTGTACCCGGCAAGCACCCCGTTGGTGTCCACCCGAGCAACAGCCTGGGCAACCGCCGCGCCGACGCCGCCGACCGTCAGGCCGATCACCAAGCCAATCGCAAATCTCATGCTTAACTTCCTCCGGTGTCATTTTGATAAGCGACGAAAGCCAGCTCTTGCAAGGGCTTGCTCTCGCTCGATGACCTCTGCGTGGACCCGGCTTGTCAGCCACAACGAACGTTGACATTAGACAAGTACCTAACTAGAAGCCTTGTCAGCCACAACGGATACAGATGACAAACCATGAGGCAGTACGTCACCTACACGCGGGTAAGCACTGATGAACAGGGCCGCTCCGGTCTTGGTCTTGAGGCGCAGCAGCGGGATATCGACATATTCCTCCACCAGTTCTCGGAAGTGCCGTATGAGGTCGTCGGGGCATTCCAAGATATGCTCTCTGGTGCCACCGAGGATCGCCCCGAGCTACAGAAGGCGCTCCGGCTGGTTCGCGAGACCGGCGCTGAATTGTTGGTAGCAAAGCTCGACCGACTTAGCCGCAAGGTATCGTTCATATCCGGGCTGATGGAGGACCCCAAGGTGCGCCTACGGGTTGCCCAGATGCCCCACGCCGACAAGTTCCAATTGCATATTTATGCGGCTCTGGCCGAGCAGGAACGGGATTTCATATCGAAGCGCACCAAGGCGGCGCTACAGGCCGCGAAGGCACGAGGCACCAAGCTAGGGGGATTGCGAGACAAGACCATGAAGCGGAACGAGGCGCTACGGATCAAGACTGCTCAAGACGATGGGCGCGTATTGAAAGTGATTGCCCCGCTACAGGCCGGGGGGAAGAACCTTTCCCAGATTGCGGCGCTTCTCAATGAAATGACGGTGCCAACTGCTAGGGGCGGCGCTTGGACGGCAAAGCAGGTCTCGCGCATTGTGGACCGCGCGAACAATGGAGCCGCACAATGATCGCCACGGTAGTTTCGTTCGTCGGCTGGGGGACCATCGCAGCTATGGCTTTGGCGGGAGCGTGGGGAGTGTACGACCTGTTTCGCCTCAAATGATTAGGGCGATTAGGCCGCCGACTAGGACATAACGCCGTCCACTAGGGGGACGATATAACTATTCAATAAACCTTATGGTTATGGGCGGTCTCGCTGGCAGCGCAGGTATGACCGATATGGTCTGCTATTGGAGCCCCAGAGGCTGGTCCCACTCCTCCCGTCCCCATCTCCAAGCCTCCAAGGGTCTGCCGGTCGTCAGGTCGCGGTTTAGGCAGGGTGCGACAATCTGACCACGCCGTCACCATGCGGTGACCCTCCACTCCCTCCCGCCTTTTCCCACACCACACCCCGCCTCACTCGCATAGTCACCATACCGCGACGTGTTTTTCGTCCCGCTCCGATGGTCTCCATGTGGTGACCTCATTCTTGTTGCCCGGTGTTGAACCGTGTGCCCAATGGGCAACCGTCAATCCACTCGTGACGGGGCACCTCCTCAATGAAACATCTTTCGATAGACGCCATCGCTAATGCCGAGGCGCTGTGTCTGCACCACCTAATCGCCGCTGATGATGCGCTCCTGGGGGCCGCTTGCGAGGTCGCGCTGGGGCGGTGCCAGACCAATGCGCTGAACGCGCTGCGGACCTCTGCCGACTTCCTCTACCAAATCGCCTTTGCCTTGATTGGCTCAGCTTCCTTGAACAATAGCGAGGTCTTGGAGCCGTACAGGTTCGCGCTCGCCAAGCTCATCGAGTTTGCCGCCATGCTTCCGTCCGATGCCCAGACGGTGCCCTGCAAATGGTTCGGGACTTTGGCTCATGCCGTTGAACCGACGCCCATCATGCCCTCGTCCAGCTACGGCAACGGCGGGGAGGTCTGACCATGGCAAGACACCGAGGCAAGCTCTGGCAAGCTGATATTCGCACTGCTGATGGCATCCGGCTCCGCCCAACCTTCAAGACCGAGAGCGCCGCAATGGCGTGGGAGAAGGCGGCGAGGGCGGCAGTAGTGGAAGGCAGACCGCTCCCGCCAGCCAATAACACCAGCCGGGGCACGGGGTCTCGCGACCTGACGCTCCTCGGCAAACTGTTCGACCACGTATCGCGCACCGAATGGGCAACCATGAAGGCTGCTACAACGCTCATCCGCAACGGGCAGGTGTGTATGGATCATTTCGGGCGGAACAAGGCTGTTGCCACAATCACGTCAGCGGACATTGCCGACTTCCGGGTCACTCTCGCGGAAAGTGGATTGGCCCAGCCAACCATCAACCGGAAATGCTCTGCGCTCTCCAAGATGCTGAACGTCGCCTGGGAAGCTGGAGCCTTGGACGCCGTGCCCAAGTTCCGGTGGACGCGGGAGGAGCAAACCAAATTCAGGTACATGGACGATATCGAGGAGCGGGCCGTTCTCGCTTTCCACAAGGCGCAGGGCTGGGACGACCTCCACGACCTGACGATCCTTCTGGTGGACACGGGGGCGCGGTGCTTCTCGGAAATGCTGCCCGTGCGCTGGGACGCCTTCGGCCCGCACCTCGCCAGCGTAACCTTCTGGCACACCAAGAGCGGCAAGCCGCGAACGGTGCCGCTGACCAAGCGGGCTCGTGAGATCGTCAAGGCTCGTCGTATAACCCACGGCCCTCTGAACGGCCCCTTCTCGGGGCTGAACAAGAACACCATGCGCTCTCGCTGGGACGCTATGCGAGCAACGACAGGGCTGGCCGATCTAACGCCGCACACCATGCGCCACACGTGTTGCACGAGACTGGTATTGGGCGGCGTCGATATCAAGCGGGTCATGCAGTGGATGGGCCACGACGCGATTGCCACCACCATGCGCTACATGCAGGTCCGTCCGACCGACTTGGAGGACGTTCTTCGGGTCTTGGAGGGGAGCGGGGCAGGGGCGGCATAGCTTCGTGGTCACAATGTTGGTCACAGCGCCATGCGCAAAGCCCTAAAACTCTTGGACATGCAGAGGATATTCAGAAAAGAACGTTATATTTCAATGGTTTGTCTGATTTTTACCTATTGACCGGAGTGGTGGGCTGCACCATATTGCGCTCATCGGACAACTCATGCCGTCCGTGAAAGCCTTTTGGGGCCGTGGCCCGCAACCCACGATGACATAGCCGGGCTCCGTAAGGGGCTCCCCGCAACCAAGCTGACATGATCCTCTCGGGTCACCCGTACCGCCCCCTCTCGAAGCCCACACGGGCACCGAGCGAAACCCCGTGCGCGCGCCGTCAGCACCCGCCCTTCCCCTCGCGGCTCAAACCGCACGACGCCACCGGCTTGCCCGGCGGGGTCTGTTCTTTCTCATCGTGAATAAGAAACCCTCGGGCCTTGGATTGGGTCGGGGGAGCCGTCCAGCGCACCGTGACGGCAGCAGCATGGAATAAGTCTGCGATGACAATAACGGGCGATACGCGCTGCCATTGGGCAGTGCCGGTCAGTGCCTTTGCGGGGGTGCTGGTCGTCTGTTTCCGCAAACTGACCCGGCAGCATCCGGGGCACTATGAAACTATGCCGTCCGCGTCGGTCTATCTGTTTTTACGAGCCACCGGACAGCACCCCCAACACAATCGAAAGGTCACCCATGGTCGCCAGCGAAAGC
Organism: Candidatus Devosia phytovorans; assembly: GCA_029202405.1. NCBI lineage: Bacteria > Pseudomonadati > Pseudomonadota > Alphaproteobacteria > Hyphomicrobiales > Devosiaceae > Devosia > Candidatus Devosia phytovorans. The sequence continues at coordinate 2,808,005 of CP119312.1, read as the reverse complement.
ACCATCGACACCAACACCATCACTACGGACCCGCCTTCTCCTAACCCTCCAGCCCCAGAGGAAGCCCGCGCGCTCCTCGAAAGCCAATCCACCTACAACCTCAAGCAATCCGCCCTCTACGCCGTCAGGGACCTCGCCAGAGCCCTCGCCGGGGGCAAGAAAGCGGACCCGCATATTCCTTCCACTGTACGCCTTGTGGCTCATGTCGAGCTGCACTTCATGGCCTTGTCGCTGGCATTGCCATTGCGCCAGGCCGAGACCGCCGGGAACCGTCCAGTTGAACCTGATTGGGCAGACCTCCGCTCCGTCCTCTCCTCCGCCTCCCGCGATGCGCGATACCTCAAGCGGCTCTGCAACTATGGTTGGGTGCCGGACAACGTGGTCGAACCCCTTCGTATTTTGCGGGAGATCAGGGAGAAGCTGGAGGTCATCCGAAGGCTTACCCCCGAGGTCAAGCCGACCACGAACCTTGCGGCCTGATGGAGTACCACCAAGACCAACTCGACAGGGCTACGGGGGAAGTCCTCCGGGTCAGCATAGGCGATTGGATCACCCTGACCGAACTCGGCAATCTGAAAGGCGTCGGTCCTCGGCGGGTCCGCGCCCTCCTTGTCGAACTCGGTTTTCTTGTCTCCGAGGGCCACAGCCGTAATCTCCGTCTCCGGCTCGCTGATTGGGTGACAGAGCGCGGATGGGGAAAGCGGCAACGCTCATACCGTGGCACGCCGTTCGACGTGATCGGTCCAGAAGGTCGTGCTTGGATTGAGGAGCGGTGGGACGACGCTGTAGGTGAGTTCTCCGAACTGTCCACCCAAGGGCAAACCGCACGGGACCATCTGGCCGCCTTTCGGGAACTGCGGAAGAACCCCGACATGCCAGTACAGGAGCAAGTCTGCTGGCTGGTCTATCACTACCCCGGCCTCTCACAGACCGAGAAGGCAAGGATCATCGGGGTGACCCAGCAGGTCGTGAGCAAGTTCGAGGGTATTCGCCGTCGTCAGCTAGACAAGCTCATCGCTCAACGTAATGCCATTCTGGCACCTATCGGGTCTCGTCTACATCACCATGATTAGTGGTGGGTAGATTACGGAAGCCCACAACCAACCCAAAACAAAACCGACATACCAAGGAGAAGACCGCATGAGCGCGTCTGACAACGGCATTGCTATGCCACCGAGTTACACCGACTACTCCATCCACACGGACGGTGCTTGCTCCGGCAATCCCGGCCCCGGAGGCTGGGGAGCAATCATCATCCACTGGGACGGCAGCAATCCAGCCCATCGGCAGGAGCATTGCGGAGGTCTCCCTGCCACCACCAATAACCAGATGGAGCTTACCGCTGCCATCCACGGAATTGGTCTCCTCGCGACCAGCGAGGGTTTCGACCCAGCATTGCCAATCAAGGTCCACAGCGACAGCGAATATGTCGTACTCGGCATGTCCACGCGGCTGGAGAAATGGAAAGCCAACGGCTGGCGAACCAGCGACAAAAAGCCGGTCAAGAACCGAGAGCTATGGGAGAAGCTGGACCAGACGGTTCAGGGGCTCGATATCGAATGGCTTTGGACCAAAGGCCACGCTGGCAACCTTCTAAACGAGCGGGCGGATGCACTGGCGCGAGAGGGCATGGACCCGTTCTTGGCAGCGGCATAGCTACTCGATGCACAATTAGATGGCTCCGGCACTTGCCTCCGGGGTCATCTGCTTTGCCGGTCAGGTTGCCTCGAATGATAGGGCTTGGCGGGTATGATCGGAGATGCTTGCCGCCCGCATCAAATCAGCCCAAAGCTGGCAGCGGTTTCAGCAAGCATTTGTGGTCGTACATGAAGCACGATGACCTCGAAGAACTTTTCGTCAACAATCAGGATCTTCATCGACTTGGCACATACCTAAACCGGTTCAATCCAATCAAGACCATGCGGATGCAGAGCATGGAAATCCGGCATTCCGCTATTCTGGCTTGGCTACTGGACCCCCGTGAGACCCACGGCCTCGAGGACAAGTTCCTTCGCGCCTTTCTTAGCGAGGCGATGCGCGGTCAAAGCCACTTGGGCAGTCCCAGCGCCTTGGAGATTTCACAAGCGGACCTAAGGGATGCAGAGGTTCGACGTGAATGGCAGAACATCGACATTTTCGTTCTTCTGCCACGGCTCAAGTGGGCGTTCATCATCGAGAATAAGTTCAATAGCACCCAGCACGAAGGCCAGCTTTCTAAGTACGCCGAGCGTGTGAAGTCGATCTTCGAGCCGCAGGAGGGGATACTCAAGGTTCGGGGCGTTTTCTTAACGTTGCACGACGAGGAACCGGCCGACGACGGTTATGTGCCCATCCTTTATGCGTCGATTTGCGAAATTCTACCTGACGTGTTGGAGGCAAATTCCGAAACACTACGCACCGACGTTGCGATGTTCGTCGGGCACTATTTGGAAGTTATTCGAGAGGCTACGGGCATGAGCAGCGAACGGGATGAAATGGAGGCTTTGGCGCGCCAGCTATATCGCTCCCATCGGAAGGTACTCGATTTCATCATGGAGCATGGTGCGAGGACCGATTTCATACTGGCCGTCGAAAGTGTCTTCGGCGAGCAGTTGACCTACCACAACGAGTTTCAGGTTGGGGATCAGTGGTTTGTGTACAGCTATCACAATCACTTTCAGGCAAGTTTCCTACCGAAACTGTGGGTGGATGGCTTTGACCAAGAACTAACCTGGGAGGGTTGTGACGGCTGGTGGGCAGAATATCCCCTGATCTGCTGGTTCCAACTGAACGAGGACATGGACGCGGGCTCGGGCAGCTTGTCACTGATTGCCGAGGTCGGACCTGCCGCACCTTTCGAGTTCCGTAGTGCCCTTGTCGCCAGCATTCGGGATGCAGCGGCCCAGAACCACCCCAAGTTGGTTGGATTTCAGAAGGGTGCTGCCAACGAAGGCAAAAAGTTCTCGAAATTCCTGCGAAGCAACGACATTCACATTGCCGACATTCAAAACGCCGAGGAGATCGACCGGGCTATGAGGGCGCTGCTGGTCAAGTTCAAAGGCGTGTTCGAAATGGTTGGCGAGTTGCTGCCCCAATTTAGGAAATACGGGGTCGTTCCGAATACCCGATAGGTCGCTTCTCGATGGTACACCCAATTTGTAGGGAACACGCGAAGTGACCAGAAAATCCCTATGGACAATGATCTCTGTCTTTGCCGCCCTTTGGGGCGCGCTGTACGTGATGTTTTGGTATCAGCGGTCTGGCTGCTTTGCCTTGTTCGACCGGCTCTGCAACGACGCGCCCATAGCTTGGTTGGAACGCCTTGTCTCCCTGTGGTGGGTGAAGGATTATCAGGAGCTAGTTGCCGCCGTTATCGCCCTTGTCGCTGCCATAGTCGTGGGACGACCTGTTTATATCCAACTTCGAGAAGCGCGGCGTCAGTCCTCGGCCTCAGCGATCCCAAATATCAAGGGCGTGGCGTTGGAACTGGAGGAATACCTAGCCCACCTTGAGAAAATAAGACCGGCCGTATTCCGTCTGTCGTCATTGCTCCAGTCCTATGACACCGAGAACTACCACCGGCTATTTGAATTTTGGCCCAAGGAAGTCAGTGCTGTCGTCGACAGACTATTTGAGCTTATCGAAGCTCTTGAGAGGAGTTCTACCCGTGGTTACGCTGTAGACTACCTTTTGGAGCAGCGGGGAATTAGGCTCACCACTACGCTACGTGATGAACTCATGTTGCTGAACACCACTTTCCGCCATTCGACCTCTGGCCCAGATGCAGAGCATGGCGAAGATGATATGAGCGAAATGGCAAATGCGGCCCGAGATAGGGTAGGCGAGACTTGGTCGCTCTGGGTCATTTGGCGGGTCGATTACATTCTTGCGGTTCGCAAGCGAGTTGCGGAGGCTTGGTCGAAAGTTCGCAAGCTCGAAGACGAAGCACTCGGCACAGCAAGCAAATAGCCTGACAACACGCTGGCGCACCTTCATTTGGCATCACAATTCCTGGTAGGCCCTCGCTGGTTTCCCCTATGGGGCGCTGGCGGGGCCTTTTTGCGTCTATTCGGTGGTTTGCGGATGCGCTTCGTTGGCGAAGAGCCGCGTAGAGCGAGAGGGGCGACACGGTCTACCAACGGTCGCCAGTCGGTTTCCACTATGTCAATGCGGGGGAGCTTGTTGATTTCGGCCGTTATTTTTCTTGGTGTGAAGCCGCCATAACCCTCACGTGCGTCAGTGGTGGATCGACTGCCCATCATGTAGTCGCGTGTTTCCTTGTCCATGGAAACGTCGCGAGATGCAGTCGTGAAAGCGTGCCTCCAAGCATGGTTTGGTCGCCCGCCGGGAGGTACGATACCGACCTCATCGCGCACCCATTCTGCCACTCGTTCGGCGGCGTCCTTGGACCGATGGTTTAGGACCTTGGATAAGTCCTCGCCCGGTGGATAGGGAGTGTAGAATGCTGGACCGCTCCCCACGGCCTTGAACATGTCCAGCAATCCAAGGTCTATGAGGTGTTGGTGGATGCCCACCGTCCAAGCATTCCCGCCTTTGGTTCCCCCATCTTCTGGCCTGATCATCAGATAGGGGATGCCCCCTTCCCACAATACGCTGGTCCCCTGTAACTGCGTGACCTCGCTGACCCGAAGCCCGGTATAGGCACAAATCCATGGTGCCCAGAAGATGGCACGACGATAGGGGAGCGCCACGTCCTTTCGGACACCCCTGAAAGTCGCGGCAAGAATGGTCCGAGCTTGCTCCGCCGTGTAATCCTTAGAGCCCTTAGGTGCCGGGTCGTTTCTCTCATCTCTGATCGTGCCCGCCACGTTTGCTACTAGGTCGAACTCTTTCACGCCGTGCGCCAAAACGGATTTCAGAGCGGCGAGGTACTGATCGTTGATAGTCTTCCTTGCTAGACCACGCTCGATAAGGTCATCCCGCCACCTGCGCACGTCATCTTTCGTCACTTGCCGCGCGTCGTCATGACCGATGAAGCGGGCGAAGTCGGAAACCTTGTTGCGGTAGGTAGCAAAAGTTCGGGCGCTGCGCGTCTGTGTCTTCTGCTTGTGGTCGATGAGCATGTCGAACGTCAGGCCGCGGTCCGACGACTTCCGGTTCGCAGATTTCCGGATCACGGCAGGGTATTTCTTGCCTCGGTCATCCGGGCTGAAATCCCCCTCCGCTCTCTTGAGAAGTAGGTTGGCGGCATCAGTCAGTGCCTTGCCGAAGTGTTCCAGCAACAATCCATACGTGTGGCCGTCCACGCGCTTCTGGTGCGTCCGCAAGACGGCGTCAACGAATGGGCCGAAGCGGGCAACGAAAGAGAGCATACGTTTTTCGCTGGCTGAACCGATGTACAGCGGGTCGCCTCTGAAAGCAGCGGCATTGGCCTCGACCACGTCCCGCCACTTTTCAGGGTCCCCAGGATTATCCTCGAACGCCTGAAAACCTCGAAACGCTTCCCCGGCAAGGGCGACTATCTCTTTGAGGGTAAGACGCTCTGGAGGCTTGGCAAAAGCAATCCAGATGGCATCGAACTGGGACTGCACCGCACTAGCCCGGAGCTTCGCTTCGGCAGGTTCTTTTGTCGCGAGGGTGACCACTAGCGCCTCCCCGACCGTCCTGCGCAGCACCGTACCACTCACGATGACCGAGACGGTCTGCCCCTTCGCCACGGACATAACGTGGGCAGGAACGCGCTGGCGATACCAATAGACCCCAGTGGCTTTGTGTTTGTACGGGCGCGGCATAGAAAGGACCATGTGTGTCACCCCTGTGTATCAACGGAGGAGCCAGATAGGTCAACAAAATCAGGAAGTTGTTTTCTATCAAGGAGATAGAATGGTGCTGCCGGACAGGATTGAACTGTCGGCCTCCCCCTTACCAAGGGGGTGCTCTACCACTGAGCTACGGCAGCATCGGGAGCGGGGCATCAATGGCGACCGCTGTGGTCGTCGCGGGACATGTCCGGCGCGACGGGGGCTCCTTTGCCATAGGCATTATCTCGACGCAAGACTAAAAAGCGCCTATCAACCGTCGCAAGCAGAATGCGATTCCGGATGGCGCCCAGGCGACGCACATGAGCAAAACCGAACAGGCCGCTTTGCGCGAGCAAAGATTGGCCGTAAAGCTCCGCGAGAACCTCAAGCGCCGGAAGGGGCAGGCCAAGGCACGCGCCGATTCGGAGCGTCAGGCACCGGAGCCCAATTCTGCCCCCGGGAGTGATACGGTCAATAAACCGTAAACCAGTTTCGGGTGACTATCAGACGACCAGCCGGCGGCCGATTTGGTGGGCCGGCATTCAGAACGAGACGGCGAGTCTGGCTTACGTGGCAACTAGGACTTGGCCTACCTCCATTCCAGGTAGATGGGCTCTGACGCCCGCCATATAGGACAAGACAATTGGACCGTATCCGTTTGATCGGTGGCAATGCGCTCAATGGTGAAATCACCATTTCGGGTGCCAAGAATGCCGCTCTCCCCTTGATGATCGCTTCGCTGCTCACCGACGAGCCGCTGGTGCTGCAGAATGTGCCGCGCCTCGCCGACGTCAAGCAGCTCGAACGCATCCTCGAAAACCACGGTGTCGATATCGCCGTGCACGGCCGCCGCCGTGGCGAGGAAGAAGGCGTCGGCCAGCGCATGACCTTCCATGCCGCCGATATCGTCGACACCACCGCGCCCTATGAACTGGTCTCCAAGATGCGCGCCAGCTTCTGGGTCATCGGCCCGCTGCTCGCCCGCTGCCACGAGGCCCGCGTCTCGCTCCCCGGCGGCTGCGCCATCGGCACGCGCCCCGTGGATCTCTTCCTCTATGGCCTCAAGGAACTGGGGGCCGAGATCGACATCGACGACGGCTATGTCGTCGCCAAGGCGCCCAAGGGCGGCCTCGTCGGCGCCCATATCAAGTTCCCGAAAGTGTCGGTCGGCGCCACCCACACATTGCTGATGGCCGCTGCGCTCGCCCGTGGCACCACCATTCTGGAAAATGCCGCCCAGGAACCCGAAATCACCAATGTCGCCGAATGCCTCGTCGCCATGGGTGCAAAAATCACCGGCATCGGCACGCGCACCCTCACCGTCGAGGGCGTGGAAAAGCTGCATGGCGCCACCGTCGATGTCATCCCCGACCGTATCGAGACCGGCACCTTCGCCATGGCCGCCGCCATGACCGGCGGCAATGTCCTGCTCAAGGGCGCGCGGCCGGAACACCTGCAGTCGGCGCTCGATATCCTGGGGCAGACCGGCGTCAGCCTCACCACCGAGGCCAATGGCCTGCGCGTCCAGCGCAACGGCAATGGCATTGCCCCGGTCGATGTCGACACCGACCCCTTCCCCGGCTTCCCGACCGACCTCCAGGCCCAGTTCATGGCGCTGATGACCATGTCCGAAGGCACCAGCCACATTCGCGAAACCATCTTCGAAAACCGCTACATGCATGTCGCCGAACTCGCCCGCTTCGGCGCCGAGATTTCGGTTGATGGGCAGTTGGCGACCATCCACGGCAAGTCCCAGCTCAAGGGCGCCCAGGTCATGGCCACCGATCTGCGCGCTTCGGTCTCGCTGGTCATCGCCGGCCTCGCCGCCAAGGGCGAAACCGTGGTCAACCGCATCTACCACCTCGACCGCGGCTTCGAACGCCTCGAGGAAAAGCTGGGCCGCTGCGGCGCCGAGATCGAGCGGCTTGCGGGCTAGCGAACGGCCAAAGGCAAAAACGCCCCAGTGGGGCGTTTTTAGTTCGCTAGGCCATGAGCCCTCCCCAGCCACCGGACCAACCTTCTCCCTCAAGGGGAGAAGGTTGGCATCGCGGCCCCCAATCCCCGTTTCTAAAGCCGAATTACTCCCGCGCCCTCAGCTGCTTGCGACTTTTTTCACCCGACTTTTCCACGCCCCCTGAATCCTCCCCCATACTCTCCCCATTCCCGTCATACACGCGGTGCCGACGCAGCACCGGGCGGGGAGGCTGGAGATGGGGCGCCCATTTGGCCGGGCTGAAAGTCGGCACCTGGGCTTGCAATAATGTCCCCGGTGAGTTCCGGACCCGGTGAGGAAACTCCAGGCCGTGACGGGCGGCCATTGGCTCGCACTTCACTAGTAGTTTCTGGGCCAATGGCCGCCCGTCATCCGTGAAAACCGCATTGCAGGCGGCGCTTTCGCACGTCTTCGCATTGCCCCATCGCGCCCAAGCTTGTAGATCGAATGGGGCGTGACCAGATCATGGCGATGACGCTCACAGGGGACAGACCGCACCATGACCGATCTCAAGCTCATCGCGCTTGATGCCGAAGACCTCGAAGTCCTTTCCGCCCATGTGCAGGACGCCGTCGTGCGTGTCCCCGACATGGGCTATGCCCGCGGTGATCGCCGCTTTGCGCTGTTGATGAACCGCTTTGACTGGACCTCGGGGCAGGGGCGTCGCGACAAGGGCCTGCGCAAGCGCGCGGCGCTGCATTTCGATGGCGTGCAGTCCGTTGCCACCAATGGCTTTGATCCCGCCGCCCCCGAGGGCGTGCTCAATCTGCTTGCCATCACCTTCACCCCGATCGACGGCCCGGCCGGCATCGTCGAACTCAGCTTTGCCGGCGGTGGCACGGTGCGCCTGGGCGTTGAATGCCTCGAGGCGCGCCTCGCCGATCTGGGCGCTGCCTGGGCCGCAACGGCCAAGCCGGCCCACGCCCTAGACTAGGAATTTTGCATGGTCCTCCGCCTCGACAGCGCCGACAGTGATTTCGCCCCGCTCTTCCAGCAATTGCTCGATGGCAAGCGCGAATCCAGCAAGGACGTCAACGATGTCGTTGCCGGCATCATTGCCGATGTCCGTCAGCGCGGCGATGCGGCCGTGCTGGAGCTGACCAACCGCTTCGATCGCACAAACTATGCCAGCGCCGCCGACCTGCGCATCACCGAAGACGAGATCGACGAGGCCGCCGCCCGCGTCACCCCGGAAGTCCGCTCGGCCCTGCAAACCGCGCATGATCGCATCAAGGCGCATCACCAAAAGCAGAAGCCGGAAGATCATATCTATACCGATGCGCTGGGTGTGACCCTTGGCACCCGCTGGACCCCGGTCGATGCCGTCGGGCTCTATGTTCCCGGTGGCCTTGCCTCCTATCCGTCCTCGGTGCTGATGAATGCCGTCCCGGCCAGGGTGGCCGGCGTCGCGCGCATCGCCATGGTCGTGCCGACGCCCGATGGCCAGATTGCAGCCGCCATCCTGCTCGCCGCCAAGATCGCCGGCATTACCGAAATCTACCGCATCGGCGGCGCCCAGGCCGTCGCCGCGCTCGCCTATGGCACCAAGAGCATCGCTCCTGTCGACAAGATCACCGGCCCCGGCAATGCCTATGTCGCGGCCGCCAAGCGCCAGGTCTTCGGCAAGGTCGGCATCGACATGATCGCCGGTCCTTCCGAAGTCCTCGTCCTCGCCGATGGCTCCGCCAATCCGGCCTGGGTTGCCGCCGATCTCATCGCCCAGGCGGAACACGGGGCAGGGGCCCGCTCCATTCTCGTCACCACCGAAAAGGGCCTGGGCGATGCCGTGGCCGGTGAGGTGGATCGCCAGATAGCGACGCTCCCCAATCCTGCCCATGCCCGCGAAGGCTGGGACGAGCTCAGCGCCATCATCACCGTGCCCTCGCTCAGCGAAGGCGTGGAACTGTCCAATCGCATTGCCTCCGAACATGTCGAGCTGGCCGTGGACGATCCGCAGTCCATCCTGCCGTCGATCCGCCATGCCGGCGCGATCTTCCTTGGCCACCACACGCCCGAAGCCATTGGCGACTATGTCGGCGGCTCCAACCACGTCCTGCCCACCGCCGGCACGGCCCGCTTCGCCTCGGGCCTCGGTGTGCTCGATTTCGTCAAGCGCACCTCGATCCTGGGCTGCGATCCGACCTCGCTCGCCGCGCTCAGCCAGGCAGCGGTCACACTGGCCGAAGTCGAAGGTCTCGACGGCCATGGCCGTTCGGTTTCGATAAGGCTCAACCATTGAGCATCACGATGGAAAGCCAGGCCAAACCCAAAGACAAGGACCGCCTGGTCACCGTCACGCTCGACCCCAATACCATCACCTCGATCAATCCCGACGAGGTGCACGAGTGGCGCATCGCCATCTATGATCTGCTCGAAGACAACAGCTTTCGCCCCGCCCGCGTCACCGCCACCGGACCCTTCGCCCTGCATATGTCGATCACGGGCAATTTCATCGTCCTCGACGTGCGCCATCCGGAAACCTTCCAGCCCATCGCCGCCCATTACCTGTCGCTCACCCCGTTCCGCCGCCTGATCCGCGACTATTTCCGCATCCGCGATGCCTATTACGAGGCCATCCGCTCGGCCCAGCCCTTCCAGATCGAAACCGTCGACATGGCCCGCCGCGGCATGCACAACGACGCCGCCGAACTGCTGCGCACACGGCTGACCAACAAGATCATCATCGACCTCAACACCGCCCGGCGCCTCTTCACCCTCATCTGTGCCGTCCAGCCCTATGCCAGCCGTATCGACGAGGCGACCAGCGAGCTGCCCTCGGTATTGTTCGTCTGCTCGATGAACTCCGTCCGCTCGCCCATCGCCGCGGCTCTCGCCCGCCAGGCCTTCCCCGGTCGCATCATCGCCCGCTCGGTCGGCGTCAATGGCGGCAAGGCTGATCAGTTCGTGCATGAGGTCATGGAAGAGATCGGCATTGATATGAGCGTGCACACACCCCATATCCTTGACGAGCTGGTTGCCAACCGCTTCGACCTGGTCATCACCCTTTCCGACGACGCCCCGGAAGCCGTGTCCCGCAAGGAACTCGAGGCTGGTGCCGTTGAGCATTGGCATGTTTCGGACCCCTCGCTGGTGGAAGGCAATCGCGAACTCGTTCTGGGGGCCTATCGCGACTTGCGCGACAGCCTGCGCAAGCGCGTACGCGATCGGCTTGAACCATTGATTTCCAGTGGTTCACAAACACATTGAATTGCAGTAGGTAGAACCCACTTTCCGACCCGTGGCCGGCAAGCTATGCCCCTATGGGTCCATCAGGAGACAGTATGGCGAAGGAAGAAGTGCTCGAATTTCCGGGCGTGGTGACTGAATTGCTCCCCAATGCGACGTTCCGCGTCAAGTTGGAAAACGAGCACGAGATCATTGCCCATACGGCAGGCCGCATGCGCAAGAACCGCATCCGCGTTCTGGCTGGCGACAAGGTCCTGTGCGAAATGACGCCCTATGACCTGACCAAGGGTCGTATCACCTACCGCTTCAAGTAGGCTGAGATGGCCAGTCGTCCGGATCTGATCCTGGCCTCCGCCTCGCCGCGCCGGCTTGCGCTGCTCAACCAGATCGGCATCGAGCCCGAACATCTGGTTCCGGCCCATGTCGATGAGACGCCCGAAAAGGGTGAACTCCCGCGCAAGCTCGCGACCCGCCTCGCCGATCTCAAGGCGCTGACAGCCCAGCACAAGGCCCGTTCCGCCGGCTTTGGCCAGGGTGCGCTGGTGCTTGCCGCCGATACGGTCGTGGCCGTCGGCCGCCGCATCCTGCCCAAGGCCGAGACCATGGAAGAGGCCAGCGAATGCCTGCGCCTGCTCTCGGGTCGTTCGCATCGCGTCTATACCGCGCTGACCGTGCTCACGCCCTCGGGTGCCAAGCGTCAACGCCTGGTGGAAGCCCGCCTGCGGTTCAAGCGTCTCTCTACCCGCGAAATGGAAGCCTATCTGGCGAGTGCCGAATGGCGCGACAAGGCCGGCGGCTATGCCATCCAGGGCATTGCCGGTGCCTTTGTGGTCAAACTCTCCGGCTCCTATACCGGCGTCGTCGGCCTGCCGCTGATGGAGACCGCCCAGGTTCTCGCCGGCGAGGGCTATCCGGTGCATTTCAACTGGCTCAACCAGTCTTCGGGCATCTGATGTCGACACGCAAATGCCCCATCTGCGGTCGCGCGACGGTGGAAGAGTGGAAGCCCTTCTGCTCGAAACGCTGCGCCGACGTCGACCTCAACCGCTGGCTGAGCGACAGCTACGTCATTCCGGCAAGGGATGATGAGCCGCGCGATGACGGGGATATCACGTCAAACGGCGACGACGAGAACTAGGCAAAGCCGGCGAATTGATCTGCCCCGAGTAGCGGGCTTCATTCCAATAGGTGGGCCTCACAGCGACGCATGTGTTTCCGAAAGCGGCAGGCGCCGGAATACGTCATCGCGACGACCACGATCATTTTCGTGGTTCACCCACGCACCGTTGCAGGTCTACCTGTTGTTCTCTGGCAAAAGGAATACCGCCCAATGCGTTGGCCTGCGGATAAAGCGGCATGCGCTACATACCCCCATCAGGATGGGCAACCTCATGCCTGGCATGCATACCCTACCTGCCGCCATGATGATGACCAGGTATCGTCTATGGCGGGAGCCGCTTGGACATCAACCCAAGTCCCATGTTTTGCAAGGCAAGGTTCACTTCGCCTCACAGCCAACTTCTGACCAGTCGCCTTTCGGGCGACCTCGGAACCTGTTGCCGGACGCTGTCGGCAGTGTGGCAAGCCTGGCTTTTCGAATGCGCAGCGGAGAATGTGCAATCTCGGACTGGGCCTGAGATGTCACCCTCACGCACGAGGCGCCGGGGTCGGTTCGCTGCAGGCTGCAATGCTGTCGGCAAACAAGGCCTGATGCCATGGGGATCTCGCGGCATCTCGTATTGATTGTCGCAAACCGAGCCGCGCAATGGCCTGGGCCTTGAGCCCAGGGCAAGGGCTAAGGGCTAAGGGCTAAGGGCTAAGGGCTAAGGGCCAAGGAGGTTGTCTAGGCCCAAATAGTGAGGGATAGACCGCTGCCGGCCGTCGGGCAGTGCCTGCTGCTGGAATCCCCGCGCCGGAATACTCCAGGCCGCTGATCTTGGCCCAACATCAGATAGATCAGTTAGGGACGATGCCTCTCGCCGCCATCTGAAAAAAAGCGGGGGCGCCTTAAGTGGTCGAATGCTGTTCGAGCTGACAATATGGCAAAGTTCCGAACGACCTCCTGTGCGATGGAAAAGCGGGCATTGGCATTGCGCATGCGGAATAATCCAAACTCCTTTTCCACAAGCCCTTTTCCCGCTTGCGCACCCCAAACCCATCCCCTATAAGCCCGCCATGGCGTGACGCCCTGGGGCCCAAAGCCCCACTGCCCGGGTAGCTCAGTTGGTAGAGCAGCGGATTGAAAATCCGCGTGTCACTGGTTCGATTCCGGTCCCGGGCACCACAAATTCTTCAATTCTTTCAGAGTCTTACGTGGAAGATCGGCTTAATTAGCTAGGATCCTGGGCCGTCGATGTGTCGTAGCTAATTCCCTGCATTTCCTGACATTTCTCGAAGGTCCCGGCGAATCCTTGGCACATAAAAGGCACATGCCGTTGAGGCGGCTACGTTATTGAAGTAACGCTTCCGCAGCCTCACTCATTTCGTTTCCATCGTCCAAGCGCTCGAATAGGTGGCTGTACGTGTTCATCGTAATGACGATTGACGAATGGCCGAGGCGCTCCTGAACTTCCTTGGGCGACAAACCTAGCCCGCCGGACTTTGCCGGATTGATCAGCCAACTGGCGTGGAAATGGCGCAGCGCATGCATGCCGCTGTATTTCGCACCGGGTATCGGTATCCCGTCCTGATCGACCTTGCCGGTATCAACGACGATACCGGCTCGCACCTGTGTTGGTCCAAAGCCCCGATTGATGATGTTTCCAAGGCTCTCGACATTTCCTAAGCCGTTCGGAAAGACTAAGTCGAGCACCCTTGCAGGCTCGCCACTGGCACTATAATTTCCTGATTTCTTTCCAGGGCAAATCAAACGCCACTCGCTCAGTACATTTGCTAGCTGCCGTGGGATCGGCACATATCGCTCACCCGCCTCAGATTTCGGCCGTCCAATGGAATTGTATCGGTCCGCACGCTGGCGAACGTGTATGCGGGCCCTATTTAAGTCTACGTTCTCCCACGCTAATCCTCGCAGCTCGGAAGCGCGCAAGCCAGTGAAGATCGCAGTCATAAAAAGCGGGCGCCAGTGGTCGCGGAGGGCACCGAGGATGCCTCTAATCTCTGACGGAGTAGGGATGTCAACGCCGACGCGCAACCTAGCTTTCGCGCGTTTTTCGGCGCGCGCGTCGCTTCCATTGCCTAGGCCCCTCATATCTCGCACAACATTCCTGTTGGCGTTGCCTCGCTTTTGAGCGTTTGCAAGAATGCTGCCTAGGCTCACCATGATTTTCTTTACCATTGCAGGTGAGCGCTTGCCTTCGATCAGAAAATCCTCAAATCCGCTGAGGGTCACTGGCGTCAAAGCGTGAAGTTTGAGGTGACCAATTGCGGGAATGATATGGAGGCTGAGGTGCTGCTGGTATTGGGCAATTGTCGCCTGTTCTCGGCCGGAGCGGATTTTCGCTTTAATCCAGTGAGCTCCAGCTTCTTGAACGGTGATACCATCGCTCTCAGCGATGTGAGTTCCATCAGTAACTTCCGTCACCGCGCGCTTCTCAAACGCCTCGGCATCTTTTTTCAGTTTGAACTGCTTGCGATGTCGGTTGCCACTGGCATCGGTGTAGTCTGCCTGCCAGCCCTGATGTAGTACGCCTTTGGTAAGCCAAGTCCGCTTACGTACGCTCATTTTAGTGCTTCCTGCTCATCCATCTGCTCAATAGCATTGAGGGCTTCCTGCACTAAAGCCGCCACCCTCTCGTCGGTAGAATCCGCGTCAGTAGAGGCTTGACTGAGCATGCGAATGATCGCGAGAAGTTCGTGTGGCAAGTTTCCGTCAGTAGACGCAACTTGATCTAAGAGAGCTCGCATAAGTCGGATTTGCGACAACATGTATCGCTCTTGAGAAAGGGTTTTGCGATGATCCGCAACGGTCCGTTCAAGGGCGTCAGTAGCAAGTTTGAGCGCTTGTTGAACAGCTTTGCTACTCAGACCCTCACTACCGTCGTCAGCCACCCCGAAATTACTATCGGAGCGTTCCTCGCCCTCAAACTCGTCCGACCCTCCCAATCGAAACACGATCTCGGCGTTCAGAGATCGGTTGTTCTTTGCAGCCGCCGCCTTCAGCTTATCTCTCAAACCATCTGGGAAACGTACAACATACTTGTCCAGCGGCTGAACGATGTCTTTGGGCATTAAACCTGACCTCTCGAAGGGTAAGGCTAAAAGCCATCATTTCCTCTCTTGACGCAAGTATGGCTATTAGCCATATTTAGATCTGACTATTGGCCATGGATGGGCCTCAAGGTGGAAAATTGGCGCAATCCGTTGAACCAGAGTCGCTCGAGTTAATATGGGGCGCGAAAGCCATCGCAGAATATTTGGGGATCACTGAACGAGCTTGTTTCCATATGCTCGAGAACGGTTCGATCCCAGCTGCCCGACAAGTTGGCAAGCGCCGTTGGGTAGCTTCTCGAAAGGTCCTCAGAGCGTTCTTTGAAAGCGCAGCATAGTTGGGGCTGTGGGGTGCGAAGTCGGCCTATACTTAAGATAACATCTCGCAAAGCGAACTGCATATGAATTGATCGCGTTTATGCAGATCACTTGCTAGCTTGGTCAGCTTTGACGGCGGAAGTCCGCATGTTGCCATACCAAAGGACTTGCCAGTCAGAGATCCAGACATCGCCAAAAATGACGGTCTGCGGGGCACCATCGTCGATTTGAGGGAAGTCAAAATCTTCCAAAGCGGAGGGTTTTGGAGTTTCCGGCTTCGGCATGAACATCGCGGTGATCATGTAGGAGGCGATCAGCGCGCCCAAGGCGAATATGAGAGTGATTGGGTCCATGACATTCTCAAATATGGTTCGCTTGTTACGGTGGTTCAGACGACTACTGCTGGCGTGTTGGTCAGGTTATTTCGGCAGGCTGAATCACGACCCCAAGATTTGTCGTAATGTGCTGCGATTGGACCTGATGACAGTCATGATTGCGGACTCGCCATGCTTGGTGGTCATCGCGGCGCTGATTTCAGAAGGATCGAAAACAAGAACCTGTTTCAGTGCCTGCTGTTGACCAGCGCCTGCCGGTCCACCTTGGTCCTCGCGGCCGGCGTTGTTGCGATGTCTCGGATCCTCTTCGGTCAGGATCTCTTCGCCGACCCGCAAGGTAGCATTGACCTCATCGGGCTTCAGCCCGGCCACGCCGCCGGTATGGTACGTGAGGGCCTGCTGCATCCAGCCAGTGTTGGCGATGCGACCATTGCCGCCGCCAATGGCTTTCGTGCCCACAACGCCCCCTGTATGACCGATAGGCAAGCCCGGGAATAAGCTCTGCAGCATATTGAACATCACCTGCTTTAGGATCATCGCCGCGATCTGGCGCAGGAAGTCGGCGGCGAACTGAAGGAAGGCTTTGCCGAGCTCCGCGACAGCGTTGGATCCGTTGACAATTGCCTGTGCGAAACTGTCGAGCGTGCCCACGATACCATCGGCGAAGCTGCCGGCGAGATTGCCCCACTGCTGCATGGACAGGCCAAGGAAGCTCATCTTGGTGCCGACGTTCTGCACCGACATGCCCAGGGTCTGAAGCTTGGCGATGGCAGCATCTGCCTCCGGGCCACCCACTGCCTGCCACATGGCGATGGCCTTCTGAATTGCGCCATCCAGTTGAAGATTGACTTCGCCGATCCGGGTTTCGAGATTGAGCGCCTGGGTCTGGTCGCCCATTTCCTGAGCCATGCGCATCTGCTCGAGAAGTTGCTGGCGCAGCTGATAGAGCTGGTTGACGCGCTCTTCGGCGGCAGCCTTCTCATCCACGGCGTTCTTCAGATTGTAGAGCTCTTCGGTCTGCAACCGGATCTGCTCGATCTCGGCCTCGGTGATCGCCGGGTTCTCGGCTCGCGCCGCGGCAATCGCAGCTTGGACTTCGGCTTCCCGTTCCTTGCCGGCCTGAATGAGCTTCTGCTGCTCGATCTCGAACTCACCCTGCGTCAGGCGTTCCTGAGTGGCGGTATTCTGCTCGAGCGTCTTGTCGAGGGCTTCCTGATCCAGTTCGGACATCCGCTCGCGGACAGCCAGTTCCTGCGTCGTGATGCCCATCTTCTGCTGTGCCCACGCGATAACCTGACCAGCGTTCTTGCCTTCGAGGATCGACCCATTGGCGCTGATCTGCCCGGGTTCAAGGATCTGCGAAACAGGCGTGCCGGGGCTGGCCTGCAAGAGCTTCTGCGCGCCCTGCGGACCAAGGAAGTGGGCGAGGTAGAGGTTGGCATCGTTGATGACCAGACCGAACTGCTGCAGGAAACGTGCATTCTCCTGCGCGTACAGATCGACCATCTCGCGTGAGATCGTGGGATCGGTGCGCTTCTCCAGGATTGCGGCATTGGACATGCCTGCGGCAATCTCAGGGAAGTATTTCTTGAACATGTCGAGCCAGGTGGACTCGATGAACTGTCCAAGGCCGGTCGCCGAAGAATTGGGGTTTTTGGCATTGGCATTGCCGGCGCTCTCGACGCCAATAATCTTGTCCACCAGTGAGCCGTTGACGGCGCCGGAGACCTGACCAGCCTGAATCGCGTTGAAGTTCTGCGACCAAAGACTGAAGGCCTGCGCCATCATGCCGAAGTCGCCCATCTTCACGGCTTCGCTCATCGCCGTGAATGCAGCGGAATTGATCTCGGCCAGTTCAGCGAGATGCTTCATTTCTGCAGACAACTCGGGCAGCTTGCCCTTGAGGATGTCGATTGCCTCGGTGTACTTGGCGAGGGATGCGGTCTGATCGAATACCTTGTTGGTCTCTTCGGTCGCCTCGGTGGTTTCGATGATCTCACCACGAGCCTGTCGCAGCTTGGTAGCCGCTGCGTCGATGCGCTGGCCGAAAGCAGCGAGGCTATCGCCGTTCTCGTCCGTTGCATTTGCGGCCTCCAGCAGATCGGTTGCGAACTGCCTGATTTCCGCATCAGTGGTCGCCTGCTGAAGATCATTCAGACGTCGATTGAATTCCTCAACGGTAATTTCCCGCCGACCAAGTTCATCGACGGCTCCAATCATGCCCTCGATCTCGCCGAGACGTCCCCCGACAAAATAGTCATCACTGATCTGGCTACCGTTTTGGAAGTCATCGAACACGAGGCGGAGATCGGCAACTCGAGATTCGACCTTGTCAAAGCCTCGATCGTACAACTCGACCTGCGCCTGAAAATCCTTCTCAGCCAGAGCAACAGGCAAAATCCCGCTGATCTTTTTCGCCCAGTCGTCGAGATTACCGCCTGCATCTGCATAGGCCTTCTTGACGAGGTCCAATTGCCGCTGATGTTCAACCAGCGCCGAAGAGGCCTTGTCCACCCCAGTAAACCAGCCGCCAACGGCGAACGTGATGCCGGCGGCAATTAGTCCAGGGATACCGCCGAATGCTGCCCAAAGTGCTCGAGCAGCTGTCGCTGTCATTACCATCGCACTCCGGACAACCCCGAGACTTGCAGCAAACGCGAGCGTGCCTACGCGTGACGAACCGGTCATTGCAGTCGAGCGCACCAGCGAAGCTCGGTAGGTGTCGATCTTGCCCACCACTTGAGCAAACCCCTGACCAAGGACACGCTGGCCAATCGTTATCTGCTGCATCTGCGGACCGACGAAGGCCATCTGCTGCGACAGCCCCACCATGGCCATGCGGACTTCGCCCACGCGACGGACGGTTTCGACCAAAAAGCCTCCCAGCTTGACTGCAATGAAGGCCTGCATCGCGCCTTTGATCATTTCGAAGTGCTTGGGCACCTCGGCGAGAACAGAGATGAACTTTCCGACTGAAACCCCTAGTTCGGTGAAGAACAGCCGGCCCTCACTGCTGTTAGCGAACTCGTTGAAGCTCTGTAGCGCCGAACGAAGGCCAGGGATGAAACCTTGGGCCAATGTGAGCTGAGCGCGATTGATGTCGTTTTCAAATCGACCGATGTCGGTCGAAACGCTGTCCAAAGCCGCGGCCAGCTGGGGGCCGAAACGCTCCGTTAGCTCGTTAGCGAAAGCGAGCATGGTGGATCTGTCTGCAAGGATCTCTCCTTGCTCCATCATTTTGTTCAGCTCGGCAGTCGAGAGACCTAGGGCATCGGCGAAGATGTTGAAAGCACCGGTCAAGCGCTCGCCCAACTGTCCTCGCAACTCTTCGGCCGTGACTTTGCCTTTCGACATCATCTGGGTGAGAGCGAGGAATGTGCCGCTGAGCTGATCTTGAGACAGCTTATTGACGCGTCCGGCTTCAGCGACGGAGAGGAAGACCTTGCGGGTCTCGTCCACAGTGAAGTTGGCCGAGTCCGCGGCCACGGCGAACTTGCCATATTCGTCGGCGAGAGTGCCGAAGCTCACACCTAAAGTGTCAGCCGTTTGGCGAAGGAAGTCGATTTCCTGACTAACTCGGGTCGTGTCCTGGTCGAATACGACGCCCAGACGGCTCTGCGCTGCCTCTAGTTGTCGGTATGCGGCAAGTGAACTGCCAATGCTGCTGACCGCTCCTTGGAAACTCGCATAGGCTGCGGCCAGCGACAGGATTTCGCCGCGCAGGCGCTGCATGAGGGAGAGGGACTGGCGGGTGCCGTCACCAAGGCCGAGCAGAGCACCGTTGAAAGTATTGGTCTTGTTCGCCGCATCGCCCATGGCGTTGCCGGTGCTGCGGACCTGCGGAGCCAAGGATCGCTGGCCGGACCCGGCGCGTTCGGCGCTGGCGGCAATAGCAGTGTTGGCCGTCGTGGCTTTCGCGGCGGAGCCTTGGATTTCGCGGACACGCTGCTCGAATTCCTTGAAGCCGCCGCCGGAGGTGCGAAGACGACCGGTCAGGTCGGCGAGTTCAGTTTTGAGGTTGCGGACCGTCTGCTGAGCACGGCCAACTGCGGCGCCCATAGCTTCGGTCGGCTGCGACGTCGAGCGCATCGCCTGGTTTAGCCGTTGGGCATCTGCCTGTGACGCAGCCAGTTCTTTGCGCAATTCACGGAGCCGGGTCACAGCTTCGCGGCGCGCAGCATTTTCCTTGGCCGTACCGGTGAGGTCCTGACCACCGGCAACCGGTGCCTTCACTTCGGAGAGCGTGGCGATCTGAGCCTTGGCTTGCGCCAACTGGGCTGCCATCCGCTCAGCGGACTTGGCGACAGCTTCCTGCGACACCACCATGCCGCCCATCGCGCCGCTGGCGGTTTGCACTGCGCCACCGATGCTGGCCAGTTCGGTGCGCTGACCAGCCAGATCCTCACGCTGCCGGCGGAGCGATGTCGATGCCTTGGTCGTCTCTTCAGCCAGCTTGGCCTGCTGCGCGGCAGCGGCGGAAGCCTGCGGGCGCAGTTCCTTGATCGCAGCGGTCGAGCCTTCGATTGCGCGTTGGTGGTTCTTGACCTCGGCGTTGACCTTGGCCTGGGCAGCGCGGTTTGCAGCAAGATCGGCGGCGACGAACGCACCCATCGAGGCGCGGGCAGATGATACTGGCGCACCGGTCTCGCGACCAACACCGGACGTGGCGACATTGCCGCCGGCCCGATTGGAGCGCATGGCGTTGAGCGACTTCTGCGCAGCCTCGCCGTCACGGATCAGCTTGTTGTATTCAGCCTGCTCTTTCCGAGCTGCTGCCAGAGCAGACTTGCTGCCGTTCAGCGCGCTCTGTTCAGATGCGAGTTGAGCCTGGAAGCGGCTTGCCGCCTGTGTGGCCTGCTCGGTCTCGCGGGCGATCTTGGCGAGTTCGGTAGCAGTGCCACGGACAGAGGTTTCAAGCCGGTCAACGGAGGCCGCAGTCTTGTCAAACTGGGTGGCGATCTGACCGACTGCCTTGATGCGGTCCATGCCACGCTGAAGCTTGGCGACGTCATCCGTCAGGCTGCCGAGCGAGCCGGCGAGCTTATTGGACCCTTTCGCTGCATCCTGACTTTCGCCGGACAGCAGCTTCAGCGCGTCAGAGATCTTCTTGACGTTGGCTGAGGCTGCGTCCCTAGCCTTAATGCGGAGTTCGACGTCTTTAGAAGCCATCTCAATGCCTCTCGGAGCCGGCGATCACGGCGCTAGTTTGCGCTCCTGCACCGAAAAGTCGGACTAGAACCCGTTCGCCCAGGTCGTCCACGGATGTGTTTTCGAATGTCACCTCAAAGGTCTGGAGAAGCGCGATCATTCGATCGACGATCGACATGGCTTGCAGCTTCTCGATTGAAAGCCCGGAGCTCAGTCCGATCAATTCAAGCGTTAGCGGTCCAGTGTTGTCGAAAAGGAGTTGGGCGATATCGTCAACTGCTTCACCGGCGAGGTGGTCACCTGCAGCCGACTTTTTCAACCGCAGATCAAGTATGTCTCCGATCTGACGAGCGCAGTATTTATTGAGGGCCGAGCAAAGCTCATCCTCGGTCAGAGCGCGGAATTCAGCCGCAGAAATTTGGTCGGTCATCGTTCACTTCCTCGCCTCAAAGGCCAGAAGAAGTTAGAACGTTTTGTCTCGATTCGGTGGGTTTGGTGCCTATAATTGTCTTGCGATAACAATCGGATAATTGAGTAAACTTAAAGTTGACTGTAACATTGAGTACTTGATTGAGTTTGCTAGCTTTTCATTTCATCCAAGTGCTTGACGATGATCCTTTCGATGTAGGCGGCGAGTGTCCGCCCATCGTTCTTGGCTGCTTTTTCCAGTTGTTCTTTGACCGCTGGTTCAACCCTTACGCTGAGCGCTGCCGACCGTACCATTTTTCAAGTTCTCCACATTGATGAGTGCTATTGTATGCAGTTGTGTTGACATTTTGCAAGTGCGTGTGCAGTCTGCACACATTCGTGGATTCGAAGATCTGCGAGATGCATGGAAAGGTGCGGAAATGAAATTTGTATCGAGCAACAAAGTGACGCCAGCGAGCGATTGGGCAGAGGCCAATGCTGCAGGACGCGAGAGCGCCGCTGATCTCGTTCTCAAAATGATTGAAAGGGAAAACCCTGTGTTGTTGGGATGGGCCATCAACCAATTGGTTCAAGATGGCGCTAGTAGCGGATTTACCGTTGGGTTTGCGCAGCAGCTTGCCGAAACGATCTTGAAGGTGGAGATTGGACCTGCGCCTGCGGTGGAAAACTCGGCTGCACCGACTGTTCAGGAGACCTCACGTTCGGTTGGGACGACACGACTTTTGAGGCTGCCAGAAGTGATGGCTCGAACAGGACTTTCGCGTGCCACGATATATCGATGGATAAAATCGGACCTCTTTCCGGCTCCAAGAAAATGCGGCTCGTGTACGTTCTGGAGAGAATCGGACGTCCATGAATGGATAAACAACCTTGTCTAGTTTGCACAGCTAGGATGTCGGGTCGGATGACAATTGCGAGTAGTCACAAGCTGCATTTGCTGGCGGCAAACGAGGCATTGAAGCTGCTAAATCGTGAAACTGTCGGCCTCCTGCTCGAACTCAAAAGTGCTGAAGAACAGGCGAGTGGTGAGACGGGGGCGTACCTCGAGCTACTGCGTATTGCGCAGGTATTTCGGTCGCTGGGCGTATCTCGAAACACGTTGATCCGCGTAGTTGCAACTGAGGCGAGCTTCCATCTTGAGAAGTTGTTTGACTGGGAAGAGATGCCTGAGATCCACCTCGACAAGGGCGGATCGAAGGATGATCCGATGTGGACCGCACACAACGATGCGCAACTGCTCAAGCACTTTTCCGACAATGCAGGTTCTCCTCCCTCTGTTTGTGCGACGTCATGGTTGAACTCGAAATACTCAGAGCGTGACACATTCAAGAATGTCCATTGGGAGACCGTCCACAACAGGCACAAGACTCTGGTGAGGCGACGAAAGAAGGCAGAGATTATGGATATGGAGATGGATGAAATGATCGAGGAGTTCATGAGGTCGCTACCCGATTTGGCTTAGCCACTCTCGATTCATACTCGTGTCAAGAATGGGCGCGGTTTTGACCGATTGGAGGTCAGAACCGCGCTCGTCGTTGTGAAGCGCGCCAGTTTCCGTCCTAGTTGTCATGCAGCAACAAGGATGGTGATTTTCGGTGGACGCTTCGCAAGAACTAGAACAGTTGAAGGAAAAGCTCTCCGAAGCTTGTCCAGAGATGCAGCGCATTAACGGTCTCGTCGAGGGCTTGGAACTTACCGCCCAGCGAATCCGCCTCAAACTCTCCGAAGCATCCAATGCGCTTCAACAGCCAGCTATATTGGAACAGCGTAAGGCTCGGATCCTAGTCGCTGTGAGCGAACGTCAAGCTGCAGCGTTAATCGATGACGATGGCGCCGACGTCGAAGACCTTCAGATCAAGCTTCAAAAGATAGCCAATGACCTGAAGTCTGCAGAAATGTCCGCAAAAAGCGCGAAGATCGCACAAGGTCTTCTCAAAACAAAGCTCGTGGAGTGCGAAGGCAGTTTAGCGACGATGAAAGAAAGGCTGAGCACAGCTGAACGACGTTGGCTCAGAGCGCGTCGGGCCATAGTCGATGCAAAGCTCCGACGGGGTATCGACCAACTCAAAGGCACGATTGCCGAACTTCTGGCTGTGGAGACACATCGATCAAACAATGAGATTGGAATGGGCTACGAGGTAGCTGGAGCCTTTCTGAAGCGGCTTGGAGCCGCGTTCCCACCCGATGCGGCATATGCTCCGCGCTGGATTTACTCCCCTAGCGCGTCGGCCTTCCCCGGTTATGACGATGCAGTCCTAGCCCTAGCTGCAGAACTTGTTGAGCAAATTAAGATTGCGAATGCGCCGCTTAATGGCTCCAGCACTTCCCGAGTTGCGCGTTGCGACAGCCGCTGACGACATAGCCTAGCCCAACCACCAATATCAATTGACCATCCAGATCGGAGTCATTTCCGTGGCCGATACCCTCTCGCTTTTTTGGCGAAAGTGGCGCGACAAAAGGCGCCAAGAAATCGAACAAACTGGCTATGCACCGGAGCTGGCGGAGATGCTGGCGACGAGGGACGCGGAGGCCCGTAAAGAGGTGGCAAAAGTTGCCGGCAAGACTGCCGCGTTGAGGTGCGACGTCATTACCAACTACCGGCCTGACGGAACATATGGCGTTTATGCCCAGGTAGAAAAAGATCACATCCCCCAAAAGTACCGCCAAAGCGCATATCGGTTTGCTGCGCGAGGGCGACCTAAGCAGAACAAATAGGGCTTGCCGAAAGGAAGCGCGCTATCTGGTCGAAGTGTGGATGGTCAGGACGATTCAAGTCTATGGAAAATAAAACGGAAATTAAAACGGAGCGAACGCTGAAAGATAGTCAACTATATGTTGACCGTTATTGCGCGATCGGCTTCGCTCTTCATTGGCTCCACACCAAGAGCAAACGCCCGATCGGAAACGATTGGAGCGAGAAGCCTGTATTATCGGCCGAACGTTTGAAGGCCACCTATCGCGAGGGCAATAACCTCGGCGTTCGCACTGGCGAATGGTCGGTGATAAACGGCGCGTTCTTGCACATCGTCGACGTGGACATCCGGCGCGACGAGCTCAAGGGTGAGGCGTTCGCCAAGCTGGCCGAGGTCTTCCCCGAACTAGACGTGGCGACGGCGCCGCAGGTCATCTCAGGCTCTGGCGGCGAGAGCCGTCACTTCTACGTCTTGTCCGACAAGGCATTCTCGTCTCACAAGTTCGCGCACAGTGAAGGTTTCCAGATGGTCTGGGACGATGTGCGCCAGCGCGACGTGAAAAAGTGGGACTGGGAACTACATCTGCTGGGCACCGGCTCGCAAGCGGTGATTCCACCCTCGATTCATCCCGATACCGGCCTGCCGTATCGCTGGGAGCGCGAATTCGACTTCGAAAAGACCACGGTCTTCCCCGCGGCGGTGTTGCAGCGCGTCACAGGCTATGAGGAGCCGGTCGAGGTCGATCCTGCGCGCCTGAAGCCCATGGGGCTCGACATTGAGACCGTGCATGACGTTCTCGCCGATCTTCCGCTCGAGGATTGGTTCGAGGACCGGGCAGGGTGGGTCAATGTCGGCATGGCCATCCACCACGAGCTCGGCGGCGGGCTAGAGGCCTTTAATCTGTGGTGCGAATATTCCCGCCGCAGCAGCAAATTTAACCTGGAAGACAGCGAGCGCGTCTGGCGCTCCTTCAAGAACAAGTCGAATCGCCCGTTCCGCATGGCCTCGTTGGTCGCCGTTGCGCGCGATGAACGGTTGCAGCGCAATCTGGACGACCTCGATGACGAATTCGACGATCTCGGACCCATCGGCGGCAAGGTAGAGGACCAGTTCGAGGACTTGCTCGGCAACGGCCCGGCCAAGCCAACCAAGGAATCACGGTCTCAGGCGAAGCTGAAAAAAGAGCAGCTTGAGACCGCCCTCGGCAAGGAAGCGCCAGGCTGGGTCCGGCGGCTCAACAAAAAGCATGCCGTGGCGCGCGTGTCGGGCAAGACGGTGATCATGGACTTCACCTACGACGATCGGGTCGCCTATGGCACCGCTACGGATCTTCACACATTCTACGAGAACGACCGCCGGCCGAGAGACGAGGGCGTGATGGTGCCTGTGTCCAAGGTGTGGCTGCAGCACGCCCAGCGCCGCACCTACCCCAATGGTATCGTCTTCCTGCCCAATCAGGACGTCGATGGGGCCTACAACCATTGGCAAGGCTTTTCGGTCGAGCCGGACGGCACCAAGTCCTGCAAGCTGTTCCTGAAGCACCTCAAGGAGGTCTTCTGTTCAAACAACGAGGGCCACTATCGGTACATGCTGGGATGGCTGGCTCACATGATCCAAAAGCCGGAAGACAAGCCAGGCGTGGCGGTGGTCGCCAAGGGCAAGAAGCGCATCGGCAAGGACACCGTCTTTGAATATGTTGGAGAGCTGTTTCGCCAGCACTACATCACCATTGCCAACAAGGACCAGCTAGTTGGCAAGTTCAACCAGCACCAGGAGAAATGCCTGCTGCTGCACGTCCAGGAAGGCTTCTGGGCAGGCGACAAGCGTGATGAGGGTCCACTCAAGTACCTGATCACCTCGCGCGAGGTCATGATCGAACCCAAGGGCGTAAATGCGTTCTCGGTGAAGTCCGTCCTGCGCCTGTTCATCTCCTCCAACGAGCGCTGGGTCGTGCCGGCCACCGAAGACGAGGGTCGCTTCTTTGTCCTCAACGTCTCTGACCAGCATCGGAACGATCACCCTTATTTCGAGGCTCTGCGCGCGGAAATGGCCAACGGCGGCCCGGCGGCGCTGCTCGACTACCTGATGAATTATGACATCAGCAATTTCCAGGTCCGCGCCGTGCCCGATACCGAGGCACTGGCCGAGCAGAAGCTGGAAGGCCTGAAGAACGTCGAGCGGTGGTGGTTCGAAACGTTGCAGAGCGGTTCGATTGATGGCGTTGGAAACAGATGGGAGTCTGGTGTAACCCGCATCCCAAAACAAGATTTCAGGGACAGCTATGCGGGTTGGATGCGGGGCAGACGCTACGAGGGCGACAATTTAGGGGAGGTTGAATTCACAAAGAGGCTGAAGGTGCTGCTGCCAGCTTTGCAAACCATGAGGTCCCGCGCCCTTGGGGAACACCGGCCGTATCTATTCGTGATTCCAGATCTGCGAGCTTGCCGAGCATCCTTTGACGAGACGTTCGGGTTGAAGGTGGGATGGGGTGAGGATCTAGATAAGATTGAAGACGAGGCGGAAGACGACCTCGCCGTAGCTTGATATGCGAAGATTGGAAAAGGTGAGGGGTGGCCAGCGCTGCCTCTTATTCGTTTTGAGTTGCAGACATTTGAACAGCCTGAACCAGTGTCCCAACTTGCACCTAGGACATCAGCGTATTCGTCCTGAGTCCTTTTAATAGTCGCAATGTGAAATAATTCAGAAAATTCAATTGTTTGCCTGAAGTGGCCCAAATGTCCCAACTGTCCCGGGTAGGTTCCGCAACTCGCTGTAACTGGGGCTGCGGCCGTAAGACCACAAGTTGACTGTAGATATAGCGAGGTCGTGGACGTGTATGGATCACTGCACTTAGGACACATAGGACACACAGGACAGTTGAGATAAAATACTGAAAATATTGGATATTTCTGTCCCGAGTCGATGGGTTTTTGTCCTTGGTGTCCCAAGTGGAAATACGCTGATCGACCAGCGAGGCCTCGCGTTGGTCAGGCAGGGGTAGGTTCCACGGGAAATCTGCCTAAAAAATTTTCATCACCCGGGGCTCAGCGCCCCTCGCGTCCGTTGTGCGGTGCTAGAGGGACCCAAAGCCATCCCGTCCTCGCTTCGAGACGTGAACCGCACAACAGACAAACCTTAGCCCAGTTCCAAACGCCTTAGATCGTCGAGCTAATTCCTTAGCGACCTGTCCGATGGCTTCATCGAGCAAGCCGGTTTTTGTCGGTTGCCGGCATGCATGCCTTGGACTGCCTGGACTTGGCTACGATCTAGTGACTGTGAGGTCTGTCGTTCGGAAGATCGCTTTTCGCATGCATCGCTTCCCTCAAACCCATGCCGACACAGCAACGTAGGATACGAGCCAAAGTTTGCTCTAGAGCCAGACGGGCTTTGGTCGAAGGCACAAGAGAGGGAAGATATTGCTGCAACTGGACCATATCTCCAGATCAACAAATCGGACGATTGAGGAGGAACGCCGGCTATGTGGATGGCACCGCTACACATATCGATAGAATCGATGACAGAGTGAATTGCATATGATGTGTGCGGGGTTCGAGCGCATCGCTTTAGGACATTAACATGCGATAATATCCAAGGCCAACAGGCTGCTTTCGACCCCGTGGCCGCCCAGCAACTGGCGACCCCATCTCGGTCTTTCCGAGATCAAAAACGGCTTCCCGAAAGCGGTCGTTCCCCGCACGCTCGACTACCAGCCTAATCGGGGCCGACCGCAGCCTGTCCGCTTTTGGTGATCGTCGATCGAGAGCAGACATCCTCCGAGCCCGACGGCATCAAGGGCCTGTGGGGCCGACAGCGGACTGGCAGCTCCTAAAGAAATAGGATCGATTGCGGTCAGCTATGTCACGTGGGTCCCAACATCAAAGCTCTTCGCCAATTTTAGCGTGATAACTGAACTATAGATGCCGAGATGAATACAAACTTGAGGCAATTCCACCGTAAAAGTGCGGTCGCAGGTCAGGCAGCCAACGACCCAATCATCACCACATTGCGCCCAGCAGATTTAGCTGCATAAAGGCTTCTGTCCGCCGCTCGAAACAGATCCTCGTATCGTGCTGGCAGCCTATAGACGACGCCGCCTACGCTGACTGACAGATAAGTTTCCCCACCCTCAATGGGTAATGGTGCGCTTGACACTGCATCTCGAATTCGCTCTGCGATCGCACTTGCCTGATCAGTAGTGGCTCCCGGTAGGAAAACCGCAAACTCCTCTCCACCAATGCGTCCAACCAGATCGCTTCCGCGCAGTAGGTCACTAATGGTCTCGGCTATAATTCTAAGAGCTTGGTCGCCACGATCATGCCCAAAACGATCATTGATAGACTTAAAGTGATCGGCATCGACGACAAGGAATGCACCTTGTTCGAGGGTGTGACCTGCCCGATCAAGATATGCGTCAACGAGCATTTTAAATGCACCACGATTGTAGATTTCAGTGAGGCTGTCTTTGGAGGCAAGTTCTGACAGCTCTCGTTGGGTCAAGGCCAGTTGGCGCATCTTGAAAAGAAGGAACCCAAGTAGGGGGCCAGCAAGAAACAGCGGGAGCAAAATGTCCGTCAAAACTGATCGGGTCAGTTCATGGTGAGTCATCCCTGAAAAATTAAAGGAATCGACCAATAGAGCTGTAAGTATGCAAAAGAGCGTTCCGCCAACAGTTCCAAGGACAACGCGCCCTAGCCCCACCGGCGAGAGGTCCAGTTTTTTCAACAACGCCTCCAGAATAATCGAGTAGCCGATGCGGTGTATACGACAACTTACTTGGAAGAGTTCATTCGCAGCGTTCACGAAGGCCGCTGTGGTTAAGTTTCGCTCAACGATAATTTGTCATCGGTCAATCCTTGAAGAAGTCGCTCGAACTCTCTCGAAGGCATAGGGCGTCCAAAAAAATAGCCCTGGACTTCTTCGCAACCAAGATCTTTTAAAACATCGACCTGTTCAGCAGTTTCAGCACCTTCCGCTATAACCTTGAGGTTCAGGCTTCTGGCCATGGCCAGCACCGCCCTGACAATTGCAGCGTCGCCTGTATCCGTGGTTATGTTCTGGACAAATTCACGATCAACCTTGAGGCGCGAAAGCGGATACCGCTTGAGAAGGCTGAGCGAGGCGTAACCAGTGCCGTAGTCATCAAACGCAATGCCCACACCCATCTCGCGGATGCGCCGAAGCGGCTCGATCATTGCGTCCTCAAGCCCAACAACCGTCGTTTCAGTGATTTCAAGCTCAAGTAACTTCGCAGGTAGTGAACTGCCTTTTAGAGCTCGCGCTACGGCGACATCGAGCAATCCGTCGCGCATTTGGCTAGAGAATAGATTGACCCCGACTTGTACTGGGTGGCCGCGCCGCGCCATCCGAGCGGCAAAACCGCAAGCTTGATTTAGAACCCACTCTCCGACCGCACTGGCCAATTCGCTGGTCTCGAGAACTGGAATAAACGTGGCAGGGGAGAGCAAACCCATGTCAGGGTGACGCCATCGAAGTAGCGCCTCAGCGCCAACTATTTTCCCATCGTCCAGCCGAACCTGTGGCTGATAGTACACTTCGAACTCGTCTCGTTCGAACGCTGTCCATAGCCCTTCCTCAATGCGCTGCCGCTCGCTGAGACTGTCCCCCAGTTGGTCCTTGTAGACTTCCGCACGTCGCCCCCCAGCTGCCTTCGCTTTATGAAGAGATAGCAGTCCACCCTTGAGAACTTCTGCAGCGCTTGTGAACTGGCCATGGGAAGGGGATAAAACGATGCCTATACTAGCGCTGACATGAACAGAAACCCCGTTTAACGAGAACGATGGCATCAGCCCCGCAAGAAGCTTTGCACTAAAACCTGTAGCCTTATTTAGATCGTCGCTGCGGGGCCATAGCACACCAAACTCATCAGAGCCTAATCGAGCTACAATGCCAGTCGAGGCGCTTGCAGCAAGTACTCGCTTGCTTACCTCCTGTAGAAGAGCGTCGCCCGCATCGAGCCCAAGTGAACCGTTGACCTGTTTGAAGCGATCAAGCCCAATCTTATAAACCGAAAAAGCGGTCCTGGTTGAAAGTAGTTCCTCTATGCGTTCCGAGAAGTAAGTCCGATTTGGCAAATCAGTGAGGGGATCGAAGTGCGTTAGGTAGCGAAGACGATTCTGTTCGGCCTCACGTTCGCCGATGTCCCGAAGGATTACGCCAAAGCGCCACTGATCTTCGTCTTTCCATGTTGCAAGGGAAAGCTCTGCAGAAAACGACCCTCCGCCGCCCTTCTGTCCGGCGACCTTGAGGACGGCTCCAACGGATCGTCCAGCGCTCCTCGCCTTTGAAAGTGCTCTTTTGAACCGTGCCCAGTCTGACGGAGTGAGTAGTGAGCTGAAACGCCGTCCAACAGCGGCTTCCCGCGGTATCTCGAAAATTTTCTCAGCAGCGGCATTCCAGAACGTTATTCGATGCTCGGCATCGGCAGCAATGATGGCATCTGGTGTGGTTCCCGCCAAGCTCATTGCGGCTCTGCGAGTGCGATCTAGCCGCTTACGTTCAAAGTGGTCCATTGCGATACGTGCGAGGCCGCTAAGCCAGCGCTTCTGATCAGACGAAAGTCCCTGCCTCGGATCTTTGTCGATAACGCAGACCGAGCCTAATCGATGACCGCTTTCCGTGATTAGGGGCGCTCCAGCATAAAAGCGGATAAACGGTTCGCCGGTCACAAGAGGGTTGTCCCTGAACCTGTCATCCAAGCGGGCGTCTGGCACAACCAGCACCTGATCTGACTGAATTGTATGCGCGCAAAACGAAGCGTCACGCGCTGTTTCGGACTCATCGAGACCGATACGAGCTTTAAAAATCTGACGCTCGTCCTCGACCAGCGAAATCAGAGCCGTCGGTGCGCCAAAAATCGCCGCGGCGAACTGAACAATGTGATCAAATTCCGCCTCAGGACGGTTGTCGATCTGTAATTTCTCGAGCGCCTCTAGGCGGTTCGTTTCATCTTCCACGACTTTTGAAGCAGCAGAGGTCTTAGGCATCCTCCAGTTCCCACAATAGCATAGAGAGATTGTTCGCCTACAGGCGAGCTTCGGAATGGACTCTCGACTATCTACCTAAGGTATTAACAGCAGAGAAATACCCTACGCCTTCGGTTTAGTGAGAAATCAGCAACCGCGTTGGATTGAGATTGGCGAACACCGCCCAGAGGCTAAGCTTCTGTTAGCTTGCTGATTACGTCTGAGAGATTTTCGCGCACCGAAATCACTTTCCCGCCGCCGTCCTGGCGCAGCGCAGTGGTGGTGATAACCGTGTCATTCCCCGCTCTCGTTATTGCAACGACATGGTCTGGATTGATGTAAATGGCGCTACTGCTAAGGGCGTCCGTCAACTGAACTAGTTTCATGATAATATTTTTCTTCAAAAAGGCTCACAGCGGAAGCGCGATTATCCAGACCATCTCATTAACTAGAATGCTCTCGACTTCAACTGGGTGTCGGCCGTCTTCATAAACTCGAAATATCCCGGAAAATACGATCTGCTTGGAAGCCAGCTCCTCCATGCACCTTTCCAGCGTGGCGTCTTTCGGGCTGCGACTAACAGCATCTTGGCCTACCACTGCGAGATATTCTGCGGGTCTTGACCGGTGTTTTAAGAAGTATTCGCCCGCGTTCATACCAGACTCTGCTGGAACAAGTACGGCACAGGGACAGATACCGTCGCCCTACCTTACGGACACCTGTATCGCGTATCCGATGGAGAGCGTCCGCCGCGTGGACAGATGACTAATAAATATAGTTT
This sequence comes from Candidatus Devosia phytovorans, assembly GCA_029202405.1. Classification (NCBI taxonomy): domain Bacteria; kingdom Pseudomonadati; phylum Pseudomonadota; class Alphaproteobacteria; order Hyphomicrobiales; family Devosiaceae; genus Devosia; species Candidatus Devosia phytovorans. Next base: position 2,776,231 of record CP119312.1, on the reverse strand, counting down.
TAAGGCAGTTTGGTCCCCACAACATAGCTACATCGTTAGCAATGCGTTAGGAGTCATCAGGTGGAAAGCGTTTCCAGAATTCGGCAGGGCGGATGCCTTTGTGGCGCTGTACGTTACGAAGTCGAGGGAGACCCGGAGATATCGGGCTTGTGCCATTGCACAATTTGCCGAAAGCTCACGGGCTCTGTCGTTTCGGTCACCGCGCATTGGCGTGTCGAGAAGTTCAGTATGACGGGCATGCTAGCGACATATGACAAGCGTCAGTTTTGTCCTAGTTGCGGTTCACGACTCTTCTTTATGGGCAGCGACATGGTCGAGGTGTTTTTGGGGTCGCTAGACGATGCGCCAAACGGCATCATGCCTCAGCTCGAAGTTTGGTCCATTCGGCGCGAACAATGGTTGCCCAAAATCGATACCATCCCAGTTCACGACCATGACCCACCGCCTGAGGCGCTTGAGGAAAGGTGACAAGGAAGCTCGGCTTCTCGAATGATATTCCAAGTTACCACCTCCACCGGTCGCGCGGTTGACGCCTGCAACTCTTTCGCCCTCGAAAGTGCCACTATCGCTACATTCGCTGCTCAAGAACGAATTATTCGAACAGTGTCCCTTGCCACCAGCGCGCTTAGCGCTGAGCTTTTGCTGCCGTGCTGCTTTAGGCAGTTGCAACGTGAGTAAGTGCCATGTCCGGCCTTGTGCGAGCAACCACTCACGCGTCTGGACAACTGTCCCGAGCGGTGGCAATCCCGCTCAAACTCAAGGCACTTTGAAAGATTTTAGCGTGGAAACGCCCGCCTTGACCCTCAAGGCGGGCGTTGGGAACAGGAGGCACGTTGCTGTAGTGACGCTACGTCACGGTTAGAAGTGTGCACCTCAAATCTAAACAGTGCCCTACTTTCCGCCAAAGATCAGCGCGTTCGACTTTCAGCAGCTTACCGGTCCAAAACCGTACTGAACCCGATTTGATATGTCCGTGTAGATATCTCACAAACGAATGTAACCGGCTTTCAAAGCGACGAGAACGGCCAGTGGCAGGCTCTTCGTATTGGTCGCGGCGTGTATGCGCTCGAAGTGCCGGTAAACCGTACTCACCGCAAGACCCAGCACCTGAGCAACCTGAGCGGCGTTCATATCTTCCGCAACCAGCTCTATGATGTCGATTTCTCTGGGGGATAGCGCCCTTATAGGCGAGCTGACATCGTTAGTAGAAATTATGCCTTGCCTAACACCCTCAACGATAGCTCCACTAGGCGTTCTCGTGCCGAATATGCTGTGGATGGCTCGTCTGTGCACTTCGGCGGTCCGACGGCTAATGCCCAAAGCCTCGCTAATTTGCTCTGAGGTGAATTCCTGCCGGATCAACTTCAGCACTTCAAATTGCCTTCCAGTGAGATTTCGCTTCATGATACCCACTGCGTCGTATTTCATTCCGAAGGCTAATGCGGTGTTGGTCAGTCACTATAACTGAGGACGAGCGGATGACAGAAGGTATTGGCCCCTACGATTTGGACGAATTGCCAGCATCACTGGCCAGTGCCGCGCTCACAGTCGTGGATTTGGATCCATATCGTGCGGTCATAACGGTAGTCACCACAGATGACCAAAGGTTTGACCTCCTCATCGACCGGGAGGGGGCCAGCCAGATTGTGCATGCTCTCACGGACTTCCTTGCGGCGGACGTCGAAGAAATCCGGTCACGGTCAAACTAGCTCGAAGCGGACTGCGAGATTCCATCAGCGACCGGTGAGCAGTCCGCGTCAAAAAAGCCACCCAACCTGTACCGTGCCCCCCGCCACCATATGATCTCACCCAGCCGAAAACACCGAGCCGCGCGAGAATGGTCAGTGCAGGCGCGTTCGCACGCGTTTCCGCAGCAGCAGCCAATCTGAGACGACAGCGGAAACAACCTCTCCATATTCCGTGACTACTCTGACCACTTCGTCGAGCTCGAGGATTTCGCGCTCGAAGATCTCGATGGCCTGCCCCAGCCCTTCACTCATTCGATTTCTTGCCGGAAGGCCCAGAGTGCTCCGGGGAATGCTAGCCTGAAAAACCCCTCTCGTGCCGTCATAAGGTTGTTCCACGATTGAAAGCAGGACGTAGGTTCAGCCTCAGGCGGCTGCCAGAAGAAGTTTTAATTGCCCGCTTTTGGGATTGCGCAAAGGTTCGCAGAACGTCCGGGATGGGCGCTTCGCTGCCAGTCTCCTCCCCACCCCTCCGCCGCCGGTTTCCTGACTCCGAGAAACGTCAGTCTGGTGTCGACCCCATATCGGCCATTTAACTGATCGCGCAGCCCTCCCAAAAGCGGACAACTGCCGACACGTTGAGATACAGTTCTCCCGCTTCGAACTTGCACGTCCAAGCGGCGAGGTCGCTGTGTCGAGGCTCTTGCAGCACGGGCAGTGTGTCAGGTCGCGCGGTATCGCCGTGCGATCTTTACCAACGTGTCGTCGCTCAAGTTGGCCAGAAATCTTTTCAGGTCAGGTTCAAATGCCATCTGCGCTGCCCTGCGCGGCCTGAACCATCGGCGGGATCGCTGGCCCTTTTCATCCCAATTCTTCATCTCGGTTGTCACGGCGACAGGATAATTGACTGCCTTGGCGGGGAGCGATCTGCCTTCGTCGAAGAGCTTGAGGTATCTGTACGAACCGATGGGCGCTTCAGAAACTTCGCCGTCAATGCCCGCCTCTTCGTTTGCTTCGACAAGTGCAGCTTCGGCAGCCGTTTTGCCCTCCATCGGCCAACCCTTTGGGAGCATCCACTTGGCGTTGGTTCGAGACGTAACGAGAAGCAGGCGTACCTTGCCGTCAGCATCCTGACGCCAGGGTAGCGCAGCTACCTGTCCGCACTCGGATCCATCGGGGTCGCCCAACATCTTCGCCATGAGTAGATGAATGGGTGAGCCGCGGATTCGTAGCAACCACAAATGCAGGTTTGACGCTGGGTGACTCGCCATCAGCATTCGGAAGGGCTACATCAGCCAAGCACATAAAGTGCGGATCTCCAAGGTCAGCGCCCGTGTCGCGTCAGCACGGGCGTCTTGTTGGAAACCTGCATGGTTTACCTAAAGCAGGACGACATGTATCGCATCGGTTTGATTGATATCAGGCGTGGCATAAAGGGATTAGCCGCGCAAAAGTCTTAGCCTTTGGCCAACGCAGAGAGGTTCGGCATGGCAGAAATCAGGCTACGCTTCCGCTGCAACAACAATGGCCCGAGATGATGAAGACACTGCGATCAATAACGATGTTCATGCGCTCCTGCCTATTCCTGTGGCGGCACAGTCCTGCTTCGTTCGCAACTACTCCGACGACCATCTGCAGGCCCATCCCGGGCACCAGGTCGCACAAATCATAGCATTGCATACCCCAGGCGACGTCGAGACGAAAGAAGATTACGACATCAGGATAAGGTTCCGCGACGACAAGCGGGAATTCGCTGCCACGACATATTGCGAAGACATCGACGGCACGACCACCTGCATGATCGAGTGTGACGGCGGAGTGGTTCTTCCGTCCATCGATCAATACGGTCAGCTACGATTAAGTACCGAGTATCTGCGCGCGAAATACGCCGGGGTGGCGAGACACGCCGCCGGCTGCGCAGAACCAGTCACCCGCTCGATTGCCGATGTCTCACCGTCCGGGGAGGCCGTACCGACATTGTTCCTCATGCATCCGGATAAACTCCATTTCTGCGACTGGTCGAGGAGATAGGATATTTCGACCAGGTCTCAGTACCATCGGCTACCGGGCATGGAACCCAGCTACACCATGGCGGCGAGCAGGCTGCTGGTAGCGGAGCGTGATTACCAGTTCAGCATATATGCAGTGGACGTGATCGTTTCTACCGGGCAGACCGGACGTCACGTGCTTGCGGTACCCGTCGCAATCAGTGCGGTTTCTTTCACAGTGGGCGTCCTGCTGACCGAAGAAGACTCCTGCAAGGTGGACGCTGGTGATATCGAGGATCTTGCCTCTCTCGCCAACGCCGTCCAGGGAGGCTTCCGGCGGTTTCGCACGTTTCCTGCAAATGAGCTGGGGCGCTTCGTCTTATAGCGAACCATTCTGAACATCTTTACGGGACGGTTTCGACCCCCATTCAGACGTGGGGTGGGTCCAACTTATTCTCCAAAGGCGGACGTTGGTTAGAGGTTGGCACGATGTTCATTTTGTCGGACAGCCTTTGACAATTAATAGCTGTCGCTCAGATCACGCCGAAACGCATGGCCTCCGCCACAGAGTGTATGCGGTTTTTCGTTCCAAACTTGTGCGCAATGTTCTCGGCGTGCTGGTTCACCGTGCGCTCAGACATACCCAAAGACTGGGCGATCTCAGGTGAGGTCAGACCCCTCGCCATCAAGTTTATCACTTCACTTTCTCTTTGAGTGAGCACCGGTTTCGAACCGGAATCGCGAGATTTTTGCATCGCCGAGAAGAGCATGTGTGCAACCAGGTGCAGATCCATCATCGTCTCGCTGGCAGGAACGGCCTCACCACAAAATTTGACCGCACCTATGATCTCGCCATTGGCCATCATGGGCACCATGACACCGCAAACCGTGTCCGTTTGCACCGCCGCCGCAATGTAGGTTTTGTCGTCGCCCAGATCGTGCACGGTGAATGCAGCTACCTGACCTCGAAGAGCCAGACGCGAGATTACCGAGGCGGATTTCTTGAGCACAAATGCTGGAACTGGCGCGCGCAATATCTCTCGACGTTTGGGATCGGAATCTATGTAGTCTATGAGAGAAGTGTTTCCAGGTGCGAACTGGAAGCCGATTATCGATCGAAACCCGTGTGCCATTGCGAGGTCCACGGAAATTCTCTCGACGTCCCAGCGACTTCTTGACCTAGTGGAATTGCTGATAAAGTTTGTGACGACATCCAGCATCTGGCTCAAGCCTGTTTAGAATCGTCAAGCGACACGCCGAGCGAGCAATCGTCTCGAGTTGAGCGCTCTGCCGCAGTACAGATGATACGTGAGTAATCATCGAATCGATATCCGGACATGTTTTTATGCTTGTCCCGCAGTACTATAAAGTCAACTCACCCCGTCGTGTGATTATTATTAGGAGGCATTGAGATGGGGAGCGCTGACGGCAAATCTTGGAAGATTTTTAGTAGTTGATCTGTTCGATGATGGGTTCCGCCTTCACTCCGTCCCTCTTGTGCACGGACGAATTGATTTTGCGCGGAAAGTGCTGTGTCGAAGACGAAAACGATCTGATCCCGTGACGTTATGACGGGGCTTTGATAAGCCGGACGAGTGTGGGCGATCGTTAATCGAGAGGAAGCACAATCTCTGCGGTAGCCCCTACTCCGGTGCTCATAGTCAATTTCGCCCCCAAGCTGTCCGCGAACCGCCGTGCCACGAAGCAAGCCTAAACTCTTGGTCTGATTTAGGTCAAAGCCTCTTGGCAGGCCCACCCCATCATCAGAAATGGTGATTACTGCTCGAAGGTCGCCATCCAGGCGCATCAATACTTTGATCGCGCCAGACGCTTTTCCAACGAACGCGTGTTCGATGCTGTTGGAGACTATCTCCGCGATTATAAGGGCGAGTGGTGTCGCTTTTTCTGACGCAAGAAGGAGTTGGTCTGCGTCTACATCGATAGCGACGTTGGTGACCCCGGACGCATCCAACAGGTCCTCGCATATCTCGCGGACGAATTCGCCGAATGCCAATAGCTGACCATTCGGATCGTGCAGCCGCCGTTGGATTTTAGCGATCAGGGCAAGGCGGTTTGCGGCCTCATCGAGCGCGCGTAGAGCATCGGCATCCGTAACAGTTTTGCGTTGAAGCCGAAGCAAGGACGCTACGACCGTCAGATTGTTCGATACGCGGTGTTGCAGTTCCTGAAACATCAGGTCACGGGAGGCAGCTAAAGATGCCGATTTCAGCTTTTCACGATCAAGCTCGTCAACCCACCTAAACATGAGGTGGATCACGAGCAAATCCACGGTGATGACCGTGGCGAAGAAGGCGAGTGCCAAGCCAGTCGGAGGGTTGAGCTCGAAAGTGTCGAAAGGGGGGATGAAATAGTACCAGGATGCCAGAAATGAGCATGCTGCCACAAACACGCCGGGTATTAGCCCACCCACGAAGGCAGTCAGGATAACTGCCGGAAAGAAGGTTAAAAATGGGTACCCGGGTGGCAGGCTGTCATGGAGCCACATTCGAAGGAACAATGCGACAGCGAAGCACACCGCCGCAGCGGCCCATCGCCAAGGTGTCGCATGCAAATTGAGGAGGCGCCTGCTCGCGCGCTCGATGCCTATCGCCAAGTTGGGTAACCCTGATCATCCCTCCCAATCCATAAGAGAGGCGACATCACCTCTATAGTTGCTCACCTTGCGTCTCAACAAGCTGCTTTCTGCGATTGTGAATGTGCTTGCCCGGTTCGGAGGGAGCGTCGCCAACCAGACGACTCTTGGAGGATCTGTCGGCGACCTCCGGCTAACAAATGATTTTGGGAAGCCCACTCCCGGATTCAGCTGGGATGAACTAATTATCTTTGGAATGGTCGGCGTGCTACGTCGACTGCAAGTCTGCCAAAACGGAATTTGGAATGAGTTCGGACCCTAGAATTTCGACCGGAAACGACGGTCTCGACATTGTGCTAAACGGCGGGCTGACACCATCGCGTCTTTACCTGCTTGAAGGTGCGCCAGGTTCTGGCAAGACCACCCTGAGCCTTCAATTCCTAATGGAGGGCGTCGCCAAAGGCGAACCATGCCTCTACATCACTCTCTCTGAGACCAGAGAAGAACTGAGCGCAGTCGTTGCCTCCCACGGCTGGACGTTGAACGGCATCGACATATTCGAGCTGTCGGAAGCCGAAGACGTGCTGGGGGATGGTCGCGGTCAGACGATCATTCACCCATGGGAAATCGAGCTTAGTGCCACCGTAGATTTGATCATCAAGATGGTCGAAAAGGTAAAGCCTAAACGGCTGGTGTTCGACAGCCTCTCGGAATTGCGCCTACTTTCACAAGATCCTCTGCGGTACCGTCGTCAGGTTCTATCTCTAAAGCAGTATTTTGCTGGTCAGAACATCACGGTACTTCTGGTCGATGATTTGACTGGCGAACATGGCCAACTTGACGCTCATCTACATTCGATCGCTCACGGCGTTATTACCTTGGAGCGAAAAACCTTAGAGTTCGGTCCCGCGCGCCGTGTCATCCAGGTTCAGAAGATGCGCGGCGTGCAGTTTTCGGCTGGATACCACGACGTGCAAATAGAGCGGGGTGGCCTAAAGGTCTATCCGCGATTGATCGCATCAGACCATCACACCCCGTTTGTTGGCGACCCCATCTCAAGTGGCATCGCCGAGCTCGACGCTTCGCTGAGTGGTGGACCGCTGCGTGGCACGTGCTCGATCTTGACCGGTCCCCCTGGAGCGGGGAAAAGCTCGGTCGCACTCTCTTACGCCCTGGCTGCGTGCGAGAGGGGCGAGAACGCGACGGTGTATGAGTTCGACGAGCGCATCGGAACAATGCTGGCCCGGTCTAAATCGCTTGGTCAGGACCCTGATGGCCCACTCCAACAGGGCTGCCTTAAGATCGTCCAAATGGACCCGGCGGAGACCACGCCCGGCCAATTTGCATGGCTCGTTCGCAAGGAAGTCGAAGAGCGGCAAGTAAAAGTTTTGGTGATAGACAGCCTCAATGGCTATCTGGCAGCGATGCCAGAGGAGAAGCAGTTGCTGCTGCAACTCCATGAGCTTTTGTCCTATCTGAACCAACAGGGCGTCATGACGTTGTTGGTGAACCCTCAGACAGGTCTTGTCGGCACGATGAATACCGGACAGCTCAACATTTCCTATATCGCGGACGTGGTCTTCCTATTCCGCTATTTCGAGGCACAAGGCCGGCTTCACAAGGCGATATCAATCATGAAAAACCGCAGTGGCGCCCATGAGGATGCCATTCGGGAGCTCAAGTTCGATAGCCATGGTATTCGCATCGGCGACCCGTTGGTTGCTTTCCGAGGCGTGCTGACAGGGACACCGGAATATGTCGGTGAACGCGGCCCGCTGATGGAAAGCCGCGCCGATGACATGGAGTGACAAGCGGGTCATCGTTTACGCTCCATTCGCAAAAGACTCAAAGAGCCTAGTTGACCTTTTGGCGACGAAAGGGCTCAACGCACTGTCCGTTACTTCGCTGTCCGACGTGGTCAAGGCTCTAGGAGACGACCTAGGCGCTGTCTTGATGAGCGAAGAAGCTCTCTTCCAAGATGACTGGAGCGATCTTGTGGAGGCGGTAAACGCCCAGCCAACCTGGTCGTCCTACCCCTTTATCCTGCTCATAGGGCAGAAAAGATCAAGCGGCCAGACGGAGGCCGTCTATAAGCTTTTCCCGCTCGAAGTCGCAAACGTGATGGTGCTTGAACGTCCCATGAGCTCCACTGCGCTGTTCAGCGCGGTGCAATGGGCGCTCGCCGGACGCCGGCGTCAGTTCGTCACGAAAAATCATTTGGACGAGCTTGAGCGAAATGCCCGTCTACAGCGGGTTATGACGAGGGAGCTGGCGCACCGGGTCAAGAACACCATCGCCATGCTGCAATCCATCGTCACGCAAACGCTACGGCCAGTCTCAAGTCTGGAGGACCTGCAAACCCGCATCGTCGAGCGTTTCTCGGCACTGGCCCGAACGCACGATCTCTTGCTCAACACCGACTTTCAAGAAGCAGATTTTCGCGATCTTGTCCTCAAGACATTGAACGTTCATGGCCAGAACTTCGAAGTTTCCGGCCCTGCAGTCCGCTTCTCTCCTCAGGCGGCACTATCCTTCACGCTTGTCATTCATGAGCTCGCGACCAACTCCATTAAATACGGCGCTCTGTCACAGGATGGGTTGGGCGGGAAGGTAGACGTGTCCTGGAAACTTCAAGACGCTGGCGGCGTCGAGCAATTTTCCTTCTATTGGAAAGAGTCCGGCGGACCTGAAGTCAGGGAGCCTACGGCGAAAGGTTTCGGGTCTCGTCTGGTTCGAGCAACCTTGGGCGGGCTGGGCACGATTGAGCAAATCTATCCCCAAGAAGGCTTTAGGCTGACTTTCTCCGGTCCTCTGCAAGGGCTTACCCATTCTGTGGTACCAGATATGAGCTCTTGAAATCCGGCCTATAATTTCGTGGTCACCCTGCAATTAGACGATGGTTGTCACTCTTCCGTCACCGTGCGCTAAAGTGCTGACACGAAATAATAAGCCGAGCGCAACCAAACAGCCTCCCCGTCCGTAGTTGTAGCCGTAGCCGGTGGAATCCGGCCGTTATGGGAAGGAACAGACATGAAACTCTCTTTACGCGCTCTCTCGCTTGCCACCATGCTCTCGGTGTCGGCTATTTCAGGCGCTTCTGTTTACGCACAGGACAACCCGGAAGTAGGCGGCGCTGCCATGTTCGCCGACAAGAACATTGTCGAGAACGCCGTGAATTCGGCTGATCACACTACGCTCGTTGCTGCCGTTCAGGCTGCAGGTCTCGTCGAGACCCTTTCCGGCCCCGGCCCGTTCACCGTCCTTGCGCCCGTGAACGCAGCTTTTGACGCCCTGCCGGCCGGCACCGTTGAAAATCTGCTTAAGCCCGAAAACAAGGACATGCTGACCAAAATCCTGACATGCCATGTCATCCCGGCCAAGGCGCTCTCGACCGACATCGTGTCGATGGTCGAAGCTGACGGCGGCGAACATGTGGTCGACACGGTTGGCGGTTGCAAGCTCACGCTTAAGGCCGCTGATGGCAAGGTTACCGTCACCGACGAAAATGGCACCGTCGCCAACGTCACCATCGCGGACGTTATCCAGTCCAACGGCGTCATCCACGTCATCGACGCAGTACTTACGCCCAAGATGTAGTCGACTGCCAATCCAGCGATGCTTGATGTTCACCCCGCTGTCAAAGGCGGGGTGTTTCATTTCATAGCTTCGACAATGCCGAATTCCGGAGCTGAAGCCGATGGTCGAACGTGTTTTGCGCATTGTCATGCCAGATCACCTGTCAACTCGATTGGCTGTGTTGACCGACGCCGATCGCGAGAACGATGTGGTCTTGATGATTGAGGTTCTCTCCGAGGTCACCAACGTCAATCACCACGTCAAGAAGATCGCCTTCCTTTTTTCGACCATGCGCCATTTCGCGGAGGCTTTGCGCTCCGCGGGGTTCACCGTCCGGTATGTGCGGCTCGATGACCAGGACAATACTCAGACGCTGGATTCTGAGATCCTGCGGGCAACCGGTGACCTGTCGCCCGATCGTGTGGTCGTAACCGAACCGGCGAATGGCGGCAGAAGGAGCTGATAGAGTCGCTTCAACTGGCCATTCCTGTGCCGCTTGAAATCCTGCCCGATACTCGGTTCCTCTGTACGACCGGCCAATTCGGTGAATGGGCAGACGGCAGGCGTGAGCTTCGCATGGAATATTTTTATCGAGAGATGCGGCGCCGATACGCGATCTTGCTGGAAGCCGATGGTACACCCACAGGCGGACGATGGAACTTCGACAAGGAAAATCGTAAGCCTCCCGTCAAAGGGCTGAGCTCTCCTGCCCGGCTAAGCTTTCGCATGGACGCCATCACGCTGAGTGTGCTGGATATGGTGCGTAACCGCCTTCCACAGCAATTTGGCCAACTCGAGCCATTCCACTTTTCCGTCACCCGGCGGCAGGCGCTCCGCGAGTTGGCTCATTTCATTGAACACGTCCTGCCTGGCTTCGGCGATCATCAGGATGCAATGTTGTTGGGGCAGCCTTACCTTCAGCATTCCCTTCTTTCCACGTACATCAATGCTGGATTGCTTTACCCGCTGGAAGTCTGCCAGCAGGCGGAAGACGCCTATCGATTGGGCCGTGTTCCGATCAACGCCGCCGAGGGCTTCATCCGGCAGATCCTCGGCTGGCGAGAATATGTCCGGGGCATTTACTGGCACTTCATGCCCGGCTACGCCGAACGCAATGCGCTTAGTGCCAACGAGCCATTGCCTTGGTTCTACTGGTCGGGAGAAACAGGGATGGCCTGCATGAAAGAGGTCTTTGCCCAGACCATCGAGCAAGCCTATTCTCATCATATCCAGCGGCTTATGATCAACGGCAATTTCGCACTACTTGCTGGAATACAGCCCAAAGCAGTGCACGAATGGTATCTGGCGGTTTATGCCGACGCCTATGAGTGGGTCGAACTACCCAATACCATCGGTATGGCCCTCCACGCAGATGGCGGTCTGATGGCGTCTAAACCCTATGCGGCAAGCGGCAACTATATTAATCGCATGAGCGATTTCTGCGACGGCTGCCGCTACGATCCGGCGCTAGCGATCGGTGAGGATGCCTGCCCGTTCAACGCGCTCTACTGGGACTTTGTCGCCCGTCACCGTGATCGCTTTTCTCAGAATGCGCGGATGCATTACGTCTATGCAACTTGGGAAAAAATGGGGCCGGACAAACAGACGGCCCTGCGCGATCAAGCCAGTGCCCATTTTATTGCTATGCGGGAGGGGAGCTTGTGATGGCCAAAAGGATCGAAAAGAGCAACCTACCGGTCAAGACTTGCGTGGTCTGCAACCGCCCGTTTGTGTGGCGCAAGAAGTGGTCGGCTGTCTGGGACGAGGTCAAGTATTGCTCCAAAGCCTGCCGAACACGGAAGCAAACTGCAGCTGGAGCGGCGACAAGACTCTGAGTGCTCTGTTTTAATATGTTCAATTTGACCCTAGGCTGGTTGTCATCGCCTGCATGTTTTGCTTGAGACTTGACAGGAACCGACCGACTACGCTCCACGCCTATTAAGGACTGCTGACAACGTAAAGTCAGATCGTCGCCGAACCGGAATTCCGAGCTTTCTTTGCTGCGATCGTAAACCAGCCGTGCGAGGTGGGCGCGAAGGATCTACATCTCGGCGGTCGGACCGTTGTTGCCTGTATCGTCCTGGTCGATCTGAGCGACGATCTTGCCGCCTTCGCCAATCCAGGCGGTCACCTCATCACCGGTTCCTTTCCGCAGTGGCCCTCAACCAGGCCCGTCATATCGAGCACCTCGCGACCGCCGCCGCGAAGGTCGACGTTTTGACCGCCGTTACGAAACTGTGGCGCCCTTTCCACGACCACCACTTCGAAGCCATACCGATCCAGCCACGAAGCTGTGGGGAAGCCTCCGATGCTGGCGGCTGAGATTACTACATGGACGGTCCCTTTGCTTCGTTGAAAAACTGGAACGCTGCACTAAATCGATGGTTCATACCGTTGGGATCTGATGTTCCGCTTTGTCCCAACGAGACGGGAGGTTGGTCAGGGCCGGGCAATGGCTACCCTGTTGAACCGGGGCAAGCCATTCAGCATTCATAGCCTCAAGTTTGCATCAACAGGAGCACGAACAGGATGAAAATTGAGCTTCAGTCATTCATAACGGGCGGCCACGCTATAGTTGTTGGAGCCAGCGGCAGCATCGGGGCGGCGCTAGTACGCGGGCTGGAAAAATCCGCATCGTTCTCTCAGGTCACTGGATTGTCCCGCCGCAATGACGGCTTCGATCTCCTTGATGAGGCGTCCATTGCGGCCACAGCGTCCACAGTCGCATCAATGGCACTGCCGCTGAGGCTGGTGATCGTCGCAACAGGTGTCCTGCACGCTGGCGATTTCCAGCCGGAGAAGACCTGGCGTCAGCTCGATCTCGGAGGGCTGACCCGTGCATTTGCGGTCAATGCCATCGGTCCGGCCCTTGTCGCCAAGCACTTCCTCCCACTGTTACCCCGGCAGGGCAAGGCCGTCTTCGCAGCACTTTCGGCCAAGGTCGGCAGTATCGGCGACAACCATCTCGGCGGTTGGTACAGTTACCGCGCATCGAAAGCAGCCCTCAACCAACTGATACGCACCGCCGCAATCGAGCTAGCTCGAAGTCGCCCAGACGCGATCTGTCTGACCCTGCATCCCGGGACGGTAGCGTCAACCTTGTCAGCCCCGTTCTCGTCGGGCCATAGCGTCGTAGAGCCAGATACCGCAGCGGAACGCCTGTTACGTGTCGTCGATGGAGTGCAGCCGAAGCAAAACGGCTTGTTGATCAATCACTCCGGGCAACCGTTGCCTTGGTAGGCCTACTGCATCCTCACAAACCATCCTCCGATAGGCCCCGGGAGATTACCATGAGGGTCGAGAACGGCCGTGGACTGCCCTGCGCTGCGGTATCTTGGCGCAAAGAGCCGTTAGTCTTAAGCCGGCTCGCTATCAGCCACATCGCTGATCACAACTGCGACCTAAAACCAGACAGCGATAATTCGACAGGCCTAGCTCATCATCTCGCGAGCCGCAGCGGCAATATCGGCGGCCCGATAAGGCTTGCTAAAGAACCTGCTCTCCGCAGGAATGTCCGACAGATGAACCTTGCGATGGCCCGACGTAACGATGATCTTGATCGGCGGCCACCGATTTCGAACGGCGGCGGCAAGCTTGATGCCATCCATACTACCGGGCATGTCGACATCGGTGAAAACGACTTGAATGTCCGCGTAGACCATCAGCATGTCGACTCCCACTTCGTTGAGATCGGTCAGGAGCTGGATTTGCACGATGCCATCTTCGTTGGCCATTCAGTGAGCTGTATGATTGGCGCTCTGGCTTCTATCGATGCTCCAGGCATGTTTTCAAAGCTGGTGATGGTGAGCCCGTCGCCGCGCTACATCGACGACGGAGACTATGAGGGTGGCTTCAGCGCTGCCCAGATCGAGGAACTGTTGGCATCCATGTCCGACAACCACCTTGGTTGGTCCGCGTCTATGGCGCCGGCGATTATGGGCAATCCCGATCGCCCGGAACTTGGCGAGGAGTTGACGAACTCTTTCTGTCGCACCGATCCGGAGATAGCGAAGCATTTCGCTCGCGCCACCTTCACCTCTGACAATCGCGCCGACTTGGCCAAGGTGCGGACCGATACCGTCATCTTGCAGACCCGCGACGATATTATTGCGTCGGAGAAAGTAGGCAAATATGTCAACCGCCACATCGAAGGTAGCCAGATCGTCTATCTGGATGCCAGCGGTCATTGCCCCAACCTCAGCGCACCCAACGCTGTCATAGCAGCAATCGATGAGTTCATCTGACCGATCCGAAGACGACTTCCAGGACCTGTTTGAAAATGCGCCTTGCGGCTACCTATCGCTCGGCAGCGATGGGCGGATAGTGCGCGTCAACACCACGCTTTGCTCATGGCTCGGGCGAACGCCAGACCAGCTGATCGGCAAACGCTTTCGGGAATTTCTGAACGTCGCCGGCAGCATCTTTTACGAGACTCATTTCGCTCCGTTGCTTCAGATACAAGGTGCCTTCGAGGAAGTCGCGCTAGACCTACTGACACTTGACGGCGCGATCGTGCCCGTACTCGCCAGCGCTGCCGAGCGCCGTGTCTTGGGCAAGGTAGTGTCTACCCGCATAACCGTATTCCGCGCCCTTCAACGTCGACGGCATGAACGCGAACTCGGGGAACTGAACTCTGGTCTGCAGACCCAAGTTACCGCCGCGTCTGCGCTTCAACTTGTGTCAAAGAACGAGGCCGAACTTCGAGAACAGTTTATCGCAGTGCTCGGCCACGACCTTCGGAATCCGCTCGCCGGGCTGTCCGGAGGAACGAATATCCTCACTCAGATGCACACCGACGCTAAGTCAGTTCGAGTGCTACGGTTGATGGGCGAAAGCGTGGCTCGTATGGGCGGGCTCATCGACAACCTGCTCGACTTCGCCCGGGGACGGCTTGGAGCCGGCATTGGCCTGGAGTTGACGAAGGGCGCCCGTATCGAGCCTGTGCTTGCCAAAATTGTCAACGAGATCACCGCCGCTCATCCCCAGCGCGAGATCCGGATTGATTTCGATTTGCCAAAACCGGTCGACGTCGATCCAGCGCGCATCGGTCAGATGTTTTCCAATCTTCTCGGCAACGCAATTACGCACGGAGACCCTGAGAAGGCCGTGGTTGTCACGGCCAAGATCGTCTACGGCGCGTTCGAGCTCATGGTCTGCAATGGCGGCGAGCTGATTTCGCCGCCGGCAATGGAGCAACTTTTCCAGCCCTTCTATCGAGGCAAGGTTCGGCCATCGCAGCAGGGTCTGGGCCTAGGTCTGTTTATCGCGAGCGAAATTGCGAAGGCCCATGGCGGCACGTTGAAGGCTACGTCGGACGACGACGAGACGTGTTTCACTTTCCGAATGCCTGTTGGTGCGACAGACCGCATCCTAACGAAATAATGCACCCAGCTGCATCTGAACAAATTTGACCAGTGAGCTCACACAGCTTGTGTTTGATTGAGTCAGCTTTCTGCTGATTATTGACGAAAGCTGCCTGTCTGCAACCCACCCCGTCTAAGCCGTTCGTATGGCCACGAGCTGACGGCAGCTTTTGGGCAATCGATAGTACGGCCTTGACGGCGGGAATGGGGCGCGTTGTCGACCGGCGGGTCCCGACCCCAATTCGGTCCTTGGAGCGGCCTTTGCGGGCTTCAGGAAGCGGACATCGCCATTTCGATTGATATATGACAACTGGGTGGTTGCGAACCGAGAACTCTCGGCAGAGGTGACATCAGTTTCGGATTAGTATGGTAGCCGACGAAAACCCAAAAGCCTCGAGACTTCAATGCGCTAGTTGAGGGTACAAAGCCAATGCCAGATCCCGTACCGCCGATGCCGTTCTTGGGCCAAAGCCGAGCATGTATGGACCATCCAGAACGATAAGCGACTTGTTTATCCCGGCCGGCGTCAGCGCCAGAGCAGGAACGGCAAAGACTTCTTCCGTTGTAGGACCACCCTTGCCATCGCTCAGCATCAGGACGACCTCCGGCTTGTATTCGAGAAGGCTCTCTTCCGAGACGGCCTTGTAGCCATCGTAGACATTGAGCGGATTGATCGCTCCGGCGTAGCCGATGATGGCATCGGCCGAGGTGTTGGCGCCTGCGCCGGTCAGTCGCAGCAGGCCGTGGAAGAAGACGACTTTCTTGCGTTCTGCCTCCGGCACGCTTTCGCCGAGCGCAGAGGCTGCTTCGAAGTCGCCAAGGACTTCCGCTTTGAGCGACACGGCCTGATCTTCTGCGCCGAGGACGGCGGCGATGATGTCGATTTTGCGGGCTATGCCTTCGGGTGAATTGTCCTCGGGTACATAGACCATCGGGGTTGAGAGGCCTTCGAGCACGTCGATGGCTTCGGGCGGGCCAATGTCTTCCGACGCAAGGATGAGATCAGGGGAGAGGCCGATCAGGGCCTCGGGCGAGAGGGTACGGCGATATCCGACATCGGGCTTGTCGCCGGCTTCTTCGGGATAGCGGCTCGACCGATCGCGGGCGATCACGCGATCACCGCCGCCTAGGGCGTAAACGATCTCCGTCACATCGGGCCCGAGGCTCAGGATGCGCTCGGCGCCGTTGCTGACTATCGGGTGGCCTTTGGCATCCAAAGTTTCCGCCTGCACCGGCAGGACCAAGGTCGTGAGCAGCAGCAAGCAAGCGCACAGAGCACGGCTCATCAGACGTTTCGGGGCGGAAATCATTCGGATTTTCCTTTGACGGACAGGACTTGGTAAAATCCGTGTCAGGACTAAGGCATAATCTTGACTCGCGCAATCATGTTTACATAAGGAGGGTTGTCGGCCCAACGAAAGTGATTTGGTGCCGTCCCGCCAGCCATGCGCCCTGTCGCAAAGCCAGCCAGATTCCCAAATCAAAAGAGGTTCAGATTGGCTTCGCCTTCTTGTCTCCGGGCTCATGCCCTCAATGCAATCCTGTTGACCGGTTGCGCCCAGGGCGCCCTGCTGCTGCTTGGCAGCGCCGCCATGGCGCAGCAGGCAACCACGGCCGCCACTGACCGTCATGTCACCATGCTGGATCGGCTGACGATCTCGGCCACCATGGTCGACCAGTCCGCTATCGATGCGATGGCGGCGGTCAGTCACCTGACGCAGGAGGAGCTTGAACGGATCCAGGCCAATACGGCGGCCGAACTGTTCCGCGCCGTTCCGGGTGTCGCGGCAACTATGAATGGCGACGATCCGGCCACCGCCATCAACATTCGTGGCCTGCAGCAAGAAGGACGCGTCGTCGTCACGCTCGATGGTGCCCGCCAGGATTATTGGCGCGTCGGCCACGGCTCAGGCTCCTTCTACGTCGAACCCGAATTGCTGAAGGCCGCAACGGTCATCCGTGGACCGGTGTCCAATGCCTATGGCTCGGGCGGTATCGGCGGCGTGGTGTCCTTCGAGACCAAGGATGCCAGCGACTTCCTCCGTCCCGGCGAGACTTGGGCCGTTAGCGAAAAACTGAGCTATGAAACCAATGGCAAGGGCGTCACCACCAGCACGACCGGTGCCGTCAAGCTGGGCGAGAATGCCGATATCATCGGCAACTTCGTCTATCGCGACCGCGATCAGTATCAGGATGGCGACGGCGCCACAGTGCCTTGGACGGGCGAGAACGTCACGAGCGGCTTTGCCAAGGGTACGTTCCGCCCGGCGGAAGGGCACGAGATCAAGCTTAGCGTCATCCGGCAGAATTACGAGGACATCATCACCGGCTCGAGCGGCTCGCCGAGTGCAACACTGTCGCGCTTCGATGCCGTCACGACCAACCAGACCTATAGCCTAGCCTATGACTTCGATCCGGTCGACAACGATCTGATCGATTTCTCGGTTGACCTCTATCACAACCGGACCCGCGCCGAGCAGACGCAGGTATTCCCGCTCGCCTCGGCTGGCACGTTCCGTTACTACGATGTCGCGACCACTGGATTTAACGCCAACAATGCGTCGCGCTTCCCGACTGGCGACATCGACAATACGGTAACGGTTGGTGGCGACTTCTACTATCTCACCGGCGACTCCCAGCTGTTCAACCGTCTCGGTGTCGAACAGGCGTCGCATTTCGGCTCGGGCGAGCAGTATGGCTATGGCGCCTATCTGCAGTGGCAGGCCGAGTATAACGACCTCATCGAAACCGTCGCGGCGCTTCGCTATGACGGCTATCGCCTGGACGGCCAGACCAAGACCGCGCCGCTCACCGATGTCACCATCGACGGCGGCCGTCTGGCGCCTCGCCTCACGGTCGGCGTCACCCCGATCGAAGGCTTCCAGGTTTTCGGCACCTATTCGGAAGGCTATCGCGCCCCGGGCCTGCAGAACATCTTCCGCGGCACCGGCGCCCATGGCGATACGGCATATGTTCCCAATTTCAGTCTCAAGCCCGAAGTGGCGCGGAGTTGGGAAGCCGGCATCAACCTGAAATACGACGACCTGTTCATGGCCGGCGACATGTTCCGCTCGAAGCTGACGGTGTTCCACACCAACATCGACGACTATATCGAAGTCGACCTGACCAGAACGCCGCGCAGCGCCTATAACATCGGGCCGGCTCGCCTGCAGGGTGTCGAACTTGAAAGTCTCTATGACTTCGGACCGGGTTTCATCAATCTGACCGGATCGCTGACCCAGGCTGAGATCACGGGCGGCATCTACAATGGTCAGGCGCTTGACAATACGCCGCTCGAACGCTTTTCCGCGACGGTCGGCGCTCGCTTCCTCGACGACCAGTTGACCGTAGGCGCCCAGTATCTCGCTGTCGGCGGCATCACGCGCACGCAGCGTTCAAACCCGGCTGCTGCCGACGTCGAGGATCCCGGCTACAACCTCGTGAACCTCTTTGCCGACTACCAGGTGAACGACAACACCCACATCAATCTTGGCGTCGATAACCTGTTCAACACGTCCTACACGGATCCGCAGAGTTCCTGGTCCAGTACGGCGATCACCGAGCAGGGCAAAGGCCGCACATTCAAGATCAGCCTGACCGGCCGGATCGGCGGCTAGGCTTCAAACGGGACCCTCGGGTCCCGTTCTCCTTTTCAGGATCCAAGACATGACCTCATTCAGCAGCAGCGCCAGCCTCCAGCTGGACAACTTGCCCACCTATATCGACCGCATCACCGACCGGCTTCTCAGCTTCCAGTCGCAGATGACGGCTGCCGACGACGGTCAGCTCTATCAATTCCCCTGGGGCACGGCGCGCCTGCACATGCCGGCCGGGCAACTCCGGCTGGAAGCAGAGGCGCCCACGGCGGACGGTCTGGCGCGTCTCAAGGTCATCCTGGCCATGGCCGTCGAGCTCTATGCCAAGGAGGACAAGCCGAACATCATCTGGCAGGGCGACCTCAGCGACACCAAGCTCAGCCAGTTCCGCTTGGCGACCGTGCGCGAGGCGGTTTCAATTACGCCCCACATGCGGCGCGTTCGCCTCGCGGCCGACGATCTGGAGCGTTTCGAGAGCTTTGGCGGCATGCATATCCGCATGCTCCTGCCGACCTCCGAAGTTCCCGATCCTGTCTGGCCGGAACAGGGCCCCAATGGCCTGCCATTGTGGCCGGACGAGGCGCGCAAGCCCGTGTCGCGGGTCTACACGATCCGGCAGATCGATCGCGCCAGCGGGACCTTCGATGTCGACATGGTTGTCCACGCAGACGGCGGTCCCGGCTCGATCTGGGCAGAAGCGGCCGCGCCGGGTATGCAGATTGGGATCATGGGGCCACTCGGCAGGCCTATCCCGGAGGCCGAATGGTATGTGATGGGCGCGGACGAAACCGGCATTCCGGCCGTCAGCCGCCTATTGTCTCGCCTCGCGCCCGATGCTCGTGGCGTTGTCCATATCGAGGTGGCAGACCGAAACGAGCAACAGGAACTCCCCGCCCACCCCGGTTTTGAGATCAACTGGATCTATCGTGACGGCATTGCACCTGGCAATGACCACCGTCTGTCAGAAGCCGTCTGCCACACTGAATGGCCATCAGACAGGACTGGCTTCGGCTGGTTCGCCGGAGAAGCAAGCATGGCCAAGATCGTCCGAGAATATTGGCGCGGCGAGCGCGGTCTGGATCGCAAGCAGACACTGGTGGCCGGCTACTGGCGCATTGGTGCGGCGGGTGTCATGGCGGGTTGACACGCGACATCTCGGGCATCTTGGATTACCAGTAATGTTGGTTATATCTCTCATCCAAAGTTGCGAGCGTGGAGCCAAGTTGGGAGACTTTGGATCCTTTGGGCAACGATGGAGTCCCTGAGCGTGGGTTCAAGGCCTCAACGGTTGTGCCGGACAGATGTTTCCGGGCATCGATAGTCGGGAAGTTTTGCAGTTGAAAAGGCTCGACTTGGCGTGGGAGAACGCAGCGAAAAAAGCATGCGTGGCGGTCTGGCGAGCTCGGTTGGCAGTAGCTAAGCGCTAGATGGTCGACGTTCAAGTCTCCACCTGAGGGGGGACGAATGGCTGCCTCCATTATACTGGCGCGAAAAGCGGACAGACTGTTGCCCACCCCGCCTGTGCCGTTCGTATGGCGATCAGTCTACGGCAGCTTTTGGGAACTCAATCGTGCGGCCTGAACGGCAGGAATGGGGCGGAGGCTGTGTGAAAACCCCTGATCATGGTATGATCGGGCACTGCTTCGGAGGTGCCATATGGGAAATTTCGTTGAAGGTGCAGATCGTGACCAAGCGAGTTTTCTGCTGGCACGTCTCTAAGACTATGTTGCCTCCGACAACCCAGTTCGCGTGATCGAGGCTTTTGTCGATGAGCTAGATTTGGCCGAGCTGGGCTTTGCCCGTGTTCAACCTGCCGCAACCGGCAGACCCGGCTATGCGCCGAGCACGATGCTCACGCTCTATGTCTATGGCTACCTGCATCAGTTGACCTCGAGCCGGAAGCTCGAGCGCGAGACAGGCCGCAATATCGAGCTGATGTGGTTGATGGGCAAGCTGGTGCCGGACTTCAAGACCATCGCGGACTTCCGCCGTGACAACCCTGATGCCATCCAGATCGAATGCCAGCGCTTTGTCGCCATCTGTCGCGCCCTTGGTCTGGTCGGTGGTGGCATGGTTGCCATCGATGGGTCACGCCTGCAGCCGGTGAACACGCACCAGAAGAACTACACCAAGGGCAAGCTGGCGCGCCGCAAAGCCCATGTCGAAGAGAGCATCGCGCGCTACCTGGGCGAGCTTGAAGAAGCCGACAGTGCCGAGACTGGCCCGGCGACGCCACGGATCGATCACCTGACCGAGCGGTTGGCGGCGCTGCGCGGGCGCCTTGGCGAACTGGAGGAGATCGGCCGGCAGTTGGAGGCATCTCCCGACGGGCAACTCTCGCTCACCGATCCTGATGCGCGTGCCATGGCGACCGGGAGCGATCATCGAGGTGTGGTTGGCTACAACGTTCAGGCTGCAGTCGACACAAAACATCATATCGTCGTCGCCAATGAAGTGACCAACCGTGGCCATGACCGGTCTCACCTGCTGGAGATGGCCGAGGCCGCCCAGGCCGAGATCGGTGGCTCAGGGATGATCGCCCTCGCCGATCGTGGCTATTACGAGGGAGAGCAGATCCGCTCATGTGCCGAAGCTGGCATCATCCCGATGGTGCCCAAGCCCAATACGTCACCGGCCGAGGCCCGTGGCTTTTGGGGCAAGACCATGTTCGTCCATGAGCCCGAGCCCGACACCTATCGGTGCCCCGCCGGCGAGCAGCTTCAAAAGCGCTTTGCCCGGGTGGAGGGCGGCAAGCTCATCGGTGTCTACTTCAATCAGAAGGCATGTGGTGCCTGCCCATCGCGTCATCTATGCACCGCCGGCAAAGAGAAACGCATCCGACGATGGGAGCATGAGGCAGTGCTCGACCAGATGGAGCGCCGCTTTGACGCTATGCCCGAAGCGATGGCGGTCCGCCGCTGTACGGTTGAACACGTCTTTGGCACGATGAAAGGGTGGATGGGTGCCACCCACTTCCGAACGCGCGGCCTCAAGAACGTAGCCATCGAAGCAAGCCTGACCATCCTGGCCTATAACATCAAGCGCGCCATCGCCGTCGCTGGCGTTGCTTCCACCCTTAAGGCGATGAGAGGCTGAGAGAAGCTTGCACGCGCCGTCGCCAATATCAGACCGCGACCAGGCGCAGAGTTCTCACTCAGCCTCGGGCGCTCAGCGGAAGCAAAAAAACCACGTCGACGCCTAATTTGGTTAACCATAAATAATTGAAGTCTAAGTAGTTATGCGGATGCCAGAATGGCTTCCAGGGACCCGAATGGTGCCGTTAACAACTTTACTACAGCGATTCCTCCACGACACTGGCGGGAATGTCGCAATCATCACTGCTGTCGCGATCCTGCCTATGATCATCATTGCCGGTGGCGCGACTGACGTTGCACGGCATGAGGCATATCGGGTTGAGCTGCAGGACGGCGTCGACAGAGCCGTCCTTGCCGCAGCTTCTCTCACACAGACGCGGTCCATCGAACAGACTGTAAACGACTACATTGCGACCTTGCCCTATTCTGACAAGATTACGCTTAGCTTTACCAATCGATCTTCGATCAATTCGAGAGAGGTATCGGTCAGTGCGTCCTATACAATGGAGACCGCGTTTTTGCCGCTTCTAGGCATCAACACATTGATTGTGAACGCCGCTGGGACAGCGTTGGAGAAGAAAAGCAACATCGAACTCTCCGTGATGCTGGACATATCCGGATCGATGGCAGGCAACAAATACACGAACCTCAAATCAGCCGCGACTTCGTTTGTACGCACGATGCTCACTAACGAGACTAAAGCGTACACCTCCATGACGCTTGTTCCATACGCGGGACAAGTCAATGTTGGGCGCATGGTTTTCGACGGGCTTGGCGGAGCGAGGCAGCATGCAAACTCCTCCTGCTTCAACCTCAACAATACCGACTACGCCAGCGGCTTCAGAAATTTCAACGGCCGCAGTCAGGTCCCCGAGTTTACCCGTTGGAATAGTTCGACCGACAAACCAACTCTGAACGCTAGCATGGATCCTGGTTGGTGCCCTGGCGAGGAGACCTCGATATCATATTTTTCCAACGACGCTGATTTATTGGCTGCTCGCATCTCAGGATACCGGATGGGTGATGGAACTGGCAGCGCAATAGCTATGAACTATGGGCTGATGTTGCTCGATCCAACTGCTCAGCCTCTTGTGGCACAGGCTGCCTCTGTCGGCATGGTGCCTGCCGCATTTTCGAATCGACCTGCCGCATTCACCGATCCGAATACGCTCAAAGTGCTTGTTCTGATGACAGACGGCGCAATCACCGAGCAATACACAGCCAAAGAGCCAGGAAAGTCCCCTCGTCTCCCTAATAATTGGAAGGATTATCAGGATCCTATCACCAATGTGAAGGAGACCGGGACGGTAACGAAGCAGTACCTCAGCAAGGTCTGTGCGGCAGCAAAAGGTAAAGGAGTGGTTGTCTACACAATCGGCTTCCAACTCTCGAATAGCGGGGGCGATCTAACAATGAAAAATGACCTTCGTAACTGCGCCTCTAGCACAAGCCATTATTACGACGTTTCCAGTTTGGATATCGCCTCAGCCTTCCAATCGATCGCTACTTCAATCCAAAAAATCAGGCTTACGAATTGATCCGGACACCGGGAGAGCTGGGCCGGAAGTTCCTAAAGGACCGCAACGGGGTCGCTGCGCTCGAGTTCGCGCTAGTGGCTCCGATGCTGTTTGCTCTTATTTTCGCCAGTATTGAGGCGGGGTGGCTGATGGTGCAAACGATAATGC
Organism: Candidatus Devosia phytovorans; assembly: GCA_029202405.1. Classification (NCBI taxonomy): domain Bacteria; kingdom Pseudomonadati; phylum Pseudomonadota; class Alphaproteobacteria; order Hyphomicrobiales; family Devosiaceae; genus Devosia; species Candidatus Devosia phytovorans. The sequence continues at coordinate 2,752,650 of CP119312.1, read as the reverse complement.
TGGATCGGGCCCTCGACAAAACAGTGAGATCACTGCGGATTGGAAACATCCCAAACCCGACTTTAGACAATGTACGCGCCGTGCTGTGTTCGGAGGCAATGGTGCTGGCTGATTGTCAGCGAACCGTCACCCTGGAGTTCGTGCCAATTCTGAGCCCATCTGACTACCCCACAGACTTGGCGCGATGCGCCAATCGTCTTACGGGCATCAGCCCGATCCTTCGTTTTAATGCTGGATCGCGTTCGCAAACGGTGTTTGTAAGAGCGTGCTTTGTGGTCGAGCCATTCACTCCAGGGCTAGGATTAGGCCTAGCGCTTTCGAAAGACGAGACTGGATCTATCCGCATCGTCGCCAAGTCCGGCTTTGTGAATGAGCCCTCATGATGCTGTGCTCGTTGAAGTCGTTTTTGGCTGATCGACGCGGTGTTTCAGCCGTGGAGTTTGCTTTATTAGCTCCGGTTATGTTGGTGCTGCTGATCTCCTCTGTCACAGTGTTTGATCTGTTTAGAACCGCGCAATCCGCAGAGAAGGGCACGTTCACGGTAGGAGACATGCTGTCCAGGCAAACCTCAATATCCGAGACACAGTTGAAGAATATGGTGACCTTCATTGGCCACACAGTCGATTTCGAAGGTGAGGCGCGTATCCGGGTGTCGAGTATCTCGAACATCAAAGGCAAGCTCACCAGCGATTGGACCAAGTCAGTTGGAAATTCGGCAATTGAAGTGCCGGCCCTGTCGATGGAGGGGATACCGGACATTGCCGTTGGAGACTCAGTCTTGGTAACCGAGGTCTATGTCCCCCACAGTTCGTTCTTGCCGATCGCTGGACTGGACCAAATGATTTACTCTAACCGCGCTGTCCATCGGCCACGATTTGTAGGTCGCGTGGCGTTCCAATAGCCCGCGTAGGAAGCCAAATTTGCCATGGTGAGCTTCACAGAAATGTCTGCTTATGGAATTGCCTAAACGCGCCGTAAACGTCCGGGATGGGGCGCATAACAGGCGTGTTCACCCGCCTGACACCAATAGATAAAATTAAGCATCCCGCCTTACGCCTCCTTGAGGGCATCACTGCTAATCCTCCCATCGTGCGCCGCGGTGGAGGACTGTATGGCCAAGCTCAAAATGCTCGCGATGATTTTTGGCATTTCGATAGGGATGTGCTCGATTGCGATGTCACAGCCGCTTCGGATCGCGACAGAAGGCGCCTATCCGCCATTTAATTTCGTCGACGAAAAAGGCGAGCTGGCCGGTTTCGACGTAGACATCGCGAAAGCACTTTGCGTCGACATGGATCGGCAGTGCACCTTTGTTGCCGTGCCTTGGGCCGATATCATTGGTGGCTTGCAGGCAAGCAACTACGACGTGATCGTTGCGAGCATGGCCTATTCAGATGAACGGGCTGAACTCGTCGATTTCACGGAGCCCTACTATCGGTCGTACTCTGCGTTCGTCGCCGATCCCTCCAAATTTGCGGATACGACCCCGAAGGCGTTGAGGGGTAAACGCATCGCCACAAACGAAGGGACAATCCAGGCTGAGTTCCTGACGAAGTACTATCCCGAAAGCGAAATCCTTCTCACCATCGATCAGCCGGCGGCATACAAGTTGCTCGCATCGGGGGCTGCAGACCTCATGATGGGCGATGCAATAGAGCAGCTGTCGTTCCTCGAGAGCGCAGAGGGCGCAGCATTCAGCTATATCGGTGACCCCGTTACTGGAGACTATGTTCAGACCTCCGCTCGCATAGCCGTCCACAAAGGTGATTCAGCGCTCTTAGAAGCCATCAACGGCTCCCTGAAGAATATCAAGCTTGATGGCACCTATGATCGTTTGAACGCGGCTTATTTCCCTTTCAGCATCGATTGATGCCATGGCGCTTCTGAAGCCTGCTCGTCCATTGTCGCTGATTGCCGCCGGGCGAATCTTCGTGATCTTCGTGTTCCTGTTTACGGGCGCAGTAGCGCTGTTCTCACACAGTTTCCTGACCAAGATCGAAGCGGATGCGGCTGACATCCAGGACCAGCAGATTCCGGCTGTGCTCGCCCAAAACCGAAACGCGCTGAAAATCGAAAAGCTCGTCTCTTTGACCCGATCGGCGTTCCTCGCACGCGACAGCGTTATGGAAAGGCAGATCCAGCTCCAGGTCAGAATATTGTCCCAGAGCTTCGCGTTAGATGGAGACAACGTCCTGACCCAAGGCGCCACGCAAATGGCCGACGGGATTTCGCGCATTATCGCGGCTCGAGTGGAAGAACGGGAAGCTGGAGGCGATGGCCTCGTGACCCCCGCGACCGCTAATGCGGATGCTGTTGCCGCCTACCAGCAGACCATGGATCTAGCCGAAGGGTTAGCAAATAACCTCTCGACAGGAACGGCGCGGGTTGCTGACAAAATTTCAACCGATATCCAATTCACAGCCGGTGCCATCCGGCAGGCCTGGTGGATTATCCTCGGTGTTCCGCTGGTAGCTACATTGCTGCTGTTCTGGTTTTTCCGCGCCCAGGTTGTCCGCCCAATCGACATTACGGTTCAGCGCCTCGAAGCAATCAAGAACCGCGCTGGAACTGGTTTGGGAACCAAGAAAGCCTGGTTTTCAGACCTTCGGCAGATTGAGCTGGCCGTCAGCGAGTTCGCCCAGGTTTCGGAGGAATTGCACGTCAAGAACGAGATGTTGCTTCTGCTCTCAGATCAGGATCCGCTCACCAAAGTCGGCAATCGCCGCCACTTCGATACAACCCTGACGGACCTGGTCGAGCAACATCATTCGACCGGCAGGCTGGCCCTCCTCCTGCTGGACTTAGATCATTTCAAGCTGATCAACGACCAGTATGGTCATCAGATGGGAGACGCCTGTCTCAAGACCGTTGGGCACGTTCTGACCACACTGTGCGAACCACACTCGTTCATACCGGCTCGCTTCGGTGGGGAAGAGTTCGCTGTCCTTATGCCAGGAGCTGATTTAGCGGAGGCAGTGATCTTCGCCGAACGTATGCGCGTTGAGGTTTCACGTCTGACCATAGCAACCAGCGGCGACGGATCCTCGGTCAGTGTTACGACCAGTATAGGTGTCGCCAGCCTCGCAGACGTTCGTCCACGGTCTTCCAACGCATTGATCGAGGCTTCGGACCGGGCGCTATACAAGGCAAAATCTGAGGGTCGTAACTCGGTCTGCTGCGATCGGCCCAATGATATAGGACGGTTGCGACTTGTGAAATGAGCCGCGTCTACACGAGACGCCGGATCGGCGACCTAATGCTCGATAGTAGGTCGGGGGACGCACGCATCGAGCATCAGGGGTCGCCGACGGTGCCGCTAGCAAGGGACGCGGACGACACCAACGGCCCATGGGAATGAGCCCCATATAGAAAACGGGTGTTCGGCAGATATGTCCACATCGATGCGCAGGTGGCTGCATGCTTTACGTGTATGGACCTTTGGAAATGGAGAGCACGCAAGGCCTTCAGGCAGGATGGGGGAACGGAACGGGACCTGAGGATATGCTCGGCCGGCAAAATTAAGTCAGCATTCACTTGGCCGCTTCATAATCGGCGAGCGTGATATGTAGTGAGTGCGCGCAAAGACTGCGTTCAGCGCCCGTCTCCGCAAGGAGGCGGGCGTCTCGCTGCGGAAACTACTTCAAGCACTGTTCGTTATTTCTGTGAGGCCACGGACGTGGGGAGCGGACACCCCCGCGCTGGCCGCTCCCCATAGTGCCGCCCCTTGACGCATATGAGATTTCGGCGGTGCCGCCGGTGCTATCTTGTTCGAGCGTCTAATCACCGGATGCTAGAGCGCTTTCATTCAAACGGCGCCTCAAACTCGATCGGCTCGCCTGACCGGTTGGCGACAATCCTGTTGTTTATAAGTTCCGTCGCACTCAGGGCGATGTTGAACTCGCCGCCGTTCGCACTGAGCACAAGTGTCATCGGAGAGTCAGCATCGTCGCCCAGAACGCGTACGACCGTGCCAAGGGGGGTTCCATCGGTGTCGATGACATCACTCCCGATCGCTTGCTCGACTGTGATCCCCAACACCGCGACGTTTGCATTAGGATCTTTGAGTTCGACTTGGGCTAGTGGCACCTGTGCGCTGCTGGATGCGCAAAACCCCAAAAACGCCGCTGCTAAAACTAAGGTCCTCATAAGTGCTCTCCTGATCATTGGAGAGAACTAACTCCGACTCAGCGGACGATGTTCCTGTCATCGGCACACTGCGCACCGATCCATAGGGCAAGCAGCCCTAACCGAACGATCTGATTGAATCGGCTACGTCCTCTTTTACGACTCAAAAGGATGAACTCAAACGGCTCAAATGGGCGCTCTGCTGAAGGCCTCGCCCGACCCCATTGCTGACGTTAAGAACATAATCTTGGCCCGCCTGAAAGTTGCCATTCCTGCGATTGGGGAAGTTTTGCCGGGGGGGGGGGGGGGGGGCGTTTTCCGGCAAACTGGGGGCCCTTCTGCAGGCTCACTTGGTGGCGGCTGTTCTCACACACAACTTGTTGCCGTCCGGATCCCGCAGGTAAGCGACAAATGCACCATTTGGGCGTTCGACCGGAGGCGTTTCGATGGACTTGCCGCCATTTGCAACTCCCGCAGCATGCCACGCATAGACATGTTGGGCGCTTGTCGCGAGAATGCCGATCGTTCCGCCATTAGCAGCGGTAGCGGGTTTGCCATCGATTGGCTTCGTAATCATCAGTCTGCTGCCGCTGTGCCCATAGACCAGTCTACCGCCTGCATCCATCTGGCCGGGGCCTCGGCCTAATGCCAGAAAGGTCGCGTCATAGAACCTGCGGGCCCGCTCCAGGTCGTTACTGCCGATCATGACATGGGTGAACATTCTTCGCTCCGCAGATGCATGGAGACCGCCATGCCACACAGTCGACCAAAGTTCCACTCGCCAGGGTTGCGCATGCAACGGTCTTCCGCCGTAAGAGTGGTGGCCGAAATGACGGTTCCTCGTTAACGTTGGTGATTGGCTGACACGTGGAGGACGTGATTGCGCAAGCTCTATACGACATTGGGACAATTCGATGCTGGGCAGCTGGGGATGATCCTGCCGCACGAGCATGTCTTTGTGGATTTGAGGACGCCTGATCAGCCCGGCTACGCCCAGGCCAACGTCGACGACGTTCTCGCGCTGATGGTGCCGCAGATCGAGACTATAAAAGCATGGGGGGTTACGGCCCTCGTCGAATGCTCAACCGGTGGCGTCGGCCGGCGTGCCGACCTCGACCTAGCTGTCAGCCAAGCCACCAATTTCCCGATCGTTGTCCCGACGGGCAATTATCGCGAACCCTGGATCCCGGCGTGGGTCCTGACGGCAAGCGAGGACGCGCTCTATGATTGGATGCTGGGGGAATTGCAAGCATCCATCGACGACACTGGGGTCAAAGCGGGATGGATCAAACTAAGCGCTGGCGACGATGGCATGACCGTGCTTGAAGAGCGCATCTTACGTGCCGCGACGCGGGCTTCCATAGCAACGGATGCTTTGATCGGTAGCCACACCATCCGCGGGCGCGTGGTGATGGACCAACTCGACGTCATTGCGTCCGAAGGTGGCTCGCCCCACCGCTTCCTGTCCATCCACACGCATGCGGAAGCAGACTTCGGACTGCACCAGGCGATCGCCGGGCGCGGCGCATGGATAGAATATGACAATGTTGGGTCGGTGCCCGTCGAAGAAAGCGCCAAACTGATCATGCGTGCCCTTGAGGCCGGGCTGGGCAATCAACTGCTGATCAGTCACGATCGCGGCTGGTATGATCCTGCCCTCCCGGGTGGGGGGATTCCAAAACCCTATACGGTGGTAAACTCGGAACTAATCCCGCTTTTGATCGCTGAGGGTTTCAAGGATGACATGATCATGCAGCTATTTCATCGAAACCCATTCGCGGCATTTTCCCGACCTTGATGAACCTGCCGGTGACGCCCAAAGCGGCTAGTCCAGTCTTAATCCCAACGCTGCCGGCATCCAGGCGCCCAGGGCCATCGGTCTTATGCCGCCTCATTGCGATCACTGCCGCCACGTCTCCCCGGTCCTCCAAAGGCAGACACGGCCTCCGCGTCGGCGTTTGATACTTTAGGCCTCCCTCACACCATACAGGTTACCTATGTCACGCATTATCGTTATTGGCGGCAGCGGCCACGTCGGCAGTTATCTGGTCCCGCGCCTCGTCGAACTCGGTCATGAGGTCGTGAATGTCAGCCGTGGCAGCGCCAAGCCATATCGTTCGCACCACGCCTGGGACGTCATCGAGAACGTCGCCATCGACCGCGCCATGGAAGAGAAGGTCGGCACGTTCGGTGCGAGGATCGCCGAACTCAATGGCGACATTGTCGTGGACATGATCGCCTTCGACCTCGCCAGCACCAAGCAGGCCGTCGAGGCGATCCGCGGCAAGGTCGAGCACTACATCTTCTGCAGCACGATCTGGGTCTACGGCGGCCTCACGACCGTGCCCTCGCCCGAGACCGATCTGGTGTGCCCGATCGACAGCTACGGACGCGGCAAGGCCGAGAGCGAAGAATGGTTGATGCAGCAGGCTCGCGTCCATGGCTTCCCGGCTACCGCATTCCGGCCTGGCCATATCGTCGGCGAAGGCTGGAACCCGATCACGCCGCAGGGCAACGCCAACCCTGAAACCTTCTCGCTCATCGCTCGCGGCGGCGAGTTGGCGTTACCGAACTCCGGTTTGGAAATGGTGCACCACGTCCACGCCGACGACGTGGCGCAATGGATCATCTGCGCGATCCAGAACCGGGCTGCCTCGATCGGCGAGGTGTTTAATACCGTGTCCGATCGGGCGGTCACGCTCAAGGGTTATGCCGAAGCGGTGTATCGCTGGTTCGGCAAGGAGCCCAATCTAGCGTTCAAACCGCTTGAGGAATGGCTTATGGACCTGCCCGAGGACGCCCGGGAGAACACCCGCGGTCACGTCATCCGCAGCAGTTGCCATTCGATCGAGAAAAGCCGCCAGCGTCTTGGCTACCACCCGCGCTACTCAAGTCTTGAGGCTGTCCATGAATCGCTGCAGGCGTTGATCGCTGCAGGCAAGGTTAAAGTGCCGACGAGCTGATCACTTAGTCACCAGATGGATGCCGCCAGTCCGCTGCCACCCCATAATCGCCATCGTATCCGATTGAGCGGACCGTCCGCTTTCGGCAAGTCGTCGAGGCCCACTGAACGGCTGGAATGTGGCGCCTTGCTGCCGGCCGCTGTCGACCCCATTTCGGCTATTCGCAGTTGCACGTCGATTTCCCAGAGGCAGCCACTGCATTACGCCCGTATCTAGCTCCAGAGACGCTATATGGGCATGCGGTACGCGGCGACGAATTTAGTGCGGCGGACCGGTACTTCATTGGTCATTCTTCTTGCGGAGCCTGAGCCACCCGAAGCCGGCTTTCAAGGCAATAAGGTCGATCTTCAGAGATCAGGAGAATACCGAGGCAGGACCAATTCTGCGAGCCATCGGAAACCGTTGGCTTGGTCGGACCGTTGCCCTGCAGAAAGCACGAGATAGTCGAGATCATCTTTTGCTAGATGAGAAGGACCCCTGAGGATGAACAGGAACGACGAAGGCGCAGCGACCAACACTGCCGTCCTCGTTACCGCAGTTGCGCGTATTGACCCCGACGAGGTGATCGTAACCTGCAACGCGTCGGCGGAGGCAACCGTTCTCGGCGCGCATGCAGTTTCTCACCGCCTCTCCGTTAAGCTCAGCGAGGCTGTTAAGTTCGGGAGAATTGGGAAAGTAGGGCTCTCGCAGTTCAAGAGTGCAGCTGAGGCAAAATCGGGCGTTTTCCATCTGAATGATGGTCGGATGTTTCTCCTACATGCGACAATTGTGGATGGATGGAAGCAGCTGGAGTGGACAGACGTGTCCCGCCTCTCTTCTGCATCGGCGCTCCGTGAGCCTGTGACCGGGCTATACAACAGACATGGTTTTGCTGAAGCCCTTTCCCGACGCAGTCCGGGCTCGACCCAGATGCTTCTACGGCTCGTGGTGGACTCCTTTGGTAAGGTTCGCGATCAGTTAGGCCAGCTAACTGCCGACCACTTTGTATGCAGAATTGCCGACCGGATCGCCAGCCGAATCGACCCTGCAGGGGTACATTTGGCGCATTTCGGAAACGGTGAATTCCTGATGGTGATCGACGAGGCCGGGGAAGCTGTGGCACTAGATATGCTCGATCTTCTAAGCCGCCCCTATTTGGTAGACGGTGGGATGATCCACTGTTCTGTCAGCATCGGCATGGTCGCGGCGCCCGACGTCGGTGACATTGATGAAGAATTGCGGAACGCGGGGCTGGCACTGCAGCAAGCCAGATTGGAGGGCGGAAACAGTGCTCAGCCGTTCACGGCAAGCATGCGGCACGCCCTAGAGCGCCGCAACGCTCTTGAGTTCGATCTGCGCAAGGCTCTGGCGCTGGGTAAACTTTCGCTCGTCTATCAGCCGCAGTATCGCATCGAGGGCCACAAACTTGTGGGGTTCGAAGCTCTGCTGCGATGGGACCGCGAGGCAGGTCCGGTTTCTCCGGCTGACTTCATACCACTGGCCGAAGAACTCGGACTCATCGTACCGATCGGCGAGTGGGTTTTAAGGACGGCGTGCCTGCAGGCGGCAAACTGGCCTGGCCACATCACAATCTCTGTCAACGTGTCTCCGGTCCAATTCCGCAGCCCGGGCATAGTTACCGCCGTCGCTGCTGCAATTAACAACGCGCGGCTTGATCCGTCCAGGCTGGACCTCGAGGTGACCGAAGGGGCGCTGCTGGCCAACAGCGCGGCGATTATGGACGTCTTCCACCAGTTGAAGATTCTGGGGGTGAAATTTTCAATGGACGATTTCGGAACGGGATACTCGTCGTTGAGCTACCTGCAAAGATTCCCCTTTGACAAGATCAAGATCGACCAGTCTTTTGTGCGCCGCCTTCCAGACAGAGACAGTCGGGCGATCATCCGGGCGGTCTGTGCGCTGGGCAAGTCCCTGGGGATGGCGACGATCGCGGAAGGGGTCGAGACGGAGGACCAGCTGTCGCAAGTAAAGAAGAAGGGTTGCCAGCAGGTTCAAGGCTATCTGACCGGCCGGCCCATGACGCCAGATATGGCCGACCTGCTCGCCGCCGGCATCGAACTAACCAGCGGGGAACGCTGATGACCGAGTTCAGACTGGTCTATTACAGCCGTAACCTGATCCAAGAGGACACTCTCGCTCAGGCGGTCGATACCATCCTGCAAGCCAGCAGACGCAACAATCATCTCGTCGGCGTGACGGGCGCACTGATGTTCAGCAGAGGACATTTCGCCCAAGTGCTAGAAGGTGACCAGGCTGCGATAGAAAGCACGTTTGAGCGCATACAGCAAGACACTCGGCACGGCGAAGTTCATCTGCTGGATTTCTCTCCTGCACCCGAAAGACAATTCCGGAACTGGTCCATGGCCTTCGTCGGCCTGGGAGACGACCCATCCTTCGGTGCAGCGGCGAGGAGCGGCTTCGATCCCCGCACACTTGATGGCCAGCAGCTGTTCGACAGGCTTCTCGACCTGTTGAACGAATAGCGCGAAACAGCCGCGCAGGACATGTCATTCCTGCCACGAGATATTTCTGTCGGCATCTCCAGATGATCTGCTATTGCCATCCTTAACTCTTCGGATTCCGAGAGCGGCAACAGGGCGAAAACACCATGGACATCGAACGCCGAAGAATGAGTGCAGCTAGGTCGGCTCTTGGATTGGATCCAGCTATCGCCATCGGCCTGACCACAGCCCTGCTGTTCTTCATAGCCAGTGGTCTCATCGCTTACGTTAACGTGCAGTCGCTGAGGGAGAACAATCAGAGGATCGTCGAAACGCACGTTGCGATCGTGGCGCTGGACGAGCTGTTCTCAACGGTCCAGGACGCGGAGACAGGACAACGCGGCTTCCTGCTTACTGGTACCGAAACCTATCTCGCTCCTTACACCTCTGCCGTTCAGCAAATTCCGACGCGACTGGATGACATCGGCCAGCGCACGTCGGGCAGCGAAGGACAGGACCAGCGGCTCGCCACTTTGCGGATAAACATCGATGCCAAGCTGGCGGAGTTGAACGAGACAATCGATCTTCGTCGTTCTGGACAACTGGATGCCGCACTGGCCATCGTTAATTCCGACCGCGGCAAAGTCGAGATGGACGCGATCCGCGCGCAGATCACCGCCATGGCCCTGGAAGAGGGGCGGGTCCGCACGCAGCGCCTGGCCAATATGGAGATCGCACATGACCGCGCGGTCTGGAGCGCCGTGCTGTCGGCGATGCTCGGCGTTCTTCTCACAGGCATCATCGCTTTCCTGATGCGTCGGACGACATTGTCCCAGCGCAGGGAGCAATGGTTGCAGTCGGGCGAGGTGGGACTGGCCGCGGCAACCATGGGCGACCAGCCGATGGAGCGACTGGGCACCAGTGTCCTCGAATTCCTGGCCGGTTACACCGGCGCGGTAGCAGGCGCAGTGTTCGCTAGTAACGGCGACCGATACCTGCGCGTCGGTTTGTACGGGGTGCCGTCTGGGGTGGCGGTGCCGGCCACCTTCGGACCCCGCGAAGGTCTGCTTGGTCAGGCTGCCGCCGACGCCCGCCCGATCGTTGTCAGCGACGTCCCGCAGGGTTACCTCGCTTTTGGATCGGCTCTGGGCACCGGCGAACCGCGCCATCTCGCGATCCTGCCCGGCAAGATCGACGAAAACGTCAATTCCGTCGTGGAGCTTGGTTTTCTTCGTCCGATCGACGAGCCGGTCATGGCCCTGCTCGAACGCGCCTCCGAAGCGATTGCCATCGCCGTACGTTCCGCGACCTATCGTGGCGAACTGCAGAACCTACTCGAGGAAACGCAGCGTCAATCTGAAGAACTGCAGACGCAGAGCGAGGAACTGCGGGTATCCAACGAGGAGCTGGAGGAGCAGAGTCGTGCACTCAAAGAATCTCAGGTACGCCTAGAGCAACAGCAGGTCGAGCTCGAACAGACCAATGCGCAGCTTGAGGAGCAGGCCCAGCAACTCGAAACGCAGCGAGACGACCTCGAAAAGGTAAATGCCTCAGTGGAACTTAAGGCTCGGGAGCTCGAGCAGGCAAGCCAGTACAAGTCGGACTTCCTGGCTAATATGTCCCACGAACTGCGCACGCCTCTAAACTCATCGCTGATCCTGGCTAAGCTGCTTGCCGACAATCAGGAGGACAACCTGACAGATGAGCAGGTCAAGTATGCCAAGACCATCCAATCCTCCGGCAACGACCTACTAAATCTGATCAACGACATCCTCGATCTTTCCAAGATCGAGGCGGGGCATGTCGAGATACGCCCGGAGGCGGTGTCGGTGGAGCGGCTGGCGAACAGTCTTAGACAGACTTTCGATCCGCTGGCTGCGGATAAGAAGCTGGACTTCGCGGTGGAAATCTCCCTGGACGGTCCGCCGAGTGTCGACACCGACCCCCAGCGGCTCGAGCAGGTTCTCAAAAACCTGCTGTCGAACGCTATCAAGTTCACCGAGGCCGGAGAGGTCCGGCTGGTCATTTCTCCCGGCAGCGACCGGATGCTTAATTTCGCTGTCAGCGACACGGGGATCGGCATCGCAAAGGACCAGCAACAGAGTATCTTCGAAGCCTTTCACCAGGCGGATGGCACGATCAGCCGGAAGTACGGCGGTACCGGCCTGGGCCTTTCCATCTCCCGCCAGTTGGTGCGCCTCCTGGGCGGCACCTTCGAGCTGCGCAGCGAACCCGGGAAGGGCAGCGTCTTCACAGTGAACCTTCCGATGGAATACGACGCTGTCAGGGTTGCGCCGCGCGACCTCGGCCTGCCTGTCGCCGCGACATCGAATTTGCCTGCCGCACCTGTCGCGCCCGCAGCAACGCGACCGATGGTCCGGGTGCCGGACGATCGCGATTCCCTCACCGGCGACAAGCGGATTCTGCTAGTCATCGAGGACGACAGCACCTTCGCTTCTATCGTTCGTGATCTTTCTCGCGAGATGGGCTTCCAGTCGATCGTCGCCGGGACTGCCGAAGAGGCTCTTGGGCTGGCGAAAACCATCATGCCGAGCGCCATCGTCCTCGACGTCGGTCTTCCCGACCAGTCCGGGCTGGCGGTCCTCGACCGCCTCAAGGATGACGTGCAGACCAGGCATATCCCGATCCATGTCGTGTCGGCGGGCGATCACACGGAGTCCGCTCATTCCTTGGGAGCAATCGGCTTCGCCAACAAGCCGATCACACGGGAGCAGCTGGTCGGTGTGCTTCAAAAGCTTGAAGCACGGCTCTCGCAAACCATGCATCGTATCCTGGTGGTCGAGGACGATCCGATCCAGCGCGACGCTGTGGCCAAGCTCCTGGGATCGGCCGATGTGCAGACTGTGACTGCTAGCACGGCTGCCGAATGCTTGGCGCTGCTGCGAGACCAAACCTTTGACTGTATGGTCCTCGATCTCACGCTGCCCGATGCCTCGGGGTATTCGCTGCTGGAAACCCTGAGCCAGGAATCGGCCTACGCCTTCCCGCCGGTCATAGTCTATACTGGGCGGGACCTGTCTGCGGATGACGAACAGCGACTGCGTCGATACTCACGGTCCATCATCATCAAGGGCGCGAAATCGCCCGAGCGGCTGCTCGACGAGGTTAGTCTCTTCCTGCATCAGGTGGTTTCCGAACTGCCGCAGGAACAGCAGAGGATGATCCGCAAGGCCCGCCATCGCGACTCCCTGCTGGAGGGCCGCCGCGTCCTCATAGTCGAGGACGATGTCAGGAACGTCTATGCCCTCACAAACATCCTCGAGCCTAGAGGAGCGATCGTGCAGATCGCGCGCAATGGCAAGGAGGCGCTCGATACGCTGCAGGCCGCCGACGAACTTTCCGGCATTGACCTCGTGCTCATGGATGTCATGATGCCAGTGATGGACGGTCTCACCGCCGCGCGCGAGATCCGCAAAAATCCGAAATGGAAGAAGCTGCCCATTATCACGCTGACGGCCAAGGCCATGCCTGACGACCAGCAACGGTGCATAGAAGCCGGAGCCAACGACTACATGGCCAAGCCCCTCGACGTCGACAAGCTCTTGTCCCTAGTGCGCGTCTGGATGCCCAAATGACTTCTGCACTGCCTTCGGAGAAAGTCGAGGACATAGAGATTCGGCTGCTGCTAGAGGCGCTCTTCCTCAAGTACCACTACGACTTCCGTAATTATGCCACGGCATCGATCAAGCGACGGCTGCGGCAGGCGCGCATCCAGCTAGGCTATCCCACCATCTCTGCGCTGCAGGACGCACTGTTGCACAACTCGGATATGCTCCCGTCGTTGCTCGGCTATCTCACCGTTCAGGTTAGCGAGATGTTCCGGGACCCGGGCTACTTTCGTGCAATCCGCGAGAAAGTCGTCCCGCATCTTCGAACCTATCCTTCGCTTAAGATTTGGATCGCCGGGTGCAGCGAGGGCGAGGAACTCTATTCCATGGTCATCCTGTTCCGCGAGGAAGGGCTGGAAGACCGCACTATTTTCTATGCGACCGACATCAATCACCGCGCGCTCGGAGCGGCAGAAGCCGGGATTTATCCCCTCGACCGGATACAACTTTTCACGGAGAACCACCGGCGATCTGGCGGCAAGTCCTCGCTGTCGGACTACTATCAGGCAGCCTATGGCCGCGTGGCGTTCGACAAGTCGCTGCGTAGCAATGTTGTTTTTTCGGACCACAGCCTAGTCACCGACGCGGTCTTTGCCGAGATGCATCTGATTTCATGCCGGAACGTGATGATCTATTTCGACCGCGACCTGCAAAACAGGGCTCTCGGCCTCTTCGACGATTCCTTAGCGCGAAAAGGTTTCCTCGGCCTCGGGGCGAAGGAAAGCATCAGATTCTCCCCGCGGGGAGCCAGTTTCGCTGACTTCGTTCGCGAGGAGAAGATTTATCAAAAGAGGGCGGACGCATGACGACGCGACCGGAAGCCATAGTCATCGGGGCATCCGCTGGTGCCGTTGAGGCACTTTCTGCGATCCTGCCAAAGCTGACGGCCGGATACGCCCTTCCGGTGATCGTGGTCGTCCATTTGCCCCCCGACAGGCGCAGCGAGATGGCGGAGCTGTTTCAGGCGAAGTGCCGTATCTTGGTCCGGGAAGCGGATGACAAGCAGGCCATAATGGGTGGCGTCGTCTATTTCGCACCGCCGGACTATCATCTGCTGGTTGAATCAGACCGGCACTTTTCCCTCTCCGTCGACGAACCTGTTATGTACTCGCGCCCTTCGATCGATGTGCTGTTCGAAAGCGCGGCGGACGCATATGGGTCAGGACTAATCGGCGTGATCCTGACCGGCGCCAATAGCGACGGTGCCATTGGCCTATCAGCCGTCATGCAGGCGGGTGGCGTTGGGATCGTACAGGACCCTATCCAAGCCCAAGCCTCGGCGATGCCCGAGGCTGCGATGAGGCTGTCGCCAAGTGCTAAAGCCATGTCGCTTACTGGGATAGCCCAATATCTGGAAGGGATCGCATGACTACGAACAAGCCAACACCGCTTCTGCTCGTGGATGATCTCGAAGAAAACCTTCTATCATTGGAAGCCCTGCTGCGTCGTCAAGACCTTGAAATCGTCACGGCCAGATCTGGCGATCAGGCTTTGGAGCTATTACTCGACAGAGACTTCGCGTTGGCGCTAGTCGATGTTCAGATGCCCGGCTTGAACGGCTTCGAGCTAGCCGAGCTGATGCGCGGAAACGAACGCACGAGACGTATACCGATCATTTTTGTCACTGCGGGGGCTTCTGACGGACAGCGGCGCTTCCGGGGCTACGAAGCGGGAGCAGTCGACTTCATCCAGAAGCCGATAGAGCCAGACATTATCCGCAGCAAGGTCGACGTATTCTGCGAGCTTTACCTTCAGCGCGAGCAAATTGCAGCGCAGCGCGATGAGCTAAGTGCTCAGGCCGAGGCCTTGCGGGAGGCCACACAGGCTAAAGATATCCTGATCCGGGAGATCAACCACCGCATCAAGAACCTTTTTAGCCTGACCTCTGGGCTGATCTCCCTCAGTGCTCGGCCCGCGACCAGCGTCGCGGAGCTCGTGTCCGATCTTCAGGGCCGTATGCATTCCTTGGCGCGCGCTCATGAATTGACACTTCCAGATTTGACGGATGCGAGCAAGTCAATGGAAACGGCCACCACGGTGGTGGGCCTACTCCATGCCATTTTGGCGCCTCATCAGGTCATGGGATCCGAAATCCTGGTGTCTGGGTCCGACGTACCATTGAAGGGGAGGGCGTTAACGTCACTTGCCCTCCTTCTGCACGAGCTGACCACGAATGCGGCCAAATATGGCGCGCTGTCTCCAAAGGGCGGCGTATTGACGGTCAACCTGTCGACGCGAGATGAGACGCTTCAGTTGAAATGGGAGGAGCGGGGATTTGAGCCTGGTGGTACCCCGCAACGGGAGGGTTTTGGCACCACTTTGGAACGGGCTGCTTTGCAGGGGATAGGCGGAAGGCTGGACAGGAACTGGCAGCCGGACGGACTTGTCCTTTTAATCGAGGCTCCTCTCGTCAATCTGATCTCGTGACGATGCTATGGACTTGGGAGCCGACGTGAGCAAATTTGACAACCTTTGGAACCCCCGAGAGCGCCAAGCATTCAAGACACCGTAGACCCGTCAGTCTGCACCGGAGATCTAGCCAGAGGCGGATGTCCCCAATGCCCGGCAGCGCGAAAGCGCTCCGGTCTTTTTAATGTCCGGAGAGGGTTCAAGGACTGACTACCGCAGCGGCTTTCACGCCTGTAGCAACGACGTTGTCAGACCCGAGAATTAATCTCACGCGCAAACTTATCGTGACAAGTAAAGTTCACTCACAGAACAAAAATATAGTCTATAAATTCGGAAACTTGATCCAACCAGACCCGTAGCTGCTTCGAGAAGACCGCAAACGAAGACTTCGATAATGAGCGTGTCGCCCCGCCTGTCACGACGCAACTTGCTTAAATGGACCGGCGCCGCCGGCACGATTGCAGTTGCTGGTTCCCTCCTGCCCAATTTTGGTATTTCCGCAGCACTAGCCGCCGAGCTTGGCGATGGAGACGTCGGCGTCCTGAACTACGCCTATGCGCTCGAACAGCTTGAGGCCGCTTTTTACACCCAGGTTCTCGAAGCCCCATTTGGTGAAATGCAGGTCAATGACCAGCGCATCTTGACCCAAATTCGCCATCACGAGATCGCCCACCGTGACTTCCTCAAGGGCGCCCTTGGTCGCAATGCAATTCCGGCGCTTGAAGTAGATTTCTCCGCAGTCGACTTCTCAAGCCGCTCCAGTGTGCTGGGCACGGCCGACGTGTTCGAGAATCTGGGTGTTGCCGCTACAATGGCGCCGGCCAGCTGATCTCCAACCCGGTCTATCTCATTGCAGCGGGATCGATCGTTTCGATCGAGGCCCGCCATGCCGCGGCAATCGCCGATCTTCTCAAGCCCTTCAGCGCCGAGGCCGCCGGACGCGGCAATGTCGACCATCAGGGGCTCGATGCTGCCCTGCTGCCCAAGGTTCTCAAGGCTGCAGCGCCATTCATCGCAACTCCCGTCACCGCTGCAACCCTGCCATAAGTAGAGAAGATCATGACACAGCAAGACACCATTCTCTCAGCCATCGAGCCGGAACTGGCGGATACCATCGTTCAGGGCCGCCGCGACGTCTTCACCCGATATGCCAGGGCCGCAGGCATCATGACCAGCGCACCACTAGTGCTCGCACTGGCTTCTCACCAGGCTTTCGGTCAGTCCATGCCCCAGGTGATCGTTGATACGCTCAATTTCGCGCTGACGCTCGAATGCCTCGGAGCCGCCTTCTACGACCAAGGCAACAAATCCGGGGTCATCCCGTCGAAATATCGCAGTGTGTTCCGTACCATCGGACAGCACGAGACAGCCCATGTGAAACTGCTCAAGGGCGTACTCGGCTCGGCGGCCGTGGCAGCGCCTGGTATCGATTTCACTGCCGGTGGCAAGTATGTCGACGTCTGGGAAAACTTCGACACATTCCTGGCCCTGAGCCAGACCTTCGAGGATCTGGGCGTGGCTGCTTATAAGGGGCAGGCCGGTAATCTCATGGGCTCACGCGAGGTGCTGACAGTGGCGCTGCAGATCCACTCGGTCGAGGCCCGCCACGCCTCCGAGGTCCGCCTCAGCGGCCTCAAGTTCGGTTGGGACGGCGCCTTCGACAAGCCCATTAGCAAACGCGCTGTGTTGGCCGCGGCGGCACCGTCCCTGGCGTAAACCAGAAGACATCAAGAGCGACGAGATCGCTCACCATTTCGACCAACTTGCCCCGATCAGACGCAGATCGGGGCATTTTTCTGGACCGGTGGCGCGAGTTCACGCGCGAAAAACAAAAGGGCCCCGCGTTGCGGAGCCCTCTGTTTCTGAGATTGGAGGTCCAGAATTAGAAGCGGTATTTCAGCGTCGCCTTGACGGTGTGGAAGTCGAACATGTCATCCGAGCCACGCAGGTCAGCACCGGCCGGGTTGACGCCGGCGAACGGACCATTGGCGAAGCGCGTGGTGAAATCGGTATCGCCGAGATTTGTGTAAGCGTATTCCACGCCGACCGACCAGTTCTCCTGGATTTTAGCTTCGACACCGGCACCCACCTGGAAGCCCACCGATGTGGACGAGCCGCCGCGCGACACGCCATTCGGATTGGTCGATTCGAAGCTGAAGCTTGTGTCACCGATGGCCAGACCACCATGCACATAAGCCAGAACATCTTCGGTCACGAGATAACCGCCACGTGCACGGATCGTGCCGAGCCAACCAAGTTCGGAAACCTGGGTGTAGGAAGCGGGAGTGGAGGAGAAACCGCTCTGGCGATCCTGGAAATCGACATAGCCGATGTCGATCACGCCACCGACGACGAACTGGCCCATCTGATGATCATAGCCGGCTTCGATACCGCCCAGAAAACCACCGTCGTGAGAACCGATGAAGTTGGAGCCGAAGGCAGCGGCAAGCGGACCAGCCAGAGGTTCGCTGAAATCACCATCGAGATCTTCGTCGATTTCGATCACGCCGGCAGACGACGGATTGAAGGCGCCGCCTGCAAAACCACCGACGTAAAAGCCGGTCCAGTCACTGGCCGGGGCCTGGTACATGTCAACGGCGGCAGTTTGATTGCCGTAAAAGTCTGCAGCTAGGGCAGGCGTCGAGATTGCGGCAGTTGCCAGCAACAAAGCGGTCAGGCGGATCATTCTCATCTCCGGACGATCGGGTTGTGCAAAATGCGTTGATCGTATGAAGACGTTACGTCGGTTGTCGTAATTTAGTTCTACACGTTTTGACTGCGATCAAATTGGGCAATTCTATGTTGCCATTATGGCACCAAATAATTGTGAACGATGACAGCGATTTGGAGGTTTGCAAACCCTGCCTACGCAGTTCAACAGCTTTGAGAATCGGTCACGTTCATCGTGCGCTAGTCGGCATCCTGAGCACTGTTTAAGGCATCGGTCCGGTTGATCATCAGCGGCGATAGGGTCCGTGGATGCCTTGGCGGCAATGTCACATGGGCACCGCTTGCAAGGGGAAAAGGCTACTGGTTCTGCTCAGGACCTTGTGATCAGGGAAGATGTCCGCTGGGCGGACTCTGGTTGTCGAAGATTACTACCGCGCTGCCGGTCACAACTTTCACGCGGGCGGCAATGCCAAATCGGAAGTCCTGCTTTGCGGCAAGGATAGCGGCAGTTTCGGCGGCGAATTGAGAGATATATGGGCCCATGACCACATCGGCTGAGCAAATATGCCAACGGCCTTCTAATTTGGTGACTAGGTATTCTTCAGCCACGGCGCTCTCCTCAGAGGAGCGCAACATTTTGACGATCCGGTTGTTCCAAGCCCCGTTCATCACTTCGCCGTAGTCACTGCCTCAATCTATGAACCGGATGCCCGCGCCTAAAGCATCACGCCAAATCACTTGCACTGGATGCATGAGATTGCCTGGCATCAGAATGTAAAAGCAGGCTGGTAAGGGACGCAATGGATCCAGCGCTATTCGGATACCTTGACGCGTCTGGTTGAGCACGTTGACTGCCATGCGGGTTAGCCCATCGTCGGAAACAACGGTGGCCCAGAGATCAACAGGAATTCTTTCGGCAGATCTTCTTTCCTTCATGGAGGAATACTGCCCTACGATTTGCTGAGCATGCGTTCAACAATTCGATAAAATGCCGCAGGGATGCTCGGCTTTATCAGCAATCAAATGACGTTGTGATGTGGGCTTCACAAACGGCATTTTCCGCCATTTGCTGCAGTGCGCATGCAGATCGCCGGTCGACATCGTCGGGGTTTTATTGATGCTGCAACCAGTGCTCCGCCACCGCGTTCACGCCGATCGCTCGCCAACGTGGCGAGTCCATCCAAATGGAGGAGCACTATGAGAAGTCTTCAGGTTGCACTGGCCGTCGTGATGCTAGGTGGCGCACTTTCGGTTTCCGCGACGGCACAAGATGCGGCCCTTGATCCAAACGGCACATTTGTTGATCAGTGGGGAACTACTTTCACATTCTCGCTATGCGGAGAGGGAGACCTGTGTGGGACGCTTGATGTTCTAAAAGGGGATTCCGCCACTGAGGAAAATCTCGCCTTTGTAGGCAAACAGGTCATGCAGGCTCAGCCTGAAGGTCCCAGCGAATGGAAGGGTGCACTTGAGGCCGGCGGGTTGAGTGCGGCCGCTACCGTAACCCAGACCGGACCCGACACGATCGACATCGAGGGTTGCCGGGCCGCTATACTATGCGAGACGATTACCTATACGCGCCAATAATCCTTTGCTTCGGGCATACCAAAGGCCGCCACGAAAATGACGGCCTTTGGCTCGATGCTTTGGAGGCATCGCACCGACGCCTTTGGGGGCAATGATGGGACGCCGGCAATGATCAATGGTGCGGTGGTGGGTAGGTTCCGGTGCGATGGGGAGCGTCCGGTTCGGCGCCTGCCGCTCCCCATGCCCGTGGCCTCGTAGCAGTAACGGCTATCAGTCGCCGTGGTTTCCCTCGTTGCTGTCATATCGGCAATAAAACGGTAGAAATCCAAGACGCCCGCCCCAATTAATTGAGACGGGCGTCCTCCCGAGCAGGCACTCAGGGTGTGCGCGAGCATGGTTGCAAGCACATGTGCAATATAGCTATTGCGGATGAATGGCGCCTGAACCAGGCATTGACGCAATCGCGGGCATTAGCCTGCTCAGCGTTGCAAACCGTCGTGAAGTGTGGGCTCCAAAGCGGGTTTGCTCGACCGCACACGTTTTGATTCAACACGGCGATACATTCTGACCATGTTTATCGCTCCGTCGACGTTCTCGAAATAGACCTTGGCGACGAGATCCGCCCGGGCACCACTTCTGACGACATCGAGGTTGAGGGCTGAGCGAGCGGCTAACTCAGGCGAGGCACCTTCGAACTTACCAAGCTCTACGCCGGCAGCGTCGTCTTGAAGGTCCACTACACGGAATGACCTTTTCATTTCGGCTCCTTTCGTACTGGCCTTCACTGTAGGCGAGTAAAGCCGAGGTGACATTTAAGTAAGCTATGTTTGGCTTAGACAAAGGCAGAGCGCCTGATTTCTTGATGGGGGAGCATCCTCGTCATGACCTAGTCGCCCTTGAAAGGCTTCGAAGAAATTTCTGACTGGCGACTGCTGATCTCCAGGCCATTCGCGTCTCGCGTCCTAATCCGCAGCTTGAAGTTCCCGCCTTTATATATCTCTTCGGTCGTAATCTCCGCTAGGGCCTTATCCGATTGATGCCTCGCGGCCTCGGCAGAGGGGAGATCGACGCCAACTATATCCTCGGTGATCCTACCATCGACCTCGATCACATCGAAAAAGAATAAGGGCATCTGAGCCTCCCAAAGCAGCGCAAGCGCTGGCAGTGAGGATTAGTTGCTCCCTGGTCCATCACATTTCGCAATACTGCTGGAGAATTCCCACAAACGAAGCAGTGATCTGAGCGGCCTAATCCTTGGGCTCGTGGTCGCTGGCTGAAGATGGAGAGGGTCGGGCCTTCTATCCCCATGCACGGGAGAGACAAACCGGCAGAGGGTGCTGCCGGGGTCCGCAGAGGCTAACTTATCGCGGAGCTGTTGAAATTCAGTCTTTCGGGGAAGACGCCAGCGCATCCCGTGTCCACAGCTGAATTCGGGATGCCGGGCAGATCGCAAAACAAAAATGCCCCAGATCACCTGACAGGGAAAATCTGGGGCATCGGGCGCTCACGTATTTAGAGACGGGCGCCGGCATTAAATGCCGATGGGCGCCATTGGTTGCTCATCAACTTGTGGCGCCACCCGGAGTCCCTGTTCGGCCGCGTTTACGGCGGTAAAGAAAGGAAATGACACGTCAGGCATCCGAATTTATCCCCTTTGGGAGCGACGAAAAGGACTACCAAAACTGATAGCGCTCCCCATTTAAAAGTCGCATTACGCCGACGTCGTTGCTTTGTAGTGAGCACCATCCCAATCCTCTCGATTGCATGCATCTTATGCAATGTTGGGGATAGTTACCGCGTGGTACTGGCGATTGTGATTTGGGCTGCTTGCGCGATTCAGGCAGAGTTCGGGAATGCCGACATTACGCCGCGCGCGCAAGCCCCAGATCGACTTCCTCATAGCCAGTCCGAACCCTGAGCGCTTCCGCGTAGAACTACGCTCCTATCAAGCCGCCTGAAGTGCCAACTCGATAGACGCATCATTCGCGCCGTACGGAATTGAGCCGCCAAACTCATCGGTGGCCATAGCCATTTCCGCTTCGCCAGCGAAAGAAGCCAGAAGGTCGATAAATCCCGCATCGCCCTCCCATGAAAACGCGTTCAGCTTCGGCCAGTCGCGAAGCTCAGCGATGTTCGCAGTGATGTCTTTGGCGCGATCCTCTCCCACCGTCAGGACAGCCATGCTCAACCCGCTGGCGTAATGCATCACAACCCAAAGTTCTCTGGCTGGCGCATTCGCTTCCCAGTCATAGATTTGCACAAGCAGCACGCCATTGTAAGCCATGGTGATGTCGCCGAGATCATCGTTCATCGGCATCCAATGTCTGGTCATCGTGATCGCTCCTGTCTTGACACTGCATGTTCCATTCGTGAGAACATAATGAGAACAAACAGCGGTGCGAGTCAACTATGGCGCAATCATTTCAGACCCTCGATGGCGTCCTACAGGGTGATCATGAACTATACGCCATCTGTCGAAACGCTGGCTGTCGGCACAAGAAGCGCGTTGATGTCCGTCGCTTGTTGCAGCGCGTTGAGCGACAGGTGCGATTGCATCCTGGGCCGCATGAGAGGCATTTCACGGATGCCATGCGCTGCGACGGGTGCGGATGGCGGGGCGTGTATCTTTGGGTCGAGCCGGCGGAACCTAGGCGGCAGATTTTCCAGAAGTCTTCTACAATCAAGCAGCCCAACTATGAGATCCGCGACTGGGGCAAGGATTACCCATTCGCTACGTCTCTAACGATTGCCACAGCGGACAACCTATTCATTGGCCGTGGTGCCTACATCGCGGCATGCGGCTTTTATTTCGATCGTCGCATCACTTTTCAGCAGGGCAGCTTCGTCATCGCGGACAACAAGCGAGACGGCTTGCCAGAGGCGATGACCCGCGAAGACTTCAAGCGGCTCCGAGATATCGAGAACGGCAACCTGTCGCTCGAGGAGCTGGAGGCGATCGGTCGGACGATCTCCGCTAAAGCCAGTTAGCGAGTCGACTGTCATGGCGCTGAGTCGTCATTGTTAGTTGCCTCCGCAATGCAAACATATCTGACTACGGCAACGACCTACGCTAGGCGTCGACTATGACTTCAGACGAAGCCGACCAACGTATTGAGCTCTCCCGACGGACACTTTCAGCCTACATCCGAGGTATCCAGAGGACGGGCAAATACCCGTTAAGTGAGATGACGCATGTGGTCGATGAGATCGCGCATCTGGAGGACATCGCGCGAGAACATCCGGCCAGTGCTCTGGTGATTTTGGAACTGTTGACTTGGTGGAAAGCTTTTCAAGCTACCCTCAAGTCAAAACTCAACTGACGGCATATAAAACGAAGGTCATTTTGATCTCTGGTGGGGATAACCTACTGCCGCATCTGGCGACTCCTGTCCGAAGTATCATTCTTAACCCGGTTTTTCGGGGGTACTGCATTGGACAACACGGACATCGTTTCCGACGATCTTGTAGAGACAGCCAGCAGGATTGTTTCAGCCTATGTGAGCAATAATCACGTAGCGCCTGAAGACCTGACTAATCTGATTAAGTCGACGCATCAGACGCTCGTTCAGCTCAGCCGGCCGGAGCCGGAGCCTGTCCCTGAATTGCCGTCACCTGCCGTATCAGTTCGCAAGTCTGTGACGCCGGACTTTATCGTGTGCCTAGAAGATGGGCGGAAGTTCAAATCTCTTAGGCGACATCTGTCCAAGCTCGGTATGACGCCCGATGAGTACCGTCTGAAGTGGGGACTGCCTGAGAGCTACCCGATGGTCGCGCCAAATTATTCGGCGCACAGATCGGCATTAGCAAAGCAGAACGGCCTTGGTCGAGAAGCGACTGCCTCGAAACCCCGTGGACGAAAAAAGAAGCTGACGCTGGTCGAAGAATCTCAGGAGTCTTGAAGCTGGTGCCTTCGGACTACGTCCCGTCCGGCCCGCCACTTGTCCGCGGCAACGCCGAGGTCACACCAATGGCGCCGATCTATCACTTCTAGGTCTGCGGTGACGAAGGGGTGCCTTGGGCCAGTAGAGGGGCGACGAGGCGCTGAGCTTCTGCGGGTGGGTTGCTGGGCATCCTACACGCAAGTGACCACACCTGCTGGGCTTCCACCTATTCCCGAGAGGACACGACGTTCAGTCGTCAATTTTGCAGAAGGTCTAGCACGTCAAAGTTAATTGCATGGCTGGGAGCAGATGGGCATCTAGTCCCCATGAACGCCGCAGACGCCGACCAACGAATTATTCTAAGCCGCCATACACTGAAACGTTACGGGCAACTGACCACAATAGGTCAGTCGGCGACGCATGAGGATGTCCTGCTCATCGACAAAGAGCTCGAAATACTGGACGCCATCGCTGCTCAGTTTCCTGAGAAGGTACCGAAGCTTCTTAGGCTAGTCGCCGAATGGCTCACTTTCCGTGACCGCATCCAAGTCACGCTGCACTGATCAGCATTTGCGTGCGGAACCATAGTCGCAGCTCGGCATTCAAGTGCCCGGAGCCTGGTGCATATGGTGTGACGCTACCCGTAGCGTGCCGGGCTCCGACCAAGCCGCCGCATGATCCAATAGAGGTCATGACAGGCGGCTTTCTTTTGCGGTGGGGACAAGCCCGGCAATAATCAGCCGGGCCCGCAGAGGCTGACAAGCGGGATTGTAGCCGCGACCCATTAACGGCCCGCTACGACGCGCCCAGCGTTATGTCCGGATGCATGCACCCCCGACCTGAGGATAGAAAAAGCCCGCGTTTGACGCGGGCTAGAGGACATGCTCATGCGGTGAGAGTTTCTGGGACCTTGCCACCGTTGGTAGCCAGCTTTGCCAGGACCTGCTTATGGAGCCAGATATTCATCGTCGCAGAATCCGACTGGTCTCCGGTATAGCCGAGCTCGTCGGCCAAGTTCTTCCGAGCTGTGATTGAGCTATCGAGGTCAAGAGCTTTGAGCAGGTCGACGATCGAGGTCTTCCAATTGAGATCCTGGCCAGATTTTGCCACTGCGGCATCCATCACCGCCTCGACGTCGACCGATGATGATGATGGGATGACGTTTGATACTTGGGTGGCCGTGGAAGCACTTCCGGAAGAGGATGGGAAGGGAGAGGTCTCCGATGCCTGGGCAGGAGAATTAGCGACATTAGCTGCTGCCGCCCGGCCAATAGCCTCAGCTGCCTTGCGAGCAACTTCCGCGTTCTGCTGCGACTTCAGCTCTTCCTCGCCGTTGCCAAAGATTTTGTTTTTAATGTCGTCGAAGAAGCCCATTTGTCTATCTCTGTTCTGAATTGGTTGAGGTTAACAGAACTCAGCGTGCCGCAGGAAAGATCCAAAATGAGGTGAGGGGGCCGAGGCAATTCCAATCATCCCCTCGGCCACTTTGCAGCCCGGACTTATCTAGGCATGGCCTGGGCCCTCCCGAGACGGGGTATCATAAAGGGGTAGGCAGGGCACCCCGTGAAAAATACGGGGTTGGACTTAACCTGGCAATGGTTGGTCGTAGCGCTGACTGCCTTTTAGCCGGCAGTGAATGGGTCTGGCCGACACCGCAACGACCCGAATTCATTTCTGTTGCCCAATCGGCTAAGGCTCGATCTCGCCGAGCTTTATGGCGAGAACGGCTGTCTGCACCCTGTTGGAAGACCCCAGCTTGATCATGGCTGCCGTGGCGTGTTGTTCGACTGTTCTTGCTGCGATGCTCAGAATGACGGCGATTTCAATTGAGGTCTTACCTTTAGCTATCCAATGAACGACCTCGCGCTCTCTCGGCGTCAGTCGTTTTCCACCAGTATCGCGCCTCTTGATCCCGTCGAGGTTCGTGTCAGAACCGATATAACCACCAAGCTTCCCGTCCGGCCCAAAAAACGGATGACCTACGGCAAAGACCCACTCGAAGCCGCCAACCTTTCGGCACAATCTGTACTCGACTTGGTAGGCTACTTTTCTTGACGTAGCATCAAGGAACGCGTTCAGCGCTAATGCGCGATCTTCCTTGTGCAGAGCTTCGACCCAACCGTCACCCTCGCCTTCGCCAGGCGGCTGGCCGGTATAATCATACCAGTTCTGATTCAAGTGGATGCAATAGCCGTCGGGTTCGGTTATCCAAACCATCAAAGGAGATACGTCGGCAACACGTCTCAACTCGAGACGCGCTATGTCCCAACCAACAGGTCTCCGCCTTCTTATTTGCAGCGGTTCGGCTTCCATCTCCCCTCCATGCTCAGGTAAAGATGTAAGTTTAGGTTTCAAAATTGTAGATTTAGACTTACAGCAGGCAGTTTTAGGACGCTGACCGCATAACAACGATTCCGTCTGGCCTAGCAAAGTGCGCTCCGGAACCAGTTCGTCAGCAGCCATTTTCGTGCTTGGAGCCTGGCGCTTGCAAAGGATTCACGCTGCCGCCGAGCGGTGGGTCCCACCGAAGCCAAATGATATCAAAGAGGTCAAGGTGGCTGCTTTTCCTTGCGTGCAGAGTTTGGCCTACAGTGGTTATTGTCGGGCCCGCAGAGGCGACGCTACCAAGCTATGTGGTCTCAGATTAACGCTGACTTATGGCTATCACGAACGAGCCTGTTTTGAATCGTCGCTCACGTCATCGCGAATTTCCTCTTGTATCCGGATGGACCAGAAGTTTGTGCGGAGACGATGTCTGTAGCCCCAGCGCTTGAACTCCCACATCAAGAAGTGTCCCCCTCCAACGCTCCCGGCGATCAGGGCCGCAGCTAAGACCGCAGACCCTTGCACAGTCATTGAGTGAATCAAGACGCAGCAAATAAAGACTGAGATACCGATGATGACGCTTTTACCAGCGTCGCATCGCGGATAGGCACCAAGGTCTCTTTCTGCATCAGTTAGTGCCTGATCCCACGCCTCTTCGTCCGTCATCATGATCTTGGCCTATATCAAATGAGTTAGACATTAGGTCAGTGTAGCTTAGCCTTGGTCGCATTTAACATGGCTTTCCACTTCTCGATTAAACGCAGTGTGTAGCTTTTCTCATCGGCCATGTAAGCCGACCCGCTACCCTCTATCTCATACTGTAACTGAAGGAGGCCATCGATTGGGTTTACACCAGCATCAGTCATGGCGGTCCAGGCATGCAAAGCATATTCGGAGAGGGATACGTTTCCACTCTTCATTGTTAACGGTTGCGCCATGAAATCTATCCACCCTATAAGTACCTACAGTTGAGGTGACGTAGCGGCAAATCATCAGAACAACAATAACGGTACGTGCCGGCTGGTTAATTTGGCTGGCACGTAAGGTGCGGTAAGTTGGGCAATTTAAAGCGGTCAGGCTATGCCTACGGGGTGGTATAAAAAGCCATTCCGCGCCATCTCCTCCGGCCTGTAGACATTTCGGAGATCGACGAACATTGGCGTCTTCAGAACGTCTTTGATACGTGTAAGATCCAACGATCGAAATGCATTCCACTCTGTAACGAGTACCAGACAGTCCGCTCCCTGCGCGACTTGATAAGCGTCAAAGCTAAATTCTACATCCTTCAAAACAGAGGCTGCTGCCGGCATTCCGACTGGATCATATGCCTTGATGTTCGCGCCGGCGTCTTGCAACGCTTGAATAATTGTTATTGCAGGAGCGTCGCGCATGTCGTCGGTGTTTGGTTTGAACGTCAGACCAAGAATGCCAATGGTTTTGCCGCGTACATTGCCGCCCATCGCAGCGATGATCTTCCGACCCATAGCTTGTTTGCGCCGATCATTAACCTCAACCGTGGTTTCGACGAGCCGCAGCGGCGCATCGTAGTCCTGACCGGTCTTGACCAGCGCGAGAGTATCCTTGGGGAAGCAAGAGCCGCCATAGCCCGGTCCAGCATTTAGGAACTTGCTGCCGATGCGGTGGTCGAGGCCAATGCCACGGGCGACTTCCTGGACGTTAGCACCGACACGTTCGCAGAGGTCGGCTATCTCGTTAATGAAGGTGATTTTCATAGCGAGGAAGGCATTGCCGGCATACTTAACCAGCTCGGCGGTGCGGCGCCCGGTGAACATCAGCGGCGCTTGGTTGAGATAGAGAGGGCGATAGACTTCGGTCATCACATCCCGCGCCCGCTCGTCTTCAAGGCCGACCACGATGCGATCCGGACGCTTAAAATCGTCGATGGCAGCACCTTCGCGCAGGAACTCTGGGTTCGAGACAACAACAACGTCGGCGTCGGGATTAACCTCACGGATGATCCGCTCAACCTCATCACCGGTACCAACCGGCACGGTGGACTTGGTTACAACAACGGTGAATCCTTTAACGGCCCGTGCAATGTCAGCAGCCGCAGCATAGACATAGGAGAGGTCTGCGTGGCCGTCGCCACGACGCGAAGGCGTTCCTACAGCGATGAACACCGCGTCGGCTTCTGCAACCGCCGGAGCAAGCTCATTGGTGAACGACAGGCGACCAGCCTTGGCGTTGTCCTCGACTAAGCGATCAAGGCCAGGCTCGAAGATTGGGATATTGCCGTCCTTCAGAGCGGCAATCTTCTGCTCACTCAGGTCAACGCAAACGACGTCATGGCCGAAATCGGCGAAGCAGGCTCCACTAACGAGCCCAACGTATCCACTACCGATCATGGTTATGCGCAATAGCCGTACTCCTGATAAAGGATCTATAGTGTGCACCGGATCAATGACGGATGTGCGCTGCGAGATGAGCCCAGACCCAAAAAAGTCACAACCTCGCGCCGTTCGTAGTCAGGCGCTCACACCAAGGGGATTGTCCCGCTCAGATGCTGCCGCCTACATCGGCGTGAGCGCGAGCCTATTCGACGAGATGGTGGATGACGGACGGATGCCGCGCCCCAAACTCATCAATACCCGTAACGTGTGGGATAAGTTTGCCGTCGACGACGCATTCGACAATCTCCCGACGAAGGGAGCGGTAAATCCGTGGGACGAAGTATACGGGTGATCCACGACCCACCTAGCGACGGCGAAGACAGAAGCCTCAATGGCACAAGAATGGCACATGACGGGCCTTTTTTCCTGATTTTAAGAGGGCAAAGACAGATTGAAAATCCGCGTGTCACTGGTTCGATTCCGGTCCCGGACGTCACTCCACCAGTCGCTATATTTGGGCGCTGCGGGGCGTCTTGATCTTCAGCGACATTACCATCCCGGTGCGGTCACCGAGGCATTATACTTTGGAGGTGATGCCGCTCCAACCAGCGGGCCACTACAGCCATCTGGTGGCCGACTGCCAGAATTCAATTCAGCTGTCAGCACATCGCAGCATGGCTCGGCGACCCGCCAGACCCTTCGTCAACCGCCATCCCCCTCCGGCTCCCGGGTTGCATCGTGGCGAGCCTTGTCGTAGCACGCGACTGATCATGAGAGGTTCGTCCAGTGCTGCCCATTTTCTACATCAATCTGGCCAGCCGGCCCGACCGGCGGGAGTTTATGGATGGCCAGCTCCAGGCGTTGGGCCTGTCGGGAACGCGGATCGAAGCGGTGACCGCCGCGGACATCGGCGAGGAAGACGCCCAGGCTTTCTGCAATCTGGAAAACGAGCTCTTCCTCAGGCTCAATGAGCTTGCCTGCACCTATAGCCACGAGCGTGCCTGGAGTGCCTTGATCGCATCCGGGGAGCCCGCCGGGCTCATTTTTGAGGATGACGCGGAGCTGGCCTCCAGCCTGCCGGCCTTCCTGGCCGAAGCGGCTTCGATTGATGCCGACCTCATCAGAATCGAAACGACGGGCTCCACTACCCGCGTCTATCCAGTAGAGTCGACTGGGCCGAGTGGCATTGCCGTGCGCCGCTTCCGATCGACGCCGATGGGGGCTGCCGGCTACATCCTAAAAGCCGAGGCAGCGCGCCGTCTCATCGGACATCCCGAATTGCGCCGACGTCACCTGGATCTCGCCCTCTACAATCCCTTCGAGCAGCCCGGTGCCTCGCTGACCCGTGTCCTGACCGATCCTGCCCTGTGCCGCCAGCTCGGCGTTGAGAATTCCCGCACCGCGCCTGTGGGGCGCAGCGATATTGCCCACGAACGCGTCAAACACACCTTTGCCCGGCGCCATCCCGTTGCCAGCCAGTGGGGGCGGTTGCGCCGCTGGGCCAAAAAGGGCCTGCGCAACGTCAAGGATGACTTCGCCCAGCGCGGCCAGCTGTCCCGGCGGGTTATCCCTTTCGGCGATGATCAATGATGAGCAACAGTCAAGGAAATCGCCGACTATCCCAAGGTGAATACTAGAGATTTTCCCGTGTTAGTGTAAATACTTACACAGATGACTTGTCGTTAACACTCCCTATCTCCGCGCCCGATAATAGTCCTTATTCCCCAAACGCCCGCTTCATTGGCCGTTGCTAAGGTTGTCGTAGGGTCGAGGTGGGAATTCATGGTTACTGATAGTGCTTTGCTGTTGCGTCTGCAGACGGAAGTCCTGGAGGCGGTTGCCTGCGGCGAGCCTTTGGTGGCCGTTGCGGATCTGTTGTGTCGACGGGCCCAGGAGCTGGCGCCCGATGCTATCTGCTCCATTTTGATGGTCGATGCCGACTGCCGACTGCGCCCCCTGGCAGCGCCCTCGCTGCCCTTGGCCTTCTCCACCGCCATCGATGGCCTGCTCGCCGGTCCCAGGGCGGGCTCCTGCGGCACGGCGGCCTTTCGAAACGAACCGGTCATGGTCACCGATATCGAGACGGATCCGCTCTGGGAGGACTATCGCCAGCTCGCCGGGCCGCTCGGCCTGCGCGCCTGCTGGTCCAGCCCCATTCGCGACCATGACAACAATGTCGTCGCCACCTTCGCTTTCTATTATCGCAGCGGCCGCGGTCCCGATGAGGTCGAACGCGCCATCGTCCAGACCTGCGTGCATCTCTGCGCCATCGCCATCGATCATGAGAAGGCTCGCGAGCGCAATCACCGCCTGGCCTACTATGATGCCTTGACCGGTCTGCCCAATCGCGGTCGTTTCAACGAGCTTCTCGCCCGCGCCATCCGCCTCAAGGAGCCTTTTGGCCTGTTGCTGGTCGATATCGATCATCTCAAACTGGTCAATGACACCGTCGGCCACGTCTTTGGTGATCAGCTGATCCGCACGGTGGCCGAGCGCCTCTCCGATTGTCATCCCACGCTCACCGCCTGTCGCCTGGGTGGCGACGAGTTTGCCGTCATCGTTGCCGATTGCGACTCCGAATTCGCTCTGCGCGATGCCGCCACCCGCATGCTCAATGCCGTGCGCGGCCTGATCCAGATGGGCGACCAGACCATCGATCCCCATGTCACCATTGGTGGCGCGCTCTTTGGTCCCGATGGCGTTGACGAGGCTGCGCTCAGCCAGAATGCCGATTTCGCCCTCTATCATGCCAAGGAAATTCGCCGCGGCGGCTATATCCGCTTTACGCCGGGCATGCGGACCTCGATGATGGAACGCGCCAACATGGTGCGCAATGTCGATCAGGCCATTTCCGAAAAGCGCATGATTGTCCATTACCAGCCCATCGTCCGGCTCGACACTGCCGAGATCGTCGGTCTCGAGGCCCTGGCGCGCATGCGCATGCCCGATGGCCGCATCGCCTCGGCCAGCGAATTCCATGCCGCTCTCGCCGATCCGCGCATCGCCTGGCAGGTCACCGGCCAGATGCTGAGCCAGATCGCCAGCGACATCCGCTACTGGCTCGATCTGGGCATTCCCTTCCAGCATGTCGGCATCAATGTCACCACCGGCGATTTCCAGCGGGGCGATCTTGAAGCCCGCATCATCGAAACCTTCGAACAGGCCAATGTCCCGCTCAAGCACATCGTGCTCGAGGTCAACGAGGCCGTCTATATGGGGGGCGGCGACCAGATGGTGGCCAAGGCGGTCAGCGCCTTGCGCCAACGCGGCCTTCTCGTCGCGCTCGATGATTTCGGCACCGGCTTTGCCTCGCTCACCCACCTGCTGACCTTCCCGGTCGACATCATCAAGATCGACAAGTCCTTCATCGAGAAGCTCAGTCGCGATCGTGCCAGCGACGTGGTGGTCGGCTCAATCATCCACATCGCTAAAAAGCTCGACATGAAGCTGGTCGCCGAAGGCATCGAAACAGCGTCCCAGGCCAGCGCGCTCTGCCAGCTCGGTTGTGGCATGGGGCAGGGCTATCTCTTTGCCCGTCCCGGCTCGGTCGCCGATACCACGCATCTGCTGTCGCTCTTTGCGCAGCGGCTTGATCCCGAGCAGATGGAAATGACGCTCGAACAGGATCAGCGCCGTAGCGCCTGATGCCCGTTGATTTTGCCTTTGGTGAGGCGCAAGCTCGCCTGAGCCATCCAGCGCCTGTCAACGACAATAGTCCGCTGACAGGACGGTGACAGGGACGCGACCTATTGTCCCTGTCACGAACGCAACGACGTTCCGGATTTTGACATGGGAGGACCTATGAACAAGCTGCTCTTGGCCGCGCTGATTTCTGGCGCAATGGCTGTTCCGACTTTCGCTGCCGATTATTCCATCATGGCCCCTGCTGCTCCTGGTGGCGGTTGGGACCAGACCGCACGCACCATGCAGGAAGCCCTGCAGGCCGAAGGCATTTCGGGCAATGTGCAGGTCACCAACGTTCCTGGCGCCGGTGGCACGATTGGCCTGGCCCAGTTCGTCAACCAGTCCAATGCCAATCCCAACGCCCTCATCGTTGGCGGCTATGTGATGGTTGGTGCCATCCTGACCAATGCTTCGCCCGTGACCCTCGAACAGGTCACCCCGATCGCCCGCCTCACCGGTGAAGCCGTCGCGCTGGTCGTTCCGGCCTCCTCCGACATCCAGACCGTCGATGATCTGGTGGCCAAGCTCAACGAAAACGTCGGTGCCGTTTCCTGGGCCGGCGGTTCGGCTGGTGGCGCAGACCACATCACGGCCGGCCTCATCACCAAGGCTGTCGGTGCCGATCCGACCCAGGTCAACTACATCGCCTATTCGGGCGGTGGCGAAGCCCTCGCTGCCGTGCTCGGCGGTCAGGTTACCGTTGGCATTTCGGGTTACTCCGAATTCGCTTCGCAGATCGAAGCCGGCGAACTTCGCCTGCTGGCAGTCTCGACCGCCGAGCGCGTGCCGGGCGTCGATGCCCCGACCCTCCAGGAAGCCGGCGTCGATGTCGCCGTGCAGAACTGGCGCATGGTTGCCGCTGCCCCTGGCATCACCGAAGAGCAGAAGGCTGCCATCTCGTCCGACATCGAAAAGATGGTCGACTCGGCAACCTGGCAGGCCGCGCTTGAATCGCGTGGCTGGGTCAACACCTACCTGGCTGGCGCCGATTTCGACGCCCAGCTCGCTGAAGACATTGCTGCGACCGACGCCATCCTGCGCGAAATCGGCCTGGTGCAATGACCTCGGGTGAACCCAATCTCTCGCGCCGCCCCGATGGGGCGGCGCTTGTCATCGCAGCCATTCTCGCCCTGATCGCCGCCGTGATCTTCTGGCAGATGTCGCAGATGCGCGTGCCCCCGATCCAGGCGCGCGTCGGGCCGACCGTTTTCCCCTATATCATCGCGGCTGGCCTGTTTGCGCTGTCCGTCGGAACCGTGGTCTCGGCCTTCCGTCGTGGCTTTCCCGAGCGCGACGACGACAATTATATCCCCATCGCCTGGGTCATCGGTGGCCTCGTTGCGCAACTGCTGACCATCGGCTGGGCCGGTTTCTCGGTTGGCACGGGCCTGCTTTTTGCCTGCACCGCCATGGCCTTTGGCCGCGGACCACTCTGGAAGACCATCCCGATCGGTATCGTCTTCGCCTTCATCGTTTGGTTCATGTTCGCCAAGGGTCTGCAGCTGTCGCTGCCCATGGGCCCGCTTGAACGCCTCATTCCCTGATCGGACGCCGCTAAATGGACACGTTCGGACTTCTCGCCGAGGGCCTGCTTGCCGCTCTCCAATGGCAGAACCTTCTCTATGCGCTGGTCGGCGTGACCCTTGGCACCGCCGTCGGCGTGCTGCCGGGCATTGGCCCGGCGCTGACCGTGGCGCTTTTGCTGCCCGTCACCTATCGGCTTGATCCTGCTGGTTCGCTGATCATGTTCGCCGGCATCTATTACGGCGGCATGTATGGCGGCTCGACCACCTCCATCCTGCTCAATACGCCCGGTGAATCCGCCTCGATCGTCACCGCGCTCGAGGGCAACAAGATGGCCCGCAAGGGCAGGGGCGGTCCCGCTCTGGCCACCGCTGCCATTGGCTCATTCGTTGCCGGCCTGATTGCGACCCTGGCCCTCGCCTTCGTTGCGCCCTGGGTGGTGAAATTTGCCCTGGCCTTTGGCCCCGCCGAATATTTCGCCCTGATGGTGCTGGCTTTCGTCACCGTCTCCGCCGCCTTCGGCGATAGCGCCCTGCGGGGCCTCACCGCACTCTTCATCGGCCTCGGTCTCGGCATCATCGGTATCGACCTGCAGACCGGTCAGGCGCGCCTCTCCTTCGGCATTCCTGATCTGCTTGACGGCATCGAAGTCACGACGCTCGCCGTCGCGCTTTTCGCCATTGGCGAAACCCTCAAGATTGCCGCCGACCGCAACCTCGTCAAAGAGGAAGTGCTTGCCGTCAAGGGCTCGGTCTGGATGACCAGGGATGACTGGAAGCGCAGCTGGATCCCGTGGCTGCGCGGCACGGCCATCGGCTTCCCCATCGGCGCCATGCCGGCCGGCGGCGCCGACGTGTCGAGTTTCCTGAGCTATTCGGCCGAAAAAACCTTTGCCAAGCGCCCCGAGGAATTCGGCCATGGCGCCATTGAGGGCGTTGCCGGTCCCGAAGCTGCCAACAACGCATCCGCTGCCGGCACGCTGGTGCCGCTGCTGACGCTGGGTCTGCCCACCACGGCAACCGCTGCCATCATGCTGGCCGGTTTCCAGCAGTTTGGCCTTCAGCCCGGCCCGCTGCTCTTCACCAACAATGCCAGCCTCGTCTGGGCGCTGATCGCCAGCCTGCTCGTCGCCAACTTCATGCTGATCGTTCTCAACCTGCCCCTGATTGGCCTTTGGGTGAAGCTGCTGACCATCCCGCGTCCCTGGCTCTATGGTGGCATCCTGGTGTTTGCGACCTTGGGTACGCTGGGCGCAAACGGTGCCATGTCCGGCCATATCGGTCCGATCACCTTCTCCTTCGAACTGCTGCTGCTG
The DNA here is from genome assembly GCA_029202405.1 of Candidatus Devosia phytovorans. NCBI lineage: Bacteria > Pseudomonadati > Pseudomonadota > Alphaproteobacteria > Hyphomicrobiales > Devosiaceae > Devosia > Candidatus Devosia phytovorans. The sequence goes on along the minus strand of CP119312.1, from coordinate 2,717,806 downwards.
CTGGCTTTCGGCATCCTGGGCTATCTGCTGCGCCGCTTCGGCTATCCGATCGCGCCCGTCGTGGTCGGCCTGATCCTCGGCCCCATGGCCGAGCAGCAGCTCCGCCGGGCCCTCTCGATCAGCCAGGGTGATTTCGCCATCCTCTTCCACTCGCCCATTGCCATCACGCTATATGTCGTGGCGGCGGCTGCCGTGCTGGTCCCGCTCTACTTCCGCCTGCGCGGCAAGGGCGCCATGCTCAGCCAGATGGCCAGCGACGAGGACTAGATTTTCATCGCAGACAAGCAAAAGCCCGGATGCCCCCGCAAGGGCATCCGGGCTTTTTTACGTTAGATGGCGCAAGGGCGCAGCGGGCAGGAGGGAGGATGCGCGCCGCGATCCCGAGTTAGCGACCGATCGAACGGAAGGACGCAGGATCGATCCCCAGGCTCTTCAGATGCTTGGCCTTTGGAGCACGGCCAGCCTCGACGGCGTTGGACACGGCAGCAGCGCTGCCGAAGACTTCAACGAAAGTGCCAAGGGTCGCGAAGATAGACTTGCGCGGGGTGCTCATTTTCCAAGTTCCTCTGAAGACCAGGCCGAATTGCCTCGTCGCTTCATGACTGGGTAGATGGGCCCAACCCGACCAATCTGCTAGGGGATAAAACTCACTCCAGCCATGCGCTCACTGCAGGCAATACTGATGGAGTGATAAAAAACACTGCAAATGACCGGCCTGAGTAAGACAAAGGTCTTATTCATGCGTCAGAAGCATGGCTGGCATCTAGGGTTTGGGCGAAACAATCTCGCCCCAGCTGTCGAGGAACCGTTTGCGACGCTGTTGATCCAGCGAAACCATCAGCGCCGGCCCCAGAGGGATTGGCTGGATTACCCCGCGTCCCCGGGCGGCGATGGATTCTGCGGTCCATTCGCCCACTGTGCCCTCGGCCACCGATCCAAGCCCGGTCGAGCCTGCCGCAATCGCCTGTCCCTCCGGCGATAGGGCAAAATCGACAAAGGCACGCCCCAGATCGGGATGCGGCGCATCGCGCGGGATCAGCATAGCCCGGGTCAGCACCAGCACATAGTCATCGGGCACCACGATCTCGATATTGGCTCCCGCCGCCTTGCGCTCGAAGGCATAGGACCCGAGCACATTATAGCCCAGCGCCAGCGACCCATCGGCCACCCCATTGAGGATAGCCGGGCTCGACCCCGAGAACTGTGCATTCACCCGCCCGAAGGCGGCCGCCAGCCGCCAGAAGTTGGACGAGATCACCTGGTCCTGCGACGCCAGCAGATAGCCCACGCCCGACAGCGCAATGTCATAAGTGGCGATCGCCCCGCGGAACCGCTCGGTCTGCGTCTCCAGCATTTCCGCCAGCGTCAGATGCGTACGTGGCACTTCATCCGCCGCGATCCGGTCCGGGTTGTAGATGATCACCGCCGGCTCGAAGGTGAAGCCAAACACCTCGTTGCGCCAATGCGCCCAGTCGGGCAGGGCGCTCAGATACGGGCTGTCATAGGCGATGGCATGCCCGTCATTGGCCAGCTTGATCATCAGGTCCGAGGCAGAACTGATCAGCAGGTCCGGTTGCGGCGCTATATCCCCCGCCAGATAGCGATCATAGAGCGGCAGCGAATCCGTCTCCTCATAGACTACGCCCACATCCGGGTGGATCGCCTGGAAGCCGGCAATGAATTCGGCAAACAGCGGCGTATGCGTCACCCCGGCAATCGACAAGACCGTGTCGACGCTCCCGTCCGGCGCCGGATAGTTGGTGGAAGCCGCCTGCGCCGCGTGCGGGTCCACCAGCAGCAGGCAGATCACCAGCGCCGACAGCGATCCCAGCGCCCTGCGCAATTGCTCGACGCGCGCATTGCGCCCAACCAGCGGCAGGTCGATCTCGACCGTGAGCCCGCCACCATCGCGATCCCTCAGCCGCAGCGCCCCGCGATGCGCCTCGGCCACGCGCTTGACGATGGATAGCCCCAGCCCCGACCCGACCTTGGCGGCGCTCCCCGCACCGCGCCTGAACCGCTCCAGCACCAGCGGCTTTTCCGCATCGGCAATGCCCGGCCCCCGGTCGCTCACTGTCAGCGTCAACATCCCATCCCCAACTGTCCCGCCGATCTCCACCGGCCCCTCCGAATAGACCAGCGCATTGTCCACCACATTGCGCACCATTTCGCGCAAGGCCACGCGGTCACCACGGATCTGTGCCACGCTCGCGGCATCGGCCAGCCCCACCACCACGCGGCCCTCAAGGTCTGGGTCGAGCCGCTGCCGCACCTCCTCCACCACCACGCCGAAAATGCTGGTGTCCACCTCCTGGTTTTCCAGTCGGTGGCTGATCGTCGCCTCCATCAGCATCTGCGTCACCAATTGGCTCGCCTGTGCCGCGCCCTGATGGATGCGCCCAACGCGCCGGCGCAAAGCTTCCGGGTCCTGCTCGTCCATCGCGACTTCGGCCTGCGCCATCAGCGATGCCAGCGGCGTGCGCACCTCATGGGCCGCCTCGGCCACCAGCCCCGTCACCCGCTCGACCGCGCTGCCCAGCCGCGTCATGAAACCATTGAGTGCGCTCACCAGATGGCTCACCTCCACCGGCACGGGCACATCGAGCGGCGACAGGTCATCCGGCGCTCGCCCGCGCAGCTCCTGCTCCAGCTGATAGAGCGGAGAAAACATCCGCCCGATGCCGAACCACACCAGCGCAATCGCCAGAACGGTCAGCGCCACCACCGGCACAATGGCATTGGAAAGAATCTCCCAGGCCAGCGCCTCGCGTTCCGTTTGCGTTTCCGCCACATGGATCGTCACCCAATCCGTGTCGCTGCCCGAGGAGGTCAGCCGCCCGACGCTCGCCACCCGCACCAGCTCGTCGCGATAGATGGCGTCCTGGAACACCGGTCCCGCCGCCGTCATCTCCGGCAGCATGCGCGACAGGTCCTCATAGCCCGTCACCGCCCCGCCGCGAGGATTTTCCACCGCATAGAACACCCGGTCCTGCCCCGAAAACATGCCGAACGAGGCAAAGGGCAATTCGACCGTCACGGTGTCGTCTTCCACCTGCACTGCGCCGGCAATGGTCAGCGCCGACGCCGCCAGCAGCCGATCGAACGCGCGGTCTGACGCTCGTTCTGAATAGTCGCGAATGAAGATGATCAGCACCGCCGCCGCCACCAGCAGCAGCGCCAGCGCCAACGCCAGGATGCGCCGGCGAATGGAAAACGACTTACCCGCCATTGGGCGAACGCACGACATAGCCCACGCCACGCACCGTGCCGATCTCGACATTGGCCGCTTCGAGCTTCTTGCGCAGCCGCGAGATGTGCAGCTCCAGCGCATTGACCGAAACCGCCTCGTCAAAATTGAACAGCTGGTTCATCAGCCGCTCCTTGGGCACCACTTTGCCGGCATTGGTGACGAGAATTTCGAGCAGCCGGAATTCCCGCCGCCCCAGTTCCAGCATTTTGCCACCCACGCTGGCATTGAGCCCGGCTAGGTCCATTTCGAGATTACCCACGGCTAGGGTACTGGTCGTCTGCCCGCCCGTCCGCCGGATCAGCGCCCTTAGGCGCGCTTCGAGCTCTCGCAGGTCGAATGGCTTCACCAGATAATCGTCCGCGCCAAGGTCGAGCAGGCTCACCTTGTCATCGATCTCCGACCGCGCGGTGATGACGAGAACAGGGGCGTTGAACTTGCGGCGGCGCAACTCGGCAATAAGGCCGATGCCGTCGCGATTGGGCAGCATCAGGTCCAGCACCAGGGCGTCGAAATCATCGCCCTCGGCCGCCGGCACGACGTCATTGCCATCCTTGACCCATTCCACCGAATGTCCGGCGCTGCGCAGGCGCTTTTCCAGCGCCTCGCCCAGGTCTTCATTGTCTTCGACAAGCAGTATTCGCATGAGCCGCCGGTTTCATTCCCTGGCGGCACCATAAGGTTTTGCCGAAGCGCTGTCTAAAGGATCGTGGTCAGCATCGCCGTGGCTACCGCCACGATGCCAAAGGCGGCAATGCCCGCCGCTGCCAGCATCACCTGCGCATTTTGTACATGGCCGTCGCGCCGGGCAATCTGCCGCGCCGCTTCGATCCGAGCACTCTCACTGGTTTCGATATGAGTCATCGCCTCAGCCCCTTAACCGGTCAAAATCGTGGTCTTTGCCAGAGTTTTGGGCAGCCGCGTTGTGCTGATTCTCACCCGCCGGAACAGCCTAACCTTGCCCGATGAAACGGCGAACGCCATCCGGGATTCGCGGTTAATTTACATAAAACTTTACGCAGTCAAATCTTGTATGGAAGATGATTGATCTCTGCTCCCGATCATGGCAGAACCGCTGCATGACCCATTTGCATCCAGACCGTCTGTTCCCCGCCTCCGAGCCGGCCCAGTCCATCGCGCGCGAGCTCTATCCCGATGTGCGCGACCTGCCGCTGATCTGCCCGCATGGACATACCGATCCGGCCTGGTTTGCCGGCAATGGCCGTTTCTCCAACCCGGCAGCGCTCTTTCTGACCCCCGATCACTATGTCCTTCGCATGCTGCGCAGCCGGGGCCTGAGTTATGACGATCTGGGCGTGCCGCGGAAGGACGGAAAGCCCGTCGCCGAGGGCAGGGCGGCTTGGCGCCTGTTTGCTGCAAATTACCATCTCTTTGCCGGCACCCCGTCCAAGACCTGGATCGACCATTCCCTCGACTGGGCCTTCGGCATCAAGGACGAGCTCTCGCCCGACACGGCAGACGCGATCTACGACACGATCGACCAAGCCTTGGCGACACCCGAACTCCTGCCGCGCGCCCTGCTCGACAAGGCGAAGGTGGAGGTCATCACCACCACCGAATTCGCGCTCGATCCCTTGATCCACCACCAGACCATGGAGACCGACGGCTATCTCGGCCGGGTCCGCACCACTTATCGCCCCGACGATGTCACCAATCCCGAGCGCGCCGGCTGGCTCGAACGCATCCAGCAGTTCGCCGAGCTGACCGGCGAAAATATCACCCGCTGGGACGGCCTGCTTAATGCTCATCGCCAGCGTCGCGAATATTTCCGCCGCTTCGGCGCCGTGGCGACCGATCACGGCGTGCCCAGCGCCCTGACCGCCGACCTTGCCCCCATCGAAAAACAGGCCCTGCTCGATCGTCTTCTCACCGGCCAATATAGCGGAGAGGATGCCGACCTGTTCCGCGCCCAGATGATGACGGAAATGGCAGGCCTCTCGGTCGAAGACGGTCTCGTCATGCAGCTCCATGCCGGCGCCCGCCGCAATACCGATCCAGCCCTGCTCGCCGAGCGCGGTGCCGATCTCGGCGCCGATATCCCCAGTCGCGTCAACTATGTCGATGGCCTGCAGCCGCTCCTCGCCCGCTATGGCAACGAGCCCAATCTGCGGCTCATCGCCTTCACCCTCGACGAAACCAACTATGCCCGTGAACTGGCGCCCATGGCCGGCTTCTGGCCCTCGCTGATGATCGGCCCGCCCTGGTGGTTCCACGACAGTCCGCAGGGCATTCGCCGCTATCTCGATCAGGTGGTGGAATCTGCCGGCTTCTACAATCTCGCCGGCTTCAACGACGACACCCGCGCGCTGCTCTCCATCCCCGCTCGCCACGACGTCTGGCGCCGTGAGGTCTGCGGCTTTCTCGGTCGCTGGGTCGGCGAAAACCGGATATCCAAATCCACCGCCCGCGACCTGGCAAAGCACCTGAGCTACCAGGCCGCCAAGGACGCCTATCGGCTCTAGCGTCGCCCCGAATGGCTGTGCGGATGCATTGTCCGCACAGATGGTCTGAACAGGTTTTGAGGTCTGTCAGTAATTTGGCAAGACTGGCGGAAAACCGGCAAAAAATGCTATTTTAGCACGTGCAGATCACGGTCTGCGCGTAATGCCGTGTCCGCGTTTTCATTGCATCTGTTTTGGGTCATTCGGGAGAACGTCATGAAGAACCTGTCTCTGGCCGATAGGCAGCAGGGCTTCCGCATTCATGCCATGGTCTTCGTGCCAGCCATGATCGTCGTCATCATCATCAATCTGTGGACGGGAGAACCCTATTGGTTCCTCTGGGTCCTGCTCGGCTGGGGCATTGGGCTACTGGCGCACTGGTATTTCGGCGCCCGCGCCTGAGACGACAGCGACGCGCTTCAGAGCGACGGCGACTTGAACAGCACGATCATCACGATCAGCACGCCCAGCGCCAGCAGGGCGAGCAATCCGCCAATGCCGTTCATCACCTGCCGGCCCAGCGTTGGATTACGCTCATCGCGGGCAATGATATCCGCAAAGCGTGTGGCGTCGCGGTTTCGGCTATAGGTCTGATGCGTCATGGCAAGCGCCTCCCTTTCGGGTCTTGTTTCGCTAAGCCCATGTTGCATCGGCAAAAGTAACGAAGCCTTGCTGGCCCAGACCTTCCTGTTGTTAAGGTTTCGATAATCCCAACCAACACGCTTTCTGTTTCGTTACTGCCACCATTTCATCAACTTTACCGGTCATGTGCGGGCACATGTCGAAACAACACGCGGCTTCTGCTCTAATGGACGTCATGAATCAGTCGCCCGTCGAAACCGCGCTCAGCCGTGCCATGATCCGCTGGTCCCTCACCAAGTCGACGCCCGTGGCCGAAACCGCCACGAGCTGGATCTTCCGCGTCGAGCAGAATGGCCGCAACTTCGCCGCGCTGAAAATCCTCAAGCCCCAGTCTGCGCCCGAAGAACGCCGTGGCTCCCTGCTGCTGAACTGGTATGACGGGGAGGGCGCTGCCACGGTCTTTGACATGCATGGCGACACCATCTTCATGGAATGGCTCGACGGCGGCACGCTGGGCGATCCCGCCCGCGCCGGCAAGGATGACGAAACCACCATCGCCGCCGCGACCCTCGTCGCCAATCTGCACCGCCCCCGCGCCGAACCGCCCCAGGGCCTCGAACCGCTGCGCGACCGCTTCCAGACCCTGTTCGATACCGATGTTCGCGCCTGGCCGCATACGGCGCGCGATCTCTATGCCCGCTCCGCCGGCATTGCGCTGAAACTCTTCGATCGCCCCAGCGCCCAGATCCCGCTGCATGGCGATCTGCACCACGACAATATCCTGTCATCCGACCGCGGCTGGCTGGCCATCGATCCCAAGGGCCTGCTTGGCGATCCGGCCTACGAAGTCGCCAATATCTTCATCAACCCGCTCAATGGCCTGCAGATCGCGGCCGATCCGCGCCGCATCGCCGCTCGCGCCGATACCTTCGCCGAGCGTCTCGCCTATCCGCGCAAGCGCATCCTCGGCTGGGCCGCCGCCCATGCCGCGCTTTCGGCTTGCTGGGACTTGGCCGCTGAGCGGCCCATCACCACCCAACTCGCCTGCCTGCCACACCTGCTGAGTGCTTACGACCAGGCCTAGCCTCACCTAGCGCCAAGCCACCAGCACCGCGCCGCCCATGATCATGGCCACGCCCAGCCAATTGGGCAGGCTGAGCTTTTCGCCGAGGAACATCACGCCAAACACTGCGACCAGCACCACGCTGAGCTTGTCGACTGGTGCCACCTGCGCTGCCTGGCCGATCTTGAGCGCGCGGAAATAAGCGAGCCATGACGCGCCGGTGGCAAAGCCCGAGAGGATCAGGAACAGCCAGGTTTTGCTGGCGATGCTGTCGAGCGGCTGGAATTGGCCGGTCGCCGCAACAATGCCGCCGAGCACCAGCAGGATCACCACGGTCCGGATCAGCGTTGCGAAGTCTGAATTGATGTTTTCTATACCCACCTTGGCGAAGATGGCGGTCAACGCGGCAAAGCCCGCCGACAACAATGCCCAGAATTGCCAGCTATCCCACACGAACTTCATTTGCCTCACTACCTTCCCCGCGCCATACCGGCACCGACTCAATAGCCTCCCATTGGCTCACCATAGCAATCGCGCCGAACGGAATCGCCTCATGACATCACTTACGCGCCGTAGCCTGATCGTTATGGGCGCCGCCACGCTTCTGGCGGCCTGCACCACCACCATCCCCGTCCTGCCCAAATCGGCAGCCAGTTCCCCCGAGACCCTGAGCGACGACGAAATCCTCATTGCCATCAATGCCGTGCGCCGCGCCAATGGCGCCCCGCCATGGACCTACAACAGCAACCTCGAAGCCGCCGCCCGTTCGCAGGCGCGGCTGATGGCCCAAAAGGATACCATGAGTCACGACCTGGGCGTGACCCTGCGCCAGCGCGTCACCGAAGCCGGCTATCTCGGCGCGGTGGGCGAAAATGTCGGCAAGGGTTATACCAATCTCGAAGGCGTCATCGGCGGCTGGATGAATTCCTCCGGCCATCGCAACACGCTGCTCAGCACCCGCTTCGTCGAATTCGGCCTCGCCGCCACCCGCGCCCCAAGCGGCAAGCTCTACTGGGCCATGATCGCCGGCGGAAGCTATGACGCCTGGCGGGTGTATTAGGCGAGGAAAGCGATGATCGGCCAATTGGTGGCCGAGAAAGTGCCCCAAACGCTATCTGTCCCTCCCCCTATCAGGGGGAGGATAGGAGGGGGTATCCGCCAAGACTCGTCTTCGCCTCAGGCCGTCAGAGTACGTTTCACCGCTGCGTCCCACCCCTTGATCTTCCGCTTGCGCTCGCCGGCGTCCATCTTTGGCTTGAACTGCGCATCGCGTGCCCAGCTCTTGGCAAACTCGTCCATGCCCGGCCACACGCCCGCCCGCGATCCCGCCAGCCACGCCGCGCCCAGTGCCGTGGTTTCGAGGATCACCGGCCGGTCCACCGGCGCATCCAGCACATCGGCCAGAAACTGCATCGTCCAGTCACTCGCCACCATGCCGCCATCAACGCGCAGCACCGTGTCGCCGGCATCCTTCCAGTCCCGGCGCATGGCTTCGAGCAGGTCGCGCGTCTGGTAACAAACCGCCTCCAGCGCCGCCTTGGCGATTTCTGCCGGCCCCGAATTGCGCGTCAGCCCATAGATGGCGCCCCGCGCCTCGGCATCCCACCAAGGCGCACCCAGCCCGACAAAGGCTGGCACCATATAGACATTCTGGCTCGGGTCGGCGCTCTCGGCCAATGGCCCGGTCTCGCTGGCATGTTTCACCAGCTTCAGCCCGTCGCGGATCCACTGCACCGCCGCCCCGGCAATGAAGATCGAGCCTTCAAGCGCATAGCTGGTCTTGCCATCCAGCCGATAGGCTATCGTCGTCAACAGCCGGTTTTTGCTCCGCACCATGTCCGCGCCGGTATTGAGCAGCGCAAAACACCCCGTGCCATAGGTCGATTTCAGCATGCCCGGCGCAAAACAGGCCTGCCCGATCGTCGCCGCATGCTGATCCCCCGCCACGCCGAGGATCGGGATTTCGGCGCCGAACAGGCTTTCCTCGGTCACCCCGAAATCATCTGCGCAATCCTTGACCTCCGGCAGCAGGGCCGCCGGCACGTCGAACAGCGCCAGCATCTCCTTGTCCCATTGGTTCCTGGCGATATCGAACAGCAGCGTCCGCCCGGCATTGGTCGCATCGGTCACATGGCTTTTGCCGCCCGTCAGCCGCCAGATCAGGAAGCTATCCACCGTCCCGAACGCCAGCTCACCCTTGCCCGCCCGCTTGCGCGCGCCCTTCACATTGTCCAGCAGCCACTTGACCTTGGTGCCTGAGAAATACGGGTCGAGCAGCAGCCCGGTTTTCCTGGTGACCAGCTTTTCGTGGCCCGCCTTCTTGAGCTTGGCACAATAGCTCGCCGTCCGCCGATCCTGCCAGACAATCGCATTGTGGATCGCCTTGCCCGTCTTTCGGTCCCAGATCAGCGTCGTTTCGCGCTGGTTGGTAATGCCGATCGCGGCAATGGCCGCAGCCTCAACCTTGGCCTCCTTCAACGCTGTCCGGATCGACCAGACCGTCGAGTCCCAGATTTCTTCCGGGTCATGCTCCACCCAGCCGTCCTGCGGAAAGTGCTGCGTAAACTCCTTCTGGCCCACACCCCTGATGGCGCGCTTGTCGTCGAACACGATCGCCCGTGTCGACGTCGTGCCCTGGTCGATCGCCAGAATGAATTTACTCATGCCTTCCCCTCCAGTCTTGCCGTCTTACTTGCGGCTGTTGAGATACCCCGTCAGCCGCGCGGCATCTTCTTGCCCCACGCGCAGCCCCAGCTTGGTGCGCCGCCACAGGATATCTTCTGCCGTGCGCGCCCATTCCTGTTCAACCAGATAAACCACCTCGGCCGCATAAAGGTCCCAGCCGAAATTCTGCCCCAGGTCGTCCGTGCTCTTGGCATCCCCCAGCAACACCCGGGCCTTCGACCCATAGAGCCGCAGCAGGCGCTTGATGAGACCCGCCGGCATCTGCGGATAATCCTTGGCCAGCCGCCGCACTTCCGCGTCAAACGCCAGCGGTTCGAAATCGCCGCCCGGCAGCCGGCTGGTCTTGGTCCATGCCGCGCCCTTCTTGCCCAGCACGCCCTCGATCTTTTCCAGCACCGATTCCGCCAGGCGCCGCGACGTGGTCAGCTTGCCGCCAAACACATTGATCGCCGCGCCCGTCGCCACATCGCCATCGACCTTCAGCACATAGTCGCGCGTCGCTTCCTGCGCGGCGCTGGCGCCATCATCGAACAGCGGCCGCACGCCCGAATAGGTCCAGTGGATCTGATCCTTCGTCACCGGCTTGGCAAAATACTCGCTCGCCGCACTCAGCAGGTAATCCGTCTCCGCCTCGGAGATTTTCACATCCTTCGGATCGCCCTCATAATCCTGGTCGGTCGTGCCAATCAGCGTGAAGTCGTCCTCATAGGGAATGGCAAAGATGATGCGCCCATCGGCATTCTGGAAAATATAGCAGCGGTCGTGGTCATAGAGCTTGCGCACCACGATATGGCTGCCCTTGACCAGCCGCACATTGTGCGCGCCATTCTTGCCCATGGCGCCGGTGATGACATGGTCGACCCATGGCCCCGCCGCATTGACCACGAGCCTGGCCCGCACCGTCTGCCGCCCGCCCTCGCCATCCAGTTCGACGACAAAGCCGCCAGCATCGCGCCGCACGCTGGTCACTTTGGTGCGCACATGCACAGCCGCGCCCTTGTCCGCCGCATCGCGGGCGTTGAGCACCACGAAGCGCGCATCATCCACCCAGCAGTCCGAATATTCGAACCCCAGCCGGTAGCCCGGCTTTAGTGGCTTGCCCGTTTCGTGCTTGGTCAGGTCCAGTGTCTTGGTCGCCGGCAGCAGCCGGCGTCCGCCCATATAGTCATACATGGCGAGGCCCGTGCGCAGAATGAAGGCCGGCCGCAACCCCTTGTGATGCGGCAGCACGAACCGTAGTGGCTTGATGATATGCGGCGCTTCCGCCCACAGCACTTCGCGTTCGGCCAGCGCCTCATGCACCAGCCGGAATTCATAATGCTCGAGATAGCGCAGCCCGCCATGCACCAGCTTGGTCGCCGCCGAAGACGTACCGCTCGCGAGGTCGTTCATCTCCGCCAGCGCGACCGTATAGCCGCGCCCGACCGCATCGCGCGCCACGCTCGCGCCATTGATGCCGCCACCGATGACAAAGATGTCGACGCTCTCGCTGTCCGCCATGACCTGCTCCATTGTAGGTTTCGTTTATACGCGATTAGATTTCGCTTGAGAAGGAATATGGTTTCGTTTTGCGGCGAGGCCAATTGCGTCATCTACCATACCAGTTGCGCATTGACCCTTGCGCGACATGGGGTTAGGCAAAAGCGTCTCTCTCTTCCCGATTGCTCCGGCCCATGCTCGCCATCCTCAATGTCATAGCGCCGATTTTCGCGCTGATGGCGCTCGGCTATTGCGCAGTTCGCTACCGTCTGTTCCCGGCCGAGGGCATCAAGAGCCTCATTGCCTTCGTCAACAATTTCGCCACGCCCTGCCTGCTCTTCCACTCCCTTGTGACATCCGATTTACGCTCGGCCTTTAATCTGTCGATTATCGGCCCATTCTACATCGGCGCGCTCATCTGCTTCGTCATCGGCATCGTCGTGGCCATCCGCTTCTTTGGCAACACGCCGGGGGAGGGGGTATCGGTCGGCTTTTCCGGCACCTTCACCAATACCGTGCTCGTCGGCCTGCCCATCATCAGCCGCGCCTATGGCAACGAGGCGTTGCCCGTCACGCTTTCCATCATTGGCCTGCATGGCGCGATCCTGCTCACCATCGGCATGGTGACGATGGAACTGGTCAAGCGCGACGGCAAGCCACTCGGCCCGACGCTCATCACGGCCGTCCGCCGTGTCGCGTCCAATCCGCTGATCTGGGGCATTGCCGCCGGCATGATCGGCTATTTCGCCGGCCTGCAGCTGATCGAACCTGCCGAGGCTTTCCTCGTGATGATGAGCTCGGCCGTCGTCCCCGCCGCGCTCTTTGGCATCGGCGGCGCGCTTTATGAATTCAAGTTGGGTGAAAGCTGGCAGCAGGCGCTCGTCGCTTCCTTCATCAAGCTGATCATCCACCCCGCCATCGCCTATGTACTGATGATCTGGGTCTTCCATGTTCCCATGGACATCGCCCGTTACGGCATCCTGCTCTCGGCCATGCCGGCCGGCGTCAACGTCTATATCTTCGCCACCTACTACAATCGCGGCGCTGGCGTCGCCGCCAACACCATCCTCATCGCCACCATGGCCTCGGCCCTGACCATTTCCGGCTGGCTTTATCTGCTGGCGCTTTAGGAGGGATTTACCCCTCCACCAGTGCCGCCAATTGCGCCGTCACCGTGCCCCAGCCGTCATAAAACCCCAGGTCGGCATGCGTCTTGCGATCATCGGGGCTCTTGTGCATGGCCAGCGCCCGATAGAATGTCCCCTCGGCATGATCTTCCAGCGTGATTACGCCGGTGATGAACGGCTGCGCCGCCGGCCGATATCCGCCGGTCAGCGCATTGGTGAAGACAATGCGCCGACCCTCGTCAACCGCGAGGTAGCAGGCATCCATATGCGGCACGAAGGCCTGCCCTTCGCCATCGCTCATCTGCGTTACCATGGCGCCGCCCGGGCGCACATCGAGCTCCACCACCCGGCACAGCATCGGCGCCGGGATCCACCATTTCTCGAAGCTGGCGGCATCGGTCCAGGCCGCCCAGATCTTGTCGCGCGGCGCCTTGATCACGCGGGTCACTTCGAGATCGCGTTCCGGGTCCAGTGTCATTTGCTCTTCCTCGCCTCTGTCACGAACTGCTCCAGCCGGTCGGTCCGGCCCTCCCAGATCGCGCGCTGTTCCTCGAGCCAGCCGCCCACCGCCGCCAGCCTCAGCTTGTCGATCGAACAGGTTCGCACCCGTCCCACCTTTTCGGTCTGGATCAGCCCCGTCTCCTCCAGCATGTGGATATGCTTCATGAACGAGGGCAGGGCCATGTCAAAGGGTTCCGCCAGATCGCCGACGCTCGCCGGTCCGCGCCCCAGCCGCCCGATCACCGCCCTGCGGGTGGGGTCGGCCAGCGCCTGAAAAATGCCATTGAGATAGTCTTGATAGTGTTCCATAAGGCTAAGTATCACACCGGATTACTTAGTGCAATAGCTAACTATCGAGTTGTCATGCGTCGCGTCTTTGCCGTTCTTGCCCTGTCGTTTTTTGCCATTCCCGCCCAGGCCGCCACGCTCTGCACCCTGATCGCCGACGCCCGCACCGGCGAGATCCTTGTGGAGCAGGGCGCCGGTTGCGACACACCCACCACGCCCGCCTCGACCTTCAAGGTCCCGCTGGCAGCCATGGGCTTCGATTCCGGCATCCTGACCGATGCTCAGAACCCTGCGCTGCCCTTTGTGGAAGGCTACGCCGACTGGGGCGGCGATGACTGGCGCCAGACCACCACGCCGCTGCGCTGGATGGACTATTCCGTCGTCTGGTACTCGCAATATATCGCCAGCGAACTCGGCGCCGCGAAGCTGGCCGACTACGCCACCGCCTTTGATTATGGCAATGCCGATTTCTCCGGCGATCCCGGCCAAGACAATGGCCTCGAGCGCAGCTGGATCAGCTCATCGCTCCAGCTCACCCCGCGCCAGCAGCTCACCTTCATGACGCGCTTCGTCGCCGGCCAACTGCCGGTCTCCCGGTACGCCACCGAAACCACCCTCTCCATCCTGCAGCAGCGCGAAACCGCCGATGGCTGGCAGGTGCTCGGCAAGACAGGGTCTGCCTTCCCGCGTAACGCCGACAGAAGCTTTGACCGCGCCCGCGGCTGGGGCTGGTATGTCGGCCTCGCCCGCAAGGACGACCACACCCTGGTCTTCGTCCGCCTGATCCAGGACGAACAGCGCCAATCCATCTCGGCCGGCCTGCGCGCCCGGGACGAATTTCTCGCGGAGTGGCCGGAATTGATCGGGGCCGAGAAGTGAAGAACAGACGTATCCACACACTCGGTGTCACCCCGGCCTTGAGCCGGGGCCCATCCCGAGATCGTGTCGCAAGCCGCTAGATGGTGGATCAAAAAGCCCACCTGGCAATGGCAGGCATCTCAGGATGGGTCCCGGCTCAAGGCCGGGATGACATCCCGTATGCGGAAGTTGAAGAGGTCTTACCCCTCAGTAGAAGTTGTAACTCTCCGACAGGCTGTTGGTCAGCCTGTTGTTGCGCTCGATGAACTCGGTCAAAAATTCATGCAGTCCATGGGCGAAGATGGTTTCCATCGTCGTCCCCTCGACCATCTTGCGCAGCTCCGCGGCGGCACTGTCGCAGTCCTTCTCGCCGCCATAGAACTTGGCCAGCGCCTCCACCTGCGTTTCGATAAAGCGCGCGCAATAGATCAGCGAGCGCGGCATTTCCGGCCGCAGGATCAAAAAGTCGGCGATATTCTGCGCCTTGTAGCCCTCGTGATAGACATGCCGATAGCTGCGATGCGCCGAGGCCGCGCGCAGGATCAGCGTCCATTGCTGGATGTCGAGGTCCCCGCCCACCATCTTGGCCTGCGGCAGCAGCACGTAATATTTCATGTCGAGGATGCGCGCTGTATTGTCGGCCCGCTCGATCAGCCCGCCCGCCTGCAGGAACGCATAGCCATCGTCGCGCAGCAGCGTGCCCTGGAAGGCGCCGCGGAATTCATGGCTGATCTGCTTGATCCATTCCAGAACGCCCAGCAGCTTGGCCCCGCGCACGTCACGCGGCTTGAGCTGGGAAAAGGTCAACCACGCGCCATTGAGCGTTTCCCACATGTCGCTGGTAATCGCCGTGCGCACGGTACGCGCATTGTTGCGCGCCGCCATCAGGCAGGAATGCACCGAGCTCGGATTGCTGGCGTCGAACAGCATGAATTGCGTCACCGTCTCGACATCGGCTACGCGCTCTTTCTTGGCCCATTCCTCGTCGACTTCGGCGGCCTGCATCATCGAGACCAGGTGTTCGCTCTCCCCGCCCTCGCGGCGGCTGGTCAGGCTCATGCGATAGCCCACTTCCAGCAGGCGAGCCATATTCTCCGCCCGCTCCACATAGCGCGAGAGCCAGAACAGATGCTGGGCGGTTCTACCTAACATCGTCATTCTTCAAGCACCCACGTATCCTTGGTCCCGCCGCCCTGCGACGAGTTCACCACCAGCGATCCCTTCTTGAGCGCCACGCGCGTCAGCCCGCCCGGCGTGATCCGCACTTCATCCCCGATCAGCACATAGGGCCTGAGGTCCACATGCCTTGGCGCAATGCCCGAATTGACAAAGGTTGGGCAGGTGGAGAGCGCCAGCGTCGGCTGCACGATGTAATTGTCCGGCCGCGCCAGGATCTTCTTCTTGAATTCGCGATGCATGGCCTTGCTCGCGGTGGGGCCCACCATCATCCCATAGCCGCCCGAGCCGTGCACTTCCTTGACCACCAGGTCCGCGATATTGTCGAGCACATAGGCGCGCTGGTCTTCGTCGGTGCAATTATAGGTCGGCACATTCTCCAGCAGTGCCTTCTCGCCCAGGTAGAACTGCACGATCTCCGGCACATAGGTATAGACCGCCTTGTCATCGGCAATGCCCGTGCCCGGCGCATTGACCAGCGTCACATTGCCCTTGGCATAGGCGTCGAACAGCCCCGGCACGCCCAGCATCGAATCCGGCCGGAAGACTTTTGGGTCGAGATAGGCATCATCGATCCGGCGATAGATCACATCGACCCGCTCCGGCCCCAGCGTCGTCCGCATGAACACCTTGCCGTCCTCGACGAAGAGGTCCGGTCCCTCGCACAGCGTCGCGCCCATCTGGTCGGCGAGGAAGGAATGCTCGAAATAGGCCGAGTTGAAGATGCCGGGGGTCAGCACGACGATATTGGGCGTGCCCTTGGTCCCTTCCGGCGCCACGCTTTCCAGCGTCGCTCGCAGGTTTTCCGCATAGGTATCGACCGGCGCCACCTTGATGCGCTGGAACAGGTCCGGCGCCAGCATCATCATCGCCTCGCGGTCTTCCAGCATATAGCTGACCCCCGACGGCGTGCGCAGATTGTCTTCCAGCACATAGAACTGGTCGGGCCCGACGCGCACGATATCGACGCCGATGATATGGGCATAGACATTGCGCGCCGGATTGACCCCCATCATCTGCGGGCAGAAGGCCGCATTCTTGAGGATCAGATCGCTCGGAACGATCCCTTCCTTGAGGATATTCTGGTCGTGATAGATGTCATGCAGGAACGCATTGAGCGCCTTGACGCGCTGCTCGATGCCCCGCGACAGCTCTTTCCACTCCTGCGCCGCAATGATGCGGGGAATGACGTCGAAGGGAATGACCTTTTCGGTGCCCTCGTCCGAGCCATAGACAGCAAAGGTAATGCCCAGCTTGCGGAAAATGGCCTCGGCGTCCGCCTGCATCAGGTTCAGCGCCTTGCCCTTCTGCTCCTCCAGCCACTGGGCCAGCACACGATAGGGTTCGCGGACGGTCCCGTCCGAATTGTACATTTCGTCAAAAGGCTTAGCGTCGCCCATTCTGCTCCGAAAATCTGATACGGCTACCCATCGCCCTCACATTGCTACACTTTTATTGCGTTGCGTCCATGCCCTTTCGACAGGGCTTGCAGTCATGGCCTCACCCTCTAAGCTAACCGCAAAAGAGGAGAATCCCCGTGACCATCGAAATCATCCAGACCGGCAAGCTGCTGGCCAGCTGCGAGAAATCCCTCGCCGAGCGCTATACTGTCCACAAGCTGCACGAAGAGGCTGATCCCAAAGCTTGGCTCGCGGCCAATGGCAGCCGCATCCGCGCCATCGCCGGTGGTGCCGTCGATGCCGCCCTGATGGACGTCCTGCCCAATCTCGAAATCATCGCCAATTTCGGCGTCGGCTACGACAATATCGACACCAAGGCGGCCAAGGCCCGCGACATCCGCGTCACCAACACACCGGACGTGCTCAACGACGCCGTCGCTGACCTCGCCATCGGCCTTATGCTGGCGCTGGGCCGCCGCATCGTTCTGGCCGACAAATTCGTGCGCGACGGCAAATGGGCCGGCAATGGCAGCTTCGGCCTCTCCACCGAACTCACCGGCAAGACCGTGGGCATCCTCGGTCTGGGCCGCATCGGCAAGGAAATCGCCGCCCGCGCCCAGGCCCTCAAGATGCGCGTGGTCTATTACGGCCGCCACCGCCAGGCCAACGTGCCCCATATCTATTACGACAACCTCGAGGACATGGCCCGCGACAGCGACTGGATGGTGGTCGTCGCGCCCGGCGGCAAGTCGACGGAAGGCATCGTCAGTCGCCAGGTGCTTGAAGCCCTCGGTCCCGATGGCCGTCTCGTCAACGTCGCCCGCGGCACGCTGGTGGATGAAACCGCCATGCTCGACCTCCTGCAATCGGGCGGCCTCGGCGGCGCCGCGCTCGACGTCTTCCTCGACGAGCCCAAGGTGCCCGAGGGCTTCTTCGCCCTCGACAATGTCGTGCTCAATCCGCACCACGCCAGCGCCACGCCCGAAACCCGCGACGCCATGGGCGCTCTTTTGGTCAAAAACCTCGACGCCCACTTCGCCGGCGATCCGCTGCTCAGCGCCGTGGTGTGATCGTGTCCGACACCCGGCTGGCCCGCATTGCCGAACTGGAGATCGACCCCGATCAGCTTGGTCCCTACCTGGACCTGCTGACGGAAGAAATCACCACGTCCTTGGCAATGGAGCCGGGCGTACTGATGCTGAACGCCGTAGCCCTCAAGCATGCGCCGCACCAGCTCCGCCTCCTCGAACTTTACGCCTCGCGCGAGGCCTATGAGGCCCACATCCAGACGCCGCATTTCGTCAAATACAAGATCGGAACCGCGGCCATGGTGCGCAACCTGCGCCTCGTCGACGTCGATCCCATCTTGCTCGCCGCCCGGGAGCTCCAGCCATGACCCCGTCCGAACAGATCGACGCCTATATCGCCGCGCTCGCCGACTGGCGCGGCCCCATGCTGTCCCGGGTGCGAAAGGCTTTCCTTGCCGCCGATCCCGGCGTCACCGAGCATTTCAAATACAAGGGCAGCCCGGTCTGGGAATGCGACGGGCAACTCGCCGTTGGCAATGCCCATGCCGGCAAGGTCAAGCTGACCTTAGCCAGGGGCGCCAGCCTCGACGACCCCGATCGCCTCTTCAACAACGGCAATGGCAAGGTCTGGAAGGCCATCGATATTTTCGAAAGTGACACGCTGGACGAGAAGGCCCTGATCGCCCTCGTCCAGCGCGCCGTAGCCTTCAATCGCGCCAAAAAGGCAAAATAGCCCTATTCCAGGTCCGTCTGCACCATGGTCCCCGCCGCGTGCACGCAAAACATCACCAGCCGTTCCGGCCCCAGATTGGTGAATTTGTGCGGCACATTGACGGGCACCACGCCGATGTCATTTGGCCCGACTTCAAAACGCTCGTCACCGGCCACGATCTCTGCCCGGCCTGACTTGACGATCCAGGTCTCGGGATAGGGATGGACATGCAGGGCAGGGCCTTGCCCCGGATCATTGTCGACGGAAAAGAACGAGATGCCGGTGCCATACTGGTCGCCTTCGAAGCGCACCGTCCGGCTCCTGGACGCCGGCCTGTCGCTCGCCCGCAGGATATGCACCATGTCTTCCTCCTGTAGCTGGTTTCATTCCTCCGACGAGCCAACCTGCATCATTTCGACATGCGCATCCCTTGTCTGCGCAACGCCATGATTTGCTTCTACGTTGCGCTCCGATAGCCTCGACGGACAACTAGGGAGAACAGCATGACCGAATGGTGGCGCGGCGGAGTGATCTATCAGGTCTATCCGCGCTCGTTTCAGGACAGCAATGGCGATGGCGTTGGCGATCTGCCCGGCATTATCCGCCGGCTCGATCACATTGCCAGCCTCGGCGTCGACTGCATCTGGCTGTCTCCCATCACCCGCAGTCCACAGGCCGACATGGGCTATGACGTCTCGGACTATCGCGACGTCGATCCGCTCTTCGGCTCGCTGCATGATTTCGACAGCCTCGTCGCCCAGTCCCATGATCGCGGCCTCAAGGTCATCATGGATCAGGTCGTGAGCCACACATCCGATCTCCATCCCTGGTTCCAGGAAAGCCGCCTCAACCGCACCAATGCCAAGTCAGACTGGTATGTCTGGGCCGATCCGCTGCCCGATGGCTCGCCGCCCAACAATTGGCCCGCCGTCTTTGGCGGCCGCGCCTGGGAGTGGAATCCGACGCGCGGGCAATATTACCTGCACAATTTCCTCGCCTCCCAGCCCGACCTCAATTTCCACAATCCGGACGTGCAGCAGGCCGTGCTCGACGTCATGCGCTTCTGGCTCGAGCGTGGCATCGACGGCTTCCGCCTCGATACGGTGAACTACTATTTCCACGATAAAAAGCTGCGCTCCAATCCGCCCAACAAGCGCGACGAACATCTCCCCTATGCGGTCAATCCCTATGACATGCAGGAGCACAAATACTCCAAGAGCCAGCCGGAAAATCTCGATTTCCTGAAGCGCGTCCGCACCCTGCTCGATGAATTCCCCGGCACGACCTCGGTCGGCGAAGTCGGCGACAGCCACAAGTCCGTTCAGTTGATGGCCGAATATACCTCCGGCGGCGATACGCTGCACATGTGCTATGGCTTCGACTTCCTCGGCGACGATTTCACCGCCGCCCATTTCCGCGAGCGCATCGAAACCTTCTTCAAGGTCGGCCCCGACGGCTGGCCCTGCTGGAGCTTTTCCAACCACGACGTGCCGCGCCACATGACGCGCTGGCTCAAGCACAGCGCCAGTGCCGCCGGCCTCGCCCGCCAGTCGGCCGCGCTCGTCCTCTCGCTCAAGGGCTCGGTCTGCCTCTATCAGGGCGAAGAGCTTGGCCTGCCCGAAACCGACCTGCTGTTCGAGGAACTGACCGACCCGCGCGGCATCCGCTTCTGGCCCGAGGACAAAGGCCGCGACGGCTGCCGCACGCCCATTCCTTGGGATGCAGGCGAAGCACCCAATGGCTTTACCACCGGCACCCCCTGGCTTCCGGTCAAGCCGGCCCAGTCACAGCTCAATGTCGCCAGCCAGAATGTAGACGACACGTCGACGCTCGCCTTCTACCGGTCGATCCTCGCCTGGCGCAAAGCCCACCCAGCCCTGCAGACCGGCGATATCGCCTTCATCAAGGCCGCCGAGCCCGTCCTCGCCTTCACCCGCACCTTGGGCAATGAGGCTCTCCTCTGCGTCTTCAATCTCTCCGCCGAGCCGCAGTCCCTGACCGTCTCCGGACTCCAGGACATCACGCTCGAACCGGTCTCGCAAAACACCACGCTCGATGCTGCGACCCTGACGCTCGCTGCCAGTGGCTACGCCTTCATTCCCGTCTCGGCCGGGCAGAAGCTCACGCTCAAATAGCGCACAAGACAAAGCCGGGAAGCGCTGTCCCCAGCGCCTCCCGGCTTCAATTCAAACGGTAGAACGGCCTACTGAACGCGGCGCAGGTTCAGCGGCTCGAAAAACTGCATCTCTTCGCGGCCATCGGCGGTCCGCACGAAGGCGCGGATGCAACCGCCCCACTGTTCGGCGCGGACCACGTCGACTCCGCGGCTGCGCAGCAGGTCTTCGTTATAATCGTTGATCTGGGCCTCGGTGTAATATTCCTTGTCCAGCGCAAAGCTGCCCGAGCATGCCGCCGCAGCCATTGCAGGCGCAGCCATCAGCGCCGTAGCGGTCAGGGCCAGTGCAATCGTCTTGATCATTTCAGTTCTCCGGAATCCGCGGCGCAGTCTGTCTGGCAATTGTGGCGGCCTCGCGCCGCCGGATCAACACCACAACAGTGGGAATGGCAAAGCTCAAAAGCAAGAGCCGGATCACATGATGCGCTGCGATGAAGGCCGTATCATACCCCAGCGCAATGCCCAAGGCACCCATGCCCTCGAGCGCGCCCGGCGACAGGCCCAGCCAGATCTGACCGAACGGCATGTCGACGAAGAGGCTGACCACCCAGGTCACCAGCGTCACGATCCCCACCGTCATCGCCGTGGCGATCAACCCGCCCTTGGCCGCCGTCATGAACTCCTGGCGCGTGATCCCGGCAAAGCGCGAGCCGATCAGCGCCCCTGTCAGAACAAAGGCAACAAGCGTTAGAGGCGCCGGAATGGCCTCCACATAAAGCCCGCCCAGCTTTGCCGCGGTTGCCGCCGCCATGGCGCCCAGCACGAAACCGGCCGGCACCTTGAGCTTCACAAAGATCACGCCCACCACCACGCATCCCGCCGCCAGGGCCAGCAATTGCCAGATGTCGAGATAGGAGGTCGGGGCAGGGGGCGTAAAATGCTCGATCGGCAGTACCGTCGCCCCGATTGGCACGGCAATCGTCAGCATCAGGATGCGGATCACCTGGATGATGACGATCTGGCGCGCATCGCCCACGCCCGAAGCGGCAATGCCCATGACAAACGACAGATGCCCCGGAAACGAGCTCATATAGGCCGTGCCCGCATCGAGCTTGAACACTTTGACCAGCATCCAGCCGGTCAGCGAAATGATCAGCACCAGCTCAACCACTAGCCCGGCCAGGCTGATCGGCCAGCTGGCAATCAGCGTCAGACTGTCCGGCGCCACGCTCGCGCCCATCGACATGCCGATCAGCACAAAGATCACATTGCGCAGCCAGTCCGGAATCCCGACCTTGACCCCGGCCATGGCCGCTCCGGTCACCGCCAGCGCCCCACCCATCAACCACCCAGCCGGCAGGGCAAGCAAGGTTGCAATGCCCCCGCCCAGAGCGGCAATGGCAATGGTGATCAGGGTCGGAAGGAGCTCATCGATCCGGGCTCGATTTGGCTTGAAGGACAACACTTGGGGTCAGCCGATAGGAAGAGCCTTTTCCGCCAGCCGCACCCAATAGGTCACCCCCACCGGAATGACCTCGTCATTGAAATCATACGTATCCGTGTGCAGCTCGGAACTGTCCCCATTGCCGAGGAAAATATAGGCGCCCGGCCGCTCTTCCAGCATGAAGGAAAAGTCCTCGCCGCCCATCGACGGCGGCGCATCGGCATCGACGCGATCCTGCCCCACGACATCCCGCGCCACTGCGGCGGCAAAATCGGTCTGCTCCGGCGTATTGACCGTTACCGGATAGCCGCGCGCATAACGGCAGACTGCCTCCGCGCCAAAACTTTTGGCAAACTGCGGCACGAAGTCTTCCAGCCGCTGCTCGATAAGGTCCTGCACCTCGCGATCGAGGGTGCGCACCGTGCCAGTGATCTTGGCCGTGCGCGAGATCACATTGTCCGCCTCGCCGGCCTCGACCATGGTCACCGACAGCACCGCGCTCTGCAGCGGGTCCACATTGCGCGACACGATCGACTGTAGGCCCACGATCATGTTCGCCGCCACCACCACCGGGTCCACCGTCGTCTGCGGCCGCGCCGCATGCCCGCCAACACCGGTAATGTCGATATAGAAGCGGTCGGTCGCCGCCATGATGCCGCCGACCCGGATGCCGAAGTCGCCGGCCGGCATGCCCGGCCAATTGTGCATGCCGTAGAATTCGTCGATCGAAAATTTCTCTATCAGCCCGTCGCTCAGCATGGCCTTGCCGCCCGCGCCGCCTTCTTCCGCTGGCTGGAAGATCAGCGCGATCCGCCCATCGAAATTGCGCGTCTCGGCCAGGTATTTCGCCGCGCCCAGCAGCATGGCCGTATGCCCGTCATGCCCACAGGCATGCATCTTGCCGTCGACTGTTGAGGCATAGTTCTTGCCGGTCTTTTCCGTCACCGGCAGCGCATCCATGTCGGCGCGCAGCCCGATTGTGCGGCCGCTGGTGTTCGTCCGGCCATTGATGATGCCCACCACGCCCGTGCGCCCGATCCCGGTCACCACCTCGTCGACGCCAAATTCAGCCAGCTTGCTTTCGACAATCCCCGCCGTCCGCACAACGTCATAAAGGATTTCGGGATTGGCATGGAAATCCTGCCGCCAGGCGGCGATTTCGTCGTGAAACTCGGCAATGCGATTGATGACGGGCATAAGAAGGTCCGGAAAAGTCTATTCGCGTCAGTGTCGCTGTCCCAAGGGGGAAGGTCAACCTCACTCCTTGGTATCGAGCTTCCCTGAAGCGTCAACAAACGCGATGGTATCGAGCTTCCTTGAAGCGTCAACAAACTCGATGTCATCCCGGCCTTGAGCCGGGACCCATCTCGAGATGTCTGTTCTGCCGTAAGGTCGTTGTCACTGCCATCCGGCGGCCGTGACGCGATCTCGGGATAGGACCCGGCTCAAGGCCGGGGTGACACCGCGTCTGTGGCGGGCCACCGCGCAGTAAGCGCGGCCCCGCACGCCTTTTCCAACAATCTCCAGCCCACTAGCCCAAAATTCCCTCCGCGCGGCTTGCCCCGTTCGGCCGATTTTGTCATGACACCGCCAATTGCCGGAGGTGCTGCCATGAAAATCCTCGTCGCCATCAAGCGGGTCGTTGATCACAACGTCCGCATCCGGGTCCGTCCCGATGGCTCTGGTGTGGAAACCACCGGCGTTCGCATGTCGATGAACCCATTCTGCAAGCATGCGGTGGAAGCCGCCGTGCAACTCTCCGAGGCTGGCCACGGTGACGAGATCGTCATCGTCTCCATCGGCCCCAAGACGGCCAATGACGTCATCCTCACCGCTCTCGCCATGGGCGCCCATCGCGGCATCCTCGTAGAGACCGATGCCGACCTCGAAACCCTTGCCATCGCCAAGCTGCTGGCCAAGGTCGTCGAAGAGGAAAACCCCGATATCGTCCTCCTCGGCAAGCAGGCCGTGGACGACGACAGCAATCACACCGGCCAGATGCTGGCGGCCCTGACCAATCGCCCCCAGGCCACCTTCGCCTCGGAGATCAAGGTCATTGGCGCCGAACTCGAAGTCACCCGCGAGATCGATAGCGGCCGCGAGACCATTGCCATCCCGCTCCCCGCCGTGGTCACCGCCGACCTGCGCCTCAACACCCCACGCAACGCCGCGCTCCCCATGGTGATGAAGGCCCGCTCCAAGCCGCTGGCCGTCCGCCCCGCCGCCGAATTCGGCGTCGACCTGACCCCGCGCCTTATCATCGATAAGGTCTCCCCGCCCGCCGAACGCGCGGCCGGCAAGACCCTGGGCTCGACCACGGAACTCGCCGCCTATATCGCCGCTGAAGTCTCGCAGATGGAGGCGCTGTGATGAGCGTGCTCGTTATCGCCGATCACGATCTCGGCCAGCTCTCTCCCGCCACGGCACGTGTCGTGCATGCCGTTAGCACCCTCGGACCGATCGACCTTCTGGTCGTCGCCGAGAATCCTGCCCCGATCGCGGCAGCCGCCGCGCAGCTCGCGGGCGTGAGCAGGGTTTTGACAGCCTCTGGCTCGCCTGTAGCCGATAGCCTCGAAACGCTACTCTCAACGTTAGCAGTCCGTTATCATTATGTGGTCGCGAGTGCCGGTTCTGGTGGCAAGGATGTCATGCCGCGCCTCGCCGCAAAGCTCGACATCATGCCCGTCACCGACGTGGTCGAAGTGCTCGGTCCCAACCGCTTTACCCGTCCCATCTACGCCGGCAATGCGCTGCAGACCGTCACCGACAACCAGGCCAAGCACGTCCTCACCATCCGCGCCTCGGCTTTCCGCGCTGCGGCCACCGGCAATGCTGCCCCGATCGAAACCATTGATACGTCAGTGGTTTCTGTTGCCCGCCTGATCGCCGCCCATCGCACGCAAAGCGACACGCCCGATCTCGCCACGGCCCAGATCGTCGTCGGCGGTGGCGTCGCCCTCGGCTCGGCCGAGAACTTCCAGCTCATCGAGCAACTGGCCAAAAAACTCGGGGCTGCCATCGGCGCCACCCGCGCCGCCGTCGACGCGGGCTACGCCCCCAATGACTGGCAGGTCGGCCAGACCGGCAAGATCATCGCCCCCGATCTCTATATCGCCATTGGCATTTCCGGCGCGCTGCAGCATCTAGCCGGCATCCAGGGCGCCAAGAAGATCGTCGCCATCAATACCGATCCCGAGGCGCCGCTGGTCAAGCTGGCCGATGTTGCCCTGATCGGTGATCTCTTTGAAATCATTCCACAATTGCTGAGCGAGCTCGACAAGACCGGCGTCAAACGCTGATCGCTTTGCAATTGCAAAAATCTGGCCCCGGCCTATAACAACCCCGCCTTCCCACCGGAACGACCCCCATCATGTTCGAGACCCTTTCCACGGCCCCCGGCGACAAGATCCTGGCGCTCATGGGCGAATACGCGGCTGACCCGCGCTCCACCAAGATCGACCTGGGCGTCGGCGTCTACAAGGACGAAAAGGGCGTAACCGCCGTCATGTCCGCCGTCCGCAAGGCCGAGCAGCGCATTCTCGAAAACGAAAAAACCAAGACTTACCTGGGGATAGCCGGCAACAAGGGTTTCGGTGCCGCCGTTCTCGATCTCGCCCTGGCCGATAGCGTTGACCGCTCCCGCGTCCGCATTGCCCAGGCTCCGGGCGGCACCGGTTCGCTCTGGGTGCTGATGCAGCTGGTCAATCGCGCCCGCCCCGGTGCCACCGTCTGGGTCTCCGATCCGACCTGGCCCAACCACTACCCGATTGCCGAAAACTCGGGCCTCAAGGTCGAAAAGTATCCCTATTTCGATACCGAGACCCGCGGCGTGAAGTTCGACGCCATGCTGGCTGCGCTCGACAAGCTGGGCAAGGACGACGTCGTGCTGCTGCATGGCTGCTGCCACAACCCGACCGGCGCAAATCTTACGCCCGAGCAATGGGATGAAGTCACCCAGTCCCTGCTGCGCACGGGCGCGCTGCCCTTCATCGACCTGGCCTATCTCGGCTTCGGCGATGGCATCGAGCCCGACGCCTATGGCACGCGCAAGATCCTCTCTGCCGTGCCCGAAGCCCTGGTCGCCTTCTCCGGCTCCAAGAATTTCGGCCTATACCGCGAACGTATCGGCGCCGCCATCATCGTCGCCCGCGACACCAATCAGGCCGACGTCACCCAGTCGCAGCTGCTCAACATCATCCGCGGCTCCTATAGCCAGCCACCCGATCATGGCGCCGAAATCATCCGCACCATCCTTGAGGACAAGGACCTGCGCGCCGAATGGGAGGCCGAACTCAATGAGATGCGCGATCGCATGATCCGCCTGCGCGAAAAGCTGAGCGAAGCGATCCGCCAGAAGTCCAATTCCGAAGATTTCGACTTCATCGCCAGCCATCGCGGCATGTTCTCGCTGCTCGGCCTCGAAAATTCCGTCGTCGAACATCTAAAAGCCGAGAACGGCATCTATATGATCGGCGATAGTCGCATCAATGTCGCCGGCATACCGGAAGATCGCATTGGCGATCTGGCCGATGCCCTGCTGGCCGCCATCAAATAGCGGCCATCAATCTCCTTGCGGCAAAGCCTTGCCGTGCTACATCTTTTGCCCAAAAGCCACTCAGGAGGGAACCATGAAGTTCTTCGTCGATACTGCAGAAATCAAGGACATCAAGGAGCTCCATGAAGCTGGTCTCCTCGATGGCGTCACCACCAATCCCTCGCTGATCGCCAAGTCCGGCCGCGATTTCAAGGAAGTCGTCAAGGAAATCTGCGACATCGTTCCCGGTCCGGTTTCGGCCGAGGTGGCCAGCCTCGAATATGACGGCATGATCGCCGAAGGCGAAGTCCTCGCCAAGATCGCCGAAAACGTCGTGGTCAAGCTGCCGCTGACGCTCAATGGCCTCAAGGCCACCAAGACCTTCAAGGATCGCGGCATCAAGACCAATGTCACGCTCTGCTTCTCGGCCAACCAGGCACTGCTGGCTGCCAAGGCTGGCGCAACCTTCATTTCGCCCTTCCTCGGTCGCCTCGATGACATCAACCTCGACGGCGTCGAGCTGATCGAAAACATCCGCCAGATCTACGACAACTATGCTTTCGACACCGAAATCCTGGCTGCCTCGATCCGCACCCCCAACCACGTGACCCAGGTCGCGCTGGCCGGTGCCGATGTGGCGACGATCCCGCCTGCCGTCATCCGCAAGCTGGCCGATCATCCGCTGACCAATGCCGGCATCGAAGGCTTCCTCAAGGATTGGGCCGCCACCGGCCAGTCGATCCTCTAGTCTGCTCTGAAGTCGCAACAAACGCGGTGTCACCCCGGCCTTGAGCCGGGGCCCATCCTGAGATGGTGGTGCGCGGTTTCATTCCGGGATGGATCCCGGCTCAGGGCCGGGATGACACGGTGGTCGTTGACCCATCGTAGCAATCCGAAAGCCGAGAATGGCCGATACCGAACTCGCCGCCGCCATCAAATCCGCTCTTGCCGCCGTGGAAATCCCCGGCGGCGGTGATTTGGCCGGCTATGCGGGCCTTTCCGATATCATCGTCACCCCCGGCGCCGTGGCTTTCGCCATTGCCGTCGCTCCGGGCATGGAAGCCGCCTTCGGTCCCGCCCGCGAACAGGCGGCCGCCGTCGCACAAAACCTCGCCGGCACCCGCAAGATCATGGTGTCGCTGACCGGCGGCAAGGCACCGCCCAAATCCGGCCCGACCTTCTCCCACGGCAAGCCCGTCCCGGCCGGCAAAACTCCCGTGCCCGGCATCAAGCACATCATCGCCGTTGGTTCCGGCAAGGGCGGCGTCGGCAAATCGACCACGGCCGTCAACATCGCCCTCGCCCTTCAGGCCGAAGGCTTCAAGACCGGTATACTGGACGCCGACCTCTACGGCCCGTCCATCCCCAAACTCCTCGGCCTTGAAGGCCAGCCCGCCATTCGCGACGACGGCATCTTCACGCCCCACGACGCCTATGGCCTCAAGGCCATGTCCATCGGCTCCATGCTGGTCAAGGATCAGGCGGTGGTCTGGCGCGGCCCCATGGCAACCTCCGCCCTGCGCCAGCTGCTGCGCGAAACCGATTGGGGTCAGCTCGATATCCTCGTCATCGACCTGCCGCCCGGCACCGGCGACATCCATATCTCGCTCTTCCAGCAGGCCGAGGTCGATGGCGTCATCATCGTCTCGACCCCGCAGGACCTCGCGCTGATCGATGCCAAGAAGGCCATCGACATGCTGCCGCGCTTCGGTGTGCCCATCCTCGGCCTCATCGAAAACATGAGTTACTTCATCGCCCCCGACACCGGCACCCGCTACGACATCTTCGGCACTGGTGGCGCCGAACGGGCCGCCGCCGACCTCGGCATCCCCTTCCTCGGTGCGGTCCCGCTGGTCATGTCGATCCGCGAAGGCAGCGACGCGGGTCGCCCGCCGGTCGTATCCGAGCCCGACGGCAGCGAAGCCCAGGCATATCGCCAGCTTGCTCGCAGCATGCTGACCCGCTATCCCACCCTCAAATCATAAAATTTTAATCACTTCCGATCACGCTCAAAGCCATGGGAGTGATCAAGAAAACATCGATGTACGGCACGCTCGCGAGCCAACGTACAAAGCGCCGCGCCATCGTGGATGAGGGCCTCTCACGGCTCAACACCATCAACACCGCCATGCGCAACAACATTTCGAACACGACCAACACTCAGGTCCAGGTCGCTGAAATGGGCGTTCGCAGCAAGGCGCAGGCCGACATGAAGGCCCGCATGTCCAAGCTCACGCAATTGCAGAACAAGTTCAACAAGCTGGCTTAGCCCCTGCTTGGCAGCCCGGATGGGTCGGCGACCATAACATGCGCTCACCCCTTGCAATTGCCTGCCGGCTTGGGCAGGCATAGGGCTCAATTGCCAGCGAGTGGAATGCCCCATGGAAGACTTCGAAGAACTGTCCGCCGATCATCAGCGCCTCGATGGGCTGCTGACCGATCTGGGCGAAGGCGGCATGATGCTCAGCGAGCTCGATGGCTATCTCTGCGGCATTGCCGTCAGCCCGCAGGTCTTCTCGCCAGAGGCGTTCCTGCCCATGGTCTGGTCCGGCGTCGAAGGCGCCGACGAGACCGCCGACCGCTCCGCGCTGACCGATGCCGTCATGGCGCGCTTTGGCGAGATATCGGCCGAACTCGCCGAGGGCCGCTACGAACCGCTCTACGAACTCGACGAGGACGAAGGCGTGCTGTGGGAAGTCTGGATCGCCGGCTTCGAGGCTGCCATCAGCCTCGACCTGCCATCCTGGGAAAGCCTGCTGCAAAGCCGCAAGGAATCCCGCGCCCAGGAAGCCGCCTATGCCATCATGTCGCTGCTCGCTGCCAGCGATCCGGCGATCAGCGAGGAAGACGCCAGCGATCCCGAGATGATCCGGCTGCAGCAGGATGCGCCCCACCTCATTCCCGAAATCGTCGTCACCCTGTTCGAGGCCCATCGCAGTGCGGCGCAAGCCCCGATCCGCAGCGCCGCCGTTGGCCGCAACGATCCATGCCCCTGCGGCTCCGGCCTCAAATACAAGAAGTGCCACGGCGCCGGCTGACCTTAGTGCTGCCGCACGGCGGCGCCACACATTTCCTTCCTTAACGTCCGGAGCTGCCATGACTGCCTCGCCCCTGATGACCGAGCCGAAACCGGCCGACCAGACCGCAATCGACAATGACTGGTGGCGCGGCGCGGTGATCTACCAGATCTATCCGCGCTCCTTCCAGGACCAGAATGGCGATGGCGTCGGCGATCTCGTCGGCATCACCAGCCGCCTCGACTACGTCGCCGACCTCGGGGTCGACGCCATCTGGCTGTCACCCGTCTTTACCTCGCCGATGAAGGATTTCGGCTACGACGTCTCCGACTATCGCGGCATCGACCCCAGCTTCGGCACGCTGGAGGACTTTGATCGCCTCGTGCAGAAGGCCCATTCGCTGGGCCTCAAGGTCATCATCGATCAGGTGATTTCCCACTCATCTGACAAGCATGCCTGGTTCGCCGAAAGCCGGCAGAACCGCACCAATGCCCGTGCCGACTGGTATGTCTGGGCCGATCCCAAGCCTGACGGCACCCCGCCCAACAACTGGCTCTCCATCTTCGGCGGCTCCGCCTGGCAGTGGGACAGCCGGCGCATGCAATATTATCTGCACAATTTCCTCGTTTCCCAGCCCGACCTCAACTTCCACAATCCCGACGTGCAGGACGCCCTGCTCGGCGACATGCGCTTCTGGCTCGAGCGCGGCGTCGACGGCTTCCGCCTCGATACGGTGAATTTCTACTTCCACTCCACGGGCCTCGAATCCAACCCCGTGGTCAAGGCCGAGGACTTCAACGCCTCGACCGCCCCCGCGGTGAATCCCTATAATTTCCAGGAGCACCTCTACGACAAGTCCCGCCCGGAGAACCTCGATTTCCTCAAGCGCCTGCGCGCCCTGATGGACGAATATCCCGGCAAGACCACCGTCGGTGAAATCGGCGACAGCCAGCACCAGCTCGAGATCATGGCCCAATACACCTCGGGCGATGACCGCCTGCACATGGCCTATACCTTCGACTATCTGGGCGGCGAATTCTCCGCCGATCATTTCCGCAAGTCGATTGCCGCCACCGAAGCCGGCGCCCCCGATGGCTGGATCTGCCTCGCCTTTTCCAACCACGACGTGGTCCGCCATGTCAGCCGCTGGGCCAGCCACGGCCAGGAAGCTGCCTTCACCCGCCTCGCCGCCACGCTGATCCTTGCCATGCGCGGCTCGGTCTGCCTCTATCAGGGCGAGGAACTGGGCCTCAAGGAAGCCGAGTTGTCCTTTTCCGACCTGGTCGATCCCTATGGCATCGAGTTCTGGCCCGAGTTCAAGGGCCGCGACGGCTGCCGCACGCCCATGGTCTGGCAGACCCACGTCCGCAACGGCGCCTTCTCGACCGCCGAACGCACCTGGCTGCCCGTTCCCGCCGAACACCTGACCCATGCCGTCGACACCCAGCACAATGTCGAGGGCTCCGTCCTCGAATTCTATCGCGCCGTGCTGCAGTTCCGCCGCGCTCATCCGGCTCTGGGCAAGGGCACGATCGAGCTGGTCCCCGCCGAAGGCAATGTCCTCGCCTTCATCCGCAGCGACGGCACCGAGCGCCTGCTCTGCGTCTTCAACATGGGCGAGACCGAGGCCGAATTCACCCTGCCGTCGGACCTCACCCCGACCGACGCCGGCTGCCCCGGCGTCACGGCGACGCCCGCAAGCGGCAAGCTCCTGCTGGAACCCTTCGGCGCCTACATCGGCACGCTTTGACGAGGTAAGGCGCAGCCAAACTCTCGGTGTCATCCCGGCCTTGAGCCGGGGTGACATCGAGTGTGTGGAGCTGTCCTTCCCGCCCCGATGGAACCAAAACCACATTCATCACTTCCCTCCCTGTTATCTGGGAGGATACACACGATGAAGATGACATGGACTGCCCTGGCCATCGCCGGGGTTTTTGTTCTCGCAGCGCCTGTTCAGGCGCAGGATTTCCCCAACCAGCCGATCAATCTTGTCGTGCCCTTTGCGGCCGGTGGCTCCACCGATCTCGTCGGACGCGTCGTTGCCGAGGCCATGAGCCAGCAACTGGGCCAGCAGGTTCTCGTGGTCAACCAGGCCGGCGCCGGCGGCGTGCTCGGCGCCACGGCTGTCGCCGATGCCCCGCCCGATGGCTACACCATTCTCATGGGCACCATCGCCACCCACGCCCTCAGTGCCTCGCTCTATGCGACCCCACCCTTCGATCCCTCGGCCGATTTCGAGCCCATCTCGCTGCTCGTCACCGTGCCCAATGTCCTGCTGGTCAATCCAGACTTCCCCGCCAGCAATGTCGAGGAACTGATCGCCAAGCTCAAGGCCGAGCCGGAAACCCACGCCTATGCCTCCTCGGGCAATGGCACGCCGCTGCATCTCTCGGGCGAATTGTTCAAGTCCATGACCGGGACCGACATGGTTCACGTGCCCTATCAGGGCTCGGGCCCGGCCCTTGTCGATGCCCTCTCGGGCGCTGTGCCGATCATCTTCGACAATCTGCCCTCGGCCACCGAACACATGAAGGCGGGCACCCTGCGGCCGCTCGCTGTAACCACGCTCGAACGCGCGGCCAGCTTCCCCGATGTGCCGACAATGGATGAAGCTGGCGTCCCCGGCTACGAAACCAACACCTGGAACGCGCTCTTCGCCCCAGCCGGCACGCCACCCGAAGTGGTCGCCAAGCTCAACCAGGCCGCCGTCGCCGCCGTCAGCGACCCGGCCGTGGCGGCGCGCCTCGCCGAAGTGGGCGCGGTGGTCGTTGCGTCGTCCTCCGAGGAGCTCGCCACCCACGTTGCCGAAGAAGTCGCCCGCTGGGCGCCGGTGATCGCCGAAGCGGGCGTGACGGTACAATAGCTGGAGCGTTCTCAGTAAAAGTGGCTACCGGTTTTACGCTTCGAGAACGCGACTACTAGTCTAACCGATATCCGGCAGGCGCGCGGCCATTAGGTCGCGCGTCAGCTTCTGCTGCGGCGCCGCAAAGATCTGCTCCGGCCGGCCTTCCTCGATGATCTTCCCGGCCTCCATCACCAGCACCCGGTCGGCCATCGCCGCCACCATGTCGAGGTCATGGCTGATGATGAGATAGGTCAGCGAAAACTCCACCTGCAGCCGCGACAGCAGCGCCAGCACTTCCCCGCGCACCGACACATCCAGCGCCGATACCGGCTCGTCCAGCACCAATAGTTTCGGCCGCGTCACCAGCGCCCGCGCAATGGCGAGGCGTTGCCGCTGCCCGCCGGAAAATTCATGCGGATAGCGCTCCAGCATGCCCGCATCGAGACCCACGGCCTCGACCGCCTCGACCAGCCGCGCCTTGACGGCCGCGCTATCGAGTCCAGCTTCCAACCGCAACGGCTCCGCCAGCGAGGCGCCAATGCTGAGGCGCGGGTTGAAGCTGCCGAACGGATCCTGGAAGACCAGCGACAGATCCCGGCGCAACCCCTTGGGCAAATCTGAGCCATGATAGCGCACGCCGTCGAGCTGCATCTGGCCTGCCGTGGCCCGATCCAACCCGACCACGATCCGCGCCAACGTGCTCTTGCCGCAGCCCGACGGTCCGACCAGCGCCAGGCATTCGCCCCGCGCGATTTCGAACCCGACGTCATCGACCGCCCGCAACGGCTTTTCTGCCCACAGCAGCATGCCACCCTGCTTGTAGTCGCGGCTGATACCCTCCACCGACAACAGCGTTTCGCCCAGGCGCCGTCCCTTTGCCGGCCGCAGGTCAAAGCGCGATGCCGCAACCAGCTTTTGCGTATAAGCCTGCTTGGGCGAAGCGAAAACCTCCGCCGCTGGCCCCGTCTCCACCAGCTTGCCGCGATGCATCACTGCCACCCGCGTGCACAGCCGCGCCACCGCCTTGAGGTCATGGCTGATGAACAGCAGCGCCATCTGCCTCCGGCTGCAGATTTCGGCAATCAGGTCGAGCACCTTGCGCTGGGTGATGAGATCGAGCGCCGAGGTCGGCTCGTCGGCAATCAGCAGGTCCGGCTGGCTCGCCAGCGCCATGGCGATCATCACGCGCTGGCGCTGTCCACCCGACAATTGATGCGGAAAGCGATGACCATGCCGCGGCTCGAGGCCGACCTCGGCAAGAAGGTTTGGCACCACGCTCCGCGCCGGCCCACTTAGATTGAGGTCAATCGCCTCGGCAATCTGCTCACTGACCCGCATCAACGGGTTGAGCGCTGTCATCGGCTCCTGGAACACCATGCCGATGCGTTTGCCGCGCAGCCGCGCCATTGCCTTTTCCGAGGCGGGCAGGGGCGTCTCGTCCAGCATGATCGAACCGCTGACCTTTGCGCCCTCCGGCAGGAGGCCGGCAATGGCCAGCGACGTCAGGGTCTTGCCCGAGCCACTCTCGCCGATGATGCCGAAGCGCTCGCTGCGCTCTATGGCAAAGCTCAGGCCGGAAACGACCGCATTGCTGCCAAAGGCAATGCTGAGCCCCGATACATCAAGCAAGGCCATTGGAACTTCCCTGCTTCAGTCTGGGGTCGATCGCATCACGCAACCCGTCGCCAGCAATGTTGAGCGCGATGACGATCAGCACGATGGCGAGGCCCGGCACCACCGACAGCCACGGATGGATCAGGAACAGCCCCTGCGCATCGCGCAGCATCAAGCCGAGGCTTGTCGCCGGTGGTTGCGTGCCCAACCCGATATAGGAGAGGCCCGCTTCGGCCAGGATCCCCAGCGACATCTGGATCGTGCCCTGAACGATGAGAAGGCTCACGATATTGGGAAGCAGGTGCCGCCAGGCGATCATGGCATTGTTGAGCCCGGCCAAGCGCCCGGCCGCCACGAAATCCAGCGTGGCAATGCTGAGCGCTCCGCCCCGCGCCACGCGGGCAAACACCGGAATGTTGAAAATGCCGATGGCGATGATGGCATTGGTCGCGCCCGGTCCGATCAGCGTGGTGATCAGGATGGCCACGATCACCGCCGGGAAGGCGAAGATGAAATCCGACAGGCGCAGCACCAGCCATTCCACCGGTCCGCCCCATGCGGCAGCCGCAAGACCCAGTGGCACGCCGATACCGACGCCGATCACCACTGCAATCGCGGCGACCAGGAAACTGGTCCAGGTGCCGGCCATGATCAGCGAGGCCATGTCGCGCCCCAGATTATCCGTGCCCAGCCAATGCTCTGTTCCAGGCGCCAGGAAACGCCGCGCCACATCGATCTGCGCGATGGGGAAGGGCGTCCAGACCAGCGACAGCACGCCCAGCGCCACGAAGATCACGGTGGCAATCAGCCCGATGGCAAGGCTTGGATGGGCAAACAGTCGTCTCATGATCCGCTCCGCTCCCGCAGGCGCGGATCGACCAGCGCATAGGCAATGTCGGTCACCAGCATGGTTGCCGTGACAACCAAGATCAGGATGACCGTGGCGCCGCGCACCAGCACCAGGTCCCGCTCGGAAATGGCGGTGAAGATCAGCCGGCCGATACCCGGCAGGTAGAACACATTTTCGACCACGATCGTGCCGGCCACCAGATAGGCAAATTGCAGCCCCAGGATTGTCAGCACCGGCAGCAGCGCATTGCGCACGCCATGCCGCCACACCGCCTCGCCCGTGGTCAGCCCCTTGGCACGCGCGGTGCGGATATAGTCCTGCCCGGTCACATCGACCAGCGCCGTCCGCATCACGCGGGCGAGGATCGACGCCTGCGGCAAGGCCAGGGCAAGGCTGGGCAGCACCAGTCCGCGCAGCGCCAGCCCA
Organism: Candidatus Devosia phytovorans; assembly: GCA_029202405.1. Taxonomy (NCBI): domain Bacteria; kingdom Pseudomonadati; phylum Pseudomonadota; class Alphaproteobacteria; order Hyphomicrobiales; family Devosiaceae; genus Devosia; species Candidatus Devosia phytovorans. The sequence continues at coordinate 2,682,352 of CP119312.1, read as the reverse complement.
AGGTTTTCGCTCCATGGCGTAAAGCCGCCGGGCGGCAACCAGCGCAGGCTGACGGCAAAGACCAGGGTCAGCAGCATGCCGAACCAGAAATTGGGAATGGCGATGCCGGTCTGCGCCAGCACCATTACACCCGTATCCAGCGCCTTGCCGCGCTTGCGCGCCGCGAGGATGCCGAGCGGCAGCCCGATAACCACTGAGATCACCATCGCAAACACCGCCAGCGGCAGCGTCACGCCCAGCCGGCCCCAGATCAGCTCGGCCACCGGTGCCCGCTGGGTATAGCTCATGCCGAAGTCGCCCTGCAGCATGCCCCAGATCCAGCCGAGGAACCGCTCATAGCCCGGCGCATCAAGGCCCATCTGCAACCGCAGCCGCGCCACCGAGTCCGGTGTCGCATTGACCCCGAGAATGAATTGTGCCGGATCGCCCGGCAGCAGGTCGAGCAGCCAGAAAATGACGAAGGCTGCAGCCAGCAGCGTCACGGCAAAGCCGGCAAAGCGTCGGAGGGCAAAAAGGATCATGGGCTCGGCAAATATAAAAGACCCGCGCCTTCACTCCGTCCCGCACGGGGGGAAGGGAGGAAAGCGCGGGGCCTTATACACGCGATGGGATGGCGATCACTCGGTCCAGCGGATATCGCGCAGCACCACGCCCTCGATCGGAGCATCCTTCCAGAAGCCCTCGAGCTTGGCGTTCCAGACGCCGATCTGCGGCAGCTCGAACAGGTAGCCATTGACGGCATCCTTGGCGAGGATGGTCTGGGCCTCGATGGCCAGTTCCTTGCGCTTGGCGTCGTCGGTCGTGGCATTGAGGGTCTCGATCAGCGCCGTGAACGTGGGATTGTCGTAGCCGAAGTAGTAGTCGGGATTGGCATAGCTGCCAATGTCGAATGGCTCGACATGGCTGACCAGCGACAGGTCATAGTCCTTGTTGGTGAAAACGTCCTGCAGCCATTGTGCCCATTCCACATTGATCAGCTCGACCTTGATGCCGACTTCGGCTAGCTGGCTGGCAATGATCTGGCCCGAGATCCGGGCATAGGGCGGCGGCGGCAGCTTCAGCGTGGTGCTGAAGCCATCCGGAAAGCCGGCCTCGGCCAGCAGCGCCTTGGCCGCTGCCACGTCATGCGGATAGGTATTGGTCAGGTCGACATAATAGGGATTGTGCGGCGCGAAATGGCTGCCGATCGGCACGCCATAGCCATCCGTCGCCCCATCGATGATGGCCTGGCGGTCGATCGCATGGGCAATTGCCTGGCGCACCTTGAGATTGTCGAAGGGCGGCTTCTTGTTATTGGTCGAGAGCACGGTCTCGCCCTCGGTCGAGCCGACCACCACCTGGTACTGCGGGTTGCCCTCAAAAATCGGGATCGTGTCCGCTGCCACATTGTTCGCCCCGTCGATATCGCCTGCCAGCAGCGCGCTGGTCTTGGTGGCGGAATCGGCAATGAACACATAGCTCGCACGGGTCAGGTGCACCGGCTCGCCCCAATAGGGGCCATAGGCTTCCAGCACGACGCGGCTGCCCTTATCCCACTGCAAAAAGGCAAAGGGTCCGGTACCGATCGGCGAGGTGGCATTGTTCTCGGCGCTCTCGGGCGCCACGATCACCGCATCGCCGCGACCGATGTTGAACAGGAACAGGCCATCGGGCCCGCTGAGCTTGATCTCGACGGTCAGCGGATCGACCACGGTCACCGCTTCAATGCCGGCATAAAGCGCCTTCTGCGCATTGGCGCTGTCTTCGGCCTGGATCCGGTCGAAGCTGAACTTGACGTCTTCGGCATCAAAGGCCGAACCATCATGGAAGGTCACGCCCTCATGCAGCTTGAACACATAGGTCAGGCCATCCTCGGAAATCGTCCAGCTCTCGGCCAGCCCCGGCTGCACCGTGCCGGTCTGGTCGATCCGGGTCAGACCCTCGAAAATATTCTGGTAGACCACTTCATCGATGGCGGCGGCTGCGCCGGCGGTCGGGTCGAGCGCCGGTGGTTCCAGCGTCACGCCGATGCGGATTTCGGTCGGCTGTGCCCAGGCCGAACCGGCCAGCGCCGTCGTCAGGGCAAGTGCCAGCCCGATTGCCTTGTATTTGCTCATTCCATTCCCCACTCAACGCGCCCCGGGCGCCCCGTCGCATACTATAATCGCTGCGACTAACATGGCACCGGTTTCGCCTGTTAAACTTTCCTACGATCACCGAGCCGCGTAGCAAGAATGACCGGGATCAGCCCGGCCAGCACAATCACCAGCGCCGGCAGCGCTGCCTGTGCAAAAAGTCCTACATTGGCGCGGCTATAGACCAGCGTTGCCAGCGTATCCACACCCAGCGGCCGCAGCAGCAACGTCGCTGGCAACTCCTTGACGATCTCCACGAAAACCAACGTCGCCGCACTGAGAATGGCAGGCATCAGCGTCGGCAGATCGACCTTCAACAGCAGACCCACTCCGCTTTCCCCCAGCACCCGTCCGGCATCCAGCATGGAATCGCCCCGCTTTTTCATCGCCGCATCTAGCGTCGAATGGCTGACCGCCAAGAACCGGATCGCATAGACATAGAGCAGCGCCGCCATCGACCCCGAAAGGATCAGCCCCGGCCGCCAGTCCATCAGCGCCATGGTCATGCGGTTGAACCAGAGGTCCGCCTGTCCCAGCGGCTGCAACAGGCCCAGCGCCAGCACCGTCCCCGGAATGGCATAGCCCAGCGTCGCCAGCCGAATGGCGCTCCCGCTCACACGACCCCGCCGCGCCAGCTTGGCTGCCACCAGCCCGATCGCCACGGTAATCACCGCCCCCAGGCTCGCCAGCGTCACCGTGGGAATCAGCGCCGCAATCGTCATGCTGATCGTCTCCGGCAGCACCAGCCGGAACGCCGAATAGCTCAATTGCCCCACCGGAATGCCAAACCCGAATGCCAGCAGCACGAGGCAAAAGCCGAACGCCGCCCAGCGCCGGCCGCCCGTCAGGTTCTCCCGCGCCGGCGGCACGCGATTGTCCCGGCTCGCCAGATACACCCGATCCCGCCGCGCCCGCTGTTCGGCCATGATCAGTAGTCCGATCACCAGCACCACCGTCACCGCCAGCTGCGCCGCGCCGCCAAAATCCGAGCGGTTGATCCATGTCGAATAGATGATCGCGGTGATGGCATTGATGCCGAAATACTGCACCGCCCCCAGGTCATTGACCACTTCCATCATCGCCAGCGTCACACCCACCACCAGTGCCGGTCGCGACAGCGGCAGCGTGACGGTGAAGAACGTCCGCATCCCGCCCGCGCCCAGCGTCCGCGCCGCAATATTGAGGCTTGCCGACTGCATCAGAAAAAACCCGCGGCACGCGACATAGACATAGGGATAGAGCACGCTGGAGAGCACCAGCACCGCCCCCCAGGGACTGCGAATATCGGGAAACCAATAGTCCCGCAGCGACGTCGCGCCATTGATCGCGCGTAGTCCGGTCTGCAGCGGTCCGGTAAACCCCAGAAACTCCACATAAGCATAGGCCGCCAGATATGTCGGCACCGCCAGCGGCACCACCAGCGCCCAGTCGAACACCCGCCGCAGCGGAAATTCGTAATGCGTCACCAGCCACGCCGCCACCAGCCCGACCGTGCCGGTCAACAGCCCCACCGACACCATCAGCGTGCCCGTCTCGCGCAGCGCCGTCGGCAGCATGGTCGCCGCCAGCCCATTGCTGCCACCACTCAGCGACGCGAGCGCCGACCATCCGAGCCACAGGATCGGCAATCCCGCCAGCCCGACCAGCAGCAGCGGCAACAGGGGCAGGCGCGTTCCACGACCCACAATCAGTTCTGCGGACCTTCGTCGAACCGGACCTCGTCGACCAGCGCCGCCGCTTCCTTGCGATGGCTGGCAATCTCGACCATCGGCGTCTGGTCAGCCTTCAGCGCACCCCAGCCCGCCACCAGCTCGGACGCCTCGACGCCCGCTACCACCGGAAACTCGTAATTGCCGCTGGCATAGAGATGCTGCGCTTCGTCCGACAGCAGGAATTCCACCAATGCGTCGGCATTGTCCTTGTTGGGCGCATATTTGGCCACGACTGCACCGGAGAGGTTGACCTGCGTCCCCTCGCCATCAGCATCGGGATAAATGATCCGCGCCGAGGCGGCCCAATCCTTCTGCTCGGGCTCGGCGTCATTGGTCAGCATCAGGCCCATGTAATAGGTATTGCCGATGGCCAGGTCACAGGTGCCGTCAAAGATCTGCTTGACCTGATCGCGATCAGCCCCGGTCGGCGCATGGTTGAGATTGTCGCGCACATGGCTCAGCCATTCCCGCGTCTCGTCCACGCCCCAATGGGCAATGCGCGTCGCGATCAGCCCGATATTATAGGCATGCAGCCCCGAGCGCGTGCACAGCCGTCCCTGCCATTGCGGTCCGGCAATATCTTCATAGGTCAGAGCCGTCTCGCTGACCCGGTCGACCGACGCGTAAAACACCCGCGCGCGCAGCGACAGCGCGACCCATTGCCCATCCGGATCATGATACTGGTCCGGCACCCGCGCCAGGGCCTCGGCCGAAATGTTCTGGCTGATCCCCAATTCCTTGGCATTGGCCAGGTTGCCGATATCCACGGTGATGATGACGTCGGCCGGCGACAGTTCGCCTTCGGCCGCCACGCGCTCGATCAGCCCGTCGGCCGCAAACAGCACATTGGTCTTGATGCCGGTTTCCTCGGTGAAGCGATCGAGCAGCGGCTGGATCAGCCCGGGCTCGCGATAGGTGTAGACATTGACGACGCCGTCCTGCGCCAGGGCAGGTCCACCAAGACCCACCAATACCGCAACAACGCCAACACCACGCCAGACTGCCATGGAAGTTCTCCGCCTCGTGCTGCCTTGTCGGACTGGCCGGTCAGACTGTCAAGCTGACTTCGTGCCTCAGCTTTGACGCAGATAGAAAAAGGCCGGCGGATCGCTCCGCCGGCCCGGCAGGACGGCGATACGGACTTAGATCTGCGGGCCTTCGTTGAACTTGAGTTCGTCAACCAGCGCGGCGGCGGCAGCGCGGTTGGCCGCAACTTCGGTCAGCGATACTTCCGAAGCCTTGAGCGCCCCCCAGCTGGCGACCAGCTCGTTGATCGGTGCGCTGGCAACCACCGGGAATTCATAATTGGTGTCGGCATAGATGGCCTGGGCCTCGTCCGACAGCAGGAATTCGATCAGCGCATTGGCATTGTCGGCATTGGGCGCATGCTTGGCGATGAAACCGCCGGCAACATTGACTTGGGTGCCTTCGGCCTCTGCATTGGGATAGACGATGCGCGCCGAAGCGGCCCAGTCTTTCTGCTCCGGCTCGGCCTCGTTGTTGAGCATCGCACCCATGTAATAGGTGTTGACGATCGCCAGGTCACAGGTGCCGTCGAGGATGTTCTTGACCTGGCCACGGTCATTGCCATTGGGGGCGTAGGCCAGGTTGTCGCGCACCTTGGTCAGCCATTCGCGGGCGGCATCTTCGCCATTGTCCGCGATATAGTGTGCAATGAGGCCGATATTATAGGCATGGTCGCCCGGGCGGGTGCAGATGCGGCCGGCCCATTCTCCCGAGGCCAGGTCGTCATAGGTCAGTGCCGTCGCGTCGACGCGATCCTTGGACACGTAGAACACGCGGCTGCGCAGCGATAGCGCGGTCCAGTTGCCGTCTTCATCGCGGAAAGCTTCCGGCACGCGCTCGGCCAGCGCCGCGGTGGTGATCGGCTGGGTCAGGCCCTGTTCTTCGGCGCCCACCAGATTGCCGATATCGACCGTCAGCACGACGTCGACCGGCGACAGCTCGCCTTCGGCCGCAACGCGTTCCAGCAGGCCGTCACCGGCATAGAGGACATTCGCCTTGATGCCTGTTTCCTCGGCGAAGGCATCGATCAGCGGCTGTAGCAGTGCCTGTTCGCGATAGCTGTAGATATTGACTTCGCCACTCTGGGCAAAGGCTGGCATGGCTAGGCCGCTCAGGGCCACCGAACCGAGAAGGGTCAGGGCGAGTCGTGTGGTCATAGTCATGAAAAGTCTCCCGTTGCGACGGGTTCAAATTCCCGTCATGGAAGCTTTTTCGATGGCATGATCACCTGCGTCAATAATGTTGATTGAATTCAAGGACTTGTAGTCTGGAATGGTTCAAATCTTTCGTCACGAAGGTGAACGAAATCAGATGTCTAGCTGAGTTGAAAACTCAGGAATAAAGCCTGCGGCAAATAGAAGCGCAGAAATCAGGGATTATTCTCGCGCCTGCGGTGTTGCAGTGTCTTCCACCAGTTCCGCTGGAATGATCATTGTAAAGAGCATGCCCTGTTCGCCAGCCGGATCGACTGACAGCGAGAAGGCATTGACTGCCAGCAGCGAGCGCGTGAGGGCCAGCCCGATGCTGGAGCGCACTGGCACCATCATCTGACCGTCACGGCTGAGGCCATCGCGGAACACCACGAAGCGCTCGGCCATGTCGACGGCATTGTTGGAGCTGTCGCGCACATGCACGGCAATGCTGCCATCGTCTTCGCGCTGCGCCGAAATCACCACTCCGCCGCCGGTCGGCGTCTGGTCGATGGCGCTGGCCAGCAGGTTCAAGACTGCCTGGGCCAGTGAAGCGCGGTCGGCGGTCACACGTGGCAGCGTCTCTGAAATGGCGTTGCGAACGATGACGCGGGCATTGCTCGCCTGCGGGCGGATACGCAGCACGCAGCTTTCGAGCAGGCTCGTCAGCTCGATACTGGCGCGCTGCGGCAGGTAGCGCCCGTCACGCAAGCGTGCATAGTCATCCAGCTCATCGACCAGCGAGGCAATTTCCTGTCCGGCCGTGCCAATGTCTTGTGCATAGCCCTGCAGGCGCTCGTTGCCCTGTGCTTCGCCACGCAGCAGGTCGGCAAAGCCGATGATCGAATTGAGCGGCCGCCGCACGCCGCGGCTGATCCGCGACAGCAGTGCCGGGTCGGCGTCACTCGGGCCACTGACCCGTGCCGGCACGATATCGCGACCTCTCACCAGACCGAAATAGCCGGTAACGACGCCGGCCTGGCCCTGCGCGAACAGCATGATCTCTGCTGCGCCCGTCGCCGGCCGCAGCGTCAGTGCCGGGCGTGCCGTCTCGGCAAACCGCGCCGGTCGTTCGAGGAAGTCCCGGAGCTCCGCCAGGTCAGACGCTGCCAGCAGGGCCGAAAGCGGCTTGCCCTCAAGCGCAGCCTCGGCCTTGAGCAGGCTCTTCGCCCTGGGCGAGATCAGGCTGATCGTGCCAGCCCGATTGGTCTCGAAATAACCGTCCTGGCGCTGCTCCGCAAAGGCGCGCGCAAAGGCCGCGACCGCTGCCTCGTGCCCCGTCCGCACCTCGGTCGTGCTGGCCGACAGCATCAGCGCCGGCTTGCCCTGCCAAGAGATCGATTGCAGCCGCGCGGTCACCGGCACCAGGGTGCCGTCGCGCTGCACCAGATGATTCACCGGCCCGGCGCTGCCTTCGCCCTCTGGGCCGGCTGCCGGGAAAACCGCGCCCAGCCCGGCAGCGCGCAGGCTTTCGACCGATTCATAGCCGACCATTTCGGTAATGGCGCGGTTGGCAAACAGCACCTGCTGGTCGCGGAACACCAGGATGCCCAGCGGCAGCCGGTTGAGCACCAGCGTTTCGCCACCCAGGTTGATCAGCGACCCGCTGCGCGCCGGCGCCGCAATCACATTGGCCGCCGCGGGTGTCGCAGCCGGTTCGCCCACGCGATCGGTCAGGATGCGTGCCAGCTCGTCGAAATTGTAGCGCGATGCGCGTTCCACCTGCTCGGGATCCGCAATCGGCCCGGGCTGCTCCTCGGCAACCGTCTCGGCAGCGGGCGGCGGGTCAGGCGTTTCGTCCTCGACAGCCACGGGCACATCGACCGCGGTCTCATCTTCAACCGCGACGTCGACCCCAGCCTCAGGCTCCGTTTCCGCCTCGTCCAGGACGTCGTCAGCGCCATCCAGCGCCGCAAGGTCGGCCAGATCCTCGTCGCTCTCGTCCGCCACTTCATCGATCGGCATCTCTGTCGTGGCATCGTCGGCGACAAAGCCACGGCCCGTCACCTTGAACAGGGCAGGGGAGGCGGCATCGCTCTCGGGCTCGATCGATTCTGTGGTCACCGGCGGCGTATCATCGGCGGCTGTCAGCGGCGTAAACAGACCTTCGTCAGCCGCCAGCCGGTCGACCAGCAGGCTCAGCCTGCTCGGCTTGGGCGCTTCCTCGGAAGCCTCAGCCTGTTCAACATCCTCGTCCTGCGCTTCGTCTGGCACAGCAGCCTCCGGAACCACCTCCAGCTCCGCGGTCCCATCCGGGCCGGCGGCGCGCCAGTTCTCCAGCTCCTGCGCATAGGCGGTCTCGTCCGATGCGACCTCAGTCGAAGTGACTTCAGCCTCCGGCTCGACATGCTCCGGCTCGTCCAGCGCTTCCTGAGCAGCGGCGACGTCGTCCTCAACCGTGTACGGCAATTCTGCTGGCTCGACGGCCGTCTCTTCAGACCCTACCGGCAGATCGTCTGCCTCAACCGCGCTCGCGGTCGCGCCCGGCGCGTCACCTTCTTGCGCCGCCGCAGCCAAAATCTCTGCATCGATCGGATCGACGCCGACGATCAGCAGCACCATCTGCCCGTCCTGCCACTGCAGCGGTGTCGTTGCGCAGGTGCTCGAGGCCGGCTTTTCGCCCGCAAGGAACTGGATGCGTGCGAGACTCGTCCGGCCCGGCGATCCCAGGCGGATATTGCGGGCAATCTGTCCCTTGATCGGCAGGGCCGGCTGCGCCAGCTTCAGTCCCGACTTCTTCAGCTTGGCGAGAAACAGCTCTGCGGCATCATTTTGCCACAGCAAAACCTGCCCATCCTGCGACCACAGCCACGCCGGTCGCGAATCCCCGGCGTGCTGCAGCACGCGACGGGCGCTTGGCGATGTGATCCAGTCGGCATCCATATACGCTAATACTCTCCAGGCCGGATGCAGGCATTACGCGTGCCATATTGGCACAATTTCTGCGGCAATCTTAAGGTTTGATCAATAGAGGCTGCATCCGGATGGGTCCAGCACAACCCCGACCCTAGCCGCGACCTTCCTGCCGGATGGTTAAATCGAGCCGCCGGCGCACGTCGCTGTCCACAGGCCAAAATCACGGCTTGTCATCGCGAAATTCTCGACCTATGTTCCGCCCGCTTTCGGGACGCGGCGTTCGCCCTCCCTCAAAAAGCTTTTGCCGCCTTAGCTCAGTTGGTTAGAGCGCTAGATTGTGGATCTAGAGGTCCTCGGTTCGATCCCGAGAGGTGGTACCATTTCCCCTTTGACTACCGGGACAGGCGCAGCGCCGTCAGTTCATTGGCGATCTGCTGGAACACATCCTTGAGTTCGCTCGGCTCCTGCGGGAAATGGGCCTTGTCCGGTGTGCTGGCACATTGCGTGAGCATGTCTTCCACAACCGCCTGCGTGCTCTGGCTGGCTTCGGATGTTGCCAGGCCGATCGTATAGACCGTGATGCCGGCAGCCTTGGCATTGGCACAGGTCTGGACGGTACGATTGTTCAGCTCGGTCACCAGGCTCGCATTGTTGGCACCGAACCTGCCCAAACGCTCGATATTGCCGCCACTGGACGACGCAGTGTCCGTGTTGAACGAATTATACGGATAGCCATAGGCGGAGTTGTAGCAATTGCTGTTGAGCGTGCGCATGCCCTGGCTGCAGTAATTCGACAGATTATAGGTCGTGTTCTCGCCGTCGGTCATCAGGATCATCACCTTGGACGTCGCCTGGTCGTAGGGGCCGCCTTCAGTGAAGGGTGCACCCGGCGACAGTGCCCGGAAGCCCCATGCCGCGCCCTCGTGGATATTCGTGCCGCCCAGGGCCACCATGTTGCTGATCGCGGTGGTCACCGTCGATGGCGTGGCCGTCAGCGGCGTGATCGACGCAGCACCGCAGTCGGCATTGGGACCGCGCGTATCGCTGACGGTCGTGACCGTGCCGTAATATTTGCAGATGCGTTCCTGCAATTGCCGGTTGGTCAGGCCACCGGGCGTATAGCCACCACCATTGCAGGAGCGGAAGCGCGTGAAGGTGCGATTGTTGCCGCTGCCACCGGTCTGGGTCCAGTCGGAATAGCTCGTCCATGCGCTGCACGAACAGCTCGACGCATGCGCGCCGTAATAGCCATTGGGATATTTGGTCGAGCTGGTGAAGTTGGCGCCGTTGGTCGCCAGCACATCCACCACGCCGCTCGCATTGGTGCCACCAGTGACCGGATCAGCCGTATTGCTCGACGAGCAGCTGCCATTTGACGAATTGCAGCCAAAGCGCGACTGCACCTGAATGCACTGGGCAGGAGCAGGGCGGTCACATATGGCCGGCGTGTCGTCCATATAGTCATTGCCCTGCAACCCATCGAGCACATCGGGCGAAAACATCGGTACGAACAGCGTATTGCCCGCCAGAGGCACGGTGTCGTCGGTGTCGAGATATTCCTCGGCCCGCGTCCCGGTCTTGATATGCGGGCGCGCCTCTACACAGCCTTTCCAGCTCTGCTTGGTCGCGGTGAACAGGGTGGTGCGATTGATATTGCCTGGTGGGGTGCGGCCATCGTCGAAATTGTCATTGGCGGTGACCGACGTGCCCTTGTCGATCCAGGTCGCGTTCAGATTGCTGGCGCCGACATTGACGAACATCGTGAACGGCACGACGCCGATCTTGACGTTGTCCAGCTTGACCGCACCGGTTGCCGGCACGCAGGTGTCAGGAAACAGCAGCGGCGTGGTCGTGTCCTTGTAGAACAGGATATTGGTCGCGCAGGTGGCGGCGTCCTTGAGGAACTGCATGCGCTGTTTCAGCCCGAGAGTGCCGGTGCCCGTGTAGGCCATCGACCCCGAATTATCGAGCACGAAGGCGATTTCCAGCGACAGCTTCTTGCGCGTCGCTTCCGACTGGATGAAGGCCGACATTTCCTTGACCCCGACCAGTGCCACGAAAATCGTCGGCGTCTTCATGGTCGCGGTGAAATAGAGCGAGCCGTCGGTCGTGTTGATCGTCGTGCTGTTGATCGTCACCACGCCGCCGCCGCCGATGCGGTCATCCACCAGTGCCTGCGCCTTTGCCTGGATGGCGGTCTTGTTCGCGCCCGTCAGCTGGCTCTCCGGCTGCAACGCCAGCGCCGCCGCGTCGAGGGCGATCTGGGATCGGCTGCGCGCCTGGTCCAGCGCCACATAGTCCACGGTTGCCCCGCCCAGCGCGATCAGCACGATCGCCATCAGGCCGAACACCACGGCAAAGACACCGCTTTCGTCGCGGCCAAAGCGACGGACCAGGGAGAGCAAGCGAAGGTTCAACGAGGCACCCATAGATTCTGCGCCCCGCTGTCAGAGGCAGCGCCACTGTGCTGGAAAATCCTTAGGAAATGACAACCACCTTGCTGTGAAGTTTTACGCGTCCATAGAGGTCTACGACATCGGCATTGGTCATGCGGATACAGCCCGACGACACATTCTGCCCGATGCTCCACGGCTCGTTGGTGCCATGGATGCGATAGAGCGTTGACCCCAGATACAGCGCCCGCGCACCCAGAGGATTGTTTGGCCCGCCCTCCATGAAGCGCGGCAGCTCTGGCCGGCGCTGCAACATCTCCGCCGGCGGTGTCCAGCTCGGCCATTCCGCCTTGCGCGACACCTGGTGGGTACCCTTCCACTCGAAGCCCGACTTGGCGACGCCGATGCCATAGCGCAGCGCCCGCCCGTCCCCGAGCACGAAGTACAAAAAATGCGCCCGCGTATCGACCACGATCGTCCCGCTGCGCTCGCTGGTCGGGTAAGCCACCACCTGCCGCAGATAGGCCGGATCGACATAAGGATTGCCCTGCAATTGCAGCGCATTGTCCGGCCGGCTGTCGACGATCGTCACCCCCGGCGGCGGTGCAAACCGCCAGCCCGGCTGCAGCCCCTGCGCCATGGTTGGCAAGGCGCCGCACAGCGCCACCACAACCGTCATCCCGGCCAGCTTAATCACGCTCATGTCCACCCAGCTCCACGTCACCGGCCCCGCTCGGCCCGTGCGAACTCTGCCAGAGATCGGCCAACGCCCTGTGAATTGGCATGGTTAAGCCATTGATGCCGCTGAGGGTTACCGCTGTCTAAATCGGGTCACCGCCGGCACGCGCCAATGCTAGTCTCCTCCCATGTCCACTGAGTCGCTCCCCGAAAACCCCGCCGATGGTCTGCCGCGCTGCCCTTGGGCGGGCGACGATGCGCTCTATCGCCACTACCACGACCGCGAATGGGGCCGTCCGGTCACCTCCGACACGCGCCTTTTCGAAAAGATCTGCCTCGAGGGCTTCCAGTCGGGCCTGTCCTGGATCACCATCCTGCGCAAGCGCGAGCGCTTCCGCCAGGTTTTCCATGGCTTCGATATTCCCAGGGTCGCCGCCATGACCGAGGCCGATGTCGAAACCCTGTTGCAGGACGCCGGCATCATCCGCCATCGCGGCAAGATCAACGCCACCATCAACAATGCGAAGCGCGCCCTCGAACTGCAAAAGGAATTCGGCTCGCTCGCCGCCTATTTCTGGCGCTTCGAAACCCGCCCCGAGCATCGTCCCTCCGACCTCAGCTGGGACAGTCTGCGCCAGCTTGCCCAGACCGAGGCGTCGGTTCGATTGAGCAAGGACCTGCGCAAGCGTGGCTTCAACTTCGTCGGCCCCACCACCTGCTATGCCTTCATGCAGGCCATGGGCCTGGTCAACGATCACATGCTCGGCTGCTTCTGCCGCGACGAGGTCGAGGCCGAACGCAACGCCCTGGTGCGCCCCAAATAAACTCCGGTCAGGCGACTTGAGCCGAATCTCCCCGTTCGACTAGACTGTTGCTTTTGCGCCACAATTCGCCCCGCCCGCGACAGGACGTCACATCTCCTGTTGCCGATCACGGAATCGCGAGCTACTGCTAGCTCGTCCACAAACGCCAACCCGAGGGAGGCACTACATGAAAATCATGCGCGTAACCTTCCAGGTTGAAGCCAACCGACATCTCCGCCAGGCCTGAGCCTCGCCGTCATGTCACCCGGCACTCCCCGTGCCATTCGGACAACCTTAGCATCCAAACCACGATGATCTGACACGGGCCGGTTTGCGTCCCGTTTCCGCTCATCTTCCGTTCCAACTCAACAGAGGCCGGTTCGCGTTTTCGCGCGCCCGGAAACCGTCATGTCTTACAATTCCCTGAGTGAGGGCAGCATTGTTCTGCGCCTCGAATTCTCCATCGCCGATGCCGTGCATCAGCGTGGGCTCATGCCCGTCATCGGCTCCGCCATCAGCGCATGGTGGAATCGGCCGCGACTGCCCGCCGAACTGCCCGCACGCCTGCGAGCCGATCTCGGCCTGTCCCCGGTTGCCGAAGCAGCGCACTGGCTCGATATCCCGAGCCATTCGGGCATTCCAGATCCCCTGCGGAGACCCGGCATGTAATCCCCGGGGAAGGGCGGTTCACGTCGCTCTTCCCCTGCCGGCTCCGCATTTTTGAAGTTCATTGAACCAGAAGGCCGGTGCGCGAGCAGCCACCGGATCATCCAATGTCCATCGATGCATTTACCGATAGCGGCGCCATTTCGCGCCACGACACCCATGTCACCAAGGCTGTCCATCACCGCGGTTTCCTCCCGGTCCTCCGCGTGGCGATTGCGGCCTGGTGGACCCGTCCGCGCATTCCCGCCGGTCTCTCTGCCCGCCAGCGTGCGGACATGGGCCTGCCGCCAGCGCCCAGGTCTGTCTTCTGGCCGGATCAGGACGGGCACTCGCCCATGCCGCCGCTTCTGTGGCGGTTGGGCCCGTGAGGCTTGTTGATAGCGAGACGACCCTGAAGGCGTGAAGCCGCAACGCCCTCAGGGCCAACCTTCTCCCCTCGTGGGGGAAGGTTGGCATCGAGTTTGTTTCCGTCACCCTCAGTCACTTACGATCAAGATCACAATGAGTTATCCCCGCCCCCACTTCCGCGCTCATACTCTTTTCAGCCTCTTCACTTGGGCGGCCTGCAGGCGAACAGTGGTGAAGGGCGCCGGGCACGGCTTTCGCTGGCGCGTGCAGGTCCGAGCATCGGCCGGCTGTGGCAAGGATCACAGTCCGCGATAACCGATGTTGAGCCAAAAACCGGCAACCCGGGACGGCTTCCGTCTCGCTTTTAAATTATCCAGAGGCGAAAGCCGTCTCGGGTTCCGCCCAACCACGCGGGCGAAAAGCATGGTGCCGAAAGCCGCTGACGAAAGTCAGACGGGCGCATCGGCTCGCCTGTTGTCTCATTCCCCCCGATCCGCTAGGAACGGCGCGACTTTCAAGGACGTTTCAATGACCGAAAAGACCAAGCTCATCGCCCCGCGCCTGCCGCGCGGCTTCGAGGACCGCACGCCCGGCGAAATCGCCGCCGTCGGCCAGATGATCGACAGGATCAAGGCGGTCTATCAACGCTATGGCTTCGACCCGGTCGAAACCCCGCTCTTTGAATATACCGAGACCCTGGGCAAGTTCCTGCCCGACACCGATAGGCCCAATGCCGGCGTCTTCTCCCTGCAGGACGATGACGAACAGTGGATGAGCCTGCGCTACGACCTGACGGCGCCGCTCGCCCGCTATTTCGCCGACAATTTCGAGACCCTGCCCAAGCCCTATCGCTCCTATCGCCAGGGCTATGTCTTCCGCAATGAAAAGCCCGGTCCTGGCCGTTTCCGCCAGTTCATGCAGTTCGACGCCGACACTGTCGGCGCCGGCGGCCCCGAGGCCGATGCCGAAATGTGCATGATGATGGCCGACGTCATGGATGCGCTTGGCCTTGAGGGCAAATACGTCGTCCGCGTCAACAACCGCAAGGTGCTCGACGGCGTGCTCGAAGCCGCTGGCGTCACCACAGATGAGCAGAAGCTCACCGTACTCCGCGCCATCGACAAGCTCGACAAGTTCGGTCCCCAAGGCGTCAAACTCCTGCTCGGCGCCGGCCGCAAGGACGACAGCGGCGATTTTACCAAGGGCGCGGGCCTATCCGATGAGCAGAGCGCAGTGGTACTCGACTATGTTGGCGGCAAGCCCGTCGACAATGCCGGCACCGCCGAACTCAACGCCATGCAGGCGCTGTTCACTGCCGCGGGTTATGGCGCCGACCGCATCAAGATCGACCCCTCGGTCGTCCGTGGCCTCGAATATTACACCGGCCCGGTCTTCGAGATCGAACTGACCTTCAAAGTGCAGAACGAGAAGGGTCAGGATGTGGTCTTTGGTTCGGTGGGTGGCGGTGGTCGTTATGACGGCCTCGTCTCGCGCTTCCGTCGCGAGCCTGTGCCAGCCACTGGCTTTTCCATCGGCGTCTCGCGCCTCGCCAATGCGCTCAAGCTTACTGGCAATCTCGGCGCCACCGAGCCAGCCGGTCCGGTCGTCGTCCTCGTCATGGACAAGGAACAGATGGCTGGCTACCAGGCCATGGTGTCCGAGCTGCGCAAGGCCGGGATCCGCGCCGAAATGTTCTTGGGCAATACCAAGAATTTCGGCAAGCAGGTTGCCTATGCCGACAAGCGCAATTCGCCCATCGTCATCATCGAGGGCAGCCAGGAACGCGAGCAGGGCATCCTGCAGATCAAGGATCTGATCGCCGGCAAGCAGGCCGCCGAAGCCATTACCGACAATGCCGAGTGGAAGGCCGCCCGGCCTGGCCAGTTCGAGATCAAGCGTGAAGACCTCGTCGCCGCCGTCGCCAAACTGCTGAGCGAGCAATGACCAACCCCGCCCTTCGCCGTACCCAGCTCGATGCGCTGGTCGAAGCCCAGGGCGCAACCCGCGCCACGCCGCCGCTTCTCCTCTCGGCCGATCCCTATTTCGATCTGGCCGGCGAGGAATTTGGCCGCCGCCTGCTGCTGACCACCGATACCAGGGGCGCAGAATATTGCCTGCGTCCCGATTTCACCCTGCCCATCGTCACCGCCTATATCGCCGATGGCGTCGGCTCTCCGGCCGCCTTTTCCTACATGGGCCCGATCTTTCGCCAGCGCGAAACCGGCCCCGCTGAATTCGACCAGGCCGGCATCGAACTCCTCGCCCAGTTGGATGGCGACGTCGCCCTCGACCAGGTTTTGACCTTCGCCCGTGCCGCCCTCTCCATCTATGGCGTCGCCCCCGATATCCGCCTCGGCGGTGTTGGCCTTTTCGAAGCCCTGCTGGTACAGGCCGACATGCCTGACGCCTGGCGCCCG
Organism: Candidatus Devosia phytovorans; assembly: GCA_029202405.1. Taxonomy (NCBI): domain Bacteria; kingdom Pseudomonadati; phylum Pseudomonadota; class Alphaproteobacteria; order Hyphomicrobiales; family Devosiaceae; genus Devosia; species Candidatus Devosia phytovorans. Next base: position 2,666,149 of record CP119312.1, on the reverse strand, counting down.
CGCATCCGCAATCGCTTCGGCCACACCGAAGCGCTCGACCGCCTGCTGACCCGGCTCGAAGCCGCGCCCGACCTGCCGCGCGAAAAGCAGCCGAGCCGCGGCGCACTGGTCGAGACCGTCACCGAGCAGATGGTCGCCTCCGGCCTCAGCCTCTCGGAAGGCCGCACACCCGACGAAATCGCCGACCGCTACCTCGAACAGCAGGCGCTCGACGCCGCCCAGGTACCGGCATCGACGCTGAAGCTCCTGCGCGATTATCTCGCCATTTCGGGACCGGTGCTGCAGGCCCTGTCGCGCGTCGAGGCACTGGCCGCCCAGCACAAACTGATGCTCGGTGCGCCGATCCGCGCCATCCGCCGCCACCTCAATGGCCTGGGCGAGGCTCGCGTCACATTCGACGCCAGCTTCTCGCCGCGCCTCGACTATTACACCGGCATCGTCTTTGAAATGACCGGGCCGCGCGGCGAGATTCTTGCCTCTGGCGGACAATACGATCGCCTTCTCGAACGTCTCGGCGCCAAGGCGCCCATCGCCGCCTCCGGCTGCTCGGTCTGGGTTGACCGTCTCGAGCAGGAGGTTTCCCCATGAGCGGTATCACTTTGGCTGTGCCTTCCAAGGGACGGCTCGAAGAGCTGACGCGCGACTGGTTTGCCGCCAAGGGCATGACGATAACCCGCCCGGGCGGCGCGCGCTCCTATCTCGGCGCCATCGAAGGCATGCCCGAAATCACCGTGCGCTTCTTTCCGGCCTCGGAAATTGCCCGCGAGCTGATCCGCGGCAATATCGACCTTGGCGTCACCGGCCTCGACTTGATTCATGAGACCAGCGAAAGCGGTCCGGCCTCGGTCTCCATCGCCAGCAAGCTCGGCTTCGGCAAGGCGGACTGCGTCGTCGCCGTGCCGGAAGCCTGGATTGACGTCACGCACATGCACGACTTGGCCGACGTCGCCTCAGACTTCCGCAGCCGTCACGGCCGCTGGATGCGCATCGCCACCAAATACATCACCATCACCCGCCAGCATTTCGCCAAAGCCGGCATAGCCGAATACCGCACCGTCGAAAGCCTCGGCGCCACCGAGGCTGCTCCAGCCTCCGGCGTGGCCGATATCGTCGTCGATATCACCACCACCGGCTCGACGCTGGCCGCCAATGGCCTGCGTGTGCTGGAGGATGGCATCATGCTGCAGAGCGAGGCGTGCCTCATCGTCTCGCGCACCGCCAGCTTTTCCAAAAGCCGCAAGGCACAGCTCGATGCGGTCCTGGCACGGTTGGACACGCAGGCGGGCTTCTGACCATGGAGCGGATCGACTTCAACACCATCTCGATCCTGCTTTTCCTGGCCATGATCGCCGGCCTGATGTGGCAGGAACATCGCAAGTCGAGACGCCGCCGCGGCGATGCGGGTGGCGATGGCGGGCCGGCGACCAGCGGAGACGGCGGCAGCCGATCCCGTGACGGCGACGCCGACAGTTCCGACGGCGGCGGCGATGGTGGTGGCGGTGGCGACTGAGAATTGCCAGATGCGACAAATCACGGCACAAGCAGCGCATAGGGCCGGGGGACTGTAAGTGGCCGACGTCGAACTGACCATATTGATGCCCTGCCTCAACGAGGCCGAGACGCTGGCCAGCTGCATCAGCAAGGCGCAGGGCTTCCTCGCGCGCACGGGCATTTCGGGTGAAGTCGTCATCGCCGACAACGGTTCGACTGACGGCTCGCAGGCCATTGCCGAAGGTCTGGGCGCCCGCGTCATCCCCGTGCCGCAGCGTGGCTATGGCGCAGCGCTGGGCGGTGGCATCCAGGCCGCCCGGGGTCGCTACATCATCATGGGCGATGCCGACGACAGCTATGACTTCGCCAATCTCGACGCCTTCATTGAGCAATTGCGCGATGGCGCCGAACTCGTCATGGGCAATCGCTTCAAGGGCGGCATCGCCCCGGGCGCCATGCCCTGGCATCATCGTTATATCGGCAATCCGGTGCTGAGCACCGTCGGTCGGGTGTTCTTCAATACCCCGATCCGCGACTTCCACTGCGGCCTGCGCGGCTTTTCCCGCGAAGCCATCCTCGGGCTCAACCTGCGCACGTCGGGCATGGAATTTGCCTCCGAAATGGTGGTCAAGGCCTCGCTGGCCCAGCTCGACCTGCGCGAAGTGCCAACCAGGCTCGCCAAGGACGGTCGCTCCCGTCCGCCCCATCTGCGCTCGTTCCGCGATGGCTGGCGCCACCTGCGCTTCCTGCTGCTGTTTTCTCCACGCTGGCTCTTCCTTTATCCCGGCATGGCGCTGCTCTGGGTCGGCCTGGTCGTCGGCGCCATCCTGCTGCCGGGTCCGGCGCGCTATGGTGGTGTTGTCTTCGACATTCACACCTTCCTTGTCGCCTCGCTCTGCATCATCGTCGGGCTGCAGTCGATTTCCTTTGCCGTCATCGGTCGCCGCTTCGCTTCGCGTTACGGCTTCATCCCCAAGTCCGGCCACTATGACCGGATTTTGGAAGCGCTGACCCTCGAGCGCATCCTGATCGTCGCCGTCGGCTTAATGCTGATCGGCATGGTGGCCCTGTTCTGGGGCCTCGGCCAATGGGCCGTGCGCGATTTCGGCCCGCTCAATCCCAGCAGCACATTGCGTCCCGTCATCCTCGCCATGACGGCCCTCGTCGGCGGCTTCCAGATGATGATGAGCGGCTTCATGTCCTCCATCATGAACATTCCCATCTACGAGCGCCGCATCGCCGAAACGCCGCCGGGCAAGTAAGACACTCCATGATCTTGGATCCCCTCGTCCTCCTCGCCCTCGCGGCGGTCGGCATGCTCGCCGGTTTTGTTGATGCCATCGCCGGCGGCGGCGGTATGATCAGTATTCCGGCTTTGCTCTTTGCCGGCCTGCCACCGGTTTCGGCGCTGGCCACCAACAAGCTGCAGAGCGTCGTCGGCACAACCATGGCCGCCGTAACCTTCTGGCGCCGCGGCTATGTCTCGGTGCAGCGCCTGATCCCGGCCATCGCGATGACCTTCGCCGGCAGCCTGCTCGGCGCCTCTGTCGTCAGGAGCGTAGATACCAACCTGCTGCAGATGGCGGTCCCCGTCGCCCTCATCGCCATCGCGCTCTATTTCCTCTTCGCGCCGAACCTCTCCGACGACAGCCGCCACGCCCGCCTGCCATTCCGCCTTCTGGTGCCAGCCATCGGCTTCGTGATCGGCTTTTACGACGGCATTTTCGGGCCGGGGACAGGCTCCTTCTTCACCATATGCTTCGTGACGCTGTTCGGTCTGGGGCTCACCCACGCCTCGGGCAATACCAAGGTGCTCAACCTCACCTCGAACCTCGCGGCGCTGGTGATCTTCATTCCCGCCGGCGCCGTCGTCTGGCCGGCCGCCGTGGCCATGGCCATTGGTCAGATCGCCGGCGGCTATATCGGCGCTCGCACCGGCATCCGCTACGGGGCAAAACTCATCCGCCCCGTCGTTGTGGTCGTCTGTATCGTGCTGGCCGTGCGCCTGCTGTTTTTCAGCTAGGCGTTATTCGGCCGTATTGAATGCCGCCTCGACCGCACGCTGCGTCGCCGGGCCGAAACTGCCATCGATGGCGCCGGTGTAATAGCCGCCATCCTTGAGCAATTGCTGCAGCGTCCGGCGGTAGTTGGGAGAGGTATCGGCGCTGCCGATCTCCTGGATTTCCTCAAGCGCGATCTCAAGGCCCTGCGTCAGCGCCTTGTAGGCGAGCTCGGCGGCGAGCTGGCTGTCCTTGTTGGCGCCATCACCATAGAGATAGCGCAGCGACAGCGCCCAATGGCCATTCGCATCGCCGGCATCAGACGCCTTCTTGTACCAGGCGGTCGCTTCTTCGGCATCCTCGGCGACACCATTGCCGGCCAGGAACAGGTCGCCGATGGCGTAATTGGCGTAGGCATAGTCATTGTCCGCTGCGAGCCGGAACCACTTCATGGCCTCGGCATAGTCACGCCCCACGCCATCGCCAGCGCTATACATGCTGCCCACATTGCTCTGTGCCGCCGCCAAGCCTGCTTCGGCCGACTTCAGATACCATTCGAAGGCGATTTCGTAGTCGAGTTCGACGAATTCGCCGCGGTCATACATCAGCGCCACGCGGTTCATCGCATAGGCATCACCGACCTCGGCCGCCAGCATGTACATTTCGAAAGCATATTCGTAGTCGGGCTCGACGCCCTCGGCGGTGAAATAGGCGTCGTCGGCCTCGTCCAGGATTTTTTCGAGATCGTCCGGATCGTTCGGATCCAGCGGGCTGGTCTGTGACTGGGTTGTGGTCGTGTCCTTGGTCTTGGTCTTTTGCGCGAAAGCATCGCCGGTGGCGGAAAGATTGAGCGCCAGAAGGCAGACGAGAGCGAGACCTAAACGCTTGGACATAAACACCTCCAGATAAAACCACCGGAAAATGAAACGCCTTTCCGTCACTGTCAAATGCTTAGCTGTCGATCCCTGCCGCGGCGCGCAGCGCAGCATTGATCCGGTCCTGCCAGCCCGGTCCGTCCTCCTGGAAATGCTCCAGCACGGCACGGTCGAGCCGCAGTGACACCAACTCCTTGCCCTCGGGCGGACTAGCCAACTTCACCGGAGCAGGGGCCGCAGGCTTGCTCGTTGCCGATTTGAAGGCAGCCTCAGCCTGATCATAGGCACTACCGCGTCTGGGTGGTCGCATCATTTCCTCCATTGCCCACTATGCCAGCCTATTCCGGCAGGGGGATAAGAAAAAGGCGCAGCGTTGCCGCTGCGCCTTTCTCGCAAAGTTCGTGACTGGGAAGACGCGAACCTCGAAGCTCTTGGAGAGGCTGGACTAGAAGTCCATGCCGCCCATGCCGCCCATGCCGCCGCCGCCCGGCATTGCCGGTGCTGCGTCCTTGGGAGCCTCGACGATGAGGGCCTCGGTGGTGATCAGGAGCGATGCAACCGAAGCTGCGTCCTGCAGGGCATGACGGACAACCTTGACCGGGTCGATGACGCCCAGGGCAACGAGGTCGCCATATTCGCCGGTGGCGGCGTTGTAGCCGAAGGTCGCCGAGTTGTTCTCGAGGATCTTGCCGACAACGACCGAACCTTCAGCGCCAGCATTATTGGCGATGGTGCGCACGGGCTCCTGGAGAGCGCGCTTGACGATGGCGATACCAGCAGCCTGGTCGGCATTGGCACCGGTCACGGTCAAGGCGTTCGAAGCACGGAGCAGGGCAACACCGCCGCCGGGGACGATGCCTTCTTCAACGGCAGCGCGGGTGGCGTTCAGCGCGTCGTCGACGCGGTCCTTGCGCTCCTTGACTTCGACTTCCGTCGAGCCGCCCACCTTGATCACTGCAACGCCACCGGCGAGCTTGGCCAAGCGTTCCTGCAGCTTTTCCTTATCGTAGTCCGAAGTGGTTTCTTCGATCTGCGCCTTGATCTGGCCAACGCGACCCTGGATGTCTTCGGCCGTGCCGGCGCCATCAACGATCGTGGTGTTTTCCTTGGTGATTTCAACGCGCTTGGCAGTGCCGAGCATGTCGATGGTCACGTTCTCGAGCTTGATGCCGAGTTCTTCGGAAATGACCTGGCCACCGGTCAGGATGGCGATGTCTTCGAGCATGGCCTTGCGGCGATCACCGAAGCCAGGAGCCTTGACGGCAGCGACCTTGAGGCCGGCGCGCAGACGGTTGACGACGAGGGTCGCGAGAGCCTCACCTTCGATGTCTTCGGCAATGATCAGCAGCGGGCGCTGCGACTGAACGACCGATTCCAGCAGCGGCAGGATGGTCTGGAGGTTGCTGAGCTTCTTTTCGTGCAGGAGGATCACGGGATCTTCCAGAACGGCGGTCATCTTCTCGGCATTGGTCACGAAGTAGGGCGACAGGTAGCCGCGGTCGAACTGCATGCCTTCGACGACGTCGAGTTCGGTTTCTGCAGTCTTGGCTTCTTCGACGGTGATGACACCCTCGTTGCCGACCTTCTGCATGGCTTCAGCGATCATCTCGCCGATCGAGGTTTCGCCGTTGGCAGAAATGGTGCCGACCTGCGAGACTTCCGAAGAAGAGGTGATCTTCTTGGCCGAACCCTGCAGCGACTTGACGACTTCCTCGACAGCGAGGTCGATGCCGCGCTTGAGATCCATCGGGTTGAAGCCGGCGGCAACAGCCTTGACGCCTTCGACGACGATCGCCTGGCCGAGCACGGTTGCGGTGGTGGTGCCGTCGCCAGCAACGTCATTGGTCTTGGACGCGACCGAACGCAGCAGCTGTGCGCCGAGGTTTTCGAACTTGTCTTCGAGTTCGATTTCCTTGGCAACCGACACGCCGTCCTTGGTGATGCGCGGAGCACCGAACGACTTTTCGATCACGACGTTGCGGCCCTTGGGGCCCAGGGTCACCTTGACCGCATTGGCCAGGATGTTAACGCCGCGCAGCATCTTGTCGCGTGCGTCGGTGGAGAACTTTACTTCTTTAGCGGCCATGAGGGGCGCTCCTTAAAGAGAGTGAGTGGGGGAAAGACAGTAGGGCAGGGAGGTCTTAGACCTCGACGATGCCCATGATGTCGGATTCCTTCATGATCAGCAGATCTTCGCCGTCGAGCTTGACTTCGGTGCCGCTCCACTTGCCGAACAGCACGCGATCGCCAGCCTTGACGTCGAGTGCGTTGATCTTGCCGGCATCGTCGCGGGCGCCAGGGCCGACCGAAACGATCACGCCTTCAGACGGCTTTTCCTTGGCGGTGTCGGGGATGATGATCCCGCCCTTGGTCTTTTCTTCGCTGTCGAGGCGACGGACGACCACGCGGTCGTGCAGAGGACGAAAGCCCATGTTTTGCTCCTATGGCAGCATTCGAGAATGCAATTTTGGCACCATTAGCACTCGGCAATATAGAGTGCTAACAGGGTGACGGGGATATAAGGATCGGGGCCCCGCAGAGTCAAGGAAGGTGAACCTGATTTTATCTGGTGCGTTGATCTTGCTGACCAATGAATCAGGAAGATGGCAGGCCAACATGACGCGTCAATGTCTGGACAAGGATATCAAGATCACTCCCGCCAAGGGCCGGGTCCACGTGCTGTTCGATGATGCCGAGATCGGTTCGTCGCTCAATGCCCTTGAGCTCGACGAGCCGGGCGCCCCGCTGCGGATTTATATTCCCCGGGCCGATATACGCGAGGATGTGCTCGAACTTTCCGAAACCCGCACCACCTGCCCCTACAAGGGTGAGGCGCACTATTACAACATCAAGACCCTGACGGCGGATGGCCCGGACCAGGTCTGGTATTACCCCGATCCCTGTCCTCTGGTCGAGGACATCCGCGATTATCTCGCTTTCTGGGGCGACCGTATCGAATATCGGACCTCCGAAGTTTAGGCGTGCGAAAGCGCCGCCTGCAATGCGGTTTTCACGGATGACGGGCGGCCATTGGCCCAGAAACTACTAGTGAAGTGCGAGCCAATGGCCGCCCGTCACGGTCTGGAGTTTTCTCACCGGGTCCGGAACTCACCGGGGACTATTGTCGCAAGCCCAGGTGCCGACTTTCAGCCCGGCCAAATGGGCGCCCCCATCTCCAGCCTCCCCGCCCGGTGCTGCGTCGGCACCGCGTGTCTGACGGGAATGGGGAGAGTATGCGGGAGAAATTGAGGGGCGGGGAAAAGTATCTTGCCGGGTCGGGTAAGTGGCTAATGGGCTGGAATAAAACCACCACTGGCATGCGGGGAATGCGCCAGGAGTTGGAATGTCTGAAGGCTTCCTCTCCCGTTCACGGGAGAGGGGAACCGCGCGAAGCGTGGTGGAGAGGGGAGCAGCGGGCTAAGATATCCAAAAGAACTGGCCATTGAAGTTTTGGCGCAAGCGGCTCCCCCTCCACCACGCCATGCGTGGTCCCCTCCCCCGCCGGCGGGGGAGGATGGCTCCGGCGTTAGCGGAAGCTCCGGACCATTCAGTTCTTCAAAAACGCGATCAGCGCCGCGTTAAATTCCTCGGCGTGGCTGACGTTAAAGCCATGTGGGGCGTCCGGGACGACCACCAGCTGGCTGCCGGCGATGGCCTGGTGCGTGCGCTTGCCAGAGCCTTCGAAGGGGACCACGCCATCGGAATCGCCGTGAATGACTAGCGTCGGCACGGTGACTTTCGTCAGGTCATCGCGGAAATCGGTCGTGCCGAAGGACTTCATGCAGCCCAGCGCCGCGGTCTGGTCGGACTGCTGGCAGAGCGCGATGGCTTTCTGCCGGTCCTCTTCGGACACTTTCAGCACATCCTTGGCAGAGAAGAAGCCCTTGGTGAACTGGTCGAAGAAAGCGGCGCGGTCGTGCTTGAGGCCTGCTTCCATCTCGCCGGCCTTTTCCTTGGTCAGCGGACCTTCTGGATTATCCGGACCCTGCATCAAATAGGGCGGCACGGCGCCGGCGAAAACGACCGAATGCAACCGCTCCTCGGCGTGGTCGGCGACATATTTGGCGACTTCGCCGCCACCCATGGAGAAGCCGACCAGGGTGACATTCTCGAGATCGAGATCCTTGATCAGATCCGACAGGTCATTGGCCAGCGTGCCATAGTCATAGCCGTCAGCCGGCTTGCCCGACGCGCCAAAACCGCGACGGTCATAGGTGATGACGCGATAGCCGGCCTGCGCCAGGGCAGGGACCTGCTTTTCCCAGGCCTTGCCGGATAGCGGCCAGCCATGGATGAGCACGACTGGACGGCCTGTGCCACCGGTATCTTCCACATGCAGGGCAGTTGAATGAGCCATGACAATTCTCCTTGTTGTCTCTGGCAAGGCAACGGGAGGTTGCGCCAACTGTTCCGGCCGACCGTGCTGATTGAACAATTGTGAACCGTGGGCCCGGTCGAGCGTTTCGCAGAAAGTTTTCCCTTCCACCCCACGCCAAGCTGCGCCATAAGGCACAAATGACCCAAGAAAACTCGCTTCAGATCAAGCTGCGCCTCAAGGGCGGCAGCGGCCCCAACGCCAACTGGCATTGGGAACTCCACGACGCAGCCGGCAATGTCGTCAAGACTGGCTCGGCCGTCGGTCCCGAGCACAAGGCTTTCGCCACCGCGCGCATCGCCAAGGAAAAGCTGGAGCAATCCTCCGGCAAGTAGCCCGCTCGACCTGCGAGACCGTCGTGACCACATCCGCATCAGTACAGGCCGTTAGCCCGGCACCTTATTCGGGCGGCCCGATGCGGGGCATAGCGCTCAAGGTGCTGTCGGTCGCCTTCTTCGTGGTGATGGCCTCGCTGCTCAAGGCGACCGAGACCGTGCCCGCCGGGCAGATGGTCTTTTTCCGTTCCTTCTTTGCGCTGCTCCCCGTCATGCTCTTCCTGCTGTGGAAGGGCCGGATGAGCGACGGCTTTCGCACCCAGCGGCCTTTTGGCCATGTGCTGCGCGGACTGGTTGGCGTCGCCTCGATGGGCTGCGGGTTTTTTGCCCTGACGCGCCTGCCGCTGCCCGAAGCCACGGCCATCGGCTACGCTTCGCCGCTGCTGATCGTCGCGCTTTCGGCCGTGCTGCTCAAGGAAAAGGTCCACGTTTTCCGCTGGACGGCGGTGAGCATCGGACTGGTCGGCGTGCTCATCATCCTGTGGCCGCGCCTCACCGTCTTTACCGGCGGCAGTGCCGGCAACGACGGCGCGACCATCGGGGCGATAGCCGCCATCTGCGGCGCATTTCTCACGGCCATTGCCCTGATGCAGGTGCGTCAGCTGGTGTCGACCGAACGCACCGAAGCCATCGTCACCTATTTCTTCATCAGCGCCAGCGTGCTGGCCCTGCTCGCCGCGCCTTTTGGCTGGATCTGGCCGACGCCGCAACAGGCGGCCATGCTGGTCGGCGCAGGCATTGCCGGCGGCATTGCCCAATTGCTGATGACCTCGAGCTATCGCTATGCCGACATGTCGGTCATCGCGCCCTTCGAATATGTCTCGCTGCTGCTGACCCTGGCCATCGGCTTTCTGGCCTTCGGCGATGTGCCGACGCTGTCCATGATCACCGGTGCCCTGATCATCATCGGCTCGGGCATCGCCATCATCCTGCGCGAGCACTATCTCGGGCTTGATCGCCGGCGCGCCAAGGAAGCCGGCACGCCGCAGTAATGGCTTAGGACCAATCGACCTTCAACTGATGCTGGCCTGCAAACGCCAGTTTTCTGCGCTTCCGCTGCTCACGCACCCAAACGTACGCTGCGCTCCGGTGCTCGAAAACCGCCATTTTCAGCTCAGCCTGAACTGAATGTCGATTGGTCCTAGCTGGCAGCCGCCATGTCGGCCCAGCCCTGTCGCTTGCGATAAATGGTCGACGGGCTGATTTCGAGCGCTGCGGCGGCCAGCGAAACATTGCCGCCAAAGTTGGCGATGGCATCCTCGATGATGCGCTGCTCCTGCTGCCACATGGGCAATACCGCCTGCTTGCGTTCGCCCCGCGGAGTGGGTTCGACGGCTGCGGTCAGCCCGTGTTGCTCGATATCGGCAGTGCGCAGCATATCCATGGTCACTTCCTGGCCGTCATGCATGACGACGAGGCGGCGCATCAGGTTCTGCAGCTGGCGCACATTGCCCTTCCACTCGGCGGCGGTGAGCAGGTTGGCGACATCGGGCGCAAAGCCGGTGAAAGGCTTGTGCTCTTCGCTCGAATAGCGGTCGAGGAAATGCCGGGCCAGCACCATGATGTCGGTCGGCCGCTGGCGCAGCGGCGGCAGGTGGATGGGCAGCACATGCAGGCGATAGAACAGGTCCTCGCGGAACCTCTTCTCCGAGATCAGCTGCATCGGATTGCGATTGGTGGCGCAGATCACCCGCACATCGACCTGCCGCACTCCCGATTCGCCGACGCGCGATATCGTCCCGGTCTGCAGGAAGCGCAGCAGCTTGCTCTGCAGCGACAGATCCATCTCGCCGATTTCGTCGAGGAACAGCGTGCCGCCATCGGCCAGTTCGGCAGCACCCTTGCGGTCGTCATGCGCGCCGGTAAAGGCGCCGCGCGCCACGCCGAACAATTCGCTTTCCATCAGGTCGCGCGGAATGGCCGCGCAATTGATCGCCACCAGCCGCTTGTTGGCACGGGGTCCCGTGGCATGCAGCGCCTCGGCACAGACATCCTTGCCCGTGCCGCTCTCACCGGTGATGAAGACCGGCGCCGAGGACGAGGCGATGCGCCCGATCTGCTCATATACAAATTGCATGGCGCTCGAGGCGCCAATGAAGCCGGCAAAATCGCTCAACCCCTTGCGGCGCGGCTCGATGCTGAGCGCGCGCGCCTTGCCATGCCGCTGCGCCAGCTCGCCGAGGCGCGTGGCCATGGCCGGGCCGCTGATCGGCTTGGTGACATAATCATGCGCCCCGGCGCGCATCGCCCCGACCGCCGCAGTGACCGAGGCACCATCCGACAGCGCCACCACAAGGGCGCCATCGGCCAGGCGCACCAGGCGGGTCATCGCATCGTCGCTGCGTTCGCTGAGATCGCGCAGGCTCGCGAGATCGGCGAGCACGATATCGAACTTGCCGTCACGCAGCCGCTCGGCCGCCTGCCGACCGCCTGTGGCAATGGAAATGCCGAGGCTGCCGTCGAGGCTGAGCCCGAGCGCTTCGGCCAGGAGCGGCGCGCCGTCCGAATCGGCGTCGATCAGCAGCAATCGGCCAAAGGACTCGTCATTGCCTCGATTGTGCATCGCCATGCAGTTCGCCCTTCGCCACATCGTCACGCCGGCTGTGGACACCTGTCCTGCCGGTCTTGAGGTGATTGTTTCGCATCAGGGTAAACAATTGGTTCCGATCGCTTGCAAAATGCGTGCGTCGCGCCGCGGCTTTGTCGCTTGATCGCATCCGCCATACCCGGTTAAGTCTAGGATCATGCACAGGAACTTTGCCGTCGACATGAATGAACCGGGTGCCCGGGGCTTTGCTCAGTCGGGCGTCCGCGTCGCCAACGAGCGGGCCGTCCTGACCCTCGTGGCGGTCAATCCCGGCTCGTCCAATGCCGATCTCGCCCGCCTCTCGGGGCTGGGGCCGCAGACCACGTCGCGCATCCTGGCCGAACTGGAATCGCGGGACCTGGTGATGCGCGGCGAACCCTTGCGCGGCCGGCGCGGCCAGCCGGCCACCCCGCTGTTCATCAATCCCGATGGCGCCTGTGTGATCGGCGTCGAAATCGGCTGGCGCAGCCTGGAGGTCATGCTGCTGTCGATGACCGGCCAGACGCTCGCCAGCATCAGTCGCAGCCATGACCTGCTCGATGCAGATACGATCTTTGCCGATATCGCCGCCGAGATCGCCACCATCCGCGCCGGCCTGACCCAGCGCCAATCGGATAGGCTGATCGGTATCGGCGTCTGTATCTCCCGCAATATCGAGCAGGGTCTTGAGGCGCTCGGCGCCTCGGCCCGGCAGATCGCGCGCTGGAGCAGTCTCGACATCACCGCCCATCTGCAGGGCCTGACCGGGCTCGAAACCAGCAGCATCAGCGACGGCAGTGCGGCCTCCTGGAGCGAATGGCTGGCCCTGCCCAGACCCTGGCCGGCGAGCTTTGCCTGCCTCTATGTCGGGGCCTTCCTCGGCTCGGGCATCCTGATCAACGGCAGCCTTTGGGAAAGCCGCAGCAGCAATGGCGCGAGCCTGGGCGATATCATCGTGCCCGATGCTTCCGGCAAGCCGACCTCGGTGCAGGATATTGCCTCGCTGCTCGTATTGCAGCGGCGCTGCGAGGCGGCGGGACTGAAGCTGCCCGACAGCCGCTCGACCCGCTGGGACTGGTCGGCCCTGGGCGCGGTGGGCGAAGCCTGGCTTGAAGACGCAGCCCGGGCCCTGGCGGTCGCGGTGCTCAACACCAGCGCCGTCATCGAGGTCGAACTCATCGTCATCGACGGCATCCTGCCGCGCGACGTGATGGCCCGGCTGGTCGAGCGCGTCGAGCACCATCTCGGCCTGATGCCCTATTCCCGTCCGGTGCCGGCCCTGGCCCTGGGCAAGCTGGGCGCCTCGGCGGCGGCCAATGGCGTGGCGCAGATGCTGCTGTTCCGGCGCTTCTTCGCCCGCGCCTGGGACCTCTTCGTCACCTGACGGCCAAATTGGCTTGGGACAGCCCCGGTTGCGCGCTTTTGCCCGTGCCTGTGCAATGCTAAGAGGGAATGCCGAATCCCGGCGCTTGGGGAAGGGTTTGAGGATCGCCCGTGCAGGCATTGGTCTATACGTTCATTGCCTTTGCTGCAGCCGCCTTCGGGGCCGTTGCCTATTTTGGGCTGACCTTCACCCCCGCTGAAGCCATTCTGGCCGCCGTGGTTTTTGGCTGCGTCTGCGTCGTGATGATGGAACGCCGCCTGCGCGTGCGGGCCGAGAGCCGGCTCGAAAAAGCCATCGAAGACCTCTCCCGCCTGCTGGCCACCGATGCCCAGGCTGGCGCCGTGCTTGGCCAGCGCATCAATGCCATGGCCGATGTCAACGCCGGCGCCCGCCTTGAAGGCGTCGAAGCCGATATTTCCGTGCTCGGCACAGTGATCCGCCAGGTCGCCGAAGCCGTTTCGGACATGGAAGAGCGCAGCAAGGCGGCCCAACAGCCGGTTGGCCGCGAGCGCATGATCCCAGTCGCGCCGCCGCCGTTGCGCGAGGCCGAGCCGACCATTCCGATCGAATACTTGCGCCAGGCGCTGAGCGAAGACCGGCTCGTCTATCACATCCAGCCGGTCGTCACGCTGCCTCAGCGCCGGCCGCAGGGTTATGACCTGGTGCCGCGCCTGCGCATGGACGATGGCGTGCTGGCCGATCGCAGCGATTTCGCGCCGCTCAAGGGCGGCGACGATCTGCTGCGCCATATCGAGGAAGTGGGCCTCGTCGAGGCCATCACCATTGCCCGCCGCGCCCGCAGCAGCGGCCAGCAGCTGACGCTCTACGTCCCGCTGTCGCGCGCGACGCTGCGCGATTCGTCGGCCTCCGAGCAGCTGCTGGTCACGCTCGAAGCCAATCGCGCCATCAATGCCGGCATGATCTTCACCATCAGCGAGACCGACTGGCAGGGCCTGACCACGGGCGAGCGCGCCATTGCCGATGCCATCGCCAAGAAGGGCGCCGGCTTCTCGCTGACCAATGTGCGTTCGCTGCGCATCGACATTGCCGAGATCGCCGCCCAGGGCGTGCGTTCCCTGCGCATCGATGCGGCGCGCTTCCTGCAGGAGCCGACCAGCTTCACCGATTTCCATGCTTCCGACATCGCCAATTACATCGCCCGCTTCGACATCAAGCTGCTCGGCACCGGCATCGTCAACGAGCGCCAGATCATCGAATTGCTCGAGGATGGCATCGTCCTCGTCCAGGGCCCCTATATCGCCGAGGCCGGCCCCGCACGGCCCGATCTGGTGGTCGATGGCGTCCGCCCGATGCCGCAATTGCGCCGGGTCGAATAGCAGACCTGCAGCCATGGCGAACGGCTTGATGGGTGTTTCTGCTTGATCCCGAGGGGCAAGCTGCCACATAGAACGGCATCCTGAACGCATCGGACCATCGCGATGACCAGCACACTACCCAATATTTCCGGCCTTTCTGATCTGGCGTCGCGCTACGATGCGGTGCTGAGCGATGTCTGGGGGGTAGTCCACAACGGCGTTCATGCCTTTCCGACCGCCGTCGACGCCTTGACCAAATTCCGCGAAGCCGGTGGCAAGGTGGTCTTCATCACCAATGCGCCGCGCCCCTCCGGGCCCATCGTCGAAATGCTCGACCGGCTTGGCGTGCACCGTCAGTCCTATGACGCGATCGTTTCCTCCGGCGATGCGACACGCGCGATGATTGCCAAATACCGCGGTAAGGCCATCCACCATATTGGCCCGCCCACCGAGGACGATGCGCTCTACGAGGGCCTCGACGTGCGTCGCACCGGTCCGGAAGAGGCCGAAGTGGTCGTCGTCACCGATCTCGACACCGATGAAGATACGCCCGAGATGTATCGCGAGCGTGCCAAGTTCTGGCTCAGCCGCAAGCTGCCCATGATCTGCGCCAATCCCGATCGGGTGGTGGAACATGGCGACAAGATCATCTATTGCGGCGGCGCGCTGGGCGATCTCTATGCTGCGATGGGCGGCATGGTGCTGATGGCGGGAAAACCCTATCAGCCGATCTACGAGGAAGCCTTCCGCCTCGCCGAAGAGGCGCATGGCGGACCGCTCGACAAGGCGTGCGTGCTGGCCATCGGCGACTCTGTGCGCACCGATGCGACGGGCGCGGCCCAGTTCGGCATTGATCTGCTGTTTGTCACGGGCTCGATCCACGCCGCCGAACTCGATGCCTTCGGCAAGCCCGATCCTCAGGCCATCGCCGACCTGGTGGCACCGAGCCGCGCCCATATGGCTGGCTTCCTGCCGCGCCTTTCCTGGTGATTCGATGAGCTTCCTGCGTCTCGACAGTCTCGATGCCGTGCCGGACCGGCTGCGCGGCGCCTATGTCGCCATCGGCAATTTCGACGGCTTCCATCGCGGTCACCAGAAGGTGCTGGAACGGCTCAAGGCCCGGGCGCTTGAAGCCAATGTGCCGGCGGTGCTGCTGACCTTCGAGCCGCATCCGCGCGACGTCTTCGCCCCGGCCCCCTTCATGTTCCGTCTCACCGATGGCGACGCCAAAGCCAGGCTGGCCGAGGCCATGGAACTCGATGCCATCGCCGTGCTCAATTTCGATCGCGCCTTCTCCCAGATCGAAGCCGAGGATTTCGTCGATCGCTTTCTGGTCGATGCGCTGGGCGTCACCGGTGCCATCGTCGGCGCCGACTTCCACTTTGGCCGCCAGCGCCGGGGCACGCCCAATTTCCTCAGGGCGGCCGGCGAGGAAATGGGCTTTGCCGTCGAAGTGCTCGACCTGATGGACGAGGGCGACGAGGTGATCTCCTCCTCGCGCATCCGCGCCGCCCTGTCCGAAGGCGCCGTCACCGCCGCCAACCGCCTGCTCGGCTATCACTGGTTCTTCGACGAATGCGTCGTACATGGTGACCAGCGGGGCAGGGAACTCGGCTATCCGACGGCAAATACGACCACCCATGCCAATTTCCAGCTGGCCCAGGGCGTCTATGCCGTCCGCGCGCGGCTCGGCTCCCGCCTGCTCGATGGCGTCGCCGCCTTCGGCAAGCCCATGTTCAACAACCAGCGCCCACCCTTCGAGACCCATCTCTTCGATTTCGACGAGGATATCTACGGCCAGACCATTTCCGTGGCGCTGATTGCCCATATTCGTGGTCAGGAAGTGTTTTCGGGTCTCGATGAGCTGATCGCGGCCATGGACCGGGATTCGCGCAAGGCGCGTGCGGCGCTGGCCGAGGCAAAACCGCTGAGCGAACTGGATGCGAAGCTGGGGTTTTTGGCTTAGCAAGAATACCCCACCTATCCTCCCCCTGAACAGTGGGAGGGACCGATCGAGCTTGTGGCGCTATCCATCCAGAATCACCGGCGCAGTCCCTCCCCCTATTAGGGGGAGGTTAGGAGGGGGTACCCTCTTGAGATCAAATCAACCTTTGCCCCATCCGCCCTGCCTTGCTACAAGGCGGCCCAAATTCCCCTTTCCGATTGCCGTTTCCATGACCGATACCGCCACGGGCGCCGCCGAAACCGATTACTCGGCCACGCTGTTTTTGCCGGAAACCGAATTCCCCATGCGCGCGGGCCTGCCCGATCGCGAGCCGGGCTGGCTCAAGCGCTGGGAAGACATGGACCTCTATGCCCTGCAGCGCGAGCAGGCCAAGGATCGTCCTCATTTCACGCTGCATGACGGCCCGCCCTATGCCAATGGCAATATCCATATCGGTCACGCGCTCAACAAGACGCTGAAGGACCTCGTGTCTCGCTCCATGCAGATGCTCGGTTTCAACTCGGCCTATGTGCCGGGCTGGGACTGCCACGGCCTGCCTATCGAGTGGAAGATCGAGGAACAGTATCGCGCCAGGGGCAAGGACAAGAACGAGGTTCCGGTCGTCGAATTCCGCCAGGAATGCCGCAGCTTTGCCGAAAGCTGGGTCGATATCCAGCGCGAGGAATTCAAGCGCCTCGGCGTGCTCGGTGAATGGGACAATCCCTATCTCACCATGAGCTTTGACGCCGAAGCCCAGATCGCCCGTGAGTTGATGAAGGTTGCGACATCCGGTCAGCTCTATCGCGGGTCCAAGCCCGTCATGTGGTCGGTGGTCGAGCGCACGGCGCTGGCCGAGGCCGAGATCGAATATGCCGACTATGAGAGCGACACCATCTGGGTGAAATTCCCGGTTGCTGCTGGTGCCCATGGCGACGCCTCCGTCGTCATCTGGACCACCACGCCCTGGACCATCCCCGCCAACCGTGCGGTCAGCTTCTCCTCCCGGGTCGCCTATGGCCTTTACGAGGTCGAGAGCGCGCAGAACGACTTCGGCCCGCAGGCCGGAGAAAAGCTGATCTTTGGCGACAAGCTGGCCGCCGAAAGCGCTACCAAGGCCAAGCTCACGCTCAAGCGCCTTGCCGACGTCAGCGCTGCCGATCTGGCCGGCATGACCCTGTCGCATCCACTCAAGGGCTTTGGCGGCGGCTATGAATTTGCCGTGCCGCTGCTCGATGGCGAACACGTCACCGATGACGCCGGTACCGGCTTTGTGCATACCGCGCCCGGCCACGGCCTCGACGACTTTGAAATCTGGATGAACTCCTCGCGCCTCTTGGGCGAGAAGGGTATCGACTCCGCCATCCCCTATGTCGTGGGCGACGACGGCTTCTATACCAAGGACGCGCCCGGCTTCGACGGCGCTCGCGTCATCGACGACAATGGCAAGAAGGGCGATGCCAACCAGCGCGTCATCACGGCGCTGATCGAGGCCAACAAGCTGTTTGCCCGTGGCCGCGTCAAGCACCAGTATCCCCATTCCTGGCGCTCCAAGAAGCCGGTGATCTATCGCAACACGCCGCAGTGGTTCGTCTATATGGACAAGGTGTTGAGCCCCGATAAGGTCGACATCACGGGCCCAAGCATCACAGATGGATCAAAGCTACTCAGCTCTGACACTCTTCGTGCCAGAGCGATGAAGGCGATCAATGACACCAAATTCTATCCCGCCGCCGGGCAGAACCGCCTGCGCGCCATGATCGCCGATCGCCCGGACTGGGTGCTGAGCCGCCAGCGCGCCTGGGGCGTGCCGATCACGGTCTTCGTGCACAAGCAAACGTCCGAGATCCTCAAGGACGAGGCGGTTAATCACCGCATCGCCCAGAGCTTCGAGGAAGAAGGCGCCGACGCCTGGTACAAGGACGGGGCAGCCGCGCGCTACCTCGGTGCCGACTACAAGGCCGATGACTACGAGATGGTCCGCGACGTGCTTGACGTCTGGTTCGATAGCGGCTCGACCCACGCTTTCGTGCTGCGCAACAAACAGAAGTGGCCGCATCTGAAGTTCCCGGCCTCGATGTATCTCGAAGGCAGCGACCAGCACCGCGGCTGGTTCCACTCCTCGCTGCTCGAAAGCTGCGCCACCAATGGCCATGCGCCCTATGAGGGCGTGCTGACCCATGGTTTCACCATGGATGGCGAAGGCAAGAAGATGAGCAAGTCGCTGGGCAACACCGTCGCCCCGCAGGACATCATCAAGCAATACGGCGCCGATATCCTGCGCCTCTGGGTGGCATCGTCCGACTATTCGGAAGACCTGCGGCTGGGCAAGGAAATCATCCAGACCACCGTGGACAGCTATCGCAAGCTGCGCAACACGCTGCGCTGGCTGCTCGGCAACCTGGCCCATTACGACGCCAAGGACGAGGTCGCGCCTGCCGACATGCCCGAGCTCGAACAGCTCATGCTGCATCGGCTGGCACAGCTCGATGGCCAGGTCCGCACGGCCTACAAGGAATATGACTATCGGCGGGTCGTGAGCCTCCTCGGCAATTTCATGAATATCGAGCTGAGCGCCTTCTACTTCGATATCCGCAAGGACGCGCTCTATTGCGACCCGATCTCGAGCATCAAGCGCCGGGCGGCGCTGACCGTCCTCAACCAGCTCTATAGCTGCCTGACGGCCTGGCTGGCCCCGATCCTGGTCTTCACCATGGAAGAGGTCTGGCTCGAGCGCTATCCGGAAGCCGGCTCCTCGGTCCACCTGCGTCTCTTCCCCGAGGTGCCGTCGGAATGGCTCAATGACGCGCTGGCCGCCAAGTGGGACAAGGTGCGCGCCGTGCGCCGCGTCATCACCGGCGAGCTCGAAATCCGTCGCCGCGAAAAGGTCATCGGCTCCTCGCTGGAAGCGGCTCCGCAGGTCTTCATCACCGATCCGGCACTGGCCGCAGCCGTTGCCGATGTGGACCTCGCCGAAATCGCCATCACTTCGGCGCTGACCCTGGCCAATGGCCATGCCGCCCCGGTCGGCGGTTTCAGCCTGCCCGAAGTGCCCGGCGTGTCGGTCGTCTTTGCCAAGGCTGAAGGCCAGCGCTGCGCCCGCTCGTGGAAAGTGCTGCCCGAAGTGGGTTCCGATCCCGACTATCCCGACGTCTCCCCGCGCGACGCCCAGGCCCTGCGCGAGCGCGCTGCGGCGGGTCTGCCCGCATGACGGCGGGCACTGACAAGGCTGCCGCCGTGCGCGCATGGCTGCAGCCCTCGGTCTATGTCTCGCTGACCATGGCGATCCTGGCCTTTGGCCTTGATCGCGCGCACAAGGCCTTCCAGGTCGCCGGTGAATGCATCGCCGTCGGCGCTGCGCCCTGCGTGGAAATCTTTTCGAGCTTCGTGCCCTTTTCCATGACCGGTTGGCGCGGTGGCGAAGTCGTTCGCGTCACCGACTTTTTCGACTATGTGCTGGTCTGGAATACCGGCATTTCCTATGGCCTCTTCGACAGCCTGCCGGTCTGGGCGCTGGGCGTGGTCATGCTGGTGGCCATAGTCGCGCTCTCGGCCTGGTGGGTGCGGGCGGATTCTCCCGTGGTGCGGCTGGGCCTCGCCTTCTGTATCGGTGGCGCGCTGTCCAATGCCATCGACCGGCTGATCTATGGCGCCGTAGCCGATTTCTTCCACCTGCACTGGGGCAGCTGGTCCTTCTATATTTTCAACGTCGCCGACGTGGCCATCACCCTCGGTGTCATACTTTTGATCGTCGACCTGCTGGGCCTCGGCAAGGCGCGCAAGCCCGCCAGCACTAGCTGAGCGGCACATTTCACTGGCAAAATCGCGCGCTCAACATGGTCTTGCCTGAATCTGGTCTTACGGGCCAAAGTGCGTTATAAGCCGCCGAAATCGTGAAGGACCTTTCATGCGTATTGGATTGACCGCGCAGCAGGCAAATCTGAATGCCCTTGGCCGCGCCGCTTCGGTGGCACTGGTCGGCTTCATGGCCCTTGCCCTGGCCGCCTGTACCACTGTCGAAGGCGGCAATGCGCTGACCGACATTGGCACCTTCGAGCGCGAAGTCATGACCTCGACGGCCCGTGGCGTGGGCCTCGTGCCCGGCGAAGCGCCCAAGGAAGACCTCACCCAGGCCCGCGCGCCGCTGGTTCTGCCCAGTTCCGGTCAGGCCCTGCCAGCCCCGACCACCCAGGCCGCTGCCGCCCAATTGCCGGTCAACAGCGACACCGTCCGCATCGACACGGCAAATCTGAGCGAAGCCGACCTGCAGCGCCTGCGCAATGCCAAGGTCGTGGACCTCAACTCGGTCGCCGGCCGTCCGCTGACCGAGGAAGAAGCCCGCACGCTGACCGCCCGCATGCAGAAGAACAATCTCGACGTGTCGGTCGCCAATTCCGATCGTCCGCTTTACCTGCCTCCGGCCGAATATTTCACCCGCGTCGGCGATGCCGAACTGGTCTGTTCCATTGGCAATGGCGAAGTGGTCTCGCTCAGCGACGCCCGCTGCCCCGAAGAGGTCCGCAAGGCCATCCAGGATGCGCGCCGCCGCTCCACGCCGGCCCTGTCCTCGGGCACGGCCATCAGCAACACCCAGGGCGTCGGCCTGACCAAGAGCGAAACCGGTCAGAACTAGAACGACCCGTCAAACAAGCCTGTTGCAAGCGGCCGGATAATCCGGCCGCTTCGCCTTTTCCGCGCCGCCCGTTTTGGGTCCCGCATGACATGAAAGACCTCGCCATGAGCGACAAATCCGAAAAGCCTGCCCAGCCCGAAACCGGCGATCGTCTCGCCAAGGTCATCGCCCGCTCCGGCCTCTGCTCCCGCCGCGACGCCGAGGTCTGGATCACCGAGGGCCGCGTCGTGGTCAACGGCAAGAAGGTTCTCACCCCTGCCTTCAACGTCACCAGCCGCGACAAGGTACTGGTCGATGGCGCCCCGCTCGCGGCCCGCCAGGGCACCCGCGTCTGGCTCTATCACAAGCCCGCCGGCCTCGTGGTCACAGAGAAGGATCCCGAAGGTCGCGAGACCATCTTCGAGCACCTCGAAACCCATGGCCTGCCGCGCGTCGTCACCGTCGGCCGCCTCGATATCAACACCGAAGGGCTGCTGCTGCTGACCAATGACGGCGGCCTCAAGCGCGTTCTCGAACTGCCCGCCACCGGCTGGCTGCGCCGCTATCGCGTGCGCGCCCATGGCACGGTGACCCAGGCGGCGCTGGACAAGCTCAAGGACGGCATCGAGATCGATGGCATCAAATACGGTTCCATTGAAGCCACCCTCGAGCGCGAGCAGGGCGCCAATGTCTGGCTGGTGCTGGCGCTGCGCGAAGGCAAGAACCGCGAAGTCAAGAATGTCCTTGGCGCGCTCGGCCTCGAGGTGAACCGCCTGATCCGCGTTTCCTATGGCCCGTTCCAGCTCGGCGACATTCCCGTTGGTGGCGTCGAGACCATCAAGGCCAAGATGCTGCGCGACCAGCTCGGCAAGAAGCTCGCCGAAGCCGCCGATGTCGATTTCGACAGCGACATGCCGGCCGAAGCCAATGCCCTTGTCGGCAAGCCGACCCGCGATCGCCTGACCGGCCGTGGCACCAACACCGTCGAGATCGCCCGCCAGCGCTTCCGCTTCACCGATGGCGCTGAAAAGACCGAGGAAGAATGGCGCGCCGAACGGCCGCGCCAGGATCGTCCCGGCCGCTTTGACAGCCGCAAGCCCATGGCAAAGCAGCAGGAAAGCCGCGACGACGAATATGCACCGCCGCCGCGCCACATTCATTTCGATGAGGACGGTCGCGCGCCCGAAGAATTCGTCGCCAAGCGCAATACCCGCGTGGTGCAGCGCCCCGATCGCGACGACCAGTCGGCGAAAACCTTCGGCAAGGCCGCGCCGCGTCCGGCTGGCAAGAGCTTTGGTGACAAGAAGTCCTTTGGCGACAAGAAGCCCTTTGGTGACAAGAAAACCTTCGGCGACAAGCCGCGCGGCCCGCGTCGCGATGATGATCGTCGTCCCGCCGGTGCGCGTCCCGAGCGTGATTTCGGTGACCGTCCACGTGGTGGCCGTGCCGAGGGCGCCCGTCCGCCCCAGGGGCGTGAATTCACCGGCACGCCGCGCGGCCCGCGCCGTGGCGACGTAGCTGCCGCTGGCGAGCGTCCGGCCTTCACGCCGCGCGTCCGTCCCGACAGCGAAAAGGGCGAAGGCGCCGCCTTCAAGGGCGAGGCCAAGCGCCCCGGCCGTAACTTCTCCGACAAGCCGGCCCGCTTCCGTCCCGAGGGTGGGCGTTCATTTGCCGAGCGCGCTGAGCGTCCCTCGCGTGGCGAGCGTCCGACCCGCCCCGGTCGGGATGAGTTCGGCTCCGAGGCTAAGACCTATGGCAAGCCGCGCACCCGCGCCGATGGCAAGCCCGTGCCCAAGCGCGATGGCGCTGCCCCCGCCCGTGGCCCCCGCCCCGGCGGCTTTGGTGGCAAGCCCGGCGGCGGTCGTCCCGGTGGCGGCGGTCGTCCGTCTTCGGGTGGCCGTCCAGGCGGTGGTGCTGGGCGGCCCGGTGCCGGCGGAGCCGGTCGCCCGTCTGGTCCGCGCAAGCCGCGGGGCTAAGCCATGCGCATTGTTGCCGGAAAATTCCGCGGCAAGCAGCTCAACTCGCCGTCGGACGACAGCATTCGTCCGACGTCCGACCGGGCCCGCGAGAGTATGTTCAACATCCTCGCCAGCCGCCTCGGTCCGGTGTTCCATGATGTGCGCGTGCTCGACCTCTTCGCCGGCACCGGCGCGCTGGGCCTCGAAGCCCTGTCACGCGGCGCCAACAATGTCACCTTCGTCGACACCGGCGCCGAAGCGCGCGGCCTGATCCGCGACCATATCGAGGCTTTCGGGGCAGGGGGCGTCACCAAGCTCCTGCGTCGCGACGCCACCGATCTCGGCAAGCCCGGCACCTTCGGCCAGTTCAATCTGGTGTTTCTCGACCCGCCCTATGGCAAGGGTCTGGGCGAACAGGCGCTGGTGGGCATTGCCGCCGGCGGCTGGCTGGCCAAGGGCGCGACTGTTGTGTTCGAGGAAAGCGTGGAAGCCGAGGTGGTGATCCCCGCGGGTTTCACGATGGATGACCGCCGCGAGTATGGTGCTGCGGCGGTGTATTTTCTGACGTTTGGGGAAGACGCTTAGTCGCTTCACAAACTCGGTTTCACCCCGGCCTTGAGCCGGGGCCTATCTAGAGATTTGACCACGGCCGCAAGGTGGTCGAGCGACAATAAGTTGAACTTACGACATGTCAGGATGGGTCCCGGCTCAAGGCCGGGATGACATCGTGGGTGTGGATGGCGCGGTGGCTAAGCGGCAGCCGCCAAACAAGCTCCACACCGACCACGAATTTCCATCGTCGTCCGCTCGACCTTGAAACCGGTCTGCCTGGCCCAGTTTCCAAGCCGCTCCTCGATCACCGCGTCGGCAAATTCATCGACCTTGCCGCAACCTTCGCAGATGGCAAAGGCGATCAACCCCTTGCGGTGGCAATGCTCGTCGGCACAGGCGACGAAGGCATTGAGCGATTCCAGCCGATGCGCCAGGCCGCGTTCCACCAGCTTGTCGAGGGCGCGATAGATCTGCAGCGGGGCGCGCAGACCATCGCCACGCAGCTTGTCGAGAATGTCATAGGCGCTGAGCGGCGCCTCGGAATGGTTCAGCGCCCCCAGCACCAGACCCTGGTTGCGCGTCAGGTCGCTCGGAATGTCGTGACTATGTGCCATGCACTTCTCTCCTGCCGAACAATCTGCCCACGGGTACTGCCAGTGACACAAGGAATATAAGCAGTGCCATCACCACAATCGATGGTCCCGAAGCGGTATCCCACGTTCTTGATCCGAACAAGCCGCCCACCACGGCAATGGCGCCGAGCACAGCGGACACAGCAGCCATGCTCTCTGGCGTCGCACTCAGCCGGCGCGCCGTCGCCGCCGGGATGATCAGCAGCGAGGTGATGAGCAGCACGCCCACCAGCTTCATGGCAATGGCGATGACCGAAGCCATCAGGATCATCAGCACCAGCCGGCTCGCTTCGGGTCGCAGCCCCTCGGCCTCGGCCAGTTCGGCGCTGACAGTGGAGGCCAGCAGCGGCCGCCAGGCGAGAATGAGGATGGCGAGGATGGCAATGCCGCCGCCATAGATGATGGCAATGTCTTCCACCGATACCGCGAGAATGTCGCCAAACAGGAACCCCATCAGGTCGATGCGCACGGTGGTCATGAAGCCGACCAGCACCAAGCCCACGGCCAGCGTCGAATGGCTGAGAATGCCGAGCAGCGCATCGGTCGACAGCGTCGCCTGCTTCTGCAGCACGATCAGCGCCCCGGCAACGAGCGCCGCCACGGCAAAGACGCCCAGCGTCATGTTAATCGACAGCAGGATGGAGAGCGCCACGCCCAGCAGGGCCGAATGCGCCATGGTGTCGCCGAAATAGGCCATGCGCCGCCAGACGACGAAACAGCCCAGCGGCCCGGCCACGGCGGCGAGGCCCACGCCGGCGATCAGCGCGCGGGAGAAATAGTCACCGAACATGGTCATGCCCCGCGTGGTCGTGATGATCATGATCATGCTTGTGCGCCGCCCCTTCGGGCGTGACGCAGCCATCGTCGTGATGTTCGTGATCATGATGATGCTGATAGATCGCCAGGGTGCTGGCGGCGCGCTCACCGAAAAGCTTGAGATACTCCGGGCTGCGCTTGACCATGGACGGCGTACCGCGGCAGCAGACATGGCCATTGAGGCAGATCACCGTATCGGTTTCGGCCATCACCACATGCAGGTCGTGGCT
Organism: Candidatus Devosia phytovorans; assembly: GCA_029202405.1. NCBI lineage: Bacteria > Pseudomonadati > Pseudomonadota > Alphaproteobacteria > Hyphomicrobiales > Devosiaceae > Devosia > Candidatus Devosia phytovorans. Next base: position 2,641,065 of record CP119312.1, on the reverse strand, counting down.
GATCATCAGGATACCGCTTTGCGTGGTATCGCGAATCTGCCGAACCAGGTCGTAGAGCGCCACTTCGCCGGAAAAATCAACGCCCTGCACCGGCTCATCCAGCACCAGCAGATCCGGCTTGCGGATCATCGCCCGGGCAAACAGCACGCGCTGGAATTCCCCGCCGGACAGTTCCTGCACCGCCGCTTTGAGCAGCCGCCTGGCGCCCACGGCTTCCAGCGCCGCGTCGATCTCGGCGGGCGAATAGCGCCCAGTCAGCGTCATCAGCCGTTCGACGGTCAGTGGCAGCGTCCAGTCAATGGTGAGCTTTTGCGGCACATAGCCGATCCGCAGGCCCGGTTTGCGCGTCACCGTGCCCGTCGTGGGCTTGAGCACACCCGTGGCCATCTTGGCCGTGGTGCTCTTGCCCGAGCCATTGGGGCCGATCAGCGTCACGATCTCGCCGCGCGCAATGGTCAGGTCGACCCCGCTCACCAGCGTGCGGCGGCCGCGCGCCACGCCCGCATTGCTTAGCGTGATCAGCGTTTCCCTTGGTACAAGTGCATTCATGCGCAACCCTCTTGACGCCTCTCAATACGTTATAGCATAACACCGCTCAAGCGTAATAACATAACATATCACGCTACAACGCTCCGTCTTCAAGAGGTCCCTGCCGATGAAACTGCTCGCCCCCATCTCCCTGCTATCCATGGCCTTACTGACCTCGACCGCCATGGCTGCACCCAATGTCGTCGCTTCCATCAAGCCGGTGCATTCCCTCGTTGCTGCCGTCATGGCAGGCGTTGGCGAGCCCACCCTGATCGTCAAGGGCTCGGCCTCCCCCCATACTTATGCCCTGCGCCCCTCTGATGCCGGCGCGCTGGAAAGCGCCGACTTGGTGTTCTGGACCGGCCACGGCATGGAACTCTTCCTCGGCGATGCGCTCGACACCCTCGCCGGCAAGGCAATGGTGGTCGAACTCGCCGACGCTCCGGGCATCACGCTTCTTCCCGTCCGCGAAGGCGGCGCCTTCGAAGCCCATTCGCATGGCGATGAAGACCACGATCATGACCACGAGGGTCACGACCATGCCCATGAAGAGGGCGAAGGCGACATGCATTTCTGGCTCGATCCGGAAAATGCCAAGCTGATGGTGACCCAGATCGCCACGACGCTGTCCGAAGCTGATCCGGACAATGCCGCCGCCTATCAGGCCAATGCCGAGGCTGAAAGCACGAGGCTCGATGCGCTCGAAACCGAACTGACCGCGACCCTGGCGCCGGTGGCCGACAGGCCCTTCGTGGTCTTCCACGACGCCTATCAGTATTTCGAAGCCCGCTTCGGCCTGACGCTGGCCGGTTCGGTCACGGTGACCCCCGACGTCACCCCGGGCGCTGCCCGCATCGACGAACTCAAGGCGAAAGTGTCCACCCTCGGGGCCACCTGCGTCTTCGCCGAACCCAACTTCGAACCCACGATCATCAAGGCCATCACCGAAGGGACGGAGGCGAAGTCCGGCGTCCTCGATCCCGAAGGCGGGGCGCTGGAGGAAGGCGTGGAACTCTATCCCACCCTGCTGCGCGGGCTGGCCAGCAGTCTGGTCGATTGCCTGGGCTAACCCACTACCCCTTCTCCCGACGATTCAGCTCTTCCCCAACCGGGGAGGGGCCGACCCTTCACGCCCTCCATTTCCCCGTAGTCGTAACGTGCTAACATATCGGAGCTATTATGCCGTCCCGTTTCCTGCTGCCGCTTCTCGCTGCCACCTCCCTCACTTGCCCCGCCTTCGCCGATGACCACGCCACCGCTTGGCGCCTGTTCATTGCCGATCATGCCGCCCCGACCGTCACCGCGCTCGATCTCGAAACCGGCGACACGCTCGATACCTTCACCCTCGCGGGCCCTGCCTCGCTTTACACGACCGACGGCGCCGTCTTCGCCGTGCAGGGCTCGGCCAATCAGGTTGCCGCCATCGACAGCGGCATCGCGCTCGAAGACCATGGCGACCACGGCGATATTGCCATCACCGAACCCAGGCTGATCGAAGCGACGCTGGCCGGCGAAAAGCCGGCCCACTTTGTGGAACATGGCGGCAAGGTTGCGCTGTTCCACGACGGGTCGGGCAAGGTCGACCTGTTCAGCGCCCATGACTGGGTGCATCGTGGCGAAGTGGCCACCACGCAGGTCGACAGCGGCACCGCCCACCATGGCGTTGCCGTGCCATGGGGCGACTATACGCTGGTGTCATCAGCCAATGCCGATGACGAAAAGAAGCCGCGCATCGGCCTCAACGTGCTGGACAAGGCCGGCAATCTGGTCGGCGAAACCCACGCCTGCCCGGACCTGCATGGCGAAGCCACCTCTGGCAATCTGGTCATCATCGGCTGCAGCGACGGCGTTCTCATTGCCTCCGGCTCCGGCGAACCCAGGATCGAAAAGATCACCTACGACGGGCTGCCCGATGGCAAGTCCACCACTTTCCTCGGCGGCGTCGGCATGCAGTATTTCCTCGGCAATTATGGGGCCGACAGGGTCGCCATCATCGATCCGGCCGAAGACAAGGCCTTCCGCCTCGTCGATCTGCCGACGCGTCGCATGCATTTCGCCGTCGATCCGGCCCAGCCCAAGTTCGCCTACATCTTCACCGAGGACGGCAAGCTCAACCAGCTCGATGTGATCGCGGGTGAGATCACGCACTCGCTCGCCGTCACCGAACCCTATTCCATGGACGGCGACTGGGCCCTGCCGCGCCCGCGCATCGCCGTGGCTGGCGACCTGGTGGCGGTGACCGACCCTAATGAGGGTAAGGTCCACCTGATCGACGTGGAAAGCTTTGCCGAGACGGGCACGCTGGATGTCAACGGCGCCCCCTTCAACATTGTCGCCGTTGGCGGCTCGGGCGCAGTGCACTGATGCCTTGAGGGCGGCCTGCGGGCCGCCCTACTTGAACGGGCCCTTGAAGACGAAGAAAGCCCCGAGAGCGATCAGCCCGAAGCCCACGCCATGGTTCAGCGTCAGCTTCTCGCCAAGGTAAAACACGGCAAACAGCACGAAGACCGAGAGAGAAATCACCTCCTGGATGGTCTTGAGTTCGGCGCCTGAATAGACGGCATGTCCGATGCGATTGGCCGGCACCGCCAGCCAATATTCGAAAAACGCTATGCCCCAGCTGATGAACACCACGACCCACAGCGCTGTCTGGGGGAATTTGAGGTGGCCATACCAGGCAAAGGTCATGAACAGATTGGATGCGATCAGCAGGCCGATCGGCGCCAGCGTGGCAAAGTTGAAGCCCAAGGCTTCCTCCTGAACGAACCGGCCAAATCCGGCGCGCTATCTAGCCACAGCGGCAGCGCCTGAGAAGCCGGATTTTAGCGTAGGTGCTTGGTTCGCTGTTCGAGCGCGTAGAGATCGTCATGCAGGCTGTCCATGCGATCCTTGAGCACGCCCTGCGCGTCATACAGCCCGCGGTTGTAGTAATAGGCGCCCATCTTGTCGGCAAAGAATTGCATCAGCATCTCGGCCGGTATGGCGCCGATATCCTGGTCGAGCTCATTGCGGAAGTAATCCTGGATCTCGCCCACGATCGCCTTGGTCTCTTCCTTGCTGAACTTGATTGGCTTCATGGGCAGTGCTCCTTCAGCTGCAGTTCATAAGGCGAGTCGCAGATTGTCGGACGCGGCGATTTGCGACAAAATCGGCGTCCCGAGGAGACAAAGCCCCTATGCTTTTTCGCATTTTTCTGTGCACGGCCTGCGCCGTCGCGATGGCAACGCCGGCCCTCGCCAAGGACAAGTCGGCCGCTGCGGTGGCTGAGCCCATCTCCTGTTCCGGCGCCTTTGGTGCCGATTCGTCGGAGGACATGCTCATCGAAACCTTCGGCGCGGACAATGTGACGACCGGCCTCGTCGACGGCCCCGAAGGCACGCAGTATATAGCCACGACCGTCTATCCTCGTGATCCCGAGCGCGAGATGGTGTTTTCCTGGTTCGACGAGGATCGGCTGGAAAAGCTGAGCGCGGTCGAACTCGCACCCAGCCAGTCCGGCCCCGGTGGCATCCGCCTCGGCATGAGCGTCGCCGATGTACAGGCCATCAACGAGGAGCCGTTCAACATCGGTGGCTTCTGGTGGGATTATGGCGGCTATGCCCTGCTCGAAACGGGCACTCTGGCCGGTCCGCTTGACGGCGATTGCTACGTCTCCCTGCGTTTCTCGCCCGAGGACGAAATCCCGACCGCCATCGACATCACCTCTGTTGTGGGCGAAGTCCAGGTCTCATCCGAAGATCCTCTGCTGGCAGAAATCGGCACCCGCGTCACCAGTCTCAGTCTGGGCTATGCGCTCGATCCCATCGAGTAGGTCTTGCCGCAATTGACCGCGTGATCACGAGGGCGTAACTCTGCTCTCGTGTTGGTTTCCGAAGGCCGTTGTGTCTGAGGGATCAAAAGGGAACACGGTGCGACGTACCCATCAGGGCGCAAAACCGTGGCTGCCCCCGCAACTGTGAGCGGAGAGCGACACCGGGAACACCACTGGCCATCAGGCTGGGAAGGTCCGGTGCAGCCAAGACCCGCAAGCCAGGAGACCTGCCAGCACCCGACGGGAGAATTTCAGCAAAAGTGGCTCCCACTTTGCGGTTCGAAATTCGACCCACCAAAACGGGCTATGGAGCCCACTATTCGCGCACGGAGGGTGCTGCAATGAATACAACGACGACCACGGCCACTGGCCTTTATTCCCTGTCTCTTTCCCAGCGTCTCGTCGCTGGTGTCTTGGCGCTCATGCTGGGTCTGACCCTCTTGGTCGGCACCGGCTTTGCCGGCGATTTCCGCCTGCACAATGGCGCCCACGACACCCGCCACGCCATGGGCTTCCCCTGCCACTAGGGCAGGGCTTCAGGGACAAACGAAAATGATCCGCAATCTGTTTGCCGCTGCGCTTCTCGCAGCCCTTTGTGCTGGCCTGGTCACGGCCGCGATCCAGCATTTCCGCGTCACCCCGATCATCCTCCATGCCGAAACCTTCGAAGGTGAAGGCGGCCACAGCCACGGCGAGGCAGCCGTCGTCGGGCACGACCATGCCGAAGGCACCGCCGAGCACAGCCACGACGTCGTCGCAGCCGTCGAAGCCGAGGAATGGGCGCCACAGGATGGCTTCGAGCGCACCGCCTACACAACGCTGGCCACCGTGCTCGCCGCCGCCGGCTTTGCCCTGGTCATCGGCGCTGTTTCGATGTTCGCCAATATCCCGGTGACCTTCGCCAATGGCTTCCTCTGGGGTATTGCCGGCTTCCTGACTTTCTCGCTGGCCCCCGCCTATGGCCTCGCACCCGAACTGCCCGGCATGCCGGCGGCCGATCTCTTCGCCCGCCAGATCTGGTGGGTCGGCACGGCGCTGGCCACCGGCGGCGCTTGCCTCCTGCTCGCGAAAACTCGCGCCGGCTGGGCCTTTGCCGTCGCCGCTGCGCTGGTGATTGCCCCCCATATCATCGGTGCGCCCGTTGCGCCTGACGAGCCGAGCGGCGTTCCCGCCCATCTGGCGACAGAATTTGCCGCCATTACCCTCGGCACAAGCTTTGTCTTCTGGTTGCTGCTCGGCACCCTGTTCGGCAAGTTCAGCGATGTCCTCGCTACCCGCAGCACCACCATCTCCCACGGAGCCCCCGCATGACCACGAAAATCCCGACCACCGTCATCACGGGCTTCCTCGGCGCCGGCAAGACCACGCTGGTGCGGCACCTGCTGGCCCATGCTCCCAAGGGCAAGCGCATCGCGCTGATCATCAACGAATTCGGTGATCTCGGCGTCGACAAGGACATTCTCGCCGGCTGTGGCGACGAGACCTGCCGCGAAGAGGATATGGTCGAGCTCTCTAATGGCTGCATCTGCTGCACCGTGGCTGATGAATTCATTCCCACCATGCAGGCCCTGCTGGCCCGCCCGGAAAAGTTCGATCACATCGTCATCGAGACCTCCGGTCTCGCCCTGCCGCAGCCGCTGATCCGCGCCTTCAACTGGCCCGAGATCAAGGCCCAGGTCACCATCGACGGCGTGGTGACCGTGGCCGATGCCTCGGCACTGGCTGAAGGCCGCTTCGCCAGTGATGAAGCCGCCGTCGACGCCCAGCGCCGCCAGGATGAAATGCTCGACCACGAAACCCCGCTGGGCGAGCTGTTCGAAGACCAGCTTTCGGTCGCCGATCTCGTTATCATCAACAAGGCCGATCTGGTCGATGCGACGACGCTGGCCGATGTCGAGCGCAATGTCCGCGCCGAACTCCGCCCCGGCGTTGGCGTGCTGCATGCCCGCAATGGCCATGTCGATATCACGGCGCTGCTGGGCCTGGGCATGGGCAGCGAGGACGACATTGCCAATCGTCCCAGCCACCACGAACTGGAGCATGGCGGCGAGACCCACGAGCATGATGACTTCGACAGTTTCTCGCTCAAGATCGCCGGCGTGGAGAGCAAGGACCACCTGCTCGCCACCATCGAGCAGACCATCCGCGATCATGATGTGCTGCGTTTGAAGGGCTTTGCTGCCATTCCCGGCGCCGCAGCCCGCCTCGCCATCCAGGCCGTTGGCCCCCGCGTCACCGCCTATTTCGACCGCCCCTGGAAAGAAGGCGAAGCCCGCGAAACCGCGCTTGTGGTCATCGGTGAAAGCCCGCTCGACCACGCTGCCATCAGGGCCAGCCTGCAGCGCGCCAAGGTCGCTGCCTGATGGTCGGGGAAGGCGACGCTGCGCCGAACTCCGAACCAGCCCGCCTTCCCCGCGCTCTCGCCATCATTTTCTTCGGCCCGCTGGTCGGCGGGTTGGCGGCTTTCGGACTCATGATGGGCATGAATACCGGCAGCCCGATCCCCGCCGATGAGATGGTCCAGGCGGTGTTCACCCTGCTGCTGATCTCCATGACCGTCGGATGGGTTACCGGCCTTCCCGCCGCCGCTATCTCTGCCTTGGCCTGGCATTTCGCCGAGCCGCGCCTCAGCGGCTGGCCCCGCATCTTCGCCGCCCCGGCCATTGGCGCCTTTGCGAGCGCGGCGACGTCCGTGCCGATCATCTACGCCATGTTCGGCAACGTCTTCGTCAATCTCAATGGCTATGCCGTTATTGCCGCCATCGGCGCCCTGGCCATGGCCGTCACCGCCCTGCCGCGCCGGAAACCGGTCTGATGCATCTCCTTTCCGCCCAGGCCGGCGCCATCCAGCAGGAGGGCGAGGCCATCGACCTCAACCAGCGCCCCGGAGCGCTGGTCTTTGCCTCGTCGGCCGACAGCGAACTGGCCATGCTGGCGGGCGCCGCCGATCGGGCAGGGGAGGATGAACTCCGCCTCGCCAACACCTTGCGCCTCTCCAATAATCTCTCGGTCGATCTTTGGCTGGAACAGACCGTGGCGCATGCGCGCCTCGTCGTCCTCCGGCTGATCGGCGGCGCCGCCTATTTCCAGTATGGCGTCGATGAACTGACCGCGCTCTGCGCCAACCGCAAAATCCCCCTGGCCCTGCTGCCCGGCGACGCCAATCCAGATCCGATCCTGCAGGCGCGCTCCACCGTGCATCCTGGCGACTGGACAAGGCTGCATAGCCTCTTCATCGCGGGTGGTCCGGACAATGCCGACACGATCCTGCGGGCGTTCAAGGCGCTGGCAGATGAGAGGGCTCTTTCCGACCTGCAACCCCAACCCTTCGCCCGCTTCGGCCTCTGGCATCCTGCGACCGGCATGACCGACGAGGCGGACCTGGGCGCCCTGCACCAGTCCGGTGCCGCCAACATCCCCATTCTTTTCTACCGCGCCGCGCTCGAAGGCGCTGGCACGGCGACGATCGAAACCCTGATCGCCGAACTCGAAACGCGCGGCCTCAACCCTGTCCCGCTGCTCGTCTCCTCGCTCAAGGAGGCGCCCTGCATCCGTTTCGTGCAGAATGCTTTGGTCGCCTTCCCGCCCTCCACCATCCTCAATCTCACTGGTTTCGCCCTCGGCGTGGATGGGCTTGAGGCCAAATCCAATCCCTTCGCCGGTACTGACGGCCCTGTCATCCAGCTGATCCAGACCGGTCGGTCCGAAGCGCAATGGCAGGCCGACAGCCAGGGCCTCAGCGCAAAAGACATGGCGATGTTCCTCGTCATGCCCGAGGTTGACGGGCGAGTAGGCGGCCTGATCGTCGGCCACAAGTCCGACGCCGTCTGGCATGAACGCTGCCAGGTCCCGCTCACCAGCTACGCCCCCGACCATTCCGGCATTAACCGCGCCGTCACCCTGGCCCAGAACTGGTCGCGCCTCCGCGCCACCCCGCGGGCCGACCGCAAGGTGGCAGTGGTCCTCGCCAACTATCCCATCCGCGACGGTCGCCTCGCCAATGGCGTTGGCTATGACGCCCCGGAATCGACGGTGCGCATGCTGCAGGCGCTGGACGGCGCTGGCTATTCTCTCAGTAGCCCTCATGGTGAGGTGGGCGCGCAGCGCCCCTCGAACCACGAGGGCGTGCCACAGGACTCCGCCGCCCTCATCGCTGCCCTGCAATCCGGCCCAACCAATGCCGATCCCGCCCGAGGCACCTCACCGGCCCAGCTGACCCTCGCCCGCTACCGCACACTTTTCGCCACCCTGCCGCAGCAGATCCGCGACGAGGTGACCGCCCGCTGGGGCGACGCTGCGACCGATCCCTTCGTCCGCAAAGACACTTTCCATCTGCCTGCGCTGATCTTCGGCAATGTCGCCATCCTCCTGCAGCCCGCGCGCGGCTACCAGCTCGACGAGACGCTGAGCTATCACGATCCGGCGCTGGTGCCACCGCATGCCTATCTCGCGGCCTATCTCTGGCTGCGCCACGACTTCGGCGCGCATGCCCTGATCCACAATGGCAAGCACGGCACGCTTGAATGGCTGCCCGGCAAGGCGACGGCTCTGGACGCGGCCAGCTATCCCGACGCGCTCTGGGGCCAGCTGCCGCATCTTTATCCCTTCATCGTCAATGATCCGGGCGAGGGCACACAGGCCAAGCGCCGCACCGGCGCCGTCATCATCGACCATCTCGTGCCCCCGCTGACCCGCGCCGAAACCTATGGTCCGCTGAAGGACCTCGAGGCCCTGCTCGACGAATATTACGCCGCCTCCGGCATGGACCGCCGCCGTCTCGCCGACCTCAAGCGCCGCATCCTCGACTTCACCCGCGACAGCCGTCTCGACCGCGATATCGGCCTGCCCGAAGACGAGATGGAAGCGCTGATCAAGATCGACAACTTCCTCTGCGACCTCAAGGAAGCCCAGATCCGCGATGGCCTGCACATTTTCGGCCAGTCGCCGCAGGGTGCGCTTGCCCGCGATCTCACCGTCGCGCTAGCCCGCGTGCCGCGTGGCGATGGCCCTGGCGAAAACTCCATCATCCGGGCCTTGGCCGACGACCTCAAGCTCGGCTTCGATCCGCTGACTGCGAAGCTTGGAGAGCCCTGGACCGGTCCCGCGATCGCCAATGTCCGTACCATCGGCGACGTGGTCGAACATCTCGAAACCATCGCCGCTGATCTCGTTACCGGCACACCGCCCGATCCATCCTGGACCGCCACCATCGCCGTCCTCGACACCATCACCACCGTCATCGGCCCACGCCTGGCCGCCTCCGGCCCCGCCGAAATGGCGGCGCTGCTCCATGGCCTCGACGGCAAGTGCATCGCCCCCGGCCCCTCCGGCGCGCCCTCGCGCGGACGGCTCGACGTGCTGCCCACCGGGCGTAATTTCTACTCGGTCGACAGCCGCGCCGTCCCCACGCCAACCGCCTGGGAACTCGGCAAAAAATCCGCCGAAAGCCTGGTCCTCCGTCACCTGCAGGATCACGGCCATCACCTCCGCGCGGTGGCCCTCTCCGTCTGGGGCACGGCCAACATGCGGACCGGTGGCGACGATATCGCCCAGGCCATGGCGCTGATTGGCGCCAGGCCCGTCTGGGATCCCGGCTCGCTGCGCGTCTCGGGCTACGAAATCATCCCGCTGGCAAAGCTCGGCCGCCCGCGCGTCGACGTCACCCTGCGCATCTCGGGCTTTTTCCGCGACGCCTTCCCCGCCCAGATCGCCCTGTTCGACCGCGCCATCCGCGCCGTGGGCGCACTCGACGAACCCGCCGACGACAATCCCATCGCCGCCACCATGCGCGCCGATGCCAAGGGCGCCGATGATCACGCTGCGGGCCATCGCATTTTCGGCAGCAGGCCCGGCACCTATGGCGCCGGCCTCAACGCCCTGATCGATTCCGGCAACTGGTCCAGCAAGGCCGATCTTGCCACCCAGGCCCTCGACTGGGGCCAATATGCCTATGGCGCCAAAAGTGCCGGCACGCCGCAGCGCGACCGCTTCGCCGCACGTCTCTCCGACATCGACGCCGTCATCCACAACCAGGACAACCGTGAGCACGACCTGCTCGACTCGGACAATTACTACCAGTTCGAGGGTGGCCTCGCCGCCGCCGCCGAAACCCTGACCGGCCGCGCGCCAGCCGCCTATCACAACGACCATTCCCGTCCAGAAAATCCCAAAATCCGCACGCTGGAAGAGGAAATCTCCCACGTGATGCGCTCTCGCGTAGTCAATCCGAAGTGGCTCGCCGGCATGCAGCGCCATGGCTATCGCGGCGCCTTCGAGATCATCGCCACGGTGGATTTCATGTTCGCCTTCGCCGCCACCACCGGCGCGGTCAAAACTCACCACTTCGACCTCGCCTTCGAGGCCTTCGTGGAAGACGACGCCACCCGCGACTGGCTGAAATCGGCCAATGCCCATGGCTATGCCGAATTGCTGACAAAGTTCGACGAAGCCCGCCGCCGTGGCCTCTGGATCCCGCGCTCAAACTCCATCCATGCCTATTTCGAGGACCGCAGATGACCGACAGACCGGCCAAGAAGACCGACCTGATGAGCGAAGCCGAGCGCGATGCCTATCACGCCGAAAAGATGAAGAAGAAGAAGGACGCACGCACGAAAATCCTTGCTACCAAGACAGAGGAAAAAGGCCTGCTCATCGTCCATACTGGCAAGGGCAAGGGCAAGTCGACGGCCGCCTTCGGCATGGTCTTCCGCGCCATCGGCAACGGCTTCCGGGTCGGCGTGGTGCAATTCGTCAAGGGCGCCTGGGAGACCGGCGAGCGCGATGTACTCGACAAGTTCCCCGAGCAGGTCACCATCAATGCCATGGGCGAGGGCTTTACCTGGGACGTCGCCGACCGCCAGCGCGACCTCGCCGCCGCCCGCAAAGCCTGGGATCAGGCCAAGGTTCTCATTGCCGATCCATCATATCAGATGGTCCTGCTCGACGAGCTCAACATCGTGCTGCGCTACGACTACCTGCCGCTCGAGGAAGTGCTGGAGGTGCTCCGCAACAAGCCGGCGGACAAGCATGTCATCGTCACCGGCCGCAATGCCAAGGACGAGCTGATCGAGATCGCCGACCTCGTCACCGAAATGACCGAGATCAAGCACCACTTCCGCTCAGGCGTGAAGGCGCAGAAGGGAATAGAGTTCTAAGAACAACTCTCCGCCCGCAGCGACGCTGCCATGTTCTCGATCACGCTGTCCATCTTGCCGGCCTCGGCGACAGAATATTCGACCCGCACAGCGGCATAGCTCGTGCCACCGCACAGCAACACCATGCGCTGGTAGAGCTTTCTAAAGCCTTGGATGGCGGTGAAATTTGCCCATTGCGGCGTCACCGACTGGCCCTCGATATTCCAGTCCGCATCCACCGAATAGCTCATCGCTTCCTGCGCCTCGCTTTCGAAATCCCCGGCCAGATTGCCGCCCCAGACCATGAGGTTGACCGGCTTGCCCTTGTGGGCGAACTGCGCCCCGTCGGCATTGTCGCTCTCCCCCTGCGGCACGAAGCCATAGGGGATATCCATGCCAAAACCGAAGCGGGCATTGCTGTAATGCTCGCTCTGCTGGGCGAGGGCGGGGAGGGCAAAAAAGGCGACAAGCAAAGTGATCAAAATACGCATGGCGCGCAATCTGCCCTCGCCACGCACGAGGGGCAAGTCACTTCGCGGTTAGAGGACGACGATGCCGGAGTGCTTGGCTTTCTGCTCGGGCTCGACATGGATGGTGATCTGCACATCTTCCACTGCCTCCTTCAGCTTGGCCTCGAGGCAATCGCAAATCTCGTGCGCTGCATCCACGGTCATCGTCCCGGGCACCACCAGATGGAAGTCGATAAAGGTCATCTTGCCGGCCTGTCGCGTGCGGATGTCATGCGCCTCGATGGCGCCATCGGCATTGGCGGCAATCACCTCGCGGATCACCTTGCCGGTCTCTGGCGGCACCGCCACGTCCATCAGCCCGCCGACACTGTCGCGGATAACGCCCCAGCCCGACCACAGGATATTGAGCGCGACGAGACCCGCAAGGATCGGATCGAGCACCGCCCAGCCGGTGAGGATCACCAGCCCCAGGCCAACCAGCACGCCGATGGTGGAAACCACGTCGGTCATCAGATGCTTGCCATCGGCTTCCAGCGCCGGCGAGCGCATCTTGCGCCCCTGCCGGATCAGCACCCGCGCCCACACCACGTTGATGACGGTGGCACCCATGCTGATCAGCAGGCCCACAGTCGGCGATTCCGGCACTTCGGGCGCCATGAAGCCGATATAGGCCTCGCGCAGGATCAGGATCGCCGCGACAATGATCATCACGCCGACGATGACCGCCGAAAAATACTCGGCCTTGTGATAGCCATACTGCAGCGCCGCATCGGCCGGCCGCTGCGCCAGCTTGACCGCGATCAGCGCCACGATCGCCGTCACCACATTGACGATCGATTCCAGCGCATCCGAGTAAAGCGCCACCGAGCCGGTCACATACCAGGCCAGAAGCTTGAGCCCCAGCACGACGAGGCCAACGACAAGGCTGCCCGCCGCAATGGCAAGCGTTCTGTTTGCAATGATGGCCATGACTCGCCCCTGGATCAGCTGAAGCACGGCCATAGGCCGAACCGACATATCTCGCAAGTCATTGAATTTGCGAATGATTTTCAGAAGCGTTCCGAGCTGGCTGCCATTCAAGCCAAGCCCTTGATTGACCAAGCGGATTGGGACGCCTAGAACGAAACAGCGCAGGGTTCCCGTGATGGAACTGAGAAACATTTCGGTGCGGTCGACCCAAATCGGGGACCAGGTCCGAAGCTGCAAGGGTTTGATTTCGTGACGCAACCAGATCCGATCGTGATCGGCCTCGGCTGTTCCAGCGCCGCAACGGTGCCGGAGATCGTCATGCTGATCCGCGCCTGCCTTGCAGAAGCGGGTCTTCAACCATCTCCCATTGCCGCCATCGCCACCCATATCCGCAAACGCGACAGCCTTGCCCTGGCGCAGGCCGCCTCGGCCTTCGACCTGCCGCTGCTTTTCCTCACCGATGACGAACTGGCCGATCGCCCAGGCACCTGCGAGGCAGTGGCCGCTGCGGCCGGACCGCTGCGCTTGGGAAAACGCAAATCCCGCTACGCCACCTGCGCCATTGCGCTGGCCGCGCCGGATTTTGATCCCGCAAGCTTTGGTCAGTCAGCAAGTCCGAGTGCCGCGATGGCGTCATCGACGCTGGCCACTTCATTGGCCGGGCCATAGACGGGCCGCGCGATCATGATCACTTTGACCCCCAGCCGCCGCGCCGCCTCGAGCTTGGACGCGGTCTGCTTGCCGCCCGAATTCTTGGTCACCAGATGAGTGATCCCTTCGCGCTCCATCAGCGCCATTTCGTCGATCAGCCCATAGGGCGGCCGCATCTGCAACAGGCTGGCATGACGCGGCAACTCCGTGGCCGGCGCCTCGATCGTCCGCACCACGAACTGGCAATCGTCGCGCGGCAGAAAATGTTGCAGCCCGGTATGGCCCGTGGTCAGCAGCACATCGGCATTATGGGGCAGGGCCGCCGCCGCCTCGGCCGCTGTCTCCACCGTCACCCAGTCGTCGCCCACCTGCTGCTCCCATTCAGGTCGCATGAAGCGGATCAGGGCAATGTTGATCGCCTGCGCCGCGGCCACAGCATTGATGGAAATCTGCCCGGCATAGGGATGGGTCGCATCGACCAGCACCTCGATTCCCGCTGCCCGCAGATAGGCCGCCAGCCCCGGAATGCCGCCGAACTTGCCCATGCGCAATCCGCCCTGCGGCAATATCGGATCCTGCGTCCGGCCGGCCAGGGAGGTAATGACCTCATGGCCCATGCCCACCAGCCGATTGGCCAATTCCCGCGCTTCGGCTGTTCCTCCCAGGATCAGAATCTTCATTTGCTCTGTATCTCTCCTCCGCACCAATGTGCCCATTCGGCGCCGATGTCTCAAGGCTGGTCACGCTGATGTTCGACTGGATCCGCCGCCCTCGCCGCAAAAGCCATTTCGCCGCGCTCGACCACGCCGACTTCCCGCCTATGCGGCCCGGTGAAGTCTGGCTCGTCGGCGCAGGCCCCGGTGGCCCCGGCCTTGTCTCCCTGCTGGCCTATCACGCATTGGGCCAAGCCGATGTCATCGTGCATGATGCGCTGGTCTCGCCGGACCTCTTGGCCTTGGCTCCAAGGCGCACGCAGCGCGTCTTTGCCGGCAAGCGCGGTGGAAAACCCTCGCCAAGGCAGGCGGATATTTCCCTGCAGCTGATCGAGCTGGCACTGGGCGGCAAGCGCGTGCTGCGTCTCAAGGGCGGTGATCCCTTCATGTTTGGCCGCGGTGGCGAGGAGGCGGGGGCGTTAGCGACCGCAGGCGTGCCTTTCCGCATCGTGCCCGGCATTTCGGCCGGACTTGGTGGCCTCGCCTATGCCGGCGTGCCGATCACCCATCGCGATACCAATCAGACCGTGCTTTTCCTGACCGGCCATGACGAAGCCGGTGCTGTGCCCGGCGCTATCGACTGGCCAGCCGTTGCCCATGCCGCGCCGGTGATCGTCATGTTCATGGCGGTCAAGCATCTCGGCTCTATCGCTGATAAGCTCCTCGCTGCCGGCCGTGATCCCCAAGATCGCATCGCCGTGGTTTCCCATGCCGCCACCCCGCAGCAATCGGTGATCGAAACCACGCTTGCAGAGGCGCATGCGCTTGGCGACGTGCCGACCCCGGCGATCGTTGTGCTTGGCCCCGTCAGCAGCTATCGACAGTCGCTCGATTGGTATGTCGGGGAGGCCCGAAAGCATGTCTTTGGCTAAAGGCCTCGTCATTGCGGCCCCGCGCTCCGGCTCGGGCAAAACTACCATCACCCTCGGCCTGCTCGCCGCCCTGCGTCGCCGCGGCACCGTCGTCGCCCCCGCCAAGACCGGTCCCGACTATATTGACCCTGCCTTCCTCGCCCGCGCTGCCTTGCGCGAGGCGGTCAATCTCGATCCCTGGTCGATGGGCCCGGCGCAGCTGAAATCCCTTGCCGCGACGCAGTCCGTCGGCGCCGATCTATTGCTGGTCGAAGGCGTCATGGGTCTGTTTGATGGCGCGGCCGACAATACCGGCTCCACGGCCGATCTCGCCGAATTGCTCGAACTGCCCGTGGTTCTGGTGGTCGATGCCGAGCGGCAGAGCCAGTCTGTTGCCCCGCTGGTCGCCGGCTTCGCCAGTTGGCGCCCGGGCGTGCGCGTCGGCGGCGTCATCCTCAATCGCGTCGCCTCGATGAAGCACGAGCGCATGCTGACCGAAGCGCTTGCTGCCACCGGCATTCCCTGCCTCGGCGCCATCCCGCGCGACGCCAATCTCGTCATCCCCGAACGCCATCTCGGCCTTGTGCTGCCGGGGGAGGTGGCGAGTTTCGAGACTTTCCTTGATGCCGCCGCTGAAGCCATCGGCGAGTATGTCGACCTCGATCGCCTTGCGGCACTCGCCGCGCCTTTGCCTGAAACCGGTGCCCCATCCCGGCCGCTCGCGCCGCTCGGCCAGCGCATCGCCATTGCCCGCGACGACGCCTTTGCTTTCCTCTATCCGCATCTGCTCGACGGCTGGCGCAGCCTGGGCGCCGAACTGAGCTTCTTCTCGCCGCTCGCCGACGAAGCGCCATCACCCGGTGCTGACGCCGTGTTTCTCCCGGGTGGCTATCCCGAGCTGCATGGCCAAACCATTGCCAGTGCACAAAATTTCAAGGCTGGCCTTACTGCCGCCCGCGACCGCGACGCGCTGATCTATGGCGAATGCGGTGGCTTCATGGTCCTGGGTGACGCGTTGGTCGACAAGCATGGCGTCAGCCACGCCATGACGGGTCTTCTTCCTGTCACCACCCGCATCGACCGCCCCAAACGCATCCTTGGCTATCGCCGGCTGGCCCATTCCGGCGCGCTGCCCTGGCCCGCACAGCTCAACGGCCATGAATTCCACTATTCGTCCGCCAAACAATCTCGCCTCCCCCCACTGTTTTCCGCTACCGATGCCACGGGCCAGGCCTTGCCCCCCATGGGCGCCGCCATTGGCCGTGTCATGGGATCATACGCCCATGTGGTAGACCGGGGATAACGCATGGCTAAGGCACTGATGTTCATGGGAACTGGCTCCGATGTCGGCAAGTCCTTGCTCGTCGCCGGCCTCTGCCGGGCGCTCAGCAACCGGGGCATCTCGGTCGCCCCCTTCAAGCCGCAGAACATGAGCAACAATGCCGCCGTCACCATGGACGGCGGCGAGATCGGCCGCGCCCAGGCGCTGCAGGCCCGCGCCGCGCGGCGCGATCCCGTGACGGCGATGAACCCCATCCTGCTCAAGCCCGAGGGCGAGACCGGATCGCAGGTCGTGGTGCGCGGCAAGCGCCTCGCCTCGATGACGGCGCGGGACTATTGGCGCGAGCGGGGAAAATTTATGCCGCAAGTGCTTGCAGCGTTTGAGGAAATTTCCGCTGATGTGGATGTAGTGCTGGTGGAAGGTGCCGGCTCGGCCTCCGAGGTCAACCTGCGGGCCAATGACCTGGCCAATTTCGGCTTTGCCGAGGCGGCAGATGTGCCGGTGGTACTGGTCGGCGATATCGAGCGCGGCGGCGTCATCGCCAGCCTGGTCGGCACGTTCGCTGTCATTCAAACCACTGATGCTAAACGCATTGTCGCGACGCTGGTCAACAAGTTCCAGGGCGATCCAAGCCTCTTCGATGCGGGAAAAAGCTTCATCGCCGCGCGCTCCGGCGTGCCCTGCCTCGGCCCGATTCCCTGGTTTTCAGCGGCCGGAAAGCTGCCAGCAGAGGATTCACTCGCGCTTCGCACACTGGCCTCTGACGCTAACAGACTGTTAACATTTGCCGTAACGCAACTGCCCCGTATTGCGAATTTCGACGATCTCGACCCGCTCCGCGCCGAACCCAATGTCAATGTGGTGATGGTCCAACCCGGCGACGCCATTCCGCGCCATGCCGACTGGGTGATCCTGCCCGGCTCGAAATCGACCCGCGCCGACCTCGCGGCGCTGCGCGCCAATGGCTGGGATATCGACATCGCTGCGCACCATCGCGCCGGCGGCAGGGTGCTGGGGATTTGCGGTGGCTACCAGATGCTGGGCCGGACCATTGCCGATCCCCACGGCGTGGAAGGTCCGCCCGGCACGAGCGAAGGTCTTGGCCTCCTCGATCTCGAAACCACTTTGACGCCGGTCAAGCAATTGCGCGTGGAACAGGCGCAGCATGTCGCGTCGGGAGAAGCGATCAGCGGCTATCACATGCATATGGGCGAGACAGTCGGTGCGGATCGGGCGCGGCCCTTTGCCATGGTCGACGTGGCAGGGGAGGGGGCTGTCAGCCAGGATGGCCGCGTCATGGGCACCTATCTGCATGGCCTCTTCGCCAGCGATGGCTTCCGCCGCGCCATGCTGGGCAGTCTGGCCAGCCCCGACCTCGCCTATGAGGCGAGCGTGGAACAGACGCTTGACGATCTCGCCGCCCATCTCGAAAAGCACCTCGATATCGACGCCCTGCTGGCGCTGGCAAAAGAGGTGAGACTGGACTGATGCACGCTTTCATCGCGCCCCTCGCCCTCCTCGTCGAACGTTGGCTCGGCTATCCACAAAAGCTGGTGGATGTGATCGGCCACCCGGTGATCTGGATCGGCCATCTGATTACTTGGCTCGAAAAAGCCGTCGACAGGCGCCCGCGCACGCCCGAACAGCGCAAGCTGGCCGGCGTCGTCACCCTCGCCATCCTGCTGCTGACGGTGCTGGTCATCAGCGTCTCCATGCAGCAGCTGCTGCGGCTGGTCTTCTTCGGCTATGTGCTGGAGGTCCTTGTTGCCACGACCTTCCTCGCCCAGAAGGAGCTCGGCCGTTCCGTCCAAAAGGTCGCCCACGCCCTGCGCTCGTCGCTGCCCGAAGGCCGCGACGCGGTGAGCCATATCGTTGGCCGCGATCCGCAGGCGCTGGATGAGGCGGGCGTTTCCCGCGCCGCCATCGAGACCCTGGCCGAAAGCACCAGCGATGGCGTGGTGGCGCCCTGGTTCTGGCTGGTCCTGCTCGGCCTGCCCGGCATAGCGCTCTACAAGGCGATCAACACCGCCGATTCCATGATCGGTCATATGAACGAGAAATATCGCGACTACGGCTGGGCTGCGGCAAGGCTCGACGACTGGGTCAACTGGATCCCGGCGCGATTGACTGCCGTGCTGATCACCGCGGCCTGTTTCTTCACGCCCTTCGCCAGCCCCTCGAAGGCCTGGGACACGGCCCGTCGCGATGCCCGCAAGCACAAGTCGCCCAATTCGGGCTGGCCGGAAGCAAGCTTTGCCGGAGCCCTGGGATTCAAGCTGGGCGGTCCGCGCAGCTATGATGGGGAGATGGTGGACCTGCCCAGCTTCGGCACCGGCAAGGTGGACCTTGTCGGAAGCGACATTTTGCGCGCGCTGGTGCTTTATCGCGCGACGCTCAATGTGCTGCTGGGCCTGAGCGTGGTCGTGGCGTTGTTGGTTTGGGTGGCGTGAGGCGAAGGCGAGTCTTCGTTGGGTACCCCCTCCTAGCCTCCCCCTGAAAAGGGGGAGGGATTTGGCCGGTGGGTTGGCAAGTTGGTGCCACAAGCTGGATCAGTCCCTCCCCCTATCAGGGGGAGGTCAGGTGGGGGTATCCGCCTAAGATCTTTCTAGGCCTCATGAATCCGCGTCTCGGCTGGCCCCGGCGCCTCGCCCTTGAGCACCATCGGCAATCCCGCGACCACGAAATACACATCGTCGCAAATCGCCGCCAGCCGCTGATGCGCCGAGCCCGCCAGGTCACGGAAGGTGCGGGCCATGGCATTGTCCGGCACGATGCCGAGGCCGACCTCATTGCTGACCAGGATCACCTTGGCCTTCTTGAGCTGCACCAGCGTGGCGCTCAACTCGCTCACGGCCTTGGACACATCTTCGTTGGCCATCAGCAGGTTGGTGATCCATAGCGTCAGGCAATCAACGAGAATCACATCGTGCTCGTTCGATGCCTTGATCAATGCATCGGGCAGGTCGAGCGGCTCCTCGATCGTGGCGAAATTGGCCGAACGCCCCGCCTTGTGGCTTGCGACACGATCGCGCATCTCCGCGTCGAGCGCTTCTGCGGTCGCCAGATAGGCCGGCTTGCTGCCGCTGCGGATGGCCAATTGCTCGGAAAAGGCCGTCTTGCCTGAGCGCGCGCCGCCCAGAACCAGCACATGTCGTGTCATTTCCGTCCCTCGTTCCTTTGGCCTTGAGGCAAAATCCGCCAGCGGCTAAGCGGTTGCCCAGCCAGCACAGCCTTGGCATGCAAATGCGGCTCTTGGCAGGCGCTTTTTGTGCCTTATTCTACTTTCGTCTAAGACACTTTCGCATTATGGTCCGGCCCGAAACGAGACCTTAGAGTCAGTCGAAAAATTCGGAGAATCCGAGCGTGACCAGATACTACCTTGGCGTTGATGGCGGTGGCACCAATTGCCGCATCCGACTGGCCGATGAGAATCTGCAAACGCTGGCCGAGGTCAAGAACGGCCGCTCCAACCTGCAGATCGACGATGGCGAGCCCGCCTACAAGGCCATTCTCGACGGCACGCGCGATGCCTTTATTGCGGCTGGGATCGATTATGCCGAGACCGCCAATACCTATGCCTGCTTCGGCATGGCCGGTGGCCGCATGGATAGCGCCCGCGCCGAATTCACCGCCCGCAAATGGCCCTTCGCCGGCGTGAAGGTCTATGACGATATCGATATCGCCCATGCCGGCGCGCTGGGTGGCGAGGAGGGCGGCGTCATCATCGTCGGCACCGGCTCGGCCGCAATGTCCATTGTGGGTGGTACGCGCTATCAGGCCGGCGGCTGGGGCTTTCCCACCGGCGACCAGATGAGTGGCGCCATTCTCGGTCGTGAGCTGATGCGCTATTCTGTCGAGGCCGAAGACGGTCTCGTCGAGACTTCGCCACTGACCAAAGCGGTCATCGCCCAGCTTGGCGGCGACAATCAGGCCGTCATGTCCTGGGCCTTCGCTACGGCGCTCGATCTCAAGATTTTCAGCACCGACGGCAGCGAAGGCTGCGACGATGCCCTGATCGGCCGCGCGCCGGCCGAATTCGGCAAGCTGATGCCGCTGTTCATCGAATATCTCGAAAAGCAGGATCCGGTAGCGCTCAAGATGCTCGATATCGAGTTGGGCTATATCGACACCTATGTGCAATGGTTCAAGCGCCACGGCGCATCTGTCATGGCCATTGTCGGTGGTTTTGGCCAGCGCCTGTTCCCCATTCTCGAAGAAAAATACGGCAGCTTCGTTGCCCTGCCGAAATACGAACCGCTGCACGGGGCCGTTATCCTTGCGCAGCAGAACTTCGCGTCAAACTAAGGACGAGCCCAGTGTCCAGCCGTATCATTCCCGTCCAGCCTTTCGACTATGTGGTGTTCGGCGCCACGGGTGACCTGACCAAGCGCAAGCTCATTCCTGCGCTCTATCACCGCTTCAAGGACGGCCAGTTCGACGAGCAGAGCCGCATCATCGGCGCCTCGCGCTCCAAGCTCAGCGATGCCGAATTCCAGACCGCCGCCCGCGATGCGGTCACCCAGTTCGTGGAGAAGGAATATCAGGACGAGGCCGTCATCGAGCGCTTCGTCAAGATTTTCAGCTATGTGCCGGTCGATGCCAGCAAGCCCGATGAATCGGGCGACCTGGGCAAGGCTTTGCGCGATGACCCCAATGTGGTCCGCGCCTTCTATCTTGCCGTCGCGCCCGATCTCTTCGAGCCCATCGCCGAGTATCTGCAGAAGAAGAAACTCTATCGCCGCGACGCCCGCGTCGTGATCGAAAAGCCGCTCGGTCATGACCTTGGCTCGTCGATGGAAATCAACGATGGCGTGGCCAAGATCTTCAAGGAAGATCAGGTCTATCGCATCGACCATTATCTCGGCAAAGAGACGGTGCAGAACCTGCTGGCCCTGCGCTTTGCCAATACGCTCTTCGAGCCGATCTGGAATTCCGCCCATATCGACCACGTGCAGTTGACCGTGGCCGAAAGCGTCGGTGCCGGCACGCGCGGCTATTACGACGAATCTGGCGCTCTGCGCGACATGATCCAGAACCACATGCTGCAGCTGCTCTGCCTCGTGGCCATGGAACCGCCCGCCAGCGACGACGCCAACGCTTTGCGCGATGAGAAGCTGAAGGTGCTGCGCGCGCTGAAACCCATCACCAATGGCGACGTGGCCAGGAACACCGTGCGCGGCCAGTACAAGGGCGTGAAGTCGGAAACGACCTCGGTCGCCGGCTACCAGGAAGAACTGCCCGACGAGAAGAAGGGCAGCCGCACCGAGACTTTCGTGGCCCTCAAGGCCGAAGTGCAGAACTGGCGCTGGTCGGGCGTGCCCTTCTATTTCCGCACCGGCAAGCGCATGGCCAGCCGCGTCTCGGAAATCTGCATCCAGTTCAAGCCGATCCCCCATTCCATCTTCGATCACGCCGAAGGCGCGCCGCGCGCCAACAAGCTGATCATCCGCCTGCAGCCCGACGAGGGCGTCAAGCTCCTGATGATGATCAAGGATCCGGGCCCGGGCGGCATGCGCCTGCGCGAAGTGCCGTTGAACCTGAGCTTTGCCCAGACGTTCAGTGAACGCGCGCCGGAAGCCTATGAGCGCCTGCTGCTCGACGTGATCCGTGGCAACCAGGCGCTGTTCATGCGCCGCGACGAATTGGAAGAGGCTTGGAAGTGGGTCGATCCGATCCGTGAGGCCTGGGATCGCTCCAGCGAACCGCCGCAGAGCTACGTGGCCGGCACCTGGGGCCCAAGCGGCGCCATCGCGCTGATCGAGCGCGACGGCCGCACCTGGTATGAGGACGACAACTAGTGAACATCGAACGCCGCAGCTTTGCTGACAAGCCGACCCTCGCCAAGGAACTGGCCGAGGCCGTTGCCGATCGCATCCGCAATGCGATTGCCGAGCGTGGCGTGGCAGCGATCGCCGTCAGTGGTGGCTCGACTCCCGGGAAGTTCTTCCAGTCGCTGGGCAAGACCAGGGATATCGACTGGGAAAAGGTCATCGTGACCCTGGTCGACGAACGCTGGGTCGACGAGACCAACGATCGCTCCAATGCCTTGCTGGTCAACGAAAAGATGCTGCAGGGCCCGGCTGCCGTGGCCCGTTTCTTCCCGCTCTATTCGGGCGGTGATGAACCCGACGCCACGGGCGTTGCGAAAACCAATGCGCTTTTGGCAGAACTGCCCGAGACCTTTGCCGCGGTGATCCTGGGCATGGGCAGCGATGGCCATACGGCGAGCTTTTTCCCCGGCGGTGATACGCTCGATGAAGCGCTGAGTTCCGAAGGTCCGGCTCTCGCCATCCGCGCGCCTGGCGCGGGCGAGCCGCGCATAACCTTTACCCTGCCGCGACTCCTCCGCGCGGATGGGCTGTACCTTCACATCGAAGGGGAGGAAAAGGCCGACGTGCTCGACACGGCTTTGGGTGATGGTCCCATCGAGGACATGCCCATCCGCGCCGTCCTGC
Source organism: Candidatus Devosia phytovorans (assembly GCA_029202405.1). Taxonomy (NCBI): domain Bacteria; kingdom Pseudomonadati; phylum Pseudomonadota; class Alphaproteobacteria; order Hyphomicrobiales; family Devosiaceae; genus Devosia; species Candidatus Devosia phytovorans. The sequence goes on along the minus strand of CP119312.1, from coordinate 2,618,202 downwards.
GATCCGGCCACGCCGTAACCGTCTATTGGTGCCCATAGTCCCCTCAGCGATCCCCAATCGATTGCTCTGGCCACTACGCGGCTCCGCACACGGGGCGCTTGTCACGATGGAGGTATCCCCTCCCTTCGTCGCGAACATGCGCCCATTACCAGGAGCATGATCATGTCCGTTCGTCAGGCCATTCAGGATGTCACCGACCGCATTGCGGAGCGCAGCCGCGACACGCGCCGCGATTATCTCGGTCGTCTCGACGCCGCCCGTGAGGCCGGCGTGCACCGCGCCGTCCTCTCCTGCGGCAACCTTGCCCATGCCTTTGCCGCCTGCTCGCCCGCCGAAAAGGCTGCGCTGGCTGGCAACAAGACGCTCAACCTGGGCATCGTGACGTCCTATAACGACATGCTCAGCGCCCATCAGCCCTATCAATTCTATCCCGACATCATCAAGGAAGCCGCCCGCGAGATTGGCGCCACGGCCCAGGTCGCTGGCGGCGTGCCGGCCATGTGCGATGGCGTGACCCAGGGCCAGCCGGGCATGGACCTTTCCCTGTTCAGCCGCGATGTCATCGCCATGGCGACGGCGATTTCGCTCAGCCACAACATGTTCGACGCCGCCGTCTATCTTGGCATCTGCGACAAGATCGTCCCGGGCCTGCTGATTGGTGCCCTGACCTTCGGCCACCTGCCGGCCGTCTTCGTGCCCGCCGGACCCATGCCCTCGGGCATTCCCAATGATGAAAAGTCGAAAGTCCGCCAGCTCTATATGGAGGGCAAGGTCGGCCGCGCCGAACTGCTCGAGGCCGAGAGCAAGTCCTATCATTCGGCCGGCACCTGCACCTTCTATGGCACGGCCAATTCCAACCAGATGCTGATGGAAATCATGGGCCTGCACCTGCCGGGCGCCAGCTTCGTCAATCCCGGCACGCCGCTGCGCGACGCGCTGACCCGCGAAGCCACCGTCCGCGCCCTGTCGCTGACGGCCCTGGGCAATAACTATACGCCGGTCGGCCATGTCATCGACGAAAAGGCCATCGTCAATGGGCTCGTCGGCCTCCACGCGACGGGCGGATCGACTAACCACACCATGCATCTGATCGCCATCGGCGCTGCAGCCGGCCTCCAGGTGACCTGGGACGACATGAGCGACCTCTCCGATGCGACACCGCTCCTCGCCCGTGTCTATCCCAACGGCGTCGCCGACGTGAACCATTTCCACGCCGCTGGCGGCATGGGCTTCCTGATCCAGGAACTGCTGGAATCCGGGCATTTGCACGAAGACGTCAAGACCGTCTGGGGCGATGGCCTCTCCAACTATACCGTCGAAGCCAAGCTGCTCGACGACAAGCTGGCCTTCGAGCAGTCGCCCAAGGAATCGGCGCTTCCGAAGGTGCTGACCTCGACCAAAACGCCGTTCCAGCCGACCGGTGGTCTGAAGCTGCTCACGGGCAATCTCGGCCGTTCGGTCATCAAGGTCTCGGCCGTCAAGCCCGAGCACCGCGTCGTCGAAGCGCCCGCCCGGGTCTTTCACGGCCAGGATGCGCTGCAGGCCGCCTTCAAGGCGGGCGAGCTGACCGGCGACATGATCGCCGTGGTCCGCTTCTCCGGCCCCAAGGCCCTCGGCATGCCCGAACTGCACAAACTGACGCCATCGCTGGGCATCATGCAGGACCGCGGCTTCAAGGTGGCGCTGCTCACCGACGGCCGCATGTCAGGCGCCTCTGGCAAGGTGCCCGCCGCCATCCACATGACGCCCGAAGCGATTGACGCGGGCCCGATCAGCAAGATCCGCGACGGCGATCTGATCCGCCTCGACGCCAATGAAGGCACGCTGACCTTCCTCGGCGACGAAAAGGAATTCTTCTCCCGCACGCCTGCAACGGAAGACCTCCGCAGCCAGCATTTCGGCATGGGCCGCGAACTGTTCGCCGGCTTCCGCAGCCTGGTGGGTGTCGCCGACAAGGGCGCGAGCGTGTTTCAGTAAAGCTCAGGCGGCGGGCAGGGTAATCGGTTCGATGGACCGAAGCACTCCTTCCGCCGCCGCTTCGGCCAGCGTCAGGTCGTAAAGCCCCTGCATGTTGATCCAGAATTCCGGCGTCATGGAGAAAAACCGGCCCAGCCGCAGGGCTGTGTCGGGCGTGACGCCGGTTTCCTCGCGCACCAGCCTTTCGATGCGGGTTCTGGGTACCCCCAGCCGCCCCGCAAGCGCGTAGGGCGTCAGACCCAAGGGCTCAAGCAATTCCTCACGCAGATACTCGCCGGGATGAACGGGCGGGGTGATACGGACTGTCATGGCCATTCTCCTTCAGTGATAGTCCACAATCTCGACATCCTCGGCCCGGCCATCGACCCAGCGAAAGCAGATACGCCACTGATCGTTGATGCGTATTGAATGCTGACCGGCGCGGTTGCCGGACAAGGCTTCGAGCCTGTTGCCCGGTGGCACACGCAGATCGGCCAATTCGATCGCAGACATCAGCGCAGCTAGCCGTCGCTGGGCAGGTCGCAGCAAATCGGCAGCAAAGCCCTTGGGCACCTTGCCGTGAGCCACCTGTTCAGCAATTTTGCCGCGAAATGACCCGATCATGCCGCACCGTTTTGGTATCAATACTTGATACGTGTTAGGGCGTCAAGATTTGGTATCAGTTTGCGATACTGCTGCTCCCCCAGCCACCCCGCTATCACCTCCGGATCGCGCGGCGTGAGCTCATGGGTAACGGAGACGACTTCGAACTGCACGGTTGCACCGGCCTGCTCCAGTACCTGCGCCAGTTCCTCGCTTTTGCTGCGATAGGCGTCGTTTTCGCCAGCGATAATGAGCACCTGTCGCCCGCTGAGATCGGCCTTGGGCACCGCGCTCAGGACCGGCACCGGCCGCAGCAGGACCGCCTTGCGGATCAAGAGGTCCGGCTGCAGCAGCATGGCGGCGGCGAGGAAATTGGCGCCGTTGGAATAGCCGATCGCCACGGTCTGCTCGAAATCTAGGCCATAGGCGGATCGTGTCTCGTCCATGAAGGCGGTCAGGGCGCCGGATTCGAAGGCAATGTCCTTCTGGTCGAACAGGGTCGGGCCCAGGCTGCGGAACCAGCGCTGCGTGCCGCTTTCCACGCTGCGACCGCGCAGGCCGAGCAGGGTGGCATGCGGATCGGCGCGGTGAGCCAAGGGCATCAGATCGGCCTCGTCGCCACCCGTCCCATGCATGAGCAGCAGCGTGCGACCACTGGGCATCTCGGGCGTGAAGAAGCGATGCGTGTAGATCAGGTCGCGATAGACCACGCGCTCATCGCCCGGCAGGCCGAATTGCGGCAGCATGACCTTGATGTCCTCTGCCTTGTCCTGCTCGTCGGGCGGCACGAACAGTGTCGTACCCAGAGCCTCGACACTCTCGTCCTTGATAAACCCCGGCCCGTCGCTGGCCATTTCGATCAACACGCCACCCGGCTCGCGCACATAGAGCGAGGTGAAGTAGTTCCGGTCATGCAGGTTCGTGAGACTGGAATTGCGCTGCCGCAGCGCCTGTTCCACACTTTCGACGGCCGCCGCATCCGTCGCACGCACCGCCACATGGTCGGCCGTGCCCGTGCCCGGCGCGCCGGGCCAGAAACCCGAGGCATCGCGGATATCGAGCACGTCGCCAATGTCGGACACCATGCGCTGCGTCGTGCCCTCGCTGGCGCCGGTGCGGAAGCCGAAATACTGGCGCAGGAAGCCAACGGTTTCCTCCTGCACCTCCGACAGCAGCGTCACCCCGTGAATGCGGCGAATGGCATGCTCGGACGGAATGTCGCTCTCGGGCATGACCAGTGCGGGCAGGGCGGCGCCCACCAGCTTGATCACCACGCCATCCGGGTCGCGTAAGCGCAGCACCGGCTCGCCGAATTCCTGGGAACTGCCTTCGACCTGAACCTGATGCCTGATGGCTCGCTCCAGCCAGTAGCCGATCGAACCGGGCGCAATGGCCAGCGCCAATTCGCTGACCTGCCCCGCCCCAGCCTGGCCGCGGCCACCACCCTCCCAGACAAGGAAGGTGATCAGCGAACCCGGCTCGGCATTGTAGTCGCCGTAAAACAGATGCAGCTGCCGCGCATCCTCATAGCCGCCCGTCCGCTTGACCAGCCGCAACCCGAGGAAGCCGACATAGAAATCGACATTGGCCTGCACATTGCCGCTGATGAGCGTGACGTGGTGAATTCCGCTGGTCATGCTGTTCCTATCGGCTCCGGCCAAACAGCCGTTCGATATCTTTTTTCTTGAGCTCGACATAGGTCGGCCGCCCATGGATGCACTGGCCGGAGTGCGGCGTCGCCTCCATGTCGCGCAACAGCGCATTCATCTCGTCGACCCGCAAGCGCCGCCCCGATCGCACCGAGCCGTGGCAGGCCATGCGCGCGATGATGGCCTCCATCCGGTCGCTGACCGCCGCAATACTGTCCCATTCGGAGAGGCCATCGGCCACGTCGCGCACCAGGCCCTCGATATCGGAATTGCCAAGCAGGGCAGGGGTCTCGCGCACGGCAATCGCCCGCGGCCCGAAGCGTTCGAGATAGAGCCCGAAACGCTCGAGTTCAGGGGCCGCGTCTTCGAGCCGCGCACAATCCTCCTCCGGCATTTCCACCACGAGCGGGATCAGCTGCGCCTGGCTCGCCACCGGCCCCGAGGCCAGTTGCGCCTTGAACCGCTCATAGACGAGACGCTCATGGGCAGCATGCTGATCGACCAGCAACAGCCCCTCGCCATTCTGGGCGATGATGAAATTGTCAAACATCTGCGCCCGCGCCGTGCCCAGCGGAAACTCCATCAGCGCTGGGGCCGCCTCTGCCGCCTCGACCCGGGCACTCGGCTCGCTCAGCCCCGCCAGCCCGCTTTGTGCCTCATAGTTGGGCGACCAGGGATTGGCACTGCCCGTACTCATGGGGCGGTCGTAACCGGCGAAAGCCGAGCTGCGCGCGGGCGCATAGCCATAGGACGACGCCGGCGCCGCAAGCTCAGGCGCAGAGCCCACCTCATAGGCCGGCGCCGTGAACGCCCCCAGCACATCATCGGCCACGCTGGTGCTGGCCTTGAACCCCGCCGCCGTCAGCGCCTCGCCCACGGCACGGATCACCGCGCCGCGCACCGCACCCGCATCGCGAAAGCGCAGCTCGGCCTTGGCCGGATGCACATTGACATCCACCTCGCCCGGATCGACCGCGATATAAAGCGCCACCACGGGAAAGCGGTCGCGGAAAGTGTAGTCGGCATAGGCCGCGCGCACCGCGCCCACCAGCACCTTGTCCTTCACCGAACGGCCGTTGACGAAGTAAAATTGCGAGAGAGAGTTCGCCCGCGTGTAGGTCGGAAGGCCTGCCATGCCGGCGACAACAACGTTATGCCGGCTGGTCGCCAGCCGCACTGCGTTCTGCGCGAAGTCATCGCCCATCACCTGACCCAGCCGCGCTTCGAGCGCACCGTGGCCGCTGACCGAGGGCCAGTTGCTGGGCGAACGGTCGCTGCCATTGAGCATGAAATGCACGCCCGGATTGGCCATGGCCAGCCGCTTGATCACATCGGTGATGGCGCCGCCTTCGGCCCGATCGCTTTTCAAAAATTTCAGTCGCGCCGGCACATTGGAAAAGAGGTTCTTCACCTCCACCGTGGTGCCCCGGTTCATCGCCACCGGCACCGGGCCGGTACGGACGCCGCTTTTGACCTCAAGCTTCAGCCCGCTTTCGGCGGTGGCAGTGCGCGAGGCAATGGAAAGCTCGGCCACCGAGCCGATGGAAGCCAGCGCCTCCCCGCGAAAACCGAGGGTTCGGATATCGTCGAGCTCGTCTTCGTTGAGTTTGGAGGTGGCATGCCGCTCGACCGACAGCACTAGGTCGGCACGGTCCATGCCATGCCCGTCGTCCTCGATCCGGATCAGCCCCTTGCCGCCCGCCGCCGTTGTGACCACGATCCGGTTGGCCCCCGCATCGATGGCATTTTCCACCAGTTCCTTGACCACACTGGCAGGCCGCTCCACCACCTCGCCGGCGGCGATGCGGTTGATCAGATCTTCGGGCAGTTGGCGGATGGGCAAGGGCGATTCTCCTGAAGCCGTAATATAGGGCAGACGGCGATGCTTTCGAGAGTCTTTGTCGGATACCCCCACCTAGCCTCCCCCTGATAGGGGGAGGGATCCGGCCGGTGGGCGTGGCAGGATCGTGCCTCAAGCTGGATCTGTCCCTCCCCCTTTTCAGGGGGAGGCTAGGTGGAGGTACTCTTTCTCACACTTGAGCCTCGCCGCCGCTGCCGCTAAGTCTCATCCATGACCCGCCAATCCCCCATGGACCTTGCCCTTTCCCTCGCCGACGAGGCCGCCACCCATGGCGAGGCGCCTGTTGCCGCCGTGGTCATGGAAGGCGATGTGGTGCTCGCTGCCGAGCGCAATCGCATGAAGGCCTTGGGCGATCCCACGGCCCATGCCGAAATGCTGGCGATCCGAGCTGCGCTTAAGACCCGCGGCACCGGCCGCCTCGACGGCTGCGACCTTTACGTCACGCTCGAACCCTGCGCCATGTGCGCCGGCGCCATTGCCCATGCCCGGCTGCGCCGCGTCTATTTCGCTGCCGAAGACACCAAGGCCGGCGCTGTCGAGAACGGCATCCGCCTTTTTGATCAGCCCACCTGCCACCACCGGCCTGAAATCATTTCCGGCCTGGGCGCCAGCCGGGCTGAGGCGCAGCTGCGCGATTTCTTCCGGGCGCTGCGTTAGCCCATCTCCACGATCGCCCTGACCATAGCCCGCACTTCCTCCCGCGGCAGGTGGCCTTCGCTGGCCATGTTGTGGATCGTTGCGCCTTCGATAACAGCGTCGAGCGCCCGCGCGACATGGGGCGGGAAATGCAGTTCCATGGCCTGTCGGCTATGGCTCATCCAGTCTGACAGGATTTTGCGGATTTCCGGCTTCCGGGCCGCAAAGGCATAAAGTTCGAACAACTGCGTCATATAGGGATCGGTCCAGGTGCTGCCGCAGATGATATCGACCACGGCCTCGCAGGCCTCGTCGCGGTTTTTCGCCCCCTCCAGCATGCGCCAGTAGTAGCCCGAGATCTGCCGGTCGAGCCGGGTGAAGGCGGCGATGACCAGCTCTTCGAGACTGTCGAAATGATAGGTCATGGAGCCCAGCGGCACATCGGCCGCTTCCGCCACGCGGCGATGCGTCGTGCCAGCCACGCCATGTTGCGCAATCACCTCCAGCGCCGCGCCGATGATGCGCTCGCGCCGGTCCGGATCGTGCCGGCGTCGGGCTTTCATACTGTCGCTCATAGAATTTCCCCAACAACAGCTTCCCTTCTAGCGCGTTTGCGTACATATGTACACATAACTGTACGCCTGTACGCATCGACCACCCAAGGCCCCACAATGGATTCCGCTACAAGCCGCCGGCGCTTTGCGCTGTTTGTTTTCTTCTTCCTGCCCGGCGTGGCGCTCGCCTCTTGGGTCACGCGCACGCCGGCCATTCGCGATGCCCTGGGCGCCTCTATCGGCGAAATGGGCCTCGTGCTGTTTGGCGTCTCCGTCGGCTCGATGACCGGCATTCTCAATTCAGGCTGGCTGGTCGGCCGCTTCGGCACGCGGCCGATTGCACTGGTCAGCATGCTCATCGTCATGCTGGCGCTGACCGTGATGGCCGGTGGTGTGGTCCTGGCCTCGGCCTGGCTGGTGGCCTTTAGCCTGTTTCTCTTTGGCCTCGGCATGGGCATGTCGGAGATCGCCATCAACGTCGACGGCGCCGATGTCGAGCGCATTTCCGGCCAGCATGTGCTGCATACGCTGCATGGTTGCTTCAGCCTCGGCACGGTGGCAGGCGCCCTGCTCGGCATGCTGGCCACGGCGATCAACTTCCCGGTGGCGTTTCATCTGGTCGCCATTGCCGTCATTGCCGTGCCCTGCCTGTTTTACTTTGTGCGAGACATTCCCTTCGGCATTGGCATCGAAGCCCGCGCTGTCGGAGGCGGGGCGCCTATTGATCGCGGCCCGGCTGTCTGGAAGGATCCGCGCGTCATCCTGATCGGCATCGTGGTACTTGCCATGGCTCTCGCCGAGGGCGCGGCCAATGACTGGCTGCCACTGCTGATGGTCGACGAATATGGCTTCAGCGCCACTTCGGGCTCGCTGGTCTTCCTCGGCTTTGCCTCGGCCATGACACTGGGCCGCTTCGCCGGCGGCTGGTTCCTCGCCCGCTTCGGCCGCGTCGCCGTCATTCGCGGATCGGCCGTCATTGGTGCCATTGGCCTCTGCTTTGTCATCTTCGCCCACAACCCGATCCTCGCCGGTGCGGCGGTGATCCTCTGGGGCCTCGGCGCCTCGCTCGGCTTCCCCGTCGCCATTTCGGCCGCCGGCGATTCTGGTCCCAATCCGGCCGCCCGCGTCCGCATCGTCGCCATGGTGGGCTATGTCGCCTTCCTCGTCGGCCCGCCGCTGCTTGGCTTCGTCGGCGAGGAATTCGGCCTGCGCAATGCCATGCTGATCGTACTGGGACTGGTAGGGCTCGCAGCACTGCTGGCTTCCGCCATGCAGGGCAAGGCGATCCAAGGCGAGGCCGAGCCGGCCAAGGGCTAAAGCCGGCCACATTCACCGCTTAGGCCACCCTGCTGCATTTTCTTGTGGCAGGGTGGCCTTCTGCCCGCTATGCGAAGGCAAAGCTTAAGCTCGGAGAACCGGCATGATCATCGAACCCAAGATTCGCGGCTTCATCTGCACCACGGCCCATCCCGTCGGCTGCGCCACCAATGTGCAGCGCCAGATCGACCATGTCGTGGTCAAGGGCGCCATCCCCAGTGACCGCAAGCGTGTGCTGGTTCTCGGCTGCTCGACCGGCTATGGCCTTGCCTCGCGCATCGTCACCACCTTCGGCAGCGATGCCGATACGGTCGGCGTCTCCTTCGAGCGCCCGCCCGCCGAAGGCAAGACCGCCAGCGCCGGCTGGTACAATAACCGCGCCTTCGAAAAGCGCGCCGAGGCCGCCGGGCGCGTCGCCACGACCATTGAGGGCGATGCCTTCTCCGACGCCACCAAGGCCGAAGCCATTGCTGCCATCAAGGACAAGCTCGGCCAGGTCGACCTAGTGGTCTATTCCGTCGCTTCGCCGGTCCGTACCGATCCCAAGGACGGCGTGACCTACCGCTCGGCCATCAAGCCTTATGGCGCAGCAGTCACCTCCAAGACGCTCAACACCGGCACGGGCGAAGTCTCCACCATCTCGGTCGAGCCGGCGACCGAAGACGAAGCCGCCGCCACCGTCAAGGTCATGGGTGGCGAGGATTGGGAACTCTGGATCAAGGCCCTGTCCGACGCCGGCGTGCTGGCCGACGGGTTTCTTTCGCTCAACTATACCTATCTCGGCAGCGAACTGACCTGGCCGATCTATCACAAGGGCACCCTGGGCAAAGCCAAGGGCGACCTTGATCGCGCGGCAACCGCCATCCGCGCTACCCATGGCGAGCATGCCGCCCATGTCGTGGCGCTCAAGGCCGTCGTGACTCAGGCGAGCTCGGCCATTCCCGTCGTGCCGCTCTATGGCACTGTCCTGATCAAGGTCGAGGACGAAATGGGCTTGGGCGAAGGCCCGATCGAGCAGATCGACCGCCTGTTCCGCGCCAAGCTCCAGGGCGACATTGCCGCCGATGACGAGAACCGCATCCGCGTCGACGATTGGGAACTGTCCGAGACCATGCAGGCCGAACTGGCCAAGCGCTGGGAAGAACTCACCACCGAAAACCTCGCCGACCTGGCCGACCTGCCGAAATATCGCGAGGAATTCCTGCGCCTCTTCGGCTTTGGCCTCAGCGGCGTGGACTATTCCGCCGATCTCGATCCGACCATTCCGGCCTGATCTGCCTTTCTGACAAGCCTTTGATGGCCCGCCGGTGACCCGGCGGCCATTCTTGTTTGTGCGTCGCCGGTAAACTAGATTTAGGGGACACAGTCGGGAGCCGACGATGGACACGATCAATATCGAGGACGCCGATACGAACCTCTCCAGCCTTGTCGAAAAGGCAGCTCAAGGCGAGATTTTCATCATCGCCAAGGCCGGCAAGCCCATGGCCAAGGTGGTGCCGATCGATCCGCCGGAAGAGAAAAAATTCCAGCGCATTGGTTTCATGGAAGGCCAGTTCAACATCCCCGATGACTTCGACACCATGGGTCAGGAGGAGATCGAGGACATGTTCTACGGCAAGGAATGAGGGTCTTTCTCGATACACACATCCTTCTCTGGGCTAGCGCCAAGCGCGACCGGCTTCCCCTAGGCGTAGCTGAGATTCTGGAAGCTGCAACGACCGTGCCCTGTTTCAGCGTGGTCAATGTCTGGGAAGTGGCAATCAAGGCCGCCCTGGGCCGTTCCGACTTCACGGTCGATCCCGGTGATCTTCGCAGGCGCTGGCTGGATATCGGCTATCGGGAGCTGGACGTTACCGGAGAACACGCTGTCGCCATCGGCCAACTGCCCCTGATCCATCGCAATCCCTTTGATCGCATGCTGGTAACGCAAGCCAAGGTCGAGGGGCTGGACTTCTACACAAGCGACGCCCAGCTATCCCGCTATGGCGACCCCGTCCGGTACTTCAGCTAGACGCTTGGATTAACCGGCACCTTGCCGGCGATATAGGCTTCGATCTTGCCGGCGAGAATGCGCTTGAAGCGCTCTTTTTCCGCGTCGCCGCGCTCGACGATCTCGCGTACGCGCCAGAATTCCATCGCCCCGAAATTGGCGACATGGGGCCGGATATACATGTCCGGCGGATAGGCGGCCATCATATGCGCCGTCAGGGAATGCATCATGATCTGGGCCGAGCCGAACCACATGTCGAGCGCCTTGTGGTCGGTCTTGGTGAGACCCTGCGACGGGTCGCCGTTGACGTCGATGCCGATCAGGAAGTCGGTGCCGATATCGGCCTGGTCGAGCGGCAGCGGATTGACCACGCCGCCATCGACGAGGATGTGATTGGCATAGGTCACGGGTTTGAACAGGCTCGGAATGGCGATCGAGCCCGCAATGGCGGGCCGCAGCAGGCCGGAATTGAACACCACCTGGTGCCAGGACTGGAAATCGGTCGCCACCACATAGAGCGGGATCTTGAGGTCCTTGAACTGCAGCGGAAAGCTCGTCGGGGTGAAAGCGTCCACGATATGGGTCGCGTCGAGCTGCATCGGAATGCCGGTCTTGAACACGCCGCTCAAGCCGCGCAATTGCGTTGCCCAGAGCTTGCTGGCGATGATCCGCATCGTGCCCAGCACTTCATAGCTATGCTCGCGCAATTCCTTGCCGGTCATCCCGGCCGCCCAGCCGGCCCCGATCAGCGCGCCGATCGACGTGCCCGAGATCACGGCGGGCTTGAGGCCCAGCTCGTCCATCGCCTCGATATAGGGAATATGCGTCAGCCCGCGCGCCGAACCGCCGCCCAGCGCGACCCCAATCCGTGGTCCAGACAGAGTTTCCATCTCCACCCGCTCCTGACGCCTCGACCGCATCCGCTCGATGATCGCCCTTCCGCGCATTTGCAGCGGTGTCGGCGGGCGTTGAGGCGGCGTACCGTCAAAGACAGTTCGAAGATAGGCTAGGCTACCCAGATTGAGAAAGGGTTCAGCTGGGTTTGGGGAGCTGTCGGGCGATTTCGCGCCAGCCGATGTCGCGGCGGCAGAAGCCTTCTGGCCAGTCAATCGCGTCCACGCCTGCATAAGCACGGGTCTGTGCCTCCTGCACGGTATCGCCCAACGCTGTCACATTCAGCACGCGTCCACCGGCAGCCAGTAAACGGTCGCCATCGCGCCGCGTTCCCGCATGAAAGACGGTCAGATGATCATTGTCGAGGCCATCCATGCCGCGGATCTCGCTGCCCTTGCCATAGTCGCCCGGATAGCCATTGGTGGCGAGGATAACCGTCAGCGCATACTGGTCTTTCCAGCTGACGTCATGGCCTTTGAGCGACCCCGTCGCCGTGGCATGCAGCAGCGGCAGCAGGTCGCTTTCCATCCGCATCACCAGCACCTGCGTCTCCGGATCGCCGAAGCGCGCATTGTATTCGACCAGTTTCGGCCCATCCGGCGTCAGCATCAGCCCGGCATAAAGCACCCCCTGATAGGGCGTTCTGCGCGCCTTGAGACCACGCACCGTCGGCCAGATGATCTTTTCGATCACCTCGTCATAGACCTCGCGCGTCATCACCGGAGCCGGCGAATAGGCGCCCATACCACCCGTGTTGGGCCCCTGGTCGCCGTCGAACACCCGCTTGTGGTCCTGCGCCGTGGTCAGCGGCAGGATGTTCTCGCCATCGCAGAGCACGAACAGGCTGACCTCCTCGCCCTCCATGAAGTCCTCGATCACCACCGATGCACCGGAGGCGCCAAAAGCGCCGGAGAAGCAGTCGATAACAGCCTCTTCGGCCTCTTCGATGCTCATCGCCACGGTCACGCCCTTACCCGCGGCCAGACCATCGGCCTTGACCACGATCGGTGCGCTCTGGGTGTAGAGATAGGCCAGCGCCTTGGCTTCGCTGTCGAAGCGCCCATAGGCAGCCGTGGGAATATCCATCTCGTCGCAGAGCTGCTTGGTAAAACCCTTCGAGCCTTCCAATTGTCCCGCGGCCTTGCTCGGGCAGAAACAGGTGATCCCGGCGGCGCGCACATCATCGCCCAGCCCGGCGACGACCTGGGCATCCGGGCCCACCACGACGAAATCCACCGCCATCAGCTTGCAGAAATCCACCACGGCCTTGTGGTCGGTAATGTCGATAACGACATTGTCCGCCACCGATCCGGTGCCGCCATTGCCCGGCGCGATGAACAGCTTGGTCAGGAGCGGCGACTGCGCGATCTTCCACGCCAGGGCATGCTCGCGCCCGCCCGAACCGATGACCAGAACCCGCATACCGTGCCTCCAGATTTGTGCAGGCGTGATGCACGATGGGGAGAGGGGTGGCAAGGATTAGTTGGGCGTGGTGCATCCCCATCCACGGTGTCACCCCGGCCTTGAGCCGGGGCCCATCCTGAGGTGCATGGTCTGCCGCAAGGTGGTTTGTTCGTTGCCGCCACCTTGCGGCTGTGGCGGAATCTCGAGATGGGTCCCGGCTCAAGGCCGGGATGACACCGCGTTTTTGGCTAGTTCGGTGAGTGCATGCAAAGGACGAGAATTACATCTCGGCTTCTATGAACACCGAGGTAACGTCGCCATTCCATTCGCCGCGGAATTTCTCCAGCCAGCGATCGGCCGGAGATTGCGCGTGGCGGATGGCCTCTTCCAGCGGCGCAAGGTGAATGGTCTCGTCCTTGCCCTGGGCATTGCGACGGTCACGACGCACGAGGCCGGCCTCGGCAATGCCCACGGCCTGCGCTGCGACATCATAGAGATTGGACCGGTCATGCGGCGTCATCAGGCCCAGGCGCGGCACTTCGCGGCGCATATAGTCGCGCTCCTCGCTCGACCACGGCTCGATCAGCTCATAGGCCGCTTCGAGCGAGACTTCGTCATAGAGCAGCCCCGTCCAGAAGGCCGAGAGCGCTGTCACCGACTTTTCGTCGCCCATGTCAGCGCCGCGCATTTCAAGGAACTGCTTGAGCCGGACTTCAGGGAAAATCGTCGACAGATGATCTTCCCAATCCTTGATCGTCGGCTTCTCGCCCGGAAGCTGGGGCAGCTCTCCGCGCAGGAAGGCCCGGAAGCTTTCGCCGGCTACATTCACATAGGCGCCATCGCGGATGACGAAATACATCGGCACATCGAGCGCATAATCGGCATATTGCTCGAAACCGAAGCCCTCGTCGAAGGCGAAGGGCAGCATGCCGGTGCGGTCATTGTCGGTATTGAGCCAGATATGGCTGCGGAAGCTGAGATAGCCGCTGTCGCGGCCTTCCGAGAAGGGCGAGCTGGCAAACAGCGCCGTTGCTACCGGCTGCAGCGCCACCGAGACGCGCAGTTTCTTGACCATGTCGGCTTCACTGGAAAAATCGAGATTGGTCTGGACGGTACAGCTGCGGAACATCATCGATGTCCCCAGCGTGCCCACCTTTTCCATATAGGGCTTCATGATGCCGTAGCGCGACTTCGGCATGGAGGGGATCTGGTCCACGCTCCACAGTGGCGTGACGCCCAGGCCCAGGAAATGGATATCGAGCGGCGCCGCAACCTTCTTGGCGACGCGCATATGCTCGGCCATTTCCGCCGCCGTGCCATGCAGGTCTTCCATCGGCGCGCCGCTCAGTTCGAACTGTCCGCCCGGCTCCAGCGAAATCCCGCCAGCGACCGCGTCATTGCGCAACCCAATCACGTGGTCGCCGTCGTAGAACGGATGCCAGCCGGTTTCCTTCTCGACGCCATCGAGCAGCGCCTTGATGCCCTGCGGGCCCTCATAGGTCACCGGCCGGAGCGGATTGGTGTGGAAGACGTGTTTCTCGTGCTCAGTGCCGATGCGCCACTCGCTCTCGGGCTTGGCGCCACGCGCCATGGCCTCGATCAGATCGGCTCGCGAGTCGATCAGGGGAGAATTGATGTCGGCGCCGGCCATAAGCAGTCCTCAAGGAGGGGATAGGTCAATGTGGCGCGGAACATAGCGTTGCACCAGCCGAAAGCAATCGCGTTTTATCGCCAATCACCGATGATAGCCTGAATAACTGCCAGCGCCGCGACCGATGCCGTATCAGCCCGCAGGATTCGGGGCCCCAGACTGATCGGCACGACATAGGGCAGGGCGCGCAGCTTTGCGCGTTCCTCGTCGGAAAACCCGCCCTCCGGTCCGATCAGAACGCCCACCTTGCGGCCTTTGAGCGCGCCGAGCGCCTCGACCGGCGAAGACGAGGCCGCGCCCTCATCGGCAAACACCAGCGCCCGATCCTCCGGCCAGGCATCGAGCAGCCGTTCCAGCGTGACTTCCGTTTCCACTGTGGGCACGCTCAGCACTTCGCATTGCTCTGCCGCCTCGATCGCATTGGCCACGAGCTTGTCATGCTTGAGCCGGCTGACCTGGGTGAAGCGGGTCAGCACCGGCTGGATCGTCCCGGCGCCCATTTCCACAGCCTTCTGGATCACATAATCCAGCCGCTCGGTCTTGAGCGGGGCAAAACCATACCAGAGGTCCGACACCGGCGTTTGGCCGGCAATCTGTTCGACGAGGTCCAGCACCACCGATTTTTTCGAATCGCTGGCGAGCCGCGACAGCCACGCCCCATCGCGTCCATTGAACACCACCACCTCGTCGCCCACGGCCTTGCGCAGCACTGCGGCGAGATAGAGTGACTGTTCCTTGCCAAGCGCCAGTTGGCGGCCTCCGGCAAGATCAGGCTCGACATAAAGGCGGGGCAGGGTGGAATGGCTACGTGGCATGGCAATCTTGCGCAGTGGTAAAGCCGCAGTTAGGACTGAAGCACTGTCCGCGGCAAGCCGGGCAGATCAATCATTGTGCCACGCCCTCGTGGTTCGAGGCTCGTGAAGAACTCGCACCTCACCATGAGGTCTGTTGCTGGATCGAGTTCTCAGTAGCCCTCATGGTGAGGTGCTTTGCGCAGCAAAGCCTCGAACCACGAGGGCGTGGCACACAACTCCAGGACGCTTTCCATGACCGATACCCCTCCCGGCACTGTCGCCGATGCACAATCAGGCAATCTGGTCGATCGCCATGCGCCCGCCTGGCTGAAACCCTATGCCCGCCTCGCGCGTTGGGATCGCCCCATCGGCATCTGGCTGCTGTTCTGGCCCTGCATCTGGGGCCTCGGGCTTGCTGCCGTCAGCGCGCCGGAGCGCGGCTTCGACTGGATCGCGGCTATATTGATGTTCGTCGGCGCAACCCTGATGCGCGGCGCTGGCTGCACATTTAACGACATCGTCGACCGCGACATCGACAACAAAGTTGCTCGCACGCGCTCGCGTCCCATTCCATCGGGCCAGGTCACCGCCCGCGAGGCGCTTTATTTCATGATCGCCCAGGCGCTGCTGGCCTCGGTCATCCTTTTCCAGTTCAACCGCTTCACCGTCTGGGCCTGCGTCGCCTCGCTGGTGCTGGTCGCCATCTATCCGTTCATGAAGCGCATCACCTGGTGGCCCCAGGCTTTTCTGGGCCTCGCCTTTTCCTATGGCGCGCTGGTCGGCTGGTCCTCGCAGACCGGCGGCCTCGGCTGGGCCCCGGTGCTGCTCTATGCCGGCACCATCCTCTGGGTCATCGGCTACGACACGCTTTATGCGCTGCAGGATATCGAGGACGACGCCCTTATCGGTGTTAAATCCACGGCACGGCTGTTTGGGGCGCATGTGAAGCCGGTGGTCGCGGTGCTTTATGTCGGCGCGTTTCTGCTCTGGCTCACCGCGGCGCTGCTCGTCGGTGCCAATCTGGTTTTCGCCACGCTGTCGCTGGTTGCCGCGGCGATCCTTGCCTGGCAGGTCATGACCATCGATGCATCAGGCCCGGAAAACCCGCGGGCCCGCTTCTACAGCAACCACTATGTGGGGATCGTCTTGTCGCTGGCGCTGTTGGCGGAGTGGGTTTGGTAGGCCTGTTGTGGTGTCCACAAGGCGCCCCACCCACTCGATGTCATCCCGGCCTTGAGCCGGGACCCATCCCGAGATGTGTGTCCGGCCGCCAGGTGGTTCGGACGATCGACCTTGCGGCTGTGGCGTCATATCGAGATAGGCCCCGCCTCAAGGCCGGGGTGACACCGTGATTGTGGAAGCACCAAGCTCGTCAAAACACCTGAAACGTCAAAAGGGCTGACCGCACCACTGGTCAACCCTTCAAACGTGCTTGGAGGCAAACTGTAAAACTTATGCGTCGGGCTGGCTGCCCGGCTGGCGGCGGTTGAGGAAGCGGGGGCGGCGATTGGCTTCCGCGACGAGCTTCCGGCGCGAGGCCGTATTGCCCACGGCGACGCCATCGACCTGCTGGCTATAGGGCATATAGGCGCCATCGCCGGCCTTGATGAACAGCGGCAGGCGAAGCTTCTTGCCCCAGTTCTGCCATTCGGCAACGACGCTGTGATTGCCCTCTTCCTCGAAGACGCGATAATTCAGCTCGCTGTCGGAATGCACCAGCTCGATCATGCTGGTCAAAACGCCGTCCTCGGAAATGCTCGTGGCCACGGCCACGCCGATGAATTCTGTTACCGGAACCTTGACCTTGATGGCCACGCCGCTCTGCTCGAGCATGCGGCGTACGGTTACGGTCTTTACGGGATCTCGCGGGCCATTGTCATTGGCAGCCACAAAGCGACGATCTGTCAGCGTGGGCCGGCCAAAAGCGAGTACGACAGACGTCCCTTCCATCGCAACACCATGAACCATTTGAATTCGCCTTCCTGTCAACTTCGAGAGCTTGTTATTGGTGCCCTCTTTCGTGTGACCAACATAGCGCGTCCCCTTACCTGCCACCTTAATCGGTTCGGTTAAGTTTATGTTGTTTTCCCGAAGGGTTAGCAGGGTATTGCACCCTGTAGGACCCGGTTAACCGCGTGCGGTGCGACCCGATTAACCCTGCCATATTTGTGGGTTTGATCACGCCCTTTGGCGCACCCCTTGCCCAAGCCCGGCGCCCGGCCTACAAGGCCGGGAAATGCCCGTTCCAGCGACCACTTATAGCGATGATCTCGAACTGCTCCGCACCTCTGCGGTGGCAGCGGGCATCATCGCCTGCAGCTTCTTCAAGCGGCCGGTCAAGAGCTGGGACAAGGAGAATTCATCCCCGGTCAGCGAAGCCGACATTCTCGTCGACCGCTATCTCGCCAATGCCCTGCTGCAGGCGCGGCCCGACTATGGCTGGCTGAGCGAGGAAACCGCCGACAATCCCAGTCGCCTCGATTGCGAACGCGTCTTCGTCGTCGACCCGATCGATGGCACGCGCGGCTTCCTGCGCGGCGAGGACAGCTGGACGGTGTCGCTGGCGGTGGTCGAGAACGGCGTGCCGGTGGCTGGCGTTGTCTATGCCCCCGTGCGCGATGAAATGTATGACGCAGTCCGCGGCGAGGGCGCCCGGCTCAATGGCCGCGCCATCCAGCGCAGCCGCCGCGCCGGCGATGCCCCCATCATTCCCGCTGCCGGCGCCGTGCATCAGGAAATGCAGGCGGCAGGGCTCCATTATACACGCGGTCCCTATTATCCCTCGCTCGCCTACCGCCTCGTCCAGGTGGCGACAGGCAAGCTCGATGCGGTGGCCAACCGCCGCGGCAGCCAGGATTGGGATATTGCTGCCGCGACGCTGATCCTTGACGAATGTGGCGTCGATATCGCCGATGTGTGCGCCGGCTTCCCCCGTTTCAACAGACGAGATGTGCGTCACGGGGCGCTTGCGGCGCTCAGCGATATGAGCCTAAAACCCCTCGTTCATGCGGCGTTGATCAAGGTCTATGGCTGTCCAGCCCCCGAGACCGGCGACGCAGAATTGTCCACCCCAGAAACGACGGACCAGACCGATGGCTAACGAAACCGCGCCCAAGCAACTCCTTCACCTCGTGATCGGCGGCGAATTGTCCAGCCTTGAAGGCGTGACCTTCACCGATCTCGACAAGGTCGACATCGTCGGTCTCTATCCCAATTATGCCGCTGCCTATGCGGTGTGGAAGCAGAAGGCCCAGATGACCGTGGACAATGCGCATACGCGCTATTTCATCGTCCACCTGCACCGCCTGATGGACCCTGAAACCAGCAAGATCTGATTTCAGCAGGCCACCAGCGCCTCGATGACAGCCGAAATGGCACCCGGGCCGCCGATGCGTTGGCGGCCGATCTCGCCCAGCCGCGCCCGTTCGGTATCGTCCGACAGCAGCTTTTGCAGCGCCGCGCCCACGGCACCCGCCTCCGGCGGGACCACCGTCCGGGCATCCCCGAACAGCATCTGCTCATCGATAAAGCGCGACCGCCGGTCCCGCGGATTGATGAAGGTAATGACGGGCTTGCCCAGCCCCAGCGACTGCACCGTCGCCGTACCGGCCTGCGACAGCACGACATCCGACGTGGCCAGCAAATTGCCCATGGCCGAGCCGCGCGCCATGTGAATGGTCAGCTCGCCATCCGACAACTCGCCCAGATCGCCCGGTTCCGCGCTGAGCATTGGCGTCCGCTGCAAGCCGGCCTTTTTGGCCAGTTCCTCGACATTGACGTTTCCCGCGACGGCGAGGAACACATCCGGCCGTTCCGCGATGGGCAGCCTGCGCAGGGCCGCCACCTGCAGCGCAAAGCTCTCGGCTGTCAGCGCCCGGCTGCCGGGCAGGAGCGTCACCGCCTTTGCCGACCGGCGCCGCGAGACGGCGTCATACTCGCCGTGCGGGATGGTATCCATCATCACATTGCCGGCGTAGCGCGCATCGACGCCGATATGGACGAGGCTGCGCGACAGTCTCTCCGAGCGGCAGAAGACCGTTGCACAGGCCTGCTTGATCACCCAGCGTTCCGGGCCGGAATAGAGCCGCGCCGAGCCGGTCTTGTAGACGTCGATATAGAAGAGGTTGCGGTGGCCGGTGAAATAGCTCGCGATCACCCCCACCATGTCGCCCACCACGATCACGCGGTCATACTTGCCGCGCACCTGGCGCAGGAAGCGCAGGGCCGGCGGCACGGTGCGCAGTCCCCCGGTGGCAACGTCACGGCGTAGCGAGCCCTTAACATTGCGCCAGCCCTCCGACGCCAGCGTGGCGCGTGGGCCGACGATCCGGCAGACGCCGGCAAAGGCATTGCCCGCGCCGATCATCGGATAGGCTTCCACCTCGCAATGGTCTGGCAGCTGGCGGATGATATTGGCGGCGATGGAATCTTCGCCATGCCCGTTGGAAATGAGCAGGTAACGGCGGCGGCCTGACGCTTCGGCCTCCACCATCAGGCTCCGCGGCCGAACCGCTCGAAGGCGGTATGTGCCGCGACGGCATCAGCATAGGGCTCCTGCCGGTCGACGCTCCAATAGAACAGCTCATCGAGCGGAATGGGGCGCTGGGTGATGGCGCAGCGCACGAATGTGCCGGGCTTGATCACGACATAGTCGCCATCGAGATAGCGCACCGTCGCCTCGGTGGGTGAAAAACTCTTGTCGAAGATGTTCATGCCGATCTTCCTTCAACCTTTGCCCCGATATAGCGGGCCGGCACCCCGATCAAAAGAGGCTTTCCTGACTATCGTCGCCTGTCTGCGGGCGTGGTTTCTTCTTTATGGGCGGGCTGCCGGCAATCGTCGCGCCGACCGCGCCATCGCCAAACTCGATCGCAACCTGATCGCCCGGCGCCACGCCCGCCTTGCCATGGATCAAATTGCCCTCGCTGTCCTTGACCACGGCATAGCCGCGCGCCAGCACGCTCCGGTAGCTCAGCGACACAAGCAGCTTGCCCGACTGCGTCAGCGCCGAGCGCTTTTCGGTAAGCCCGGTCGCGATCCCGGCCAGCAGCCGCGATGCCAGTGGCGCGAGCTGACCCTGCGAATGGCGCAGCTCGGTCCGTAGCGCATTGGGCGAGAGTTTCGGACCGATGGCGTCAAAGATCGCCCGCTTGCGTTCGACCAGACGACCGGCCGCGGAACCGAGGCGCGCCGCGCGCGGGTCATAGGTCAGTCGCGCCCGCTCGACGGTCTTGTTGAGACCGGCTTCGCCGCGGAACGACAGGCCTGTCAGCCGCTCGGAGGCCGCCTTCCAGCGATCGGCAAGAAGTCGTCCAGCATGCTTGCTCTCGATCCGGGCAAAGGCGACGCGGCGATCCTGCACCGAATGGCGCAGGCCCCCGAGCAGGTTGCTCGCCGCGTGGTCGAGCCGTTGCCGCTGCGTCGAAACCAGGTCTGTCGCGCGCGGCAGTCCAGCCGCCGCCGCCCGGAACCGGTCGCGCGCACTGCCCGTCACACGCCGCGTCGCCTGGCGCTGGCGCGAGCCCAAATCGTCAACATAACCAATGAGTTCGGCCCGCACCGGCACAGCCGCTTCTGCGGCGGCGGTCGGCGTCGGCGCCCGCATGTCGGAGGCATAGTCGATCAGCGTGGTGTCGGTCTCGTGCCCCACGGCCGAGATCACCGGAATGCCGCTGGCCGCTACGGCGCGCACCACGGCTTCCTCGTTGAAGCCCCAGAGATCCTCGATCGACCCGCCACCACGCGCCACTATTAGAAGGTCTGGCCGCGGGATATTTCCATTGGGCAGCAAGGCGTTAAAGCCCTCGATGGCATTGACCACCTCGGGCGCACAGGTATCGCCCTGCACCCGCACCGGCCACACCAGCACATGGCAGGGGAATCGATCGTTGAGGCGATGGAGGATGTCGCGGATCACGGCGCCGGTCGGCGAGGTCACGACCCCGATCACCCGCGGCAGATAGGGCAGGGCGCGCTTGCGCTCCTTGGCAAACAGGCCCTCCGCCGCCAGTTTCCGCCGCCGCTCTTCCAGCAACGCCATCAAGGCGCCGGCGCCGGCCGGCTCGATATTGTCGATGACGATCTGGTACTTGGAGGAGCGCGGGAAGGTGGTCAGCCGCCCGGTGGCAATGACCTCCATGCCCTCTTCAGGCTTGAAGGTCAGCCGAGCGAAATTGCCCTTCCACACCACGGCATCCATCGACGCCGCATCGTCCTTAAGCGTGAAATAGGCGTGGCCCGAGCTATGCTGTCCGCGATAGCCCGAGATTTCG
This sequence comes from Candidatus Devosia phytovorans, assembly GCA_029202405.1. Taxonomy (NCBI): domain Bacteria; kingdom Pseudomonadati; phylum Pseudomonadota; class Alphaproteobacteria; order Hyphomicrobiales; family Devosiaceae; genus Devosia; species Candidatus Devosia phytovorans. The sequence continues at coordinate 2,596,621 of CP119312.1, read as the reverse complement.
CCCCGCACCCGCACATGGCCGAATTCGTCTTCCACGGTGCGTTTGACCGCCTGCGCGATCTCGCTGACGGTAAATTCTGCGGCATTGGTGAGAGCTTCGGCCATGTCCTCTGGTGCGACAAAGCCCGGTTCAGGTCAAGGATCACCAGACAACAAGCTGGTGATCCCGGCTATTCCGCCGCCTCGGCAGGGCGGGGCAGGTCAAGATTGCCCATCGACTGCACGATATGATTGGCCAGCGCGTCGTAAATGCCGCCGTAGGCATGGCTGGCCCGCATCAGCGCAATCTGCGCGTCGGGGAGACGCGGCAGGCCAACCTCGTCATTGACCACCCGCATGCCCGGCTGCAACGCGCTCTCCGGCAAGAAGCCTATGGCGAGATCCGACAGCACGGCGCTCGATATCGCCGTGGCATTGGAGGACGTATAGGCGATCCGATAATCCTTGCTGGTGCGGTCCAGCGCGTCCATCGCATCCTTGCGCCAGATGCAATATTGCGGCCCGCAGGCAATCGCCAGCGGCTCGCTGGCCAGGGCGCGACCACCATGGCTCGCGACCCAGAACATCTTCTCGGTGCGGAACAGCTCGCCGTAATTCTGCTCGGTCCCCTGGGTGAAGACAATCAGATCATATCGACCCGACCGCATGCCCTCCAGCAAGTGTTCCGACGCCATGCAGGAGACGTCGACGGCGATCTTGGGATGGGTGCGCTGGAAGCTCGACAGGATCACCGGCAGCAGGCGCACGGCATAATCGTCCGGCACGCCGAAGCGGATCGAACCGGCCAGGTCGCCCTCGGAAAAGTGGTCGAGGATTTCCGCATTGGTGCGCAACATCTTGCGGGCCCGCGCATAAAGCGCCTCGCCATGCAGCGTCAGCGTGACGCTTCGACCTTCCCGTGCCAGCAAACTCTGTCCCAGCCGCTCCTCGAGCCGCTTGATCTGCATGGACACGGCCGATTGGGTCTTGTTCACCCGCCGCGCTGCCTCGGTGAAGCTGCCGCAATCGGCAATGGCGCAAAAGCTCTGCAACTGATCGAGATCGAGGGGCGCGCTCATGGGTAATCTCCATCACCCAAATTGATTGATGGGATGAAATCTATTTGTTGGACGAATGGAAGTCCAGAGCGCTATCTGATGATTATCGGCGCAATAGTTCCGCGCCGGACCCAGCCCGCTCCTCCCTCTAGGGCACAACAACATCTTTGGAGACTATCATGGCTCTCTCGCTTCCCGGCGAGCGGTCACTCACGGCCGCCACGCCCGCAAATCCCTTCGTCGCCTTCGCACGCTGGATTGCAAAGGCTCGCGCCGCACGTGCCCGTCGGGTGGCGTTGTCGGCTCTGCTGGAACTCGATCATACCCGGCTCAATGACCTGGGCATTTCGCGCGACGACGTCGCTGCAGCCCTGGCTTCGCCCCTGCGCGCCGGCCACCTGCTGAGTGCAGCGCGCTCGATCAGCGCACACCGCTGATCACAAACGAATTGCACGGGTCGACGAGACCCGTGCCACCTTGTTGGTACGGACACTTTACGAGCGCTCGTGCCTTCTCCCGGACCGGTTTTGCCACCGGTCCCGTTTCCTGATGACTTGCCGGACACGCGCTGAGCGCCTGTCCGGCTTTTTTCTTTTCAGTCAGGTAAAGCGGACGCCGATGTCGGTGGCGGACTTGTGTACCGCGCTGCAGGTAAAGGTGCGGCCGTCGTCCATCACGAGCTCGAAGTCATCAGGCACACCAACGATGCTGGGCAGTCGAAGCAGGGCCCCGGTGTCCGACATGTTGCGAACCATGCAGGTAAAGGTCGAAAAACCTTCATTGCTGGCAATGCGAGCGCCCTTGAGCGTGCGATGACGAATGGTGGCGCGTCGTTCTTCGGTCACTTCCGACTCCTTCTACTAAGGGAGCTGGGCGAAGCCTTCCTCGAAGCCGTTCAGCGAAACCGGAATGCCAATGCCCTCTTCCGGCGTCTTAAATACGACGAAGATGGCATTCTCGCCCTGTGACAGAGTGTCGATCAGGCTGTCGTCGAGCACGACTTCGGCGACGCAGCCATTGGGCAGGCAACGCACGAAGGCAACACGCCCCATGTCTTCGCCATCGACATTGAGGCCAAGCCCATTGGGCAGCAGCACACCGAGCGGCGCCAGCACGCGCAGCAGACGTGCCTCGCGGTCGGCGGTGCGCAGCACGATGACGGAGAGGCCCACATTGGGCTGGTCCTCGGCGGTCACGTTCTGGATGATGGCGCATTGCTCGAAACTCGCCCCGGGCGGCGTGTCGCAACTCATCTGCCAGTCGCCATATTCCCCGCGGACCACGCCTTGGGCCTGAGCAGCGCTCGTGACACCCGTTGCTGCGATGAGGGCAAGACCCAGGCCGGCCAGGCGGCGCTTCACGATCGACTTCACTTGTATCAATTCTCCCGACGAATCACGCAGCTGCGCTAGGCTTTTAGTGTTTCCGACAGGCTTTGGTTCAAGTCAACCAAGGCCCGGATTTGCTGGAGATATGGGTCGTAAACTGCGGCGAGCATGAGGCATTTGCCTGTCGCGGCTCCACAATCTGGCTCACATTCCGGCCATCTGGCTGCGATGGACTCGGCTCTCGCGATATGATTTAGGTCAATCCACGAGTTTTTCGCTCCGAGGTTGAGTCGGGGCGGCGTTTGCTATGCCGCTGTATTTTCCCCTCAATCCCGGTGTGGTCGCACCAATTGACGTCGATAGGGGGTATCAGGTGACCGTGCAATTCTTGAGAAAGATGGTGGCCTTTTCGGCAGCCGCAATGGCGCTGGCCCCAGTTCTCGCCACGGCGCAGGAAGAAACGGGCGGTTACACCGCCGGTCATCCGCTCCCCGGCCAGTTCCACCTGCAGCGTTCGGTGACCCCGATCATGGACTCCATCACGGCGTTCCATGATGGCATCCTGATGTGGTCGATCAGCCTGATCGTCGCGCTGGTGCTGGGCCTGCTGGTCTGGATCGTCATCCGCTACAACGCCAAGCGCAATCCTGTCCCGGCAGCCTTTACCCACAACACCATGGTTGAAGTGATCTGGACGGTGCTGCCGATCGTGGCGCTGATCGTTATCGCCATCCCCTCCTTTGGCGTGCTGAGCGACCAGCTGACGACACCCGATGGCGAGCGCAAGTATCTCGGCTCCAACATCTTCTCCTTCGGCGAAGTCGAAGTGCCGGCGCCCGAGCTGACCATCAAGGCCACCGGCCAGCAGTGGTACTGGGACTATGAATATGTCGATCAGGGCCTGGGCTTCACCCAGCTGCTGCTGCCCGAGACCAGCGGCGACGGCAACGACCGTCCTTCGCTCAAGCCAAGCCAGCCGCGCCTGCTGGCCGTGGACAATGAGCTCGTCGTTCCGGTCGATACCACGGTGCGCCTGCAGGTGACGGCTGACCCAATGGGTGTGATCCACGCCTTTGCCGTGCCGTCCTTCGGCATCAAGATCGACGCGGTGCCCGGCCGTCTCAACGAAACCTGGTTCAATTCGCGCGAAACCGGCATTTTCTACGGCCAGTGCTCCGAGCTTTGCGGCAAGGATCATGCCTTCATGCCGATCGCCGTGCGCGTCGTCGAAAAAGAAGAATTTGCAGCCTTTCTGGCAGCGTACGAGGCGGGCGACTACAACGCCGGCAACGCTACGCTCGCGGCTGTGCAGTAAGAACACGGGTCAGGGGATAATAAATGGCTGACACTACCGCCCACCTCGAAGCCCACGCGACCGGCCACGACGCCGCTTCGCATCATGAACCAACCGGCTGGCAGCGTTGGGTCTATTCGACCAACCACAAAGACATCGGTATCATGTATCTGATCTTCGCGATTGTCGCGGGGATCATCGGCGGCCTGCTGTCCGGCGTCATGCGCATGGAACTGCAGGAGCCGGGCATCCAGATCTTCCACGGCCTTGCAGCCATGGTCTATGGCATGGACGCAGCCGGTGCCGAAGCGCTCGACGCCGGCAAGCACATGTACAACGTCTTCACCACGGCGCATGCGCTGATCATGGTGTTCTTCGTGGTCATGCCCGCCACCATGGGCGGCTTTGCCAACTATTTCGCGCCGCTGATGATCGGCGCGCCCGATACCGCTTTCCCGCGTATCAACAACATCGCCTTCTGGTTGCTGCCGCCGGCCTTCATCCTGCTGCTGATGAGCCTGTTCTTTGAAGGTACCGGCCCGGGCGCGCTCGGCTTTGGTGGCGGCTGGACGATCTACCCGCCGCTCTCGACCACCGGCCACCCCGGTCCAGCCATGGATTTCGCCATCCTGTCGCTGCACGTGGCTGGCGTGAGCTCGATCCTGGGCGCCATCAACCTGATCACCACGATCTTCAACATGCGCGCTCCCGGCATGACGCTGCACAAGATGCCGCTGTTTGCCTGGTCGGTGCTGGTGACCGCCTTCCTGCTGCTGCTGGCCCTGCCGGTTCTGGCTGGCGCCATCACCATGCTGCTGACCGACCGCAACTTCGGCACGGCCTTCTTCAAGCCTGCCGAGGGCGGTGACCCGATCCTGTTCCAGCATCTGTTCTGGTTCTTCGGTCACCCTGAAGTTTACATCATGATCTTGCCGGGCTTCGGCATCATCAGCCACATCGTCTCGACCTTTAGCCGCAAGCCGATCTTTGGCTACATGGCCATGGCCTATGCCATGGTCGCGATCGGTTTCGTCGGCTTCGTCGTGTGGGCTCACCACATGTATACGACCGGCATGAGCCTCGACGTGCAGCGCTACTTCGTTGCCGCCACCATGGTCATTGCGGTGCCCACGGGCGTGAAGATCTTCAGCTGGATCGCCACCATGTGGGGCGGCTCGATCACCTTCAAGTCGCCCATGCTCTGGGCCATTGGCTTCATCTTCCTGTTCACCGTCGGCGGTGTGACCGGCGTGGTGCTGGCCAATGCCGGTGCTGACCGTGCCCTGCACGACACCTATTATGTGGTGGCGCACTTCCACTACGTGCTGTCGCTGGGTGCCGTGTTCTCGATCTTTGCCGGCTGGTACTACTGGTACCCGAAGATGTTCGGCTACCTCTACAACGAGACCCTGGCCAAGGCGCATTTCTGGGTCATGTTCGTGGGCGTGAACCTGATTTTCTTCCCGCAGCATTTCCTCGGCCTTGCCGGCATGCCGCGCCGCTATATCGACTATCCGGATGCGTTCGGCCTGTTCAACCGCGTCTCCTCGATCGGCTACTACATCACCTTCGTGGCCATGCTGATCTTCTTCTATGCAACCTGGGAAGCCGGTCGCAAGAAGCGCCCCGCCGGTGACAACCCCTGGGGTGATGGTGCAACGACCCTGGAATGGACCCTGTCCAGCCCGCCGCCGTTCCACCAGTTCACCACCCTGCCGCGGATCGACTCGACCAACGCACACTAAAGACATCCGGGCCGCTGCGGCGGCCCGGCACTTAACCGACGAAGGCAAGGCCCGTGGCTTTTATCGACGACAACAGATCACTCTCCGGCATGACCGGCGAAGCTGGCGTGGGGGACTACCTCGCGCTGCTGAAGCCCACCGTCATGCAACTGGTGGTGTTCACCGGCCTCGTCGGTCTTGTCGTCGCGCCAGGCTCGATCAACCCCTTCGTCGCAATCATCGCCGTCGCCTGCATCGCCCTCGGCGCGGGCGGCTCGGCGGCGCTCAACATGTGGTATGATAGCGACATTGACGCCATCATGAGCCGTACGCAGAACCGCCCCATCCCCTCTGGCCGCATGAGCCGCGAAGAGGCCCTGGTCTTTGGCATGGTGCTATCGGTGTTCTCGGTGGCGCTGCTGGGTCTTGCGACCAATTGGGTCGCGGCTGGCTGGCTGGCCTTCACCATCTTCTTCTACGTCGTCATCTATACGATGTGGCTCAAGCGCTCGACGCCACAGAACATCGTCATCGGTGGCGCCGCCGGCGCCTTCCCGCCGATTGTCGGCTGGGCTGCCGTGACCGGTTCGGTCTCGCTCGAAAGCGTGGTCCTGTTCCTGATCATCTTCCTCTGGACCCCGCCGCATTTCTGGGCGCTGGCGCTCTACAAGCAGTCAGACTATGGCGCGGCCGGCGTGCCGATGATGCCCAATGTGAAGGGTAATCAGTCGACCAAGGTGCAGATCTTTGTCTACACGCTGATCCTTGCCGCCTCCGCCATGCTGCCGACGGTGCTCGGCTTTGCCGGCTGGGTCTATACGACGGTTGCCGTCATCACCGGAGTCTCCTTCAGCTGGTTCGCCTGGCGCCTGCTGATGACCCGTGAAGACGTCGCCATGCGCAAGTCGGCGCGGTCTTTGTTCAACTATTCGCTCAGTTACCTGTTCATCGTGTTCTTTGCCTTCATGACGGACAACCTGCTGACCCGCTTCGGGACCTTCGGCTGATGAGCGCGCAGAACATCCAGAACGTCGAAGCCGAAACGCCGGAAGTGGCTGCCGCCCGGGCGCGCGTCCGTCGGCGCCGCTCGATCGCCCTGGCCATTGCCCTGGCGATCTTTGCGATCACCTTTTATACGCTGACCATCGTCAAGATGGGTCCGGCGCTGTTTGATCGGGCGCTCTGATGACCGATCTCAACCATCCAGGCATCAATCCCGAAATGGCCCGCCGCAACAAGCGCGTTGCGGTGCTCGGCCTGGGGATTGCCATGGGCATGGTTGGCCTCGCCTATGCCTCGGTGCCGCTCTACAACATCTTCTGCCAGGTGACCGGTTTTGGCGGCACGCCCGGCAAGGCGAGCGATAATCCCAAGGGCGTCATCGACCGCGAGATGACGGTGCGCTTTGACTCCAACGTGGCCAATGATCTGGCCTGGAACGTCAAGGCAGCCTCGCTGGTCAAGGACAGGATCGGCTCTGTCGACAGGGTCAACTATGTCGCGACCAACAATTCGGACAAGCCGATCACCGGCATGGCCGTGTTCAACGTCTCGCCAGAAAAGGCCGGCGTCTATTTCAACAAGATCGAATGCTTCTGCTTTACCGAGCAGACGCTGCAGCCCGGGGAAACCGTGGACATGCCGATCGTCTTCTTTGTCGATCCTGAGCTTGCGGACAATCCCGAGCTCAACACCGTCAAAGAGATCACGCTCTCTTACACTTTCTACGCTTCAGACAATGAGGGAAGCTGAACATGGCCGATCTAGCCAAGAACCATGATTATCACATGGTCCCACCGAGCCCATGGCCCTTCGTCATGTCGGTCGCGGTGCTTATCATGGCCATGGGTGGCATCTTCTGGATGCACCACTGGACCCCGTGGGTTTTCTTCATCGGCCTCGTCGGCGTGCTCTATGTGATGTACGCCTGGTGGAGCGACGTGATCCGCGAAGCCAACAATGGCGTTGACCATACCCCGGTGGTGCAGATGCATCACCGCTATGGCATGATCCTGTTCATCGCCTCGGAAGTCATGGTTTTCTTCGGCTTCTTCTGGGCCTATTTCGACGGTTTCTTCCGCCTCGACGATGTCGAGCAATATGCCCGCGTCGCCGCCACCAGTGGCGTCTGGCCGCCGACCGGCGTCGAGCTGTTCGATCCCTTCCATCTGCCGCTGTTCAATACGCTGCTGCTGCTGACCTCGGGCACGACCGTGACCTGGGCGCACCATGCGCTGCTCGAGAATGACCGCGAAGGCCTCAAGTGGGGCCTGGTCCTCACCGTGCTGCTCGGCGCTGTCTTCACCGGCGTGCAGATCCTCGAATATACCGAGGCCCAGTTCGCCTTCTCGGGCAATATGTATGGCGCGACCTTCTTCATGGCGACGGGCCTGCATGGCTTCCACGTCTTCATCGGTACCGTCTTCCTGCTGGTCTGCCTGATCCGCGCCCTCAAGGGTGACTTCACCCCCGAGCGTCACCTCGGCTTCGAATTTGCTGCCTGGTACTGGCATTTCGTCGACGTGGTCTGGCTGTTCCTGTTTGCCTCCATCTATGTGTGGGGCAGCTGGGGCGTGGCGATCCACCACTAAGCCCGGCCGATTGGGGTTCGACGGGGCGCAGCCGCAAGCTGCGCCCCGATTTCTTTGGAGATCAGCTTGTCCGTGACATCGCCCATCCTGACCGGCCTCAAATGTCGCTGCCCGCGCTGCGGCGAGGGAAAGCTGTTTGCTGGCTATCTCAAGGTGGCGCCGTCCTGCTCGGCCTGTGGTCTCGATTTCAAGTTTGCCGATAGCGGCGATGGCCCGGCCATTTTCGTCATCTTCCTCGTGGCGCCACTGGTGATCGTCCTGGCACTGATCGTCGGCGCTGTTTTCAATCCGGCGCCCTATGTCCATCTGATCCTCTGGATTCCCACCACGCTGATCCTGTCGCTGCTGCTTTTGCCGCCCTTCAAGGGCGTGATGGTGGCTTTGCAATACCGCCACGACGCGCATGAGGGGCACCAATGACCGACAAACGCCGGCTCGGGCCGGTCATGACCTGGACCTTCGTGGTCCTGATGCTGGCGCTGGCTGTGACCTGCGTCTGGCTCGGCACCTGGCAGATGCATCGCCTAGCCGAAAAGGAAGCGCTGGTTGCCGCCGTCGATAGCCGGCTGAGCGCGGCACCCATTCCGGTGCCGCCCCAGGCCGACTGGTCAAGCCTTGATCTGGACGCTCTCAACTTCCAACCCGTATCGCTGACGGGCAGCTTCCGCTATAACCAGACGGTTACGGTCTTCACCAGCCTTGCCGACGCCAATGGCCCAGCCTCGGGCCCCGGCTACTGGGTGGTCACGCCCTTTGCCCTGGCCGCAGGCGGCACGGTTTTCGTCAATCGCGGCTTCATCCCCCAGGACTTTCAGGCAGCCGCCGTTACCGATGGCACGGCTGACGACGGTATGGTGACCATCTCCGGCCTGCTGCGGCCCGGCGAACATGCCGGCTTCATGACGCCCGCGCCCGATACGTCAAACCGTATCGAATGGGTGCGCGACCCGGTCCGCCTTGCCGAAATGGTCGATCCGACCATGGCGCCCTTTGCACCCTTCTATGTCGACATGCCCGCCGGTCCAGCCGGTGAACTGCCCCAGGGCGGCGAGACGGTCGTCGAATTTCCCAACAACCATCTCGGCTATGCCTACACCTGGTATGGCTTTGCCATCGTGGCCGTGGTGATGCTGGGCTTCTGGTTCATGCGCCAAAGGGCTGATGCCAAGGGATGAGCCAATGGTTGCGGTTCAACTCATGGTTGAATAGGTTGCACTAGTTCTAAAAGGGCCAAATCCCCCAATGCAGTTTGTCTCTACGCGTGGCCAGGCGCCCGTGCTCGGTTTCTCTGACGCGGTCCTGGCAGGCCTGGCCTCCGACGGTGGTCTTTACGTGCCGCAAAGCTGGCCCCAGTTCACCACAGCCGAAATCGCAGACTTCGCCGGCAAGCCCTATGCCGATGTTGCCTATGCCGTCATCAGCCGCTTCACCGGCGACGAGATCGCGCCTAGCCAGCTCAAGACCATGCTGGACGAGGCCTATGCTTCGTTCCGGCATCCCTCGGTGACGCCGCTGGTCGAGATCGAGCCCAATCACTTCGTACTGGAACTGTTCCATGGGCCCACGCTGGCCTTCAAGGACGTGGCCATGCAGTTCCTGAGCCGGGTGATGGATCATATCCTCGCCGAACGCGGGCTCAAGGCGACCATCGTTGGCGCGACTTCGGGCGACACCGGTTCGGCCGCCATCGAGGCGTTCCGCGGGCGCGATACGACCGACATCTTCATCCTGCATCCCCAGGGCCGCACCTCTGCGGTACAGCGCCGGCAGATGACCACCGTGCTCGATGCCAATGTCCACAATATTGCGCTCGAAGGCACGTTCGACGACTGCCAGAACCTGGTCAAGGCCATGTTCAATAATCACAAGTTCCGCGACCGCGTGCGCCTCTCGGGCGTCAACTCCATCAACTGGGGCCGTATCGTCGCGCAGATCGTCTATTACTTCACCTCGGCCGTTTCGCTCGGGTCCCCGCACCGCAAGGTGAGCTTCACCGTGCCGACGGGCAATTTCGGCGATATCTTTGCCGGCTACTGCGCCAAGCAGATGGGCCTGCCCATCGAGCGGCTGGTGATCGCCACCAATGCCAACGACATCCTGCGCCGCACCATGGACACCGGCCGCTACGAGATGGACGGTGTTGCGCCCACCATCAGCCCGTCCATGGATATCCAGATCTCGTCCAACTTCGAACGCCTGCTGTTCGAAGGGGCAGGGCGCGACGCCCTGGCTGTCCTGCGCATGATGGATGGGCTGAAACAGTCCGGCGGCTTTGCCTTGCCCGACAATGCCCTTGCCGCTATCCGCCGCGATTTCGCGGCCGGCACCACAGGCGAGGCCGAGACGACGGCGACCATCGCCATGACGCTCAAGGCTGCCGGCTATCTGCTCGATCCGCATACCGCGGTCGGCGTCAATGTCGCGCGCCATCAGGTCCATGGGGCCACGCCGATGATTACCCTGGGCACGGCTCATCCTGCCAAGTTCCCGGCTGCGGTCAAGGACGCCACGGGCGTGGAACCAGCGCTTCCGGCCTGGCTGGCGGATCTTCATTCGCGTGAGGAGCGTTTAAGCATTCTTGCCAACGACCAGTCTGCGGTCGAAGATTTCATTTCTGCGCGTACGCGCGCTGCCTGATCGAAGGGCGGAGGAGCCTGGTTTGAGCTTAAAATCGACGACCCTCGACAACGGCATGGTGGTTCTCACCGACGACATGCCGCATCTCGAAAGCGCCTCGCTGGGCGTCTGGGTGAAGGCCGGGGCACGCAGCGAACGCAAGACCGAGCACGGTATCTCGCATCTGCTCGAGCATATGGCCTTCAAGGGCACCACGTCGCGCAATGCGCTCGAGATCGCCGAAGCCATCGAAAATGTCGGCGGCGACCTCAATGCCGCGACCTCCATCGAGCATACCGGCTACTTTGCCCGCGTGCTCAAGGAGGACGTGGTGCTGGCGGCCGACATCCTCAGCGATATTCTGCAGAACTCGCTGTTCGATGACGACGAGCTGACGCGCGAGAAGCAGGTCATCGTCCAGGAAATCGGCGCGGCCCGTGACAATCCTGACGATCACGTCTTCGACCTGTTCCAGGCTGCTGCCTTCCCCACCCAGCCGATCGGCCGCACCATTCTGGGCACGGTCGATTCTGTGCGCGACATCACGGCCGATACCGTCCGCAAATATATGAACCGCAACTATGTGGGCGACCACATGGTGATGGCTGCCGCCGGCAATGTGGATCATGCCGGTCTGGTCAAGGTGGCCGAGCAGCGCTTTGCCGATCTCAAGCCCAACGGCGCCCCGGCGCCGCAGCGCGCCGAGTATCAGGGTGGCGAAGAGCGCCTGATCTCGGATCACGAACAGGCCCATATTGTCGTCGGCTTCGAAGGTCGCGCCTATAATGCCGATGGCTTCTATGCCGCGCAGGTGCTGGCCTCGATCCTGGGTGGCGGCATGAGTTCGCGCCTCTTCCAGGAAGTGCGCGAAAAGCGCGGCCTCTGCTATTCGGTCTATTCCTTCCACTGGGCCTTTGCCGACAGCGGCGTCTTTGGCGTCGCTGCAGCAACGGGCGAGGATGAGGTCGGCGAATTGGTGCCGGTCGTGCTCGACGAACTCAAGCGCGCCACCGAGAGCATCACCGAGGACGAGGTCATCCGCGTCCGCAACCAGATCAGAGCCGGCCTGCTGATGTCGCTTGAAAGCCCCTCGGCCCGCGCCGGGCAATTGGCCCGCCAGCAGATCCTCTGGGGTCGTCCGATTCCCATGCAGGAGACGGTTGAGCGCATCAATGCCATCACCGCCCAGCGCGTGCAGGATGTTGCCGAGCAGATTTTCACCCAGGGCGCGCCAACCCTGGCCGGTATTGGGCCGATCGAAAATCTTCCTGATGTAGAAGCCATTCGCGAACATCTGAAACGCTGAGGCCGACACCAAGCCATGCTCTGGCCCTGGTCATCTCCCGCTCCGCTGATTGCCCTGCGCGGGCCGCGCCTGCTGTTGCGGCTGCCGCAGCTGGCTGACTACGAGCAATGGTACGCCCTGCGCAGCGCCAGCCGCGATTTCCTCCGGCCCTTCGAGCCGCGCTGGACCGAAGCGGATCTGGGGCGCCGGGTTTTCGCGACCCGCGTCAAGCGTGCCCGGCTGGAAGCGGAGGAGGGGAGTGACTATTCCTTCTTCATTTTCCAGACCCTGGCCGGCAACGAAACTCTCGTCGGTGGAATAACGCTTTCCAACGTGCGGCGCCGCGCCGCACAATTCGTCAATCTCGGCTACTGGATGGGCCAGCCATTTGCCGGCAAGGGCATGATGAGCGAGGCGGTCTCTGCCAGCCTGCCCTTCGTTTTCGACACCCTCGATCTGCATCGCATCCACGCTGCCTTTCTCCCCGGAAACATGGCGTCGCGCCGTGTACTGGAGAAAAATGGCTTCGTCGAAGAGGGCTTTGCCAAGAGTTATCTACAGATCAATGGCCACTGGGAGGACCATGTCCTGTTCGGGCTGACCAAGGAGCGCTACGAGGTCGGGCGCTATGGCGGGCGCTTCGTCTGAACCCTTGTTGCCATTTGGCAACATCTCGCTAACCTTGTCGCACGATACAATCCCCGCTACCAAAGCATGCTCCCGCCAAGAGGATGCCATCTCCGATGGGCTCATCGGGACTGTATCGGCAGTGTTGCCACAATGAAGCCTACCGCAGGATATACTCGCCCCTGATGCGTCACCTCATAGCACTAGCGATGTGTCTTGCGTTCGCGCTGGGCGCCCTGGCCCCAGCCGCCGCTTTCGAAGTCATTTCCGTCCCCGAAGACGTCAACGCCGTCAATCTCAGCGATGTCATCGAGATACAGCCCGGTCCCGAGGGCCGCGTGCAGCTGTCGACCGCACCGGGCGAAGACGGCATCATCCGCCGTATCGAAGTGCTGGCCAGCCAGCAGGGCACCACGCCCAATTTCGCTCTGTTCGCGCTGCGTAACGAGAGCGACCAGCAGATCGAGCGCCTGCTCGTGGCGCCGTTTTTTCGCCTGCCGGGATCCGGCATTTTCCAGCCTGACCTGGGTGACGACCGACTCAATGCATTGACGCCGAGCGCCGGCATCCGCCCCATTCGCCTCGTCGACAGCGAAGCCGATGTTTTCGAGGTCACCCTCGATCCCGGCGCGACCGTGACCTTTGTGGCCGAACTGGCCGGCGCCGAACTGCCCGAGCTCTATCTCTGGCAGCCCAATGCCTACCGCGACTACGTCAATTCCTTCACCCTGTTCCGCGGCGTGGTGCTCGGCGTGGCGGCGCTTGCGGCGGTATTCCTGACCATCATGTTCGTTGTGAAGGGGCGTGGCGTCTTCCCCGCGACCGCGGCCTTCGCCTGGGCCGTGCTGGCTTATCTCCTGATCGATTTCGGTGTGCTCGGCCGCATCCTCGGACTGCCGGCTGGCGGCATACAGCCACTGCGCGCCGCGGCGGAGGCGGGCATAGCGACGACACTCGCCGGCTTCCTCTTCATCTATCTCAACCTCCATCGCTGGCACCTGCGCTTCATCCATCTGGCGCTGGGCCTTGCGGCGCTGTTTCTCGCCCTTTTCGGCTTCGCCTTCTTCCAGCCGGCCATTGCCGCATCGATTGCGCGGCTCGTGCTGGCGCTGCTGGGTGTCTCGGGCTTCTTCCTGATCCTCCTGCTGGCGCTGCGCGGCTACGATCGTGCCGTGCTGCTGGTGCCGACCTGGATCATCCTCATCGCCTGGCTGTTCTATTCCTGGATGGTGCTGTCCGGTCAGGTCTCCAACGACGTGGCCCAGCCTGCCGTGGGTGGCGGGCTGGTGCTCATTGTCATGCTGCTCGGCTTTACCGCGGTGCAGCACGCCTTCTCCGAAGGGCAGGTGACGATCGGCACGCTGAGCGAGGTCGAGCGCCGCGCGCTGGCGCTGACCGGCTCGGGCGATTTCGTCTTTGACTGGAACATCGAGCGGGATCGTGTCGCCGTCAGCGACGAACTGGCCACGCGCCTCGGCGAAAAGCGCGGCGCGCTGCGCGGCGCCATCAAGCGCTGGCTCGACCGCGTCCATCCCGATGACCGCGACCGCTTCCGCACAGCCTTCGACACGCTGGTTGAACTCCGCCGCGGCAAGGTTTCAGCCGACATGCGCATCGCCGGCCACGATGGCAGCTATCGCAGCTTCCGCATGCGCGTGAAGCCGGTGCTGGGCGGCGACGGCCAAGTCAACCGCATCGTCGGCACGCTGCAGGATGTGACGGAGGACCGTGCGGCCCGCGAGCGCCTGCTGCATGACGCCGTGCATGACAGCCTGACGGGCCTGCCCAACCGCATGCTCTTCCTCGACCGGCTGGAACGCGCCCTGGTGCGTGCCAAGACGCCGGGTGGCACCAAGCCGGCGGTCTTCCTGATCGATATCGACCGCTTCATGGAGCTCGAAGAGCGCATTGGCCACTCGGCTGCCGATTCGGTGCTGCTGGCGATTTCGCGCCGCATCGCCCGCATCATGCGCCCGCTCGATACCGTGGCCCGTGTGACCGGCGACCAGTTCGCCGTGATCCTCGCTTCTGAACAGGCCGCCGGCAAGATTGCTGAAACGGCCGAGCAGATCCGCAAGGCGCTGAAGGCCCCGTTCAATTTCGGCGACCGCGACCTGACGCTGTCGGCCTCCATCGGCGTCACCATCTATGACAGCAACCCGGCGACTGCCGCCGATGTGCTGCGCGATGCCGAGCTGGCCATGTATTACGCCAAGCGCCTCGGTGGCGACCGGATCGAAGCCTATCGCGCCTCGGCCCGCTCCATCGCTGCCTACAACCGCGCCAGTGAGGAAGATCTCGAACGCGGCATGAAGCAAGGTGAGCTGCATGTGCAGTTCCAGCCCGTGGTTGACCTGCAGACCGGCCAGACCGTCGGTGCCGAGGCGCTGATGCGCTGGACCCATCCGACGCGCGGCGTGGTCAATCCCGATGAATTCGTGCCGCTGGCCGAACGCTCTGGCCAGATCGAAAAGCTCGGCCGTCTCGCCTTCGAGCAATCCGCGGCCCAGGCGCGCGACTGGATGAACAGCATCGGCCTGCCCGAGGACTTTTTCATCTCGGTCAATCTCTCGCCGACCCAGCTGGCGACGGAAACACTGCTCAACGACATGCGCAACCTCGTCAGTCAGGATAAGGATCTGGCGCGTCGCCTCAAGCTCGAGATTACCGAAAGCCAGGTGATGACCAATCCCGAGCACTCGGCCTATATGCTGCAGGCCCTGCGCAACCTGGGTCTCGGGCTGGCGCTCGATGATTTCGGCACCGGCCACTCATCGCTGAGCTACCTGCACCGCTTCCCCTTCGACACGATCAAGATCCCCGCGGCTTTCGTCAAGATCAGCGACGCCAATGGCATCGCCCATACCCAGGGTCCGATCATCAAGGCCGTGGTGCAGCTGGCGCTTGACCTCGATCTGATGGTCGTCGCCGAAGGCGTCGAGACGCAGGACGAGATCGACCGCCTGCGTCAGCTTAACTGCCGCTATGCCCAAGGCTTTGCCTTCGGCGCGGCACTGACCGGTGCGGAATTTGGCAAGAAGCTCGCCGCGCAGCTGGGTAAGTAACGGTCACGCTCAGGCGTGGCCGGCATCCGGGCTGAGGGTGGCGCGGGTGATGTGAAGGCTGGCGAGGGCCGCTTCATAGCGCTCGTCCACCGGCGTATCGAATAGCAATTCGCGGCTGAACGGCGCGGTCAGCCAGCCATTGTCAACGATCTCGCCCTCAAGCTGCCCCGCGCTCCAGCCGCAGCAGCCAAGCGCAAACAGCGCTGAGCGCGGGGCCGGGCCGAAAGCCATGGCCTTGAGGATATCGAGCGTGGCGGTGAGGCAGATGCCGTCGGTGACCTTGTAGGTATTTCCGCTCCGGTAGTCGGATGAATGCAGCACGAAACCGCGCCCCTTCTCCACCGGGCCGCCGCGCATCACCACGCGCTGGCGAATGGAATCGGGCAGACGGATCACCGCATCCGGATCGCCCAGGTCGAGTTCGTCGAGGATATCGGCAAAGCGCAGATTGGCCAGTTCGTGATTGACCACAATGCCCATCGCACCTTCGTCGCCATGACCGACGACAAGGATCACGCTCTCGGTAAAGCGTTCATCAGCCATGTCCGGCATGGCGATCAGGAATTGTCCTTCAAGCGAATTCATGGGCTTACTGTAGGGATTGTCCGCGCCCATGCCAAGTTAACTGGCATCGTGGGTCTCTTCACGAAGGCCTGATGGCCTGTCAGCTTTTTCTAAACCTCTGGCTGCGCTAATGCCTTTGCCATGCGTCTTCCGGTCCTCCTCTGCTGCTTTGCGACCATGCTGTCCCCTGCTTTTGCGGGCGAAACGCCATGGCAGGAAATTGCGCCCGGCGTGCAGCTGCGACTGATCAGCACCGGCCAAGTCAAGGCCGACGGCACGACCCTGCTCGGCCTCGAAATCGACATGCCCGAGACCACCAAGACCTATTGGCGCGTGCCGGGCGACACCGGCCTGCCGCTGGAACTCGATTTCACCGGCTCGACCGGCGTGTCGGATCACAAGGTGCTCTGGCCCTATCCGCTGCGCCAGGACACCGAGGATTATCTCGACTACGTCTATCTAGGCCCCACCATCCTGCCCGTGGAAGTAAGGGTCGATTCCGACCGGGCTGTCGCCGAGATCAGCGCCATGCTGGGCGTGTGTTCCGATATCTGCCTGCCGGCCCAGGCGAGCTTTTCGCTTTCGCTTGCAGATGCCGCGCCCGATCGCCCCAATGGCCTGCGCCTGCGCCAGGCCGTGGCCATGGCACCCATTGCATGGCCGGACGAGCCTCAGCCGCTCGGCGAGGTCCAGTTGCGTGCCGCCGAAGCCATGCTTGCGGTACAGGTCAGCGACGAGACCCTCGATCCCGCCTCCCTGATTGCGGCCACGACCTCGGGCGAACCGCTGTTCGGCACGCCGCAAAAAAGCCCGGAACCAAACCTAGTGCTCATCCCAATCCTGGGAAAAGGCGATAAATCCGACTTGGAAAACCAGGCTGTCCAGCTCACTTTCATGACGGATATGGGCGCGTTCGAGGTCACCCGGACCGTGCAGTCCGGCGTCTACAGGTGAGCGGGACGAGGGGAAACGGCCTTTAGGTCTTGTCGCTGGCGGTAAAGCCGCTTATCCCCTTGAGATACAAGACGAGGCAGGCTCGCCACGGCGACCGAGCATGGGGCAAATCCATCGATGATCGACCGCGGCAGTGCCATTCCCTCCGTAGCCATCAAACTCGTCACCACTGAAGGCACGACCGATACCACCAGCGACGCTGCCCTGTGCACCGGCACCGTGGTCTTCTTCGCCGTGCCGGGCGCCTTTACGCCTACCTGCCACGTCAATCACCTTCCCGGTTTTCTTGCCAATATGACAAAGCTGCGCGCCGCCGGTGTCGACCGCGTCGTCTGTGCTGCGGTCAATGACCACCATGTCATGCGCGCCTGGGCCGAGAGCTCCAATGCTTTGGGGAAGATCGACTTCATCGCCGATGGCAATGCTGCGCTGGCCGAGGCCCTGGGCCTTGCCAAGGACTTTTCCGCCTCCGGCATGGGTAGGCGCTATGCCCGCTCGGCAATGATCATCCGGGACGGCATTGTCGAGGCCGTCTTTGTCGAAGATGCGCCCGGCGTGAACGTCAGTGGTGCTCCCGCTATTCTCATGGCGCTCGAAGCCGCCAAAAGCTAGTGTCCGCGTCAGGAGATATTCGATGAACCTTGTGCTTTCTTCCGCGCTTCGCCTCTCGGCAGTCTCAGCCCTGGCGAGCCTGCTCGCGGCCTGCTCCATGGGCGGGTTGATGGGCGGGGGCAATGCTGCCCAGAACCAGCAGTTGCAGAACGCCACGCCCACACCGGCGGCCGTTGCACAGGCCCAGACCAATGCACTCCCGGCCATTGCCACGACCTGCCCGCCCATCCGCGTGCGCGCCGGCAGCGAGGCGATGTTCTACTACGGCGGCGGCCGCACTGGCGACGCCCGTGCGCTGCAGTATCAGGGCGTCATCGACGAAACCTCCCGCAATTGCGTGGTGTCCAATGGTCTGATCACCGTCAACATGGGTGTCGTCGGCCGCGTGCTGCTCGGCCCCGCCGGCACCCAGACCAGCGTCAACGCGCCGATCCGCTTTGCCGTGGAACGCGATGGTCAGGCCGTCTTCTCCGAAAAGCACACCATTCCTGTCGCTGTGGTGGCCCCGGCGCGGTCGGCTGAATTCGTCAAAGTGCTGGAAAATGTCGCCATACCCTATCTGGGCGGCGAAGAGATCACCATCTGGGTCGGCTTCGACACCCGCGGCTAGGTCGTCTTGGTAGTCGCCTGCTGATAGGCCTGCGTGCTCTTCTTGATTTGCGCCAGCATGGCCGGAACAGTCATCAGCGCCGTGGCGATATCTTTCTTGCTATCGGCTTTCAGCAGGCGGTCGATGTTGATGGCGTCGCCGACCTTGGCATAGGGATTGGCCACGCCCTTGCTGAATTCCCTGGGCCCGACGGCGTTCTGCAACAGCAACAGGCCATCGCGGATGGCGCGCTGGGTGTCGAGCGTCATGCGCGGATCGTCGTCAGGCTTTTCCTGCACCCGGCGAAAGCCGACCAGCCGTGTCTTCTCGGTTGAGACGTCCTTCTGGCCCGTGCGCACTTTTTCGGTCACGAGGCGATCTTTGTAGCCGGCAATGACCTGTTCGGTGCCATCGGCCACCTGGCGCGTGCCAACCAGAACGGATTCTGTTCCGGTCTGACGCTGCTCGGTCCCGACCTGCACCTGCTGCTGGCCGACCACGACCTGCTCTGATCCGACAACGACCTCCTCGCTGCCAATCAGCACGTCTTCCTCGCCAGTCTGGACCCGCTCGGTGCCAGTCTTCACCTGTTCGGTGCCGGTGACATACTGCTCCTCACCCGTCTTGACCTGTTCGGTGCCGGTCTGGATGCGCTCGGTTCCGGTCTTCACCTGCTCGGTGCCGGTGACATATTGCTCTTCGCCGGTCTTGACCTGTTCGGTACCGGTCTGCACCCGCTCGGTGCCCACCTTCACCTGTTCGGTTCCGGTGACATATTGCTCGGTGCCGACCTTGACCTGCTGCGTCCCGTTCGGCACCTCCCGAGTGCCGGTCTTCGCCGGCTGTGTCGTACCTTCAACCAGGCCGAGGGCGCCAAGGGGGCCGGGACCGCCGAGGTAGTCACCAAGCCCGCGTGTCCCCATGGAGAGCGTCACCGCCGAATTTTCGGCGCCCTTGAGATGCAGCTTGCCACCAACCATGGTGGCATCGAGGCCATCAATGCTGTTGACGCCATGCACCAGCGCCTGGGCGAACGTCTCGTTGGCTGACTTGTTGAAATTTGTCGTTACGCCGCCTTGGGTGACGCTGACGCCATTCTGCGTATAGGTGACGGTGGCCCGAGCCTTGCCCGCGACATCGACATGGAAGCTGGAGCCCGAGAAGACACCATTGTTGCCATTGCCGATGTAGGCGCTGATATCCTTGCCCCCGTTGATGACGGCCTCGCGGACGTCTTCGGTGCGAAAGGCCGGACGCGTTTCGTAGACATCGCGCGTGCCATAGGTATTGCGTGTCTCGTAGATGTCGCGGTTCTCATATGTCGGGCGTGTTTCATAGACATCGCGGGTGCCATAGGTGTTGCGCGTTTCGTAGACGTCGCGATCCTCATAGGTCGGACGGGTTTCGTAGACGTCGCGGGTGCCATAGGTGTTGCGTGTCTCATAGACGTCGCGATCCTCGTAGACCGGGCGCTTCTCGTAGACGTCACGCGTCTCGGTAATATCGCGAGTCTCGTAGACGTCCTGCATTTCGTAGACGGGAACATCCTCGAAGATCGCTCGATCCTCGAAAACGTCTTCCGTACGAAACTTCTCGCGCGTCTCGTAGATCGGGTCCTTGACGGTCTTGCTGCGGTCCTGGAACACGTCCTGCTTGCGCCAGCTCTTGTAGGTCTCATTGATGGGCTCGAAGTCCATAGCGCCGCCAACCTGGGCCTGGAATTTGGCACTGGAGAGGGCGTCATTGAGATGGGTCAGCGCGTTGCTGACCGCAGTACCGCGCACCGCCGTCAGCGTGCTGGCAGCCTGCTTCTGTCCCTGTGCAACGGAGGAAGTCAGGGGCGATTGTTGCACCTGGGACAGGGTCGAAAAGATCTGGCTGATCTTCGACTGTTTCGATGTTGCCCCGATTGCCATTTGAATGCGACCCACGACCAATGGATCAGCCCTAGCGGCAAGTGATAACGGCCGCCCTTAGGCGGCCGTCGCAATTTTATCCAACTGCCAGCTAAACTGCTGGGCGTTCCCATTTTAATATGGGGGTGCGGGCGGCGCGCGTTTCGTCGAGCCGGCGGCGCGGGGCCTTCATCGGCGCGGCGGTGAAGCGCTTCTTGTTGCCGGACTTTGCATCCTGAGCGAGTTCTTCCATCACGTCGCAGAAGCGATCCAGCGTCTGCTTGCTCTCGCTTTCCGTCGGCTCGATCAGCATGGCGCCATGCACGACCAGCGGGAAATACATGGTCATGGGGTGGAAACCCTCGTCGATCAGCGCCTTGGCGAAATCCAGCGTGGTGACACCACTATCCTTGAGGAAGCTGTCATCGAACAGCGCCTCATGCATGGTGGGATAGTCGGGGAAGGGCACCGAGAAAATGTGCTGCAGCCGTGCCTTGATGTAATTGGCGTTGAGCACGGCATCCTGCGCCGCCTGGGCGAGGCCATCGCCGCCATGGCTGAGCATATAGGTCAGCGCGCGGACATACATGCCCATCTGGCCCTGGAAGGCCGTGATACGGCCCAGCACTTTACCGGTCGCATGTTCGACCAGCTCGAGCCCATTCTGGCCCTTGCGGACGAATGGCACTGGCGCGAAGGGCGCGAGGGCCTCCGAAAGCACCACCGGACCGGCACCCGGACCGCCGCCGCCGTGGGGCGTCGAGAAGGTCTTGTGCAGGTTGATATGCATGGCGTCGATGCCCAGGTCTCCCGGACGGACAACACCCATGATGGCGTTGAAGTTGGCGCCATCGCAATAGAAGAACGCCCCGGCTTCATGCACGGCCGCGGCAATCTCGATCACCTGAGGTTCAAACAGACCACAGGTATTGGGATTGGTCAGCATGATGGCCGCGACTTCAGGCGACAATGCATCCTTGACTGCCTGCACATCGACCGTGCCGTCTTCGCGGGCCGGAACAGCTTTGACCGTATAGCCGAGGAAAGCAGCGGTGGCTGGATTGGTGCCATGGGCACTTTCCGGGACGAGGACGATCTTGCGGTGCCCCTGGCCGGCATGCTCCTGCGCCGCCTTGATCGCCATCATGCCAAGCAACTCACCATGCGCGCCCGCCTTGGGCGTCAGCGCCACGGCGGCGGTATTGGTGAGGGTCATCAGCCAGTGCGACAGCTGTTCCATCAGTTCCAGCGCGCCCTGCACGGTCGAAACCGGCTGCAACGGATGGATGTCGGAAAAGCCGGGCAGGCGGGCCATTTTCTCGTTGAGGCGCGGATTGTGCTTCATCGTGCACGAGCCGAGCGGATACATGCCGGAGTCGATCGAGTGGTTGAGGCGGGAGAGGCGCACATAGTGGCGCATCGCCTCGGGCTCCGTGAGACCGGCCAGATCGAGCGGCGTCTTGCGCTCGAAACCGCCGAGGCGATCGGTCGAAATGGTGACGTCGGGCAGGTCCACGCCCGAATGCTCGGTGTCGCCGATCTCGAACAGCAATGGTTCGTTCGGCAGAAGTGCCGAACCCGAGGTGGAGGCAAAGCCGGCGGTGCCCGTTCCGGTCGGGCGGCCCTGATTGTTCATGCTCATGCCAGTTCCTCCGAAAGCGCCACGACAAGGGCCGAGATATCGCTGTCCGTGGTGAGTTCGGTTGCGGCCAGGACGATGAGGTTGTTGACGCTCGGATCACTCGGCTCGAGGCGGCTGACCGGCACTCCGGCCAGAATTCCGCGCTTGGCAAGCCGTTCGATCAGGCTGGCAGCGGGCTGGCTGGTGCGAATGGTCATCTCGTTGAAGAAGCTCGTGTTGAGCACTTCGACGCCCGAAACCGTCGCCAGCGCATCGGCCAGCTTGCAGGCCTGGGCGTGGTTGAGACGGGCAAGGCGGGTGAAGCCAGCTTCGCCCAGCAGGGCCATGTGGATCGAGAAGGCGAGGGCGCAGAGGCCCGAATTGGTGCAGATATTGGAAGTCGCCTTTTCGCGGCGGATATGCTGCTCGCGGGTGGATAGGGTCAGCACGAAGCCGCGCTGGCCCTCGGCATCCACGGTCTCGCCGCAGATACGGCCGGGCATCTGGCGGATGAATTCCTTGCGCGTGGCAAGGAGACCCAGATAGGGCCCACCGAAATTGAGCGCATTGCCGATCGACTGGCCTTCGGCCACGACGATATCGGCGCCGAGCGCACCGGGCGCTTCGAGCAGGCCGAGCGACACCACTTCGGTGATGACCACGATCAGCAGCGCGCCCTTGGCATGGGCGGCATCGGCGGCGGCCTTCATGTTGCGCAGATGGCCGTAAAAGTCCGGCGTCTGGATGACGATAGCGGCGGTCGTTTCGTCGATATGATCGAGGATGTCGCCCTGGCCTTCGGGCGAAGCCGACAGGCATTCCAGATCGGCGTCGTCCTTGAGATAGGCTTTCACCACGTCGCGGTAGTGCGGATGCAGGCCGCCCGACAGCACGATCTTGTTGCGCTTGGTCAGGCGCCGCGCCATCAGCACCGCTTCGGCCGTGCCGGTCGAGCCGTCATAGAGCGAGGCGTTGGCCACATCCATGCCGGTGAGCTTGGCCACCTGGGTCTGGAATTCGAACAGCATCTGCAGAGTACCCTGCGAGATTTCCGGCTGGTAGGGCGTATAGGCGGTGAGCCATTCCGAGCGCTGGATCAGGTGATCGACCGTGGCCGGCACATGGTGGCGATAGGCACCGGCACCAACGAAGAACGGACCGTCACCGCCCGAGCGGTTCTTGCCCGCCAGCGCCTTCATATGCGCTTCGACGAGGAATTCGGGACTATGGGCGGGCAGGCCGAGATCGAAGCTTTTCAGCGCCCCGGCAGGCACGGCTGAGAACAGGGCGTCGAAATTGGCCGCGCCGATGACGCCAAGCATTTCGGCGCGTTCGGCTTCGGAATGGGGGAGATAGCGCATGGAATACTCTTAGAGGGTCAGCTCGGCATAGGCGTCGGAATCAAGGAGGCCGTCGATTTCGCCGGCGTCAGCAATGGCGATCTTGTAGATCCAGCCGGTGGCTTCCGGGTCGGCGTTGATGAGGCCCGGATTGCCAGTGAGCTCTTCATTGACTTCGGTGACGGTGCCCGAGACGGGCGCGTAGATTTCCGAGGCGGCCTTGACCGATTCCACGACGGCAGCCTCTTCGCCTTTCTTCAGAACCTTGCCGATGGCGGGTAGTTCGACAAAGACGATGTCGCCGAGCGCTTCCTGCGCATAGGGGGTGATGCCGACAATGCCGGTCGAACCCTCGACGCGGATATATTCGTGGTCCGGGGTGAACTTGGTGGTCATGGCTGGCCTCTCAACTGGCTTTGGGCTTGCGGAAATAACGATGGGGAACGAAGGGCGTGGGCACGACCTCGGCCGGCTGGGGGCGACCGCGGACGGAGACCTGGAGCTGGCTGCCGACCTCGGCATGGGCTGGCGGGACGAAGCCGAGGGCGATGGCCTTGCCCAGCGAGGGTGCGAAGCCGCCGCTGGTGACGACGCCGATGGAAGTGCCTGAAGCATCGAGGATTTCGGCGCCTTCACGGGCCGGTGCGCCGTCGACGATCAGGCCGACGCGCACCCTTGCAGCATGCTCGACGACTTCTTGCAGGATGCGGGCCGCACCCGGGAAATCGGCGGCTTCGCGGCGCCGCTTGGAAACGGCAAAGCCGAGACCGGCCTCGATGGGCGAAACACTCTCGTCGAGGTCGTGACCATAGAGGGGGAGACCAGCCTCAAGGCGAAGACTGTCGCGGGCGCCCAGACCGATCGGCTTGACGCGTTCATCGGCCAGCAGGGCATCCCAGAATTGGCTGGCGATGACATTGGGCACGAGGATCTCGAAACCGTCTTCGCCGGTATAGCCGGAGCGGGCGACGGTGATCTGTTGGCCGGCAAAATCGAAGACTGCATATTGCATGAAGCCGAGGTCTTCGGCGCCGGGCGCGATCGTCGTCATCACGACAACGGCCTCGGGACCCTGGAGGGCCAGCAGGGCGTTGTCGCCGTCGGCGCGGATCAGGCGCGCCCTGTCGCCGGCAGCAGCTTCGATGCGGGCGAAGTCGCCATCCTTGGTGCCGGCATTGACCACGATATAGAGCGTGCCGGCTGTGCGGGAGCGGGCGACCATCAGGTCGTCGATGGCGCCACCGGTGTTGTTGAGCAGCAGCGTGTAGCGGATCTGGCCGGGTTTCAGGCCGGCAATGTCGCCGCAGATCAATGGCTCGATGATTGCTGATATGGCGGCGTGATCGGCTTCGGCATCGCCGCTCGGATTGGTAAGCTCGAGAAAGCTCGGGCCCATGTGGCTGACGTCAAACAGGCCGGCATGTTCGCGGGTCCATTTGTGCTCGGTCATGATGCCGGACGGGTATTGCACCGGGAGCGAATAGCCGCCGAAGGGCACCATGCGGCCGCTGGCGTCGAGATGCCGCTGGTAAAGCGGGGTGGTCTTGAGGTCTTGGGGCGAGGTTTCGGCCAAGGCAACTCTCCGGATATGAACAGGACGGCACGTCGCTATCCGCCTTGCGGCGGAATTCCGTGCCCCCTCTGTCCTTGCCCTGAGAGATTTCCCGGCTGAGCGCCGGTTGCTCCTTCGGTGGGATCGGAATGACCGATCCGCTTTCCAGAGTTTTTGACCTGACTGCGGTCCGTTTGCCTGAGAGTTTCCGGGGCGGTTGCTCCTTCGGCGCTGAAGAAATCCAGTCTCTCCCGCAGTCCTCGGCACCATGGTGGAGATTGGGGCGGAGGTCAACGCCGATGCGGAATTGGGCACAGGGAAAGTGTGGTGGTTTTTTGGGCGGGCCTCTCTACTGCGCCCAACACATACGCGGTGTCATCCCGGCCTTGAGCCGGGATCCATCTCGAGAACTATCCGCTCCCGCAAGGTGACTCAACGAGACCTTGCGGCTGAGGGCCAATCTCGGGATGGGCCCCGGCTCAAGGCCGGGGTGACACCGTGGGTGTGGAGGTATCTGAGCTCCAACTAAAGCCCATAAACAAAAAGCGGGCCTTGCGGCCCGCTTTTGATACTTCAATCGCAGAAAAACTCAGTTCAGCCGGTTGCCGACGTCGGCGATGGCCTTGTCGACGACGGTGCCGCCTTTCTTGCTCATTTCGTCGGTGAGGACGATCCGGGCTGCCTCGATGGCGACATCGGCCGAGCGCGAGCGCACTTCGGCAATGGCTTGGGCTTCAGCCTGGGCGATCTTGTCTTCCACGGCCTTGGTGCGGCGGGCGACGAGGTCAGCCAGAGAGGCCTGGGCGTGGGCGGTGAGGCGCTCGGCCTCTTCCTTGGCATTGGCGATGATGCTTTCGGCTTCGCTCTCGGCAGCAACGCGCTTCTGCTCATATTCGACCAGCAGGGCAGCGGCGTCTTCGCGCAGCTTCTTGGCCGCGTCGAGCTCGTCCGAAATCTGCTTGATGCGCTTGTCGAGCATGTTGCCGATGACGCGCGGCACGCCAAAATAGGTGACGAGGGCCAGGAAGAGCACGAGGCCGACGGTGGCCCAGAAACTATTGTCCATGAACTCGGGCATAGCGCTTACTCCTTGCTGGCCTTGGCCACGGCGGCCTTGACGCCGTCGGTCGGAATGTCACCGATCAACTGGGTGACGACGGTCTGCGCGGTTTCGGCAGCAATGGCATCGACCTGGGTCATGGCCTGCGTCTTGGTCGCGGCAATGCGCTCTTCGGCTGCAGTGACCTTGGTCGCAAGATCGGTCTCGACCGCCTTGCGCTTGCTGGTCAGATCAGCCTGGATCGCTGCATTGGTCTCGGCAGCAATGCCCTGGGCCTTGGCCTTGGCTTCAGCCAGCGCTGCCTCATAGGCGGCAATGGCAGCATCGGTCTTTTTCTGGTCAGCCTCGGCAGCAGCGATGTCGCCATCGATGCGCGCCTTGCGGTCGGCCAGGATCGAGCCGACGCGGGGCAGGGCCAGCTTGCTCATCAGCAGGTAGAGCGCCGCAAAGCTGAGCGCCAGCCAGAGCAGCTGCGAAGGAAATGTCGCCGGATCGAAGGGCGGGAAGACATCGGAATGTCCGCCGCCATGGGCTTCGGTGGTGGCATGGGTGTCGGCGGTCGCGTCGTGACCGGTGGCACCCTCGACGGGTTCACCATGGGTAGCGTCGACAGCGTGGTCGAGGTTTTCCTCGGTCGGCGTCTCCGCCGGGGCAGCTTCTTGCGCGAAGGCTTGCGTTACCATCAGGTGCGGTCCCGTAAATTCCGTTCAACCGGCCAGGAGGGCCGGACGATAGAGCGCAGCCGGGTTGGCCCCGGCTGCGAAAGGCGTGCAGTCCTCGGCCTGAATTAGGCGACGAACAGCAGGATCAGGGCAACCAGGAACGAGAAGATGCCCAGAGCTTCGGTCATGGCCATACCGAAAATCAGGTTACCGGTCTGGCTCGGAGCAGCCGACGGGTTGCGCAGGGCGCCCGACAGGAAGTTCGAGAAGATGTTGGACACGCCAAGAGCAGCACCGGCCATGCCGAGAGTTGCGATACCAGCGCCGATGAACTTTGCGGCTTCAGCTTCCATTTTTGTAGTCCTTTCGAGGGTAGGTCGTTTGTTTCCGGCGGGACCCGCCGAGGAGTGGACTCAACGTCTTAGTGAGATGGGTGAACCGCGTCGTTGAGATACATCGACGTCAGCACTGCGAACACATAGGCCTGCACTGCTGCGACGAGGAATTCGAGGGCCGTCAGGGCAACGGTCATCAGCAGCGGCAGCAGGGCGCCGAGCCAACCGAGAGCACCGAGCGTACCAAGGCTCACCACGAAACCGGCGAAGACCTTGAGAGTGATGTGGCCGGCAAGAATATTGCCGAACAGACGAACCGACAGGCTGATCGGGCGCGACAGGAACGAAATGATTTCGATCGGCACCACGATGGGCAGCACATAGGCCGGGACGCCCGCAGGAACGAAGAGTTTGAGGAACTTGAAGCCATGGCGGAAGAAGCCATAGCCGATCACCACAGCCATCACGAGCACGGCCAGCGCCACGGTGACGATGATGTGGCTGGTGACGGTGAAGAAATAGGGGATCATGCCAAACAGGTTGGCAAACAGCACGAAGGTGAAGAGCGAGAAGACGAAGGGGAAGAACTTCATGCCTTCCTTGCCCGCCGAACTGCGCAGCATGTTGGCCACGAATTCATAGAGCAGCTCACCCGCCAGCTGGAAGCGGGATGGCACCAGCGACTTCTTCATCGACGCCGACACGACAAATGTCGTGATCGCCGCAACCGTCAGCACCATGAAGAGCGACGAGTTGGTGAAGGAGAAATTCATGCCGTGATCGGCAGCGCCGTCGCCACCGGCATAGATCGGGATGATGTCCTGAATGACAAACTGGTGGATCGGGTCAGTACCGGCCAAGATGGAGCCCTCTAAGCGTCTTCATTTGTCATTCTCGTCTGCCACGACCTTATCCTTATCGGACCCGGTCGGGGGAGGCGAAGCGGCATTCATTTGCGTCACCACACGGGTAACATTCAGTATTCCAGCAGCAAAGCCCATCAGCATGCCGATGAGCAGACCCCAGGGGCTGGACCCCAGGCCAAGATCGACGAGGTAGCCAAGAATGCACCCTACGACGATCGCAGCGATGAACTCGGTGGCAATGCGCATACCGCGCGCATAACCGGCCATCGCTTCGGAATTGTCCGGCGAGGCTTTGCGCTCCTCGATCAGACGATCCCGCTTGGCAGAAGCAATACGGGATGCGAGATCCTGCGTCACTCCCCTGGCGCTATCCGGCCTGCCTTCGGTATCTTGCGGTTTCGACATCCGCGCGCTCCCCCCGGCCAGCTTTCTCCGAGATTCCCCGGACGCCTTTTAAGTCGCGCGCAACATAGTGGTGGGGTCTGGCAGTGTCAAGATAACCTTAAGCCGCGTAAATCATTGATTATTATCGCAAATTCACGACGTGATGGGGGTGCGGCATGCTGTCCACAACTAATCGTGGTCAAGTCAAGGCAAAGGCGGGGGGATTCTGGGGTGCAGTAGGGGGTAAGACGCCACTGAAACCCACTTTTCAGATTGGCCCGTCCACCTTCGGCTCCGGCTGACCGTTCCACACCATGCGATAGACTGCTCCCTGCCGCACCGACTGGACAGCAGCGGGCCGCAATGCAGCAAGGCAGGTGCCACCTTGATGCCGGACTGAAGGATAAATGATTCCATTGAGCCCTTCGGCGCGAGCCTGATCGGCCAGGGCATTGCCGACGGGGTAAGCAAGGGCCGTATCGGCACCCAGGGCTGGATGGCCGGGCGTCGGGCGCAGGTCCAGAAAGTCGCCGGCGAGGCTGCAGAACATTTCGGCATATTCGACCGTCGCGGAAAAATCGCCGGCATCGGCGAGCATGCGGGTCAGGTGATAGCCGACTTCGGCGAGGCAGGTCTCGACGGCAAGCGCCGCATACCAGGCGCCGCGATTGGCGCCGTTGAAGCGATTGGGCTGCAACGGTCTGGAATAGGCGAAGCTGGCATTGATGAAGCGGGCATGGGGCACGTCATAGACCAGCTCATTGGCAGCGAGCCCGGAAATGCCGCGCTGTTCGGCCATTAGCCGCGCCGAGGTTGCACCCTCGATCTCGCCCAGAAGGGCCAGCTCTTCGTCATTGTCGACAAGCGGCGCCAGCACCGAGGCGCGCAGGCGGGCCGTGGTGACGAGGCGAATGGTGCGCGGAAAGGCTTCCGTCGAAACGGTGAGACCGTGGAGCTGCAAGGGCTACAGTCCCCCGCGCACGGCATCCACATAGCGGCGGACATCGAGCATTTGCGGAATGCCGCCGCGGATCATGGAGTCGATCGGCGTCTGGCGGGCAAACAGCGGCCCCCGGTTTTCGAGGCCCGGCCAGCGATCGGCCATGTCATCGGCAAAGAGCAGATGCAGGCCCTTGTAGACCCCGATCAGCGCCGAAATGCGGGTCATCTGGTCCTGGCTCAGCGCCTTGTCCTTGCCATCCTGCTTCAATCGCTCCCAGGTGCTGGTCGAGACATCGAGCAGTGCGGCGGCCTGTAGCCCGGTCAGGCCCCATTGTTCCACCAACCGTCGATAGGCCTTCAGCGCCACTTTCGACAGCCGCGCCCGGTCCGCATCGCGAGAAAAATCCTGGCGTTCGGCAACATCTGCTTCGGCATGGGCGAGGGTGGACATGAGGTGTTCCATCAAATGATGTAGTATTTATATATCAAATGGTGGAGAAAGTCCAGAAATCAAGAGATTGGGGTTCTTACACACCAACGTGCCCCACCCACGGTGTCATCCCGGCCTTGAGCCGGGGGCCATCTTGAGATGCCTGTCCAGCCGCAAGGTCGTTGTGCCCAGTACCCCGACCTTGTGGCGGCGGCTCGATCTCGGGATGCGTCCCGGCGCAAGGCCGGGATGACATCGAGTGTGTGGAAGGTGAGGTGATAGAGCGGAGCGAAGCCTAACCGGCTTCGCGGAAGCTTTCGGCGGTGGTGAGGTCTACCGACACGAGTTGCGACACGCCGCGTTCGGCCATGGTGACGCCGAACAGGCGATCGACGCGGCTCATGGTGATCGGATTGTGGGTGATGACCATGAAGCGCGTATTGGTGCGCTGGCGCATGGAATCCAGCAAATTGCAGAAGCGCTCGACATTGGCGTCATCGAGCGGTGCATCGACCTCGTCGAGCACGCAGATCGGCGCCGGATTGGTGAGGAAGACGGCAAAGATCAGGCTCATGGCGGTCAGCGCCTGTTCGCCGCCCGAGAGCAATGTCATGGTCTGCGGCTTCTTGCCGGGCGGGCGGGCGATGATTTCGAGGCCTGCTTCGAGCGGATCGTCGCTTTCGACGAAGCTAAGCTCGGCCGTGCCGCCGCCAAAAAGCGTTGTGAACAGCTCCTGGAAATGCGCGTTGACCTTGCCGAAGGCCTCGTTGAGGCGCAGGCGCCCTTCGCGATTGAGCGAGGCGATGCCGGTGCGCAGCTTGGCGATAGCCTCGATCAGGTCGTTCTTGTCATTGACCATCAGGTCCAGCTTTTCTTGGACTTCGACGGCTTCCTTTTCGGCGGAAAGATTGACCCCGCCGAGACGCTCGCGCTCGGCCTTGAGGCGATCGACCTTCTGTTCGGTGGCGCTTTCGGCGGGTAAGGCCTCCTCGGCGCGAATGCCCGAGGCTTCCAGCGTCTTGCTGGCCGGGATGCCGAGCGTTTCCTCGACCTGGCGTTCGATCTGCTGGCGCGTGGCGATGAAACCCTTGGCGCGTTCCTCAATGCGGGTCAGCTCGATGCGCGCATTGGCAAGCGCATCGCTGGCGGTCTTGAGGGCCCGATCGGCATCGCGCCAGGAAGTCTGGGCGACGGAAAGGCTGTCGCTCGCGGCCTGATGGTCGATTTTCGCCTGTTCGATCTGGTCTTCGAGCTGGGCACGCCGGGCGGCAAAGCCGTCGGGCGTTTCGTTGACGCTGTCGAGCTGGGCGGCTACTTCGGCGCTACGCTCGTCGAGCGTTGCCAGCTGCGCCATGGCGCCATCGCGGCGGCGCTGCCAGCTCTGGCTATCGCGGCTGAGCTGGTCGAGCCGGCTGGAGCGCATGCGCGCAGCGGTCTCGAAATTGCTTGAGCGCAACCGGGCCTGGTCGGCCTTGTCGCGCGCCGTGGTCAGCGTGAGCTGGCTGGATTCGGCAAGCACGGCGGCATCGTCCTCGGTGCCGGCATCGACCAAAGCCTCTTCGGCTTCGCTGCGGGCGGCATCGGCTTCGGCAAGGCTGGTGGTGAGGCGCGCGCGGGCTTCTTCGAGCGCCGACTGGCGCGTGGTGAGATCGCCGATGGCGCGCTGCGCCGTGTCGACCTCGGCCTGGGCACCACCGATGGCATGCTGCGCCGTGCGCCAGGCATCGCGGCGATGGCGCTCGTGCTGCCTTGCGGTTTCGAGCGCCGCGGCCAGCGCGTCGACATCGCGCTTTTGCGCATTGCGCTCACCCTTGGAGCGGGCGATTTCCTCGTCGAGATCAGCGAGGCGATTGCGCTGGGCGAGGCGCTGCGCGGCAGCACTGGGTGCATCGGCCGCGGCAATGAAACCGTCCCAGCGCCAGAGGGCGCCGTCGAGGGTGACGAGGCGCTGGCCGGGCTTGAGCGCATGCATGAGGCCCGGGCCATCGGCGGCATGGATGAGGCCGATCTGGTCGAGCCGGCGTTTGAGCAGCGGACTGCCGGTAACATAGCGGGAAAGCGGTTCGGCAGCCTGGGGCAGGGCGGCGTCGTCGCTGTGATCGACCGGTACCGACCAATGCATCGGCGCACCCGCATCGGAGCTGGCGTCGAGATCGTCGCCCAAAGCGGCGCCCAGCGCGGTTTCATAACCGGGGGCCACCTTGAGCTCGTCGACAATGGCCGGCCAGAGGCTGGCGCCGACATTGAGCATCTTGCCCAGGGTCGCCGCCTCGGCCTCGAGTCGATTGAGCGCTGCGTCGATTTCGGCGAGGCGCGGCCGGGCACCGTCGAGCATTTCTTGGGCCACGGTTGCCGCTTCTTCGGCTTCGAGCGCGCTCTCTTCGGCAATGCTGGCGGCTTCCTGCGCTTCGCCGAGGGCCGCGCGCTTGAGGCTCAGCGTTTCGTCCGCATCGAGCCTTGCGGTCACGTCGCGCGCTTCAGCCTCGACATCGCTCATCTGCTGGGTCAGGCGATTGATGCGCTGGGCGGCATCTTGGGCGGTGCGCATGGCCTCGCTGCGCCGCGCCCGCACCTGCGCCAGGGTATCGGCGGCAGCGCGGGCCGCGACTTCGGCACTCGCCACGGCACTGCGCGCTGCGTCGGCTTCGTTGCGTGCAAGGTCGAATTCATCCTGCGCGGCCTCGGATTCCTCTGCCAGCACAGTATGCTCGTCAAGATAGGCGGCAAGGGTTGCTTCCGCCTCGGTCACCAGTTCGCGTTCGCGCGTGCCGTCGGCGGCAAGCTGGCGGATGCGGTCTTCCAGTTCGGCCCGACGTTGGCCGGCGCGGCGGGATTCCTCGGCCAACTGTTCGGCGAGGATTGTATAGCGCTGCAGCACGGCGCCGGTCACCGCCTCGCGGTCGCGCAGCGGCTGGACGGCGGCTTCGCCCGCTTCGAGCTTTTTCTGTGCCACAAATTCGAGATGGGTGGCGTCGGCCAGCTGGCGGATCAGCACGGCCTGGCTGGCTTCGGCTTCCTTTTCGGCGAAGCGGGCGGCGACCCAGCGGATGTGGAACAGCGTCGCCTCGGCGCGACGGATGTCGCCGGAAAGCGAGCGATAGCGGGTGGCAAGGCGCGCCTGGCGCTTGAGGGTTTCGAGCTGGGTCTCGACCTGGGCGATGATGTCGTCGACACGTTCGAGATTGGCCTCGGCGGCGCGCAGCCGCAGTTCGGCCTCGTGGCGGCGGGAATGGAGACCCGAAATGCCGGCGGCTTCTTCGAGAAGGGCTCGGCGCGCGGTCGGCTTGGCGGCGATCAACTCGCCGATCTGGCCTTGGCGCACCATGGCGGGCGAATGGGCACCGGTGGAGGCGTCGGCAAACAGCAGCTGCACGTCACGGGCGCGCACTTCCTTGCCATTGACGCGATAGACCGAACCCTGTTCGCGCTCGATGCGACGAGTGACCTCGAGGATATCCGAAGTGTTGAGGGCAGCCGGGGCGGTGCGGTCGGCATTGTCGAGGACGAGGGTGACTTCGGCCGAATTGCGGGCCGGGCGATTGCCGGAGCCCGAGAAAATCACGTCATCCATGCCCGAGGCGCGCATAGCCTTGTAGGAGCTTTCGCCCATCACCCAGCGCATGGCTTCGACAAGGTTGGATTTCCCGCAGCCATTGGGCCCGACAATGCCGGTGAGGCCCGGTTCCATGACGAGGGTCATCTCGTCGGAAAAGCTTTTGAAGCCGTGCAGCTTGAGGCGGGAGAATTTCACCGGTCCCTCTCCCCGTGTGGGGGAGAGGGAGGATTGGAGACGACGATATTACTGCGCAGGGGTAGCCGGGGCCATTGCGTCACCGGCCGGGTCGGCTGGAGCCATAGCGCCACCTGCGGGCGGAGCGACGGCCGGGTCGGCTGGCGTGGCGTCGCCACCTGCAGCGGGTGCGGCTTCGGTGGCGGGCTCGACGGCTGCAGGTGCCTCGGCAGCTGGCGCTGCGGCGGCGGGCTCGCTGGCCACGAAATCGGCAGGAACAAGGGGATCGATTTCAGCTGCGAGCTGCTCGAGGGTCTTGTCGCCGGTGAGTGTCTTGCCGTTGACATAGAAGGTCGGGGTGCCCGTGAGACCGAATTCGCTGAGCGCCTGTTCGCGCACGGCTTCCATCCCGGTGAACAGCGCCTGATTCGTCAATGCGGCGTCGAAGGTTTCCTGGGTAAAGCCAAGCTGCTTGGCAATGTTGAGAATCTCGTCGCGCGGGGTCTGCGAGGCGGCCCAGGTGTTCTGCGTCTTGAAGTAGGTCGAGACCACATTGTGGTAGTTGGTCGGGCCCGAAGCTTCGGCCAGCATGAACACGGCAGCGTCGAGCACATTGCGCACGAAGGGACGGGTGATCAGCTTCACCTTGCCCGTATCGACATACTGGGCAACAAAGTCGGGTTTCACATTGTTGGAAAAGTCCGCGCAATGCGGGCAGGTGGGCGATGCATATTCGATCACGGTGACGGGCGCGTCATCGCTGCCCTGGGCGTGATCGACGAAACCGCCGGCCGGAGCCATCAGCTTGGCAACATCGATCGTGTCGCCATCAGCAGCACTGGCACTGGCAACCCCGCAAAGGGTCAGAGCCGATGCGGCAGTGCCCAGAATAAGGGTGTCACGACGGGTAAATTTCACGGCTAACGCTCCTGTTTTGATGTGCGCGACACTACACGGGGTAATTGTGTGGGCAAGTGGGCACATTCATCAACCTACGGTGAACACTCCGGTTGCATTGTCGCACAAGTCCCGGGCCTATTTGCTGCCCGTCTTGCTGGACAAGGCATGACCAAGGGTTCGTAGCGCCTCCCGCAATCCCTCGTCTTCAATGCCATCCACTGCCGCTCCG
The DNA here is from genome assembly GCA_029202405.1 of Candidatus Devosia phytovorans. Lineage (NCBI taxonomy): Bacteria > Pseudomonadati > Pseudomonadota > Alphaproteobacteria > Hyphomicrobiales > Devosiaceae > Devosia > Candidatus Devosia phytovorans. Next base: position 2,562,390 of record CP119312.1, on the reverse strand, counting down.
ACCTTGGCCACGACACTTGGGCTCGGTTGCACGACTTTGTGGCCCTTGTCGCCTGAACCCGGCGTGAACGCTTCTGGCGACAGCCGGACAGTGCCGACCAGCAGGAAGCCGAAATAGCGGTTCACGGCTGCGGCGATCCTGGGACCGTCATGGGCGATGGCCAGCGCGTGGCCAGGAATGCAGCGCAGCACCAGCGTGGCCCCCTCTTCGCTGCGCTCGCCGCGCGGCCAGCTCAGCTTGTCGGGAATGGCAACCGTGCCATAGGGCTCGGGCGCCATTACCGCCCAATGGGTGATGATGTCCCGGCTGGCGAAGCCGCGTTTCTTCAGCACCGGGTCGAGCGCACCACTCAGCACATCGGCGATATTCATCGTCCGATTGCGGCGTTTCTGTTCGGGCAGGTCGTCCTTGGCCATGCCAAGGGAGTAACGCCATTGGGTGTGTGTTCACAAGAGCGACGCGCCACTTGTGGACCAGGCGCCGCTGGCTATATCCGGTAATCATGCATCTCCCCAATCCCGCTCCCATCGACGCGCCGGCTGTGCTTGTCTGGTATGATCGCCATGCCCGCGACCTGCCGTGGCGCGTCGCGCCGGCGGATCGAGCCAAGGGCAAGACCCCGGATCCCTATCGGGTCTGGCTGAGCGAGGTCATGTTGCAACAGACGACGGTTGCCGCCGTGAAGAACTACTTCCTGCGCTTTACCAGCTTGTGGCCGACCGTTTTCGACTTGGCCGCGGCGCCGCTCGATAGCGTGCTCAAGGAATGGGCCGGGCTGGGCTATTATGCGCGCGCACGAAACCTGCACGCCTGCGCCCAGGCGGTGGTCGATCAGCATGGCGGCGTGTTTCCCGAGACGTCCGAGGGCCTGCAGACCCTGCCGGGCGTTGGCGCCTATACCAGTGCCGCCATTGCTGCGATCTGCTTTGACGAACGGATCGCCGTGCTCGACGGCAATCTCGATCGGGTGCTAGCGCGATTTTATGCGCTGCCCGTACCGGTGCGTGAGGCCAAGGATGAGCTGCGGGCGGCGCTGCAGGCCTCGGTGCCAAAGCGGGCAGGGGATTTTGCCCAGGCCATGATGGACCTTGGTGCCACGATCTGCGCGCCGCGCACGGCCGTCTGCATGCTCTGTCCGATCCAGCCCGGCTGCGTCGCGACGAAAGCGGGTGATCCGACCATCTATCCGGTCAAGCCGATCAAGGCGGAGCGTCCGACACGCAAGGGCCATGCCTATGTGATGCTGGACCGCGATGGCGATGTCTATCTGCAGAGCCGACCCACCAAGGGCCTGCTCGGTGGCATGACCGAAGTGCCCGGCTCGGACTGGGCCGCGACCCTGCCGGCGGTCAACTATCCGCTCACGGGGGAGTGGAAACACCGTGGCCAGGTCGTCCATGTCTTCACCCACTTCCGGCTGGAACTGGAAGTGTGGTCGGCGGAAGTCTCCGGCGACAGCCTCGACAGCGGCTGGTGGGCCGAGAGGCGTGCGCTCAAGGGCGAGGCGCTGCCGACGCTGTTTCGCAAGGTGCTGGCTGAAGCAGGGCTGGACTAACTGCGCGTCATAGCAATCAGCCGGTCCCGCAATTCTTCCAGCCTTACCGGGTCGGGTGCCTTATCGATATAGGTGAACCAGGCGCCGTCGGCGGCGAAGCGGACGATTTCGAGGGTGGGATTGGCATCGGTTTCACGATGACGCTCGAGCCGGCCGTCAAGCCATTCGAGGAAGGCCAGGTTGTTGCCCGGATCGGCCAGCATGGTGACCGACAGGGCCACCCAGGGCGAATTGGCACCGAAATCGGATCCGCTCAGCATGGTCTCGACATAGGCGCGGGTAAACCGCCCCTTGGCCTCGAGATCGTCCGCCATATGCTCGTCGATCTCGGCATCCATCTTTTCGATCAGGTCGAGATAGACCCCGTCGATCAGCGCCTGCTTGTTGGGGAAGTGGTGAAACAGCCCGCCTTTGGTGACGCCCGCCGCTGTCGCCACGGCCTGCACAGTCACGCCCTGAACGCCTTGTTCGGTGGCGATGCGGACCGCTGCATCGAGCAGGGCGCGCTTGACCGCATCGGGCTGCTTCTTGCGCATATAGGCATTGCTGGTCATGGCGAACTCATGCGCTGGACTCGAATTTCGAAATAAGATACCGGACGGTAGGTTTCTTTGAAAGAGCAATTGCAATGTCTGCCGCCGTGTTGCCACCCCTATCATCCAGTGACGACATTCTCCACGCGCCCGTGGTCCATGCCGACCCCGGTCCGGGCTGGCAATTGCGCTACTGGCTGATCTTTGGTGGCCAGGCATCGTCGATGATAGGCTCGGCGCTGACGCAATTCGTTTTGCTCTGGTGGATCACCGACACGACCGGCAGCATCTCCGCGCTGGCGACGGCGGGCCTTGTCGCGCTGCTGCCGCAGGCGCTGCTGGGGCCGCTGGGCGGCACCTTTGCCGATCGCTACAACCGGCGCCTCATCATGATCATCGCCGATGTCATCAGCGCCCTCTGCATGAGCGTGCTGATCGCGCTCTTTCTTACCGACAGCGTCGAGCTCTGGCATCTCTATGTGATGATGGCCATCCGCAGTTCCATGCAGGCCTTCCAAGGACCGGCTTCTGCCGCCAGTACCGCCATGCTGGTGCCGCAGAGTTTCCTGCCCCGCGCGGCAGGGTTGAACCAGACCCTGATCGGCATCATGACTGTCGCTGCGGCGCCGCTTGGCGCGCTGGCCATCTCCATCATGCCACTCGGCTGGGCCCTGAGCATCGACGTCTTCACGGCGCTGCTCGGTATCGTGCCGCTGCTGATCTTCCACATTCCGCAGGTGTTCCTGGCCAAGGACCAGCGCCCTGGAATCTGGCAGGAATTCCGCGAGGGCGCCTCGGTGGTCTGGCACAATGGTGGACTGCGCCGCATCTATGGCCTGCTGACCGTTGTGGTCATGGTCATCATGCCTGCCTTCACGCTGGTGCCCCTGCTGGTCAAGGAACATTTCCATGGCGCCGCGCCGCAGGTGGCGCTGATCGAGGGCTTCAGCGGTGCGGGCATGATTGCCGGTGGCCTGCTGGTCGCGGCCATCGCGCCAAAGAAACTCGTGCTGTGGATCGTACTGGGCTTTGGTATCTCAAGCCTGACGCTGGCCTTCACCGCGCTGGTGCCGGGCGAGCTGTTCTGGGCCGCGGTCTTCTGGTGGGCGGTCAGCTCCATCACCTATATCATGGGCAATGCGCCGCTGATGACGCTGATCCAGACGCGTGTGCCCAATCATCTTCAGGGCAGGGTGCTGTCGCTGCTGACGACGATCATGGCCCTGGCGGCGCCCATTGGCCTCGCCATTGCGACGCCGCTTGGCGAAATAATCGGCGTGCGCTGGCTGTTCGTGGTCATGGGGCTGGCCAGCGGCGTGATCTGCCTGCTTGGCCTCCTGTCCCCAACCATCAGGGCCATGGACAAGGCCTAGGCCGCCACCAATGGTTCAGGAAGCGCCTGGGCGACACAGTTTCGTCCGGCGCGCTTGGCCCGGTAGAGCGCCTCGTCGGCCGGGGCGAACTGCGAGGCCGGTTCCGCGCCGGGCAGAACTTCAGCGACGCCGAAACTGGCGCTGATATGAAAGCTCGACGGCAGCCCCGGCAGGTTCATCTCCTCGATCTGCATGCGGATCATCTCGGCCAGGTCCACGGCCTCCTCCGCAGTGTATCGGGGCGCAAAGAGCACGAATTCCTCGCCACCGAGGCGACCAGCCGGATAGCCAGTCACCACCAGGACATTGGCAAGTGCGCAGATGACATCATCGCCTGATCGATGGCCGAAGCGGTCATTGACCTGCTTGAAGTGATCGATATCGCAAAAGATCAGCGAGCCACCGTCCTTCATCCCGCCAATGGCACTGTCGAAAGCTCGGCGATTGAGCAGGCCGGTCAGGCTGTCGCGTTCCGATTTGACGCGGAAATCGGCCAGCGTATCCCCGACCGTACGCGCCACCAGCAGCAGGATCAGCGGCGGCACCAGAAGTCCCGACACGCCGAGCAGCAAAGTCTCGATCCCGGACTGCCGGAACTCGAGGAGGGTGATGGTCGGCCCGTGATAGAACAGCAGCAGCGGAACACGCGCCGCGCTCAGGCCGGCAAGGGCGATCAGGCCACCGACGATGGTGAGATCGATCCAGTTGCGCCGCATCTGGGCAATCATCCATAGCGCCGCCTGGGCAGCGGCGATGGACCCGGCCAGCCTGCTCAGCAACGAGATGACCATGAAGGGCGCTTCGGCGGTGACAGCCAGCGCACTTGCCAGCGCCAGGGCAAGGACCAGGCTTGTGACGAAAGGTGGACGCCCTGCCGGTTTGGGATCAACCGCACGGATGCCCTCGGCGCAGCAGAGATAGGCTACCGGCGCCAGCACTGCCGTCGCAAAAAGCTCGAATTCGGTACCCGATGCAAGGGCCAGCCCGATGGTCTGGGCGCTGCCGCAGAGCAGGGAAAGGGCGATCCAGCCCATGGCCCGCTTGCCCAGCACTACGCCTGCCCAGGCACAGATGCCCGCGGTACACGCCAGTACCAATGCAATGACGACATTCAGTCCGACGACGATAGTCATGGCGCGGCCCCCTCGCACCTGTTCCCGCCATCAGATAGCCAGACCATCAGTTAACCGGGGCCCAAGGGGATCGATAAATGTGTCGTGATGTTTGTAATGGTTATGGCAAAGACAAGAAAAGAATAAGGCGGTCCATGTCTAGACTGGCTGGATCGACAATATTGATAGAGCGAGACGACGTCAAAAATGAAAAGTTGTTTTCAGTGGGGATGGCGTTCGTCTGCTGCGATCGCGTTGGTGATTCGCCATCCTGCATTGGTGCCAGATCTGCTTAATCCTTGTGGCCACACCTAAAAACAAAAAGGCCACCGGGGCAAACCGGTGGCCAGTTCAAGAGCCTGAATGATTGGAGGTCAGGATCAGGCAGAAAGCAAATCAAGTTTTGCACGGATGCCCGTGCGAAGATCGTCGATAGCCGCGATGCGACCATCCTGTTCGTGATGCCAGAACACCCACCCGTTGCATGACTCAGACCCCTGAACCAGTGCGCCCACCTTGTGGATGGAGCCCTGATGAGTGCCTGAGACGAGCGAGCCGTCTGCACGAACCATGGCCGAGTAACGTTTCGTTAAGTCGAAGAGTTGCGTGCCCGGTTCAATAAGGCCCTGTTCGATCAGCGAGCCGAAGGGAATGCGGGCCTCTTTGCGCTTGGGCGTGACCGACTGCAGGGCTTCGAAGACACCCGGACGGATGGCCGAGATGCGCTTGAGGGCGGCATTGATATAGCTCTCCTCGCGCTCGATGCCGATGAAGTGGCGACCGAGCTTGCGGGCAACGGCGCCGGTGGTGCCGGTGCCGAAGAACGGGTCGAGCACGATGTCGCCCGGCTTGGTCGTGGCATTGAGGATGCGGAACAGCAGGGCTTCGGGCTTCTGGGTCGGATGCACCTTGCCGTCGTCCTCGTCCTTGAGGCGTTCGGCGCCGGTGCAGATGGGGAACAGCCAGTCGCTGCGCATCTGCGTATCGTCATTGGCCAGCTTCATCGCTTCATAGTTGAAGGTGACGCGGCTTTTCTGGCTCCTGGCAGCCCAGATCAGCGTTTCATGCGCATTGGTGAAGCGCGTGCCGCGGAAGTTCGGCATCGGATTGGCCTTGCGCCAGATCACGTCATTGAGCATCCAGAAATCGAGATCCTGAAGCGCCGTGCCGACACGGAAAATATTGTGATAGCTGCCGATGACCCAGAGGGCCCCGTCGGGCTTCAGCACGCGCCGCGCGGCCTTGAGCCAGGCACGGGTGAACTGGTCGTAATGGGCAAAGCTGTCGAACTTGTCCCAATCGTCATTGACCGCATCGACCTTGCTTTGGTCGGGACGGGTCAGCCCCTGCTCGAGTTGCAGATTATAGGGCGGGTCGGCAAAAATGAGATCGACTGAGCCGGCCGGCAAAGCATTCATGTGGTCGATGCAATCGCCCACGAGAATGGTATCGATCGGGAGGCGGGATGCCTCCTCCGCAGCGGCTTCTGGAGCCGTAAGCGCGGTACGCAACATACACTTAACCCTAACGCAGTACTAATAACCCGGTTATAGACCGTCAGGGTTAATGGAGCGTTCGCAAGGGGTTATCGGGAGGTTAAGACCTGATATTTCAGGCGACCTGGAGCCGGATCCTGGCCCAGGCCTCGCGCACCGGGGCGAATTCCTCGCGGTGGTGACGGCAGGGGCCATGTTCCACGAGAGCCCGCATATGGGCGGCTGTGGAATAACCCTTGTGCCCCGCAAAACCGAAACGCGGCGCGTCGCAATCCATGATGCGGCACATGCGATCACGCGTGACCTTGGCGACAATGGACGCTGCGGCAATCGATACGCTGCGCCCGTCGCCGCCGATCAGGGCGAGGCCCTCGCAGGGCAGGCCCATCGGTACGTCGCGGCCGTCGATCAGCACCCGGTCAGGCCTGAGGCCCAGGCTGTTGGCTGCCCGCGCCATGCCCCAGAGCGTCGCGCCGCGAATATTGTGGCTGAGAATGATCGAGGGCGGCGCGACGACGACCGAAACCGCCAGTGCCGTGGCCATCACCTGTTCGAACAATAGCTCGCGCTGCTCTTCGCTGAGTTTTTTGGAATCATTGAGCCCTGCCGGGATCGCAGATGGGTCGAGCACCACGGCGGAGACCACGACCGGGCCGGCCAGCGGGCCGCGACCGGCTTCGTCGACTCCCGCAACCGCACGCGCGCCGCGCGCCTTGAGTTCGGCCTCATGGCGATAGTCAGGCTCGGTCTGGGTGGTCGAATCGAACAGCATGGCGCCAGCATCATCCTCGGCGGGTGCAAGTCAACTCACAGCCCCGCAAGCAGGCGATGGACGTCCACAACCGCCCTTGCATGGCCGATCATTCATGCCCAATTCATTGACGACGTGACATGATCTGGTCCGCGGTGACTGCTATGGTCTCCAGCGTGGCAGCTTGCCGGAGATGCGATGACGATGCCCAGACTTGCCGTCCTTCTGGCCCTGGCCACACTGCCGATCCTGCCGGCCGCGGCGGAACCGTTTCACCACTCCTCCGGCGAATTGCGCGAATATCACCGCGACTGGCTGGCCGCCTGTCCCGATCTCATCAATGAGGATGCCACCGACTATTATGGGTTTTCCTGCTTCGCCAGCACTGGCAGCCAGGAACTCAACAGCGCCAGTCTGCCGGCTTACAAGCTGACCATCATGCGCAACCGGCTGAGCGGGGATCTCAATATTGCCGTGACCGTTGCGGCAGACGGAGTGGAGGCAGACACCAGCCGGCCCCTGGTCATGAGTTTTGCCGGTGAGGCGCCGCAGAGCTTCGACTTCAGCACGGATCTTGAAACCCGCTACAACACCGTCAACCAGTTCTATGTGGCGGACCCGGCGAAAGTGGAAGCCCTGCTGGAACGGATGAGGGAGCGCAATGCGGTGACGCTGACCGTGCCGCTCAAGGGCGGCAGCGTTGCGAGCAAGTCGGTCCGCCTCTCGCTGCGCGGCGTCATGGCCTCCATCGACTTCATGGCCGCCAATGCCCGCAAGGTCTCGCAATACTAGCGGGTGGCCCAGGCTTCGATTGAGGCAAGCAGCGCCGGGACATGCTCGGGGAGATGCGCTTCCTCCGCAAGTTCCCAAAGGCGATGCACGGCGGTCAACAGATCGACGCGTGCCCGGTCGATCTGTCGGCCGGTGATCGCTTCATAGGCTGAAATGATCCGCTCGGTCAGGTCGGGCGAGATCATGCTGGAATAGAGAAAATCCTGGTGCAGCGGCCCAATGCCGGAGTCGGCAAAATCATAGACGCCATTGAGCTGGCCCAGCCCATGGTCGAAGGCCATGTTCCAGCCATGCCCATCGAAAAAGCCATAGGTCGTGCCATAGGGGTCGGGCGTTAGTGCGGCCCATTGGTCGAGAACCCCCTCGGCCCATGGCTTGAGGGCAGACGGCAGCACGGGCGCGATGCGGCTGCGGATGGCGTCGGCCGGCAGGAAGGCATCGACGGGCAGGGCGCCGGCTGCGGCAGCTGCCTCTGGTGGAATGGCATGCAGCCGCGCATAGAACAGGCCCAGTTCCTCGCCCATTCGTTGCCGCTCGGCCTCGCCAAGCTGTTCGTACTGCGCCGCCAGAAGATGTTCGCCGGATATCTTGACGTGGCGGGAAAACAGCTGCGGCGCCTCGAACAGTTCCAGCGCCGTGACGCGCATGGCGACAGCCGGGCCGACCACGCCCAGGATCGAAGATTCGCGCCGCAGCGCCTCGGCGGCGAGCGGATCACGGGGAAACTTGAAGATCAGCCTGTCATCGACATCGACGGCCACGCTATCCCAGCCTTCGGACAGCAGCGTGAATGTACTCCCGGCCAGCTCGGGGAAACGGGCGACGATGATCGCCTTGAGCGTATCGAGATCGAATTGCGATTGCGGCACGTCATCCTCCCGTTGACCTGAGCCAGGTTTTGCTGTCGGTTCGCGCCACTCTTCCTAGTCCCGCCTGTCTTTGTCCGGAACCCCTCATGATCCTCAAGCCGGGCGCTGCGCTGCTCTTTGATATCGATGGCACGCTTGCCGATACCGATCCGCTGCATCTCAAAGCCTTCAACCAGACCTTTGCGCCCTATGGGCATGTGATTGACGAGCAGCGCTATGCGCGGGAAATCCAGGGCCTCGCCAATGTCGCGATAGCGGCGCGCTTCGTGCCGCATTTGCCGCCCGACGAAGGCATGAAGGTGCTGGACGACAAGGAAACGCTGTTTCGCGAACTGGCGCGCACGTCGATCCACGCCGTGCCTGGTCTGTTCGAACTGCTCGACATGGCCGACCAGCTGAACCTGCCAATGGTGGCGGTTACCAATGCACCGCGCGCCAATGCGGATCTGATCCTCGATGGGCTGGCCATCCGCCATCGGTTCCAGGCGGTGGTGATCGGCGCCGAACTCGCGCATGGCAAGCCGCATCCCTTGCCCTATCTCGAAGGTTTGCGCCTGCTTGGTGCGCAGGCCTCGGCTTCCGTCGCCTTCGAGGATTCCCGCACCGGCATTGCCTCGGCAACGGCCGCCGGAATCGCGACGGTCGGCATCCGCACCAGCCTAAGACATGAAGACATGCTTGCGGCCGGAGCCGTGTTGTCAGCGGACAGCTATGCCGATCCCGAGCTGCGGGCGCTGATCGCCAAAACCATCGCTTGGGCCTAGAACAGGCTCATCTGCTTGTCTTCAAGGCGTGGCGCAACAAACAGGTCGTTGCGCAGCCCGGGCAGTCTGACGTCGAGGCTATAGCGCTCCCGTGCCTTGTCGAAACGCTGGCGCAACAGGGTGGCATAGGGGCCTTCGCCGGTCATGCGGGTGCCGAAACGGCTGTCGTAATCCTTGCCGCCGCGTGTATCGCGCACCAGCGACAGCACATGGCGCACCCGGTCGGGGAAATGGCGCAGCAGCCATTCGCGGAACACGTCGCGCACTTCGCCCGGCAGGCGCAGCAGGATCATCGAGGCACTGGTTGCGCCCTGCGCCTTGGCGGCATCGAGAATGCGCTCGAGCTCCATGTCATTGATCGCCGGGATCATCGGCGAGGCAAACACCGCCACCGGCACGCCAGCTTCACTGAGCAGGCGAATGGCTTCGAGCCGCCGGGCCGGGGAGGAGGCGCGCGGCTCCATCTTGCGGCTGAGCTTGTGATCCATCGACGTCATGGAAATGGCGACCTTGATCAGACCCAGTCTGGCCAGCTCGGTCAGAATATCGAGGTCGCGGATGATCAACGCCGACTTGGTGGTGATCATCACCGGATGCTTCGTTTCCAGCATGACTTCGAGAATGCCGCGCGTCAGCCTGTGCTTGCGCTCGGCCGGCTGGTAGGGGTCGGTGTTGGTACCCATGGCGATGGGTTTGACCCTGTAGCTCTTGGCGCCAATTTCAGCACGCAGCGCTTCGACGGCGTTGACCTTCACATAGATGTCGCGTTCGAATTCGATCCCGGCGGAGTGGCCGAGGAAGGCATGCGTCGGGCGGGCATAGCAATAAGAACAGCCATGCTCGCAGCCGCGATAGGCATTGATCGAGCGCTCGAAGCCGATGTCGGGGCTGTCATTGGTGGTGATGATCGTCTTGGCACGCTCGACATGTTCGACCGTCTCGAAGATCGACAGCGGTTCGACATTATCCCAGCCGTCATCGAACCCCTCGCGCTTCTGCTTTTCGAACCGGCCGCTGATATTGCTCTGCGCACCACGTCCGCGAATGCGGTCGGGATCGAGCAATTCGCGGCGCGCCAGGTCGGCGTCGCGGCTGCGGCTGAGCTTTTCGAGGGCTTCGAACGAAGGGGCCTGATAGAGGGCCATGGGGCATCTCCTGTCGGACGCGCAACGGTCGAATCGTGACCATAAAACGCGTGTCAGGATGTAGCAGTTCCAGTGGAACAAAACAAGAACAACAACATCTACCTGTGCCATATATGGACATGAACGCGGGGCATGAGAAGGCGTTGTGGCAATAAAATGCATCGCAGAATTGCGATAGAGTGGGTGGACGCCCGCCCATGCCGGGGCTACACACCCACCGCCCAGATCCGCGCCGCGCGCGGACGATGACGCTGATGGCACTGGAGGCTTGGGGCTCCGACCTGCTGCCTGCTGTCACGTACTGTCACACAAATCCTCAAGAATGTTGTCGAAAGCCGGGACTGCGGTTCGTCGCCATGACGAGCCTGCCGATTGAATGTTGAGGGAAGATCATGACGAGCGACGCAACGACTTTTGAGGCCATGCCGGTCGATATGGCTGCAGTGGAAGATCATTCCGCGCGCAATCGCCTGGTTATCGCCCTGCTGCTGGTTTCGGCCTTCGTGGTCATTCTCAATGAAACCATTATGGGCGTGGCCGTGCCGCACCTGATGGGCGATCTTGGCGTAACCGCCGGCGCCGCCCAGTGGCTGACGACCGGCTTCCTTTTGACCATGGCCGTGGTCATCCCGATCACGGGCTATCTGCTGCAGCGCCTCAACACCCGTCCTGTCTTCATGCTGGCGATGAGCTTTTTCACGCTTGGCACGCTGATCTGCGCTGCCGCTCCCGGCATCGAATTGTTGATCACAGGCCGTGTGGTGCAGGCCATTGGCACGGCCATCATGATGCCGCTGCTGATGACCACGGTAATGAACCTGGTGCCCGCCGAATCGCGCGGCAAGACCATGGGCAATATCTCCATCGTGATCTCGGTGGCGCCCGCCATCGGTCCGACCATTTCCGGTCTCGTGCTGTCGGTGCTGGAATGGCGCTGGCTGTTCATCCTCGTCCTGCCCATCGCCCTCGGGGCGCTGGCACTGGGCGTTTCGCTGATCAAGAATGTCAGCATGCCAAGCAAGGCACCGCTCGACATCGTGTCGGTCCTGCTTTCGATCGTCGGTTTCGGCGGTTTCGTTTACGGCCTGTCGAGCCTGGGTGGCGGCGCAGGCCATGGTCCGGCACCGGAGGCAACGGAAGCGGTTGTCGCCGCCGCGCCTCTGTTCCCGACCTGGCTGCCGATCCTTGTCGGCATTGCCTTCATCGCGCTCTTCGTCTTCCGCCAGCTGTCGCTGCAGAAGACCAACCGGGCCCTGCTTGACCTGCGCACCCTGACCTCGAAGAATTTCTCCGTCTCGGTGGTGATGATGGCGGTGCTGATGATCTCCATGTTCGGTGCCATGATCCTGCTGCCGATCTACCTGCAGAGCGTTGTCGGCCTGACCACGCTGCAGACCGGCCTGCTCATGCTGCCCGGCGGCCTGATCATGGGTCTCTGCGCGCCTTTCGTCGGCAGCCTTTTCGACAAGATCGGCCCGACCCCGCTGGTTGTGCCGGGCGCTATTTTGCTCAGCCTCGTCATGTGGGGCCTGACGCTGGTCGGCCAGGATACGCCAGTCTGGGCGCTGCTAGCCGGTCACGTGGTGATGAGCATTGGCCTGGCCATGATGTTCACCCCGCTTTTTACCGCCAGCCTTGGTTCGCTGAAGCCGCAACTCTATTCGCATGGTAGCGCGATGATCGGCACGGTGCAGCAGGTGGCCGGCGCCGCAGGCACGGCGCTGTTCGTCGCGCTGATGACGCTGCAGACGGCGACCATGGTTGCTGGCGGCGCCGAGGAGATTCCGGCCCTCGCCAGCGGCATTCGTTCAGCCTTCTTTGTCGGCGCAATCATCTCGCTTTTTGCTGTGGCTGCGGCCTTTTTCGTGCGCAAGCCAGCCAATGCGGCACCGGGCATGGCCCACGGCCACTAGGCTCAAAAATCAACCCAAAACGGCGCCTTCGGGCGCCGTTTCTTTTTGCCGGGGAAGGGCGCAGACTCGATCTAATCTGGCGAGGAATTGTTAAGAACCCACGCCTAAGCCTGCCGTGGTCCAGCCCTCGGCTGGTTCGGAGACAGACGTGGACACCTTCAGCAATTTCGCCTTCCTGTTGCCCATTTCGATGGCGCTGTTCGGCATCGTATTTCTTGTGCTGGGGACACTCGGGCAGGAGACGGCGAAGGCCTGGGGTCTGGCCTTCATCTTTGGCGCGCTCAGCTATATCGCGCCCCTTCTGCCGGTGCCGGTCCAGCTGCAGGCGCTGTTCGGCAATGCTACGATCCTCGTCTCGTTTTTCTATTATGGCGAAGCGCTGCTGCGCCATTTCAACGCCCCGCGCCGGACCAGCGCCCGCGTGATCTTCTGCCTGTTCGCCTATGCCGCCATCACGGGCATCATCGTCGGGCTCAACAACCTGGCGCTCGAGTTGACAGTCAGCGACATTGCCGTCTCGCTCCTCCTAGGCGTGCCCCTGGCCATGGTGTTGCCGCAGGCAAAGTCGCCGATGGACCGCGTGCTGGTGACTGTTGCCGGCATCGTCGTGCTCGACATCGTCGTGCGACTCTTCGTCTTCAATGTGGTGGTTGGTCTTAGCGCCGACCTCGCCGATTTCGCCGGCTCGTCCTACACCTATTACATGCAGGTCAGCGTCGGCGTTCTGAGCGTGGCCTTCGCTTTGGCCGGCTTCGGCTCGGTGGCTTTTGCGACGCTGGATCAATATCGCAGCGCCGCCGAGCAGGATCCACTGACCAATCTGCTCAACCGTCGCGGTTTTGACCGCGCGGCCGGTGCTCTCACCATGGCGCAGCGGCTCGGCGGCGTGGTCATGGCCTGCGACATCGATAGCTTCAAGCAGGTCAATGACAGCTTTGGCCATGCCTCGGGCGATCAGGTGTTGCGCGGGCTGGCGGACTTGCTGACGTCGCGTTTGCCGGGCAGCGCCGTGGTGGCGCGCTTTGGCGGCGAGGAGTTCGTGGTCTTCCTGCCAGACATGCCGCTGGCCAGTGGCGCTGCCCTCGGCCAGTCGATCCGCGCTGAATTCTCGGCGCGTGACTGGCGCCAGGCCGACGTGCCGCGCCAGATTACCATGAGCATTGGTGTTGCCGCTCCGCTCGAAAGCGAAGGCTCGGTGCATGATGCCCTCGCTCGCGCCGATCGTGCGCTCTATGCCGCCAAGAGCGGCGGGCGCAACCGAGTCATGATCGATGCCGGTGAGGCCTATATGCCCGAGTTGCGGATCGTACCAGCTGCCGAAAGCTCGGCCGCCTAGCGCTCATCGAGCCGTGGCATCAGCTCGACGAAATTGCACGGCTTGTGCCGGTAGTCGAGCTGGTGGGTGAGGATGCCCTCCCAGGCATCGCGGCAGGCGCCGCGCGAGCCGGGCAGACAGAAGACGAAGGTCGTGCCGATAAGGCCCGCCGTGGCGCGGGACTGGATCGAGCTGGTGCCCACAGTGGTGGCCGAATACTGGTGGAACAGCACCGAAAAGCCCTCCATCCGCTTGTCGAACAGCGGCTCGATGGCCTCGGGCGTGATGTCGCGGCCTGAAAAGCCGGTGCCGCCGGTGGTGAGGATCACATCGACATTCGGGTCGGCGACGAAGCCCTGCACGGCCGCGCGCACCAGTTGGACCTCATCGCGCACCACGACGCGCTCATGACAGCCGTGGCCATCAGCTTCCAGCAGCGATTTCAGCAAAGCACCGCCTGTATCGGTCTCAAGCGTACGCGTATCGGATACGGCGATGACTGCAATGGAAAGGGGCTTGAAGGCCCGGTCTTCAAACCGTTCCGTTTTGAACATTGGGCCTGTCCTCGCTTTGCGTCATCAGTTCTTCGGGGACAGGCGCTTCGGCATGACCCATTTCGGGGCTCTCAATATCAGCACGCGGGTCGAGTACCAAGGTCTCGGGCGTGACCTGCTTGTCATTGCCCATGGGCTGGAACGGCGCGCGATCGGCGGCATCGAGGCTCTTGCGCTGGCTCATGCGCCAATAGGCAAAGCCGGCGATGATGGCGTGGAACAGGGCGGTGACGATGAACAGCGCTGCGGGCGTGATGGCGCCCATCAGCAGCGACGCGATGGTCGGGCCAATGGCAAGGCCAATGCCCAGGATCAGCAGCATGCCACCGGCAACCCGTGCGAACTCGCCGTCGCGGGCAAAGTCATTCGCATGCGCCACGGCGATCGGATAGAGCGGATTGGCGGCAAGGCCATAAAGCGCAAATAGAATATACATCAGCCAGCCGGCAGCGGGATTGATGATGACGATCAATGCGCCGGTGACGGCAGCGGCCGCCCCGAGGCCCACCATGACCATGCGGCGGTCGATGCGGTCGGACAGCCGGCCGAGCGGGATCTGCCCCACGGCGCCTGCAATGGCGGCGATGGCAAAAAGAAAGGCGATGCCGCCGGCATCGAGCCCCTGTTCATAGCCATAGACCGGCGCCAGCGTGCCGAAGGCGCCATTGGCCATGCCGCAGCACAGGGCGGCCGCGGCGGCGACCGGCGAGGTGCGGATGAGGAGGCGAAGGTCGAGCTTGGCCGAAGCCAGTGGCCGAGGCTGCGGGCTGGAGGTCAGGGCTGTGGGGAGGAGAGCGCAGATGAAACTGATGGCGCCGACGATGAAGGGGATGTAGCCGGCCGTGCCGGTGACCGACATGGCCAGCTGGCCCACCGTCGAGGCCGCCATGTTGATCGTCGTATAGATCGAAAAGATCGTGCCGCGGCTCTTGTTCTCGGCAACCTCATTGAGCCAGCTCTCGACAATCATCGCCGCGCCGGCAAAGCAGAAGCCCGACAGCGCGCGCAGCAGGATCCAGCTGATATCATTGACCAGCATCAGGTTGAGCAGGATGGTCACCGTGCCAATGGCGGCCATCACCGAAAAGGCGCGGATATGGCCCACCTTGCGCACGATCATCGGCACGGCGATCGACCCGGCGACAAAGCCGACCGACCAACCCGTGCCGATCAGGCCCAGCGCAAAGATGGAAAAGCCTTCTTCGGCGCCGCGCACCGATAGCAGCAGGCCCTGCAGGCCACCTCCGAACATGAGCAATGCGGAGCCCAGGAACAGGGCGTAGATCTTGATAACTGAGGCCATGACGCTTTCGGCTGTGCTGGATCTGGATAACGTTGCAAATCACGCAACGATGACCATAGCGCGGCGTTCCGCGATTGGGAGTGCCGAATTGGCAGAAGTGGTGGGATTATTACCGCGCACCCATCATCAGCAGCACAAAGCCAAGGACTTCGTTGAGCTTTTCGTCCTCTAGCTGTCCGATAACCTGGCCTATCTTGTGCCGATCGACCGATGTTAGCCGGTCCACCATCGCCTGCGAGGTGATCTTCAAGCCATTAGCCAAGGACGGCTCAATGGTGACGCGAATGAACGACGCTTCCTGGAGGGTACTTGTGAGCGGCAGGATGACCAACCGCGAGCTGACCGCTATGAGCGCCGTTTCCATAAGCACGATCGCCGGTCTAGGCTTGCCCGTGTCGCCCGGCAACACCGCGCTGACAAGACTACCTCTCATCATAGGGAGGCAGATCCAGATCCTCTAGTGCAGCTTGGCTGAAGCTTTCGATCGACGGGTCTTGGGCGTCTGATTCTGCCACCAGACGGACCTGACGAGCATATTCTTCAACAAGGCCCGGTGCGTCGACGTCGGGTACCCAGATTGTCTTGGGTACCAACCCCTTGGCGCGCATGGCGGCTTCGTCGATTTCGGTGTTTCGCTTGGCAGATCGGGACATCTGGTCCTCCGCTGAGGCCCTCAATATAGGCCCCGGCGCAAAAACCTTCAATCGAGCCCCAGTTCGGCGATCTTGAGCTTGAGGCTGAGCATGTCGCGCCAGGCCTGCTGTTTGGCGGGTGGGTTGCGCAGCAGATAGGCCGGGTGGAGGGTGGGGATGGCTTGCACCGCATGCTTGCCGATCGTGACGTCGCTCCACTTGCCGCGCATCTTGATGATGCCATTGGTGGTTTCGAACACCGTCTGCATGGCCGGACCGCCCAGCGTCATAACGAGCTTGGGCGCGACGAGTTCGACCTGGCGATGCAGGAACGGCAGGCAGAGCGCCATTTCTTCCGGCGTCGGCGTGCGATTGCCCGGCGGACGCCAGGGCACGGTATTGGCGATATAGACCTTGGTCCGGTCGAGCCCGATGGCGGCCAGCATGCGGTCGAGCAATTGTCCGGACTTGCCGACGAAAGGCTTGCCCTGCCGATCCTCTTCGGCGCCCGGAGCCTCGCCGATCAGCATGACCTCGGCGTCGGGATTGCCATCGGCGAACACCAACTGCGTGGCGCGCAACTTCAGGCCGCAACCATCATAGGTCCCGAGAATGGTCTGCAGCTCTTCTAGAGTCTTGGCAGAAGCCGCCAGGCTCCGCGCCTCGGCCGGATCGCCGCCAAGCGGGGCGGGGGCCTGCGGTACCGGCTGTGCCGCCTGCTGGTTGTTCTGCGCAATGGCCTGCGGCGCCACCCGCGGCGGCGGGCGCTGGGCGAAGCGATCGACCGGCTCTTCGCCCACGGCAATATCCACGCCCGCGGCTCGATACCAGTCGAGCACGCTGAGCATTTCGTCGTGATTTAGCGGTCGCGTTTCGGCCATGTTCTCTGTTATGTCACAGCCCGATTGGCGCGGCCACCCGCGCCTGCACCATCAGGATAGTTGAGGCATTCCTATATGGCAGAGGCGGGTACGCGCGAAACCCTTTCGACCGACGTTTTGATCGTCGGCGCAGGGCCATCGGGTCTTGCTGCGGCCATTCGCATCAAGCAGCGCCACCCCGAGATCGCCGTGACCGTGGTGGAAAAGTCTGCCGAGATCGGTGGGCATATCCTGTCCGGCGCGGTGATGGACCCCAAGGGGCTCGACGCGCTGATCCCGGACTGGCGCCTCAAGGGCGCGCCGGTGGGGCCGGACGTGACCCGCGATACCTATCACTATATCACCGATAAGCTCGACCTCAGCCTACCGCATTGGCTGATGCCGCCGCAGCTCAAGACGCCTGGCGCGGTGATCGTCAGCCTCGGGCGGCTGGTGCAATGGCTGGGCGAACAGGCGGCCGAACTGGGTGTCGATATCTTCCCGATGACCGCGGCGGTGGATGTTCTGCAATCGCCCGGCGGCCCGGTGCGCGGCATCATTACCGGTGATCTGGGACGTGATGCCGAGGGCAATCCCAAGTCCGGTTTTGCCGAGGGTATCGCGCTTGAAGCCAAGTATACGCTGGTTGGCGAAGGTGCACGGGGCTCGCTGGCCAAGCAATTGATGGGCGATTATGCGCTGGAGCAGCAGCCGCAGAAATATGGTCTGGGCATCAAGGAAGTCTGGCAGATTTCTGCCGATCGGCATGCAGCTGGCCGGGTCGACCACTATCTTGGGTATCCGCTCGACAATGCGACCTCGGGCGGCGGATTCGTCTATCACGCCGAAGACAACAAGCTCTATGTCGGGCTGGTGACCTATCTCGATTATGCCAATCCGACGCTGTCGCCCTTCGACGAGTTTCAGCGCTTCAAGACCCACAGGTCGGTCGCGCCGCTGCTCGAAGGCGCGACGCGCATCAGCTATGGCGCCCGCGCGGTGACGGCTGGCGGCTGGCAGTCGATTCCGACCCTGGCCTTTCCTGGCGGTGGCCTGGTCGGCTGCGCTGCCGGCTTCATGAACGCGCCGCGCCTCAAAGCCATCCACAATGCCATTCTCTCGGGTATTGGCGCGGCCGATGCTGTTGCCGAAGCGATCGGCAATGGCCGGCAGCACGATGTGATCGAGGATTTCGGCCATCGCGTCATGGCGACTGGTATTGGCGCCGAGCTCAAGGGGGTGCGCAACGTCAAGCCGCTGTGGACGCGGTTTGGCACGGTCATCGGGGCCCTGGCAGCCGGGGCGGAGCTTTGGATTTCGGCCATTCTTGGCCGATCGCTGTTGGGAACGCTCAAGCACGGCAAGGCGGATTACCTGGGTCTGAAACCCAGGGGCGTTCTGCCGGAGCGAACCTATGCCAAGCCTGACGGCAAGCTGACCTTTGATCGGTCTTCCTCCGTCTATCTGGCCAATCTGGCGCATGACGAGGATCAGCCGGTCCATCTGCGCCTCAGCGATCCCGCCGTGCCGGTGCGCGACAACCTGCCAACATATGGTGAGCCTGCGCCGCTCTATTGCCCGGCGGGCGTCTACGAGATGGCCGAGGAGGGCGTTACACCCGTCTTCCGCATCCACGCTGCCAACTGCGTGCATTGCAAGACCTGCGACATCAAGGACCCCGCCGCAAACATCACCTGGGTGCCGCCCGAGGGTGGCAGCGGGCCCAATTATAGCGGAATGTAAACGCCTCTGGTTCACGCTATAGCGCGCGCCCTTGCGGCGCAGTCCCAAAACGGACAATCTTCGCCGCCACAACGGGCTTCTGGCCCATGGGAGTTTCGAGCCTCGTGATTTCGCTTCTGAACCGTTTTGCCCGTCCGGCCTTTGTCGCCATCCTGCTGTCGGCCACGGCGCTCCAGCCGGTCCATGCAGAGTCGGTAAAGACAGCGCAGTCCAGTCCCCTGGCGCAGTTCAACCTGATGCCACTGTTCCGGGCGAGCCCCACCGGTTCCTACATGGCGGGCCAGCAGGCGTTGCAGGATCTGCGCACGGATGAAGCCGCGCGCTATTTCGACAGTGCAGCCAAGGCCGATTGGGAAAATCAGCTGATCGTCGAGCGCTCCTTCATCGCCTTTGCTGCCGATGGCCAGATCGGCCAGGCAGCGCAGACAGCCAAGCATCTGCTGGATCTCGATCCCAAGAACGAACTGGCCGAACTCGTCGTCGCCACCGAAGCGCTCAAGGAGCGCCGCTATGGTGCAGCCGAGCGCCTGCTGGGCGCCATCGGCCAGGATACGTTCACCGGCATCACCGCCAGCATCCTGCAGGCATGGGCGCTGGTTGGCGACAACAAGCCCGAAGAGGCCGAAGCGTTGCTCGACAAGCTCGGTTCGACGGGTCTCGAAGATTTCCTCGTCTTCCATCGTGCCCTGATGGCCGAGGCGGCTGGCGAGACGGACAAGGCGATCGAGCTGGCTGGTCAGGCCTTCGATACCGAGCCCTATGTCGCCCGCATCGCCGAAGTCTATGCCCGCATCCTTGCCAATGCCGGCAAGTTTGACGAAGCCAAGGACGTCATCACCCAGTTCGAAGACCAGGGCCTGACCCATCCCATTGTCACCCTGGTCAAGGAACAGATCGAAAAGGGCCAGCGCCCGGGCGTTTTCGCGACCAATGTGCAGGTGGGCGCAGCCGAGATGTATCATGGCATCGGCGTGGCCCTGTCGCGCGATGGCAGCCTCGACCTGTCGCTGGTTTTCCTGCGCCTCGCGCTCTATCTCGATCCATCGGCCGACGTCGTCTCGTTGGCGCTGGGTCAGCTGCTCGATGCCGCCAACCAGCATGAAGCGGCCAATCGTATCTACGAATCGGTGCCAGTCAATTCGCCGATGAAGCCGACCGCCGTGGTGCGCGTCGCCACCAATCTCGATGCCCAGGGCGATCGCCCCGAGGCCATCCGGCGCCTGGGCAATATCGTCACCAGCCGGCCTGACGATCTTGACGCCGTCTCGGTCTATGGCGACCTGCTGCGCTATGACGAGCAATATCTAGAATCGGCCGATGCCTATACCAAGGCGCTTGATCTGACCGGCGGCGACAGCCCGACCGACTGGCGCTTCTACTATGTGCGCGGCATTGCCTATGAGCGGGCCAAGGAATGGCCCAAGGCGGAAGAGGATTTCCTCAAGGCCCTCGAACTCAATCCCGACCAGCCGGCCGTGCTCAACTACCTGGGCTACAGCTGGATCGACCAGGACATGCATCTCGAGCCGGCGCTCGAAATGATCGAAAAGGCCGTCGAGGCACAGCCACAGGATGGCTATATCGTCGATTCGCTTGGCTGGGCCTTCTACAAGCTCGGCCGCATCGAAGAGGCCGTGGCCACGCTGGAACAGGCCGTGCTGCTGCGCCCCAATGATGCCGAGATCAACGATCACCTCGGCGATGCCTACTGGAAGGCCGGTCGCAGGCTCGAAGCGCGCTTCCAGTGGAACATTGCCTCCTCGGTCGACGAGGAAGGCAATGTGAAGGAACGCACGGCACCCAAGCTCGCCGATGGCCTGACCGAAGAAAACGAGACCGAATAATCCCCATGGTCGAGCTGATCGTCCAACTGGCGCCGGCCAAGGTCAACCTTGCGCTGCACGTCACCCGACGCCGTGAAGACGGCTATCATGATCTCGAAAGCCTCGTGGTCTTTGCCGATCTGGCCGACGAACTCGAAGCCGTGCCGGCCGCAGAGGACCGGCTGACCATCTCGGGCCCCTTCGCCAAGGGTCTGGGCGCGGGCGAAACCAACCTTGTCATGCGGGCGGTCGCTGCTTTCCGCAAACGCTGGCCCGATGCGGTCGCGGGCGGGCTGACGCTGCGCCTCGTCAAGAACCTGCCGGTTGCTGCGGGCATTGGCGGCGGTTCGGCTGATGCGGCGGCCGCACTGCGCCTCATGGCATCGCTCTCCAACCAGCCGATTGCGCTGGCCGAACTGGCTGACATGGCGGCCGGCCTTGGCGCTGATGTGCCGGCCTGCCTCATCTCCGCGCCTCTCGTGGCGCGCGGCGTCGGCGAGGTGCTGTCGCCGCTGCCCGAATTTCCGGCCTGCCATATCGTGCTGGTCAATCCGATGGTGCCACTGGCCACGGCCGATGTCTTCCGGCGTCTGCGGGCACATGACAATTATCCGCTGCCCGAACTGCCCCAGCCGCTGACAAGGCCGGCACAGCTGGGCATCTGGCTGGCCGAGACGCGCAATGACCTGCAGCCACCGGCGGTCAAGCTGGTGCCGATCATCGGCGATATCGTCGAGGAACTGGCGGTCACGCAGGGCTGCGTCCTGGCGCGCATGTCCGGGTCGGGCGCCACGGTCTTCGGCCTGTTCGGCTCAAGCGGCCAGGCGCACCAGGCCGCACAGGTCATGCGGGCCAGCCACCCCGACCATTGGGTCGCGGCAGCGCCCTTGCTCATTCCCTAGAACTAGTAAGCGCGGCTGACGCTATATTCCACGACGTCGCCGAGCAGGGTGCGCATCGCCGACGGCGGCAGCACCTCGAGCGCGGCCTGGGCGGCGCGGGCATGCCCGTTGGCCTTGTCCAGCGTGCGTGACAGCGTCTTGTGGCGTTCCATGATGGCGACGACGTCGGCCACCTGTTCGGTGGTCGCTTCAGGGTCGCCAAGCGCCTTGGTCACCACGGCCTTCTCGGCCTCGCTGCCTTCCGAAAGCGCCAGGATGACGGGCAGGGTCATCTTGCCCTCGCGCAGATCGTCACCGACATTCTTGCCCAACGTGCCGGACTGGCCGCCATAGTCGAGCACGTCGTCGACCAACTGGAAGGCATTGCCCAGCTCGAGGCCATAGCGCGCCAGCGCCTCGCGGCCGGCATCATCGGCGCCACCTGACATGGCGCCCACTTCACAGGCCGCCTGGAACAGCACGGCCGTCTTGGCGCGGATTACTTCGGCATAGTCTTCCGGCGTTGTCGTCAGGTCGCCGGTCTTGGCGAGCTGGAACACTTCGCCCTCTGCCATCACCGCCGATGCGGCCGACAGCACGCCGAGCGCACCGATATTGCCGGTCTCGACCATCATCATGAAGGCCTGGCCGAGCAGGAAGTCGCCGACGAGAATCGACGCCTTGTTGCCCCAGACCATGCGGGCCGCCGGCTTGCCGCGGCGCATGTCGCTTTCATCCACGACATCGTCGTGCAGGAGCGTCGCATTGTGCATGAACTCGACGGCGGCGGCGAAATTGATCGCGCTGCCATTGCCCTGGTCAAACAGCTGGGCCGCTGCCACTGTCAGCATGGGACGCAGCCGCTTGCCACCGCTCTCGATCAGATAGCGCGCCAGCTCCGGCACCATTTCGACATGCGAATCGGCGCGGCTCAAAATCAGCGCATTGACCTTGGCCATGTCAGCCTCGGTCGCCACCAGCAGCCGCTCGATCGGATTCGCGGCCGGCGCTTCTTTCATCTGCGTCAGAACTGACAACTCTTGTTCCGTCCTAAATTGCCACACCGGCAAATCTGGTTGAGCCGGGTGTATTAGCGCATGTATGGTCGCGCCAAAACCGGCCTTTCAGGGTGCGATGTCCCTAGACCAGCCTTCGGGCTTTGTAAAACACCAATCCATTACGCGCGACGCCTTTTTGGGCGGTCGGCTCACTCTGTCGCAGCCTGAGCACGGATTTCGCGCGGGTCTGGACAGCGTTTTGCTTGGTGCGGCGGTGGGCGAGGGGCGAAAAACCCTGCTCGACATGGGCTGTGGCGTTGGTACCGCGGCGCTGGTGGCGCTGGCACATAACGCGGATGTGACGGGGACGCTGGCGGATCGCAATGCGGAGATGTTGGCGCTGGCCCGGGTCAATGCCGACGAGAACGGTCTTGCCAGTCAGGTGCAGATCATTGAGGCCGATGTTACGGCCAGGCATGCCGATCGGTTGGCCGGCGGCATGCTGGACAATGGCTATGACGTGATCATCGCCAATCCGCCCTTCTTCACCGATGGTGCGGGGACGCCGGCGGGTGATGCCGGCCGGGCTGGGTCGCGCCATATGCAGGCCGAGGCACTCGATGTGTGGATCAAGACGGCGGCGAGTGCGGCCGCTGCCGGTGGCGAGATCATCTTCGTCTTTCCCAGTGAAAATCTGACAGCCCTGCTGGCTGGTTTCGAGCAGCGCTTCGGCGCCGTGACGGTGCTGCCGCTGTCGCCGCGCCCCGGCCAGCCGGCCAACAGGGTACTGATCCGTGGCATCAAGGGCTCGCGCGCGCCGCTGACCCTGCTGGCAAGCCGGGTGCTGCATGGCGAAGGGCGGAGTTTCGCGCCCGAATTCGATGCAATCTTTCGGGGAACGGCCCGCCTCGTCTGGTAATCGCGGGCGCCGCATCCTAAGTCTGGCGGAAAGCAACAAGGATCGAGCATGGCCGATTTGACCAGCCCGAAGCGTAACTGGCTGCAGCGCCTTCTGGGCCGCGGCAAGACTATCATCCCCGTCGTCCGTCTGCAGGGCGTCATTGCCGCCGAGCAACGTCAGGGCAGGCTCAATATCGCCACCGTCGGCCCGCTGCTGAAACGCGCCTTTGCCATCAAGTCGGCCCCGGTCGTCGCCATCGTGGTCAATTCCCCCGGTGGTTCACCCGTGCAGAGCCGGCTGATCGCCAAGCGCATCCGCGATCTCGCCACGGAACACGACAAGCGCGTGCTGGTCTTTGTCGAGGATGCGGCGGCTTCGGGCGGTTATTTCATCGCCGTGGCCGGCGACGAGATCATCGTCGACCCTAGCTCCATCGTCGGCTCGATCGGCGTCATCATGGCCGGCTTCGGCTTTGTCGGGACGCTTGAAAAACTTGGCGTTGAACGCCGGGTCCATACCGCCGGCAACAACAAGTCGACGCTGGATCCCTTCCTGCCGGAGAAGGCAGGCGATGTGGAACGTATCAAGCAGTTCGAACTCGATATCCATCAGGTCTTCATCGATTTCGTCAAAGCCCACCGCGTCGGCAAGCTCAAGGCGGATGACGAGGTGCTGTTCACCGGCGAATGGTGGACCGGCCTGCGCGGCGTCGAACTGGGTCTGGTCGACGCCATCGGCGACCTGCACGAGACGCTGACCGCCCGCTACGGCAAGGACATCGAACTCAAAGCCATCGCGGCGAAACGCCCGCTCTTCAGCCTCCCGCGGTTTGGTTTCTCGACCGAAGGTCTCAGCAGCGACGTGGCGGCAACGATTGAAGATCGCGCCACCTGGGGGAGGTTCGGCCTGTGATCTGGCGTGTCATTCTCCTTACCGTCATCGGCCTTGCCATCCTCTGGGGCATCAGAAAAATCTGGCGCGACTGGACCGGCCATTTCAACGCGGAGGAACAGGAACAGCGCCGCCTGCGCCGTGAGCGCGACCTTCGCGACCGTCAGCAGCCGGGCGTGATCGACCTCAAGCGCGACGAAGACGGCACCTTCCGTCCGGGCGATGACGACAAACGCCGTTGACCGCACCGGGCGGTCAAACTAGAGGTTTGTCCCGCATATTAGGGACTGCCAGATGACCAACCGCCCCGCCCATATGGACCCGAAGAATTCCTTCCAGGGTCTGATCCTGACGCTGCAGCAATTCTGGGCGGAGCAGGGCTGTGTCGTGCTGCAGCCCTATGACATGCAGATGGGCGCCGGCACCTTCCACACCGCGACGACGCTGCGCGCGCTGGGGCCAAAGCCCTGGAAGGCTGCCTATGTGCAGCCGAGCCGCCGCCCCAAGGACGGCCGCTATGGCGAAAACCCCAATCGCCTGCAGCACTATTACCAGTTCCAGGTGATCCTCAAGCCATCGCCCCCGGACATTCAGGAACTCTATCTCAAGTCACTGGCCGCCATCGGGCTCGATGCCGGCCTGCACGATATCCGTTTCGTCGAGGACGACTGGGAAAGCCCGACGCTGGGCGCCTGGGGACTTGGCTGGGAATGCTGGTGCGATGGCATGGAAGTGAGCCAGTTCACCTACTTCCAGCAGGTGGCCGGCTTTGAATGCTCGCCCGTGCCGGGCGAGATCACCTATGGCCTCGAACGCCTCGCCATGTATGTGCAGGGCGTCGAGAACGTCTACGACCTCAACTTCAACGGCGGCACCGGCGACGACAAGGTCACCTATGGAGACGTCTTCCTGCAGAACGAGCAGGAGAGCAGCAAGTACAACTTCGAAGCGGCCGACACCGAAATCCTCTTCCGTCACTTCGCCGATGCCGAGAAGGAATGCCGGGCCATTCTCGCCAAGGGCGCCGAGGGCAATCGCCAGACCATGGCGATTCCTGCTTACGAGCAGGTGGTCAAGGCCTCGCACAACTTCAACATGCTCGACGCCCGCGGCGTAATCTCGGTCACCGAGCGCCAGAGCTACATCCTGCGCATCCGCGAACTGGCCAAGAGCTGCGGCGAAGCCTGGCTGCAGACGGCAGGCGGCGGCGCCGAATAGCGCCGCCTCGCCGCAACCCTCAGGCTATGTCGCGTTTCTCGACATAGACGCCATAAATTGCCGTGAGGATGCTGACGCCGACCATCAGCTTGATCCAGCCGGTCACAGTGGACCAGGCAATGACCAGGACATCGCCTCGCAAAATTTCGAGCGGTAGATCGACGACAAAGGTCGCGACTGCGCAGATGATGGCGAGCAGCAGAAGATCCCAGGTTGCCCCTCTGGTCGCCGCCCACGCCTGCCCAACGCCGCCAGGTTCTCCCAGCGCTGCAGCGGGGAAAAGCGGTGCGAGGCGGTATGTGACGAGCAGGGTTATGCTGAGGCCCACCAGCAATCCGATGACCATGATGATGGGATTGCCGCCGCTGATGCCAATGAACAGCATGATGACCAGTAGCCCCACAAGCATCAGCAGTCCGACCTGCACGCCGCGGCCGAAATAGGCCAGGATTCGATCGCCGCGAAAGCCCGGCACCAAAGCGTTGGTTGTTTCGTCTCGCAACACAAATCGGTGCCAGCCAATTGCGATCCACATGTAGAGGATGCCAACCATAAGGGTGGCAGGTATCCACTGCCAGGAAGGCACAAGGCGCCCTTCGACGACGGTGGGCGGAAACACGAAAAAAGTGCCAAACGAAATCACGGTGGCGACCAGATAGAGCAGACCGGAAACACGCAGCGCGTCGCCGAGCTGGGTGAAGACGAGGCGAAGCGAATGCAGGAAGATGCGGAAGCCCATGGATGCTGTCGTCCCAAGGGCGCGTGTCGACGCTCTGGATCAGCCGGCCCCCTTCAGCCAATCCGCAGAGACATGCATAGGCATAAAGCCCGGGCCTGACAATCTCGTGGCAAGTGAAATGGCCGCCATTGCCAGTCTGGTGGGCGAGTGCCACTCTCCGCGCCAAATGTTGCGGGAGAGACGTCATGGGTTGGATTGTCATTCTGGTGCTCGGTGCCGTCATCGGCGTGGCCGTGGTCATGTACAATGGCCTGGTCAAGAACCGGCAACTAGTGGAGGAGGGCTGGTCGGGCATCGATGTGCAGCTCAAGCGCCGCACCGATCTCATCCCCAACCTGATGGAAACCGTGAAGGGCTATATGAGCCATGAGCGCGAAACGCTTGAGGCCGTCACCAATGCCCGCGCTGCGGCCACCAGCGTCGCCAGTGGCACCCCCGAGCAGCGCGCGGCGGCCGAAGGCCGGCTCTCGTCGGCCCTGGGCCGGCTGATCGCCACGGCAGAGGCCTATCCCGATCTCAAGGCCAATACGACCTTCCTCGAATTCCAGACGGCGCTGCAGGGAGTCGAAGAGGAAATCCAGATGGCACGCCGCTATTACAACGGCGCGGTGCGCAACATGAATGTCATGGTGGAATCGGTCCCGTCCAACTTCATCGCCGGTCCCTTTGGCTTCAAGACAGCGCAGTATTTCGAGCTGGAAAACGAAAGCGACCGCGCGGTGCCCCAGGTCAAGTTCAACTGACCATGCGTCTTGTGCTGCGTTCGCTTGCTGTCCTGCTGCTGGGCCTCCTGCTGGCCCTGCCGGCGCTGGCGCGCGAGGAAATCCGCCAGTTCAACTCCGATGTCGTGCTCGCGACCGACGGGACGGTGACGGTCACCGAGACGCTGGAGGTCAATGCCGAGGGCGTGGAAATCCGTCGCGGCATCTATCGCGACATTCCGGTGGTCATGCAGGGCAGCGACGGCGGCAAGGTTCGGCCGGAGCTGGATGTCCAGTCGGTACAACGCGACGGTCGTGACGAGATATTCCGTGTCGAGCGCATGGGCAATTTCCAGCGCATCTGGATCGGCAATCCCGATGAATTCATCAGTCGCGGCAGCCATCGCTTCGTCATTCGTTACACGCTGACGCGCATGGCGCGAAGCTTTGAGGATCACGACGAGCTCTACTGGAATGCCACCGGCAATTACTGGATTTTCCCGATCCTGCAAGCCTCTGCCAATGTGACCCTGCCTGATGGCGCGGTGATTTCCAACCTCGCCGGCTATACGGGCGAAGTCGGCTCGACCGAGCAGGCCGTCGCCATCAAGCGGATTTCGGATACGCGCGCCAGCTTTCGCGCCAGCCGGGCGCTGGGGGCGGGAGAGGGGATGACCATTGCGGTGGCGTTCAACAAGGGCGTCATTGCCTTTCCGACCGGTCTTGCCGCGCTGCAGCAGCGGTTGGGCGATCTCAGCGAGGTTATCCTGCCGCTGATCGCCGCGCTGATCGCCATTGCCTACAATGCCCTGGCCTGGTTGCGCGTCGGACGCGACCCGGCCCGGGGCACGATCATTCCATTGTTTCATCCGCCCAAGGACTTTTCGTCGCCGCTGGTGAACTATGTGCACAAGTGGGGTTTTGACAATTCCGGCTGGACTGCGCTGACCGCGGCGATTTTCGATCTGGGCGTCAAAGGGCTCGTCGTCATCGACAATGCCGACGACAAGCTCAAAATCGAGGCGACCGGCAAACAGCCGGAAGACGCATTGGCGTCGGGCGAAAAATTGCTGTTCGACTATCTCTCGACCCAGGGCAAGCTGACCATCGACAAGACCTCCGGCCCGCAGATCGCCAGGAAGCGCGGCGAGTTTACCCGCGCCATCCAGAGCGAGAACCGCACGCTCTGGTTCAGGAACAACGTCGGCTTCTCCTTGCTGGGGGTTGCCCTAGGCATTTTGCTGCTCGCGGGCATGGTGGCGCTCGACGTGCTGACCCCAGAATGGCTGATCGGTGCCGTGGTGATCGGCATCGTCGGCGGCGTTGCCATCGCCGCCATCAGCAGTTTCCGCAAGGGCATCAAGTTTTCCAATTTCTTCCTGATCTTCTGGGCCGGCGTTTTCCTGTTCAACATGGGCTCCGCACTGCTCGATACCTTCAGCAGCGTCGAGATCAACACCGGCGCCATCGCGGCCATTTCCATCATCCTCGTGACGATCGTCTTTGCCGCGCTGATGCGGGCGCCAACCCTGCAGGGGCGCAAGGTGATGGACCAGATCGACGGGCTGAAAATGTATATCGAGACGGCCGAAAAGGAGCGGATGAACATGGCGGGCGTGCCGCCGATGACGGTGTCCCGCTTCGAGCGCATGCTGCCCTATGCCATTGCCCTGGGCGTGGAAAAGCCCTGGAGCGAGCACTTCGAAGCGGAACTGTCGCGTCATGCGGTGGAGGGCGTTTCGGGTAGCTACCAACCCTATTGGTATCGTGGCAGCGGCTCTCCCGGCTCGGCGACCCGCTCGGCCTCGTCCATGACCAATGCGGTGAGCGCCGCAGCGGCCAGCATGACGGCGGCCATGGTCGCGGCGCAGCCGGTCCAGGCCAGTTCCTCGGGCTTCAGCTCGAGCGGCGGTGGGGGCGGTTTTTCGGGCGGTGGTGGCGGAGGGGGTGGCGGTGGCGGCTGGTAATCGCAATAGACATCGCCGCCTGCCCAAGTTAAGCAAACCGCGCCTATCTCTTACCGGTATCCGCCATGCCCGAATTGCTGCTCGAACTCTTTTCCGAGGAAATCCCGGCCCGCTTCCAGCGCCGCGCCGCCGACGACCTCAAGAAAGCCGTCACCAATGCATTGGTCGATGCGGGTCTGGTCTATGAGGGCGCCAAGGCATTCGTGACGCCGCGCCGCCTGGCGCTGACCGTGACCGGCCTCCCGGCCCGTTCGCCCGACACGCGCGAAGAAAAGAAGGGCCCCAAGGTCGGCGCGCCGCAGCCCGCCATCGACGGCTTCCTGCGTTCGGCGGGACTGACCTCACTCGATCAGGCCAAGGTCGAGAGTGATCCCAAGAAGGGTGATTTCTACGTCGCCCAGATTGACAAGCCCGGCGCCGACGCCGTGTCGCTGCTGTCGGCCATCCTGCCGAAAATTCTGACCGATTTCGCCTGGGCCAAATCCATGCGTTGGGGCACCGGAAGCTTCAACTGGGTGCGCCCGCTGCGTGCCATCACCGCGACCTTCGGTTCTGAAAACGAAGACCCGGTGGTTATCCCCTTCACGTCGGGCGTTGTCGAAGCCGGCCAGACCACATTCGGCCATCGCTTCCTTGCCCCCGACGCCATCAAGGTGCGCCGCTTCGACGACTATGTCGAAGCGCTGGAACGCGCCAAGGTCGTGCTCGATATCGATCGTCGCAAGGACATTATTCGCACCGATGCCGACCAGCTGGCATTTGCGCAGGGCCTGACCGTCATCAGCGATGAAGGTCTGCTCGAAGAAGTGGCCGGTCTTGTCGAATGGCCCGTCGTGATGATGGGCTCGTTCGACCCGGCCTTCCTCGAGCTGCCCGAGGAAGTCATCATCGCCACCATCCGCGCCAACCAGAAGTGCTTCTGCCTGCGCGATGCCAGCGGCAAGCTGGCGCCGAACTTCATCATCACGTCCAACACCATTGCCAGCGATGGCGGCACGGTGATCACCGCCGGCAACGAGCGTGTCATTCGCGCGCGTCTCAGCGACGCCATGTTCTTCTACAACACCGACCTCGCACTGCCGATGGAGCAT
Source organism: Candidatus Devosia phytovorans (assembly GCA_029202405.1). Taxonomy (NCBI): domain Bacteria; kingdom Pseudomonadati; phylum Pseudomonadota; class Alphaproteobacteria; order Hyphomicrobiales; family Devosiaceae; genus Devosia; species Candidatus Devosia phytovorans. Next base: position 2,532,470 of record CP119312.1, on the reverse strand, counting down.
GGCCTGCCCAAGCTGGAAGAGACCGTGTTCCACGCCAAGCTCGGCAGTCAGTTCGCGCGCATCGAGCGGCTGGTCAAGCTTGCCGGCGAGATTGCCCCGCTGGTCGGCGCCGATCCCGAACGGGCCAAGCGCGCCGCCATGCTGGCCAAGGCGGATCTCACCACGCAGATGGTGGGTGAATTCCCCGAACTGCAGGGCCTCATGGGCCGCTACTATGCCGTGGCGCAGGGCGAGCCGGCCGACATCGCGACGGCCGTCGAAATGCACTACAAGCCGCTCGGCCCCACCGACAAGGTGCCGACCGAACCGGTGTCGATTGCAGTAGCCCTGGCCGACAAGCTGGACCTGCTGACCGGCTTCTGGGCGATCGACGAAAAGCCGACCGGCTCTCGCGACCCGTTTGCGCTGCGCCGCGCGGCCCTTGGCGTGATCCGCATCATTTCGGAAAACAACCTGCGCTTCCCGCTCAAGGTCGAAGCCGATCTTCTGGCCTTCTTCCATGATCGCCTGAAGGTGTCGCTGCGCGACGCCGGCGCCCGTCACGATCTGGTCGATGCGGTCATTTCGGCAGACAGCAATGACATTGTGCAGATCACCCAACGCGCCGAAGCGCTGTCAGCGCTGCTGTCATCGACCGATGGGCAGAACCTGCTCGCTGGTTACAAGCGCGGTGCAAATATCCTGGCGGCCGAGGAGAAGAAGGACGGCAAGGCCTATGCCGGTACTGTCGATCAGGCTTCGCTCCGCCTGCCCGAAGAGACCGCGCTCGCTTTCGCCGTCGACGCCGTTCATGACGCAGTGTCCAACCATGTGGCCAAGGACGACTACAAGGGCGCCATGGCCGAGCTCGCGACCCTACGTGCCCCGGTCGATGCGTTTTTCACTGCAGTGCTTGTGAATGACAGCGATCCGGCGGTCCGCGCTAATCGCCTGAACCTGCTGGCTCGTCTGCGCGACACCATGCATCTGGTGGCCGATTTCTCTAAGGTCGCGGGCTAAGAAGGGGAGGCGGGGCGATGAGTGTTGGTCTTCTCGCCCTGCTCGACGATGTCGCCGGGCTGGTCAAGGTTGCTGCTGCCTCGCTCGACGACGTCGCGGGTCAGGCGGCCAAGGCCGGTGTGAAAGCTGCGGGTGCAGTGATCGACGACGCTGCGGTCACCCCGAACTATGTGACCGGCTTCACCGCCGAACGCGAATTGCCCATCGTTGGCAAGATCGCCTGGGGCTCGATCAAGAACAAGCTGCTGTTTCTTCTGCCGGCCGCACTGCTGCTGAGCCTCTTTGCACCCTGGCTGATCACGCCACTGCTGATGATCGGTGGCGCCTATCTCTGCTATGAAGGCGCCGAGAAGATATTTCATGCCCTCCGGCCCCATGATGCCGAGGCGCATGAAGCCGGACTCGAATCGGTCTCCGTCGCGCCGCAAAATCTCGAAGACCAGAAGGTGGCCGGCGCCATCCAGACCGACTTCATTCTCTCCGCCGAGATCATGACGATCATCCTCTCGGCCATCGACGTCGAGAATTTCTGGACCCGGGCAGCTATTCTTGCGGTCGCTGGCGTCGGCATTACCGTTGCCGTCTACGGCGCGGTGGCGCTGATCGTGAAGGGCGATGATTTCGGTGTCTTCATGGCGCGCAATGCCCGCACCGGCGCCGGTCGCGCCTTTGGCCGTGGCCTTGTGGGCTTCATGCCCGTCTTCATGCAGATATTGAGCGTCGTCGGCACGGCAGCGATGACCTGGGTTGGCGGCAGCATCATCGTGCATGGGCTCTACGAATTCGGCTTAGCCTGGCCCGAGCATGTCGTTGAAGGCGCCGCCCACTGGGCAGAGGCCGCCGCACCGGCCATTGCCGGCTTCACTGGCTGGCTGGCCACGGCCGGCGTCGACTTCGTCTTCGGCATCGCCTTGGGCGCGGTGATGATCCCCGTGGTCGGCTACGTTTTGGCGCCGGCTCTCAAGGCCGCGAAAGGCTTGCTGCCCAAACGGGCTTAACGCTTGCCCTTGAACGGCGCCATGCCCTCGCGGGCCAGCTCATCAGCGCGCTCGTTGAGGTCGTGCCCGGCATGGCCTTTGACCCAGTGCCATTCCACATTGTGGCGCTTCTCGGCTTCGTCCAACGCCTGCCACAGCTCGACATTCTTGACCGGCTTCTTGTCGGCGGTCTTCCAGCCATTGCGCTTCCAGCCGTGCATCCAGCTCTGCACGCCGTTTTTCACATATTGACTGTCAGTGTGAAGCTCGATCTCGCAGGGGCGGGTGAGCGCATTGAGCGCCTCGATGGAGGCCGTCAGCTCCATGCGGTTGTTGGTGGTCAGCGCCTCGCCGCCCTTGAGCTCCTTGGTATGGGGCCCAAATTGCAGGATGGCGCCCCAGCCACCCGGCCCGGGATTGCCCGAACAGGCGCCGTCGGTATGGATGATGACTTTGTCGCTCATGGAATGCTCCGGCCCAGCGTTGACGCAGACATACTAATGCCGCCGGCGGCCGAGGGGGATAAGTCGCTCACTTGCCGACCGCAACTTCCATGGTGCGCAGCTCGCGCGGGATGTTGAAGGCGATGTTTTCCCTGGCGGTGACGCGCGCTTCGACCTTGATGTCATAGCGCTGGGCAAAGGCTTCAATCACCTCGTCGACAAGCTTTTCCGGGGCAGAGGCACCGGCCGAAACGCCGAGCGACTTGATGCCTTCAAAGCGGGCCCAGTCGATCTCGGAGGCGCGGTCGACCAGCATGGCGACCTTGCAACCCGAGCGTTCGGCGACTTCGACGAGTCGCAGCGAATTGGAGGAATTGGGTGAACCCACCACGATCATCGCATCCACTTCCGGCGCCACGGCCTTGATGGCCTCCTGGCGATTGGTGGTGGCGTAGCAGATGTCTTCCTTGTGTGGCCCGTTGATCGCCGGAAAGCGCGACTTCAGCGCTGCAACGATCTCTTTGGTGTCATCGACCGACAGCGTGGTCTGCGTCACGAAAGCCAGCGTCTGGGCATCCTTGGGCTCGAACACCATGGCGTCGGCAACGGTTTCGATCAGACTGATCGAGCCCGGCGGCAACTGCCCCATAGTGCCGACGACCTCCGGATGCCCCTTGTGGCCGATGAGGACGATCTCGTGGCCCTCGGCATGATGGCGCTGCGCTTCGACATGAACCTTGGAGACCAGCGGGCAGGTGGCATCGAGGAAGAACATGTTGCGGCTTTTGGCATCGGCAGGCACCGACTTGGGCACGCCATGGGCCGAGAAGACGACGGGCGCGTCGGTCTCGGGGATCTCGCTCAGCTCTTCGACAAAGATCGCGCCCTTGTCGCGCAGGCCATCGACGACATATTTGTTATGCACGATGGCGTGGCGCACATAGACCGGCGCGCCATATTTTTGCAACGCCAGCTCCACGATCTGGATGGCACGATCAACGCCCGCGCAAAAACCGCGGGGGGCGCAGAGCAGAATGTCTAGTTGTGGCCGCTTTTCCATATCAGTCAGATGCTTTCCACATTGCGGCAAGTCAAGTCTTGTTGCAGCGATCATGCCGCGCAGGCATTATGCAATCACAATTACGGCAAGGACTTAACGGTGAGTTTGGCGCAGGAAATGTTCGCGACCGCCCCGGCCATGGGGAAGGCGAACCTGTCGGCGAGCCAGATCAAGCTGTTGAGCGGCAAGGCGCGCTGGATTTTCCGCGTCGGCGAAGCCGGTTTCCCCACCATTCCGACGATCGCGCTGACGCGTGCCGCCTGGGAGGCTCTGCAGAGCGAGCGTGTGCACAAGGATGTGCGCCTGCGCACCCACTGGATCGCCTGTCTTTACAAGCTTGTGGACAAGAATGGCCGCCCGCCCGCGCTGGTCGTGCGCACCTCGGCGGCAACCCACAATGGCGGGCTGGCGCCGGCCAAGCTGGGCATTGCCGCGCCTGCCAATCCCGAAGACTCGGTCGACCCGAACCGCCCGCTGGCCAAGGCAATCAAGAATGCCTTCGAGAGCTATGGTTTCGGACAGGGCTGGACCGGTCGGCAAGACGAGGACCGAGGCAAGCAGATCGTTCTGGTTCAGGCCGTGGCGGACGGCGAGGTGGAGCAATTCCTGACGCGCAATGCGACATCGGGCGCCATGGGACCGGCACCGCTCGACGGCATGCCGCTGCCGCACCTGCCGGAATCGGTGGATGCGTTGGTGGCCCTGGTCGATGCCAAATCCGGCCGGCATATGTGCGTGACCGTGGCGATCAATCGCGGGCAGGTGGTGTTTCTTTCCGCCCGCCCGTCGCAGGTTTCAGCCGCTGCCGATCTCGAAGCGGCAGTCGATCGTGTCAAGCGCAAGGTCTGGTCGGCGCATAATGCGGTGACCCGCATCGACCCGACGCGCATGGCGCAATTGCTGCACCCGCGGTTGAAATCGACCGAAGGTGCAGCGCCCCTGGCCATGGGTCTTGGCGTTTCGCCGGGGGCTGCCAGTGGTATCGTGGTCTTCAATGCTGAGGACGCCGCCCGCATGCGGGCCCGCGGCAAGCATTGCATTCTGGTGGTCAACGAGACCGGCCCCGCCGATATCGAGGGCATGAAGGCGGCGACGGGCATCCTGACCGCTCGCGGCGGCATGTCGAGCCATGCCGGCGTGATCGCCCGTATTACCGGCAAGCCCTGTGTGGCGGGTGTGCGCAACCTTTCGGTCGACGCGGTCGAAATGGTCTGCCGCATCGGCGATCGCGAATTCCGCACCGGCGACCGGCTGACCATCGACGGCAGTGACGGTACGGTCTATCTCGGCACGCTGCCGCTGGCCCAGCCCCATATCGGTGGTGCCATCGGCACGCTGCTCGACTGGTCCGATGCCAGTCGCACGATCTCCGTCCGCACCAATGTCGAAACGGTGGAATCGGCAAGGACGGCGCTCAGCTTTGGCGCCGAGGGCATCGGCCTGGCGCGATCCGAGCACATGTTCTTCTCGCCAGAGCGCATGGTCGCGCTGCGCCGCGTCATCCTCAGCGAGGACGAGGAGGATCGCAGCCGCGCGGTCAATGGCCTCGTCGATTACCAGACCGGCGACTATTCCGCGCTGTTCTCAACCATGCAGGGCCTGCCGGTCACGGTGCGCCTGTTCGATCCACCGCTGCATGAGTTCCTGCCGCGCAGCGACGAGGAAATCGAAGAGACCGCAGCCTCGCTGGGTCTCGCGGTCCGCGCCCTGCGCCTGCATCTCGAACGCATTGCCGAGATCAATCCCATGCTGGGTCATCGCGGCGTGCGTCTGGCGATCACCAATCCGGAAATGCTGCAGATGCAGATGCAGGCCCTGATGGCCGGCGTGCGGGCCGCCAGCGAGACGCAGACCGAGCCGGTGGCCGTCGAAGTCATGGTGCCCTTCGTTTCGACCGCCAGCGAAGTGGCCTGGGTGCGTGACCGGGTCAATGCCATCGCCGCCAATTCGGGTCTGTTGCGCAGCGAGCGCGTAAAATTCTCCTTCGGCACCATGATCGAGCTACCGCGTGCCTGCCTGCGCGCCGGCGACATCGCCCATATGGTCGACTTTTTCTCCTTCGGCACCAATGACCTGACCCAGACCACTTTCGGCATTTCGCGCGACGATGCGCCAACCTTCCTTGCGACCTATCAGCGCAAAGGCGTCTATGAGCGTGACCCCTTCGTCACCATAGACGAAAAGGGGGTCGGCGAAATGATCGCCATTGCCATCGAACGGGGCAGGGCTGCCAATCCCGATCTCAAGATCGGTATTTGCGGCGAGCATGCAGGTGATCCGGAGTCGCTGAAGTTCTTCGCCGGGCTGGGCGTCGACTATGTCTCGTGCTCACCCTATCGTGTCCCGGTCGCAAGGCTGACGCTGGCCCAGGCTTCTGCTTAAATGGCCGGCAGACGATCCCCATATCAAGGGGACGCGGCCGCTTCGGCCGGTGAGGAAGGACTACCGACGTGAGACTATTGCCGGTTCTGGCGCTGCTGCCGATTTTGACTGTTTCGACACCAGCCGTCATGGCCCAGCAATTGGGCGCGCAATGTGTGTCCATTGCCGCTGATGCAGAACGCCTCGCCTGTTTCGATGCGGCCTTCGCCAACCCCGTTTCTGCCAATGGCGACCTGCAGGTCGTGTTCGACAGCGAACAGTCAATTCCCGCCCGCCCCAGTGGCCGTGCTCCGGCTACGATCACAGTTTCGTGCAGCGCCGATGTGTTGAGCGTGGCCTTTGGCTTTGCCGGCAATACGCTTTCTGCGCTGGGCAGCGACACTGGCATCACCTGGCAGCTCGACCTTGGTGGCCGTACCAACCGCACCCTGCCGGTCGATGACAGCAATACGGCTATCCTGCTGGATAATACTCGGGATTCGCTGGCATTTCTGCGTGGCCTCGAGGGCGCGAGCAATCTCACGGTGCGCGTCACCCCGATCAATTCCCGCACACTTTCGGTGCGCTATCAGCTCGGCGATTTTGCCGCGCAACTGGCCCCGGTCGTCGGCGCCTGCGAGGGCTGATCAGCCCGCTTATAAGCGCTTCACAATTCGGCCGGGCGGTCGCCATGGTTAACCCATTGCTATGCCCGAATGCTTGTTTACTCGCTGCTAACCCTAATCAGACATCATTACGACTGTCGGCATTTTAGCGTCACTTTCGCCGATCAGTAGTTTTGTTGCGTAGCGTTGAGTAGCGTTTATGGCTTATTCCCCACGGCCCGTGGCGCGATTGCGTCCGGCTAAAGCGGTCCGCCGACATCCCTTCGCCAGATTTCTGGCTGTAGGGATTTTTTGTGGACTGACTTACGCTGGCCTGACCGGCGGTGCCTTTGGCCCGGCCGACGGCCTGTTGCCGACGCTGCCAGCGGTCGAGATCTCGACGGCAAGCCTCTCCTATTTCGGCGTCGATCCCGTGATCACCGGCTCGGTTGATCATCTGTTCGACACCGCCAGCTTCAACGGTCCCAACCGGGCAGAAAAGGCCGACCGCGTCCGCCCGCAAGTCGATCTCGTCGCCTTCTCAAACAACTTCCAGGAAGCCCGCACGCGTATTGCTTCGCTGCGCGGGGACGATGCCATCGCGCTCGGCCAGTCGCAGATTGCAACGGTCGACTTCCCGGCAACGGGCGACGTGGAAATTGGCCCGCGCATGTCGGTGGCCTCGCTCGATCCTTCGACCGCCGCCGCACTCGACGCCATTGCCGGCATTGCGCCGCCGGCGGTCAGCAATCCGCTGCCGGCCCTGGCTTCTGAACAGCTGGCCTATGCGCGTGAGACAGCACCGGTAACCGGTGGCTTTGCGACGGGAACGCCCATGGCAGCCTCCGACAAGGAACTCTGGTGCCTGGCGACGGCGATCTATTTCGAAGCGCGGGGCGAAAGCTATCGCGGACAGGTTGCAGTGGCGCAGGTCGTACTCAACCGCGTCAAGGATCACCGCTATCCCAGCACTATCTGTGGTGTCGTCTACCAGAACCAGCAGCGCCGCAATTCCTGCCAGTTCTCCTTTGCCTGCGACGGTATTCCCGAGGTCATCAATGACCAGAAATCATGGGCACAGGCCGAGGATATCTCCAACCGCATCGTGGCCGGTGAACTCTACCTGACCGAAGTGGGCGACGCGACGCATTACCACGCGACCTATGTCCGTCCGGCCTGGGCGCCGCGCATGAACAAGGTCACCCAGATCGGCCTGCACGTCTTCTACAAGTTCAAGAGCGGCTGGCTCTTCGGCTAAGTGCTTGGCGGCACTTAGTTCCGCCAGGAGCGGGCGTAGATGAAGGAATTGGCGGCGCGGGTGACAAAGCCCGACCAGTGGCCATTGGTCCAATAGGCGAAGTGATTGCGGCTATGGACCGGCTGCACGTCGATGCCCGGATACTGCACATGGTTGGAGAACATGGCATCGCTGGAATAGGTGCCGGTTTCTGTCGTGGTGATCGTCACATAGCTCACCCGGCCACCTTCGATCTTCTTGACCTGCGATGTCGAGATCGGGTCGGTCGAGACCGATGCATCATAGTCCACGATATACTTGCGACCTTCGTAGCGAACGAGCTTTGACGGATCGATCCCAACCGTCGGCGCTTCGTCGGCAAAGGTCTCGATGACGACCCCTGGACCAATGGCGGCGATGGTCATGGCGCTGAAGGCACCCAAAGTCATTCCAAGCAACATATGGCGTGTCGGCAAGTTCATGGTGACGCGTCCCGTAATGAACCGAATGGCTGAAATCTATTAAGAGATTAGAAACCATATCGGCCCCGGAGGCGCAAAAGTAACCCTTTGTTAGGGTTAATCCATACAAGCCAACTTATTGTTGTTAAACGGAAATTGCCTCGAAGGCGGCGACGAAGCGATCGTGTGCCTCGCGGGTAGGCCAGGGTCGAATCAACCGGTCGAAGGCATCGACGTCAAAGGCGGGGAAACTCGGCTCTCCGAACAGTTTGCGCGCTTCGCCATCGTCAAATCCAGCCAGGTGCACCGCCTCGAAGAAGGCCGACTCGCGGTCGGCTTTCTTGACCAGTTTGGTGAGGGCCGCCGGCATGGCGGGGGGCAGGGAGAAGCGCAGGAAAATCGCTGACAGCAAACGATTTTCCACCTCCTTGTAATTGCCGCCCATGGCCGCCTTGAAGGGGGAGATGATGTCGCCCATGACATATTCGGGCGCGTCATGCAGCAGGGCCTGCGCTTGTGCCGCGGCATCGGCGTCCGGATTGTGGGCGCGGAAGATTTCGAGCACGAGCACGGAATGCTGCGCGACGGAAAAGGGATAGTCCCCAGAGGTTTGGCCATTCCAGCGGGCCACGCGGGCAAGGCCATGGGCGATGTCAGAAAGCTCGACGTCCATCGGTGATGGATCGAGAATATCGAGCCGGCGCCCCGACAACATACGTTGCCAGGCGCGTGCACTCGCACGTGCCATAATGCCCCCAAATGCTAGCAGACTGTTAGCATCGAGCGTAGCAGTTGGGCTCGATTCGTGAAATTCGGCGGCAGGACTATTCTTCCGCCGGCGCCTCGCCAAAGGCATAGGTTGCCCAGGCGGGCAGGGTGACGGTAACCGGCTTGCCTTCCACCGTGACGGCCGCGGGATCGGTAATGCGGTCAAGGCGCAGGACGGCGACCGATGCGCCGTGAACGACCTGACCCAGAGTGCCCGCGTCGCGACCGTTTGCAGCGACTGACGACCCAACCGGAGCATCGACGCCGGTGACCAGCACCGGGCGGCGGCGGGCGGTGCCGCGATGCTTCATGCGGCTGACGACTTCCTGGCCAACATAGCAGCCCTTCTTGAAGTCCACGCCGTCGAGGATATCGAGGGCGATGTCATGGGCGAATGTGTCATTGGCGGGGAAGTCATCGCCCTGTTCCGCAATGCCGGCACCAAGGCGCGCGGCGCGATAGGGGGTAGGGTCATCGACCCAATCGGCCGTGGCCTCGACGGGCGCGATGATGCGTTGGCCAAGGGTAACGCTGCCGCGCTGATCCTGATGGCTAATCGCGCCGGGCAGGGCGGTTTCCGAAAAACCGACACGATGTGTGTCGCGCAGGTCGTCGATCACGACCTGGGCGCGCAGGCGGTACATTTTCATGCGCTTGAAGAAGTCGTCGGCCACGGTCTGGTGCACATCGAGCCAGAGCGCATCCTCGGCCCAGCCAGCGGTGCCTTCGGCCAGGATCTTGCCCTGCGGCGACAGCAGCGCCCACCAGGCGGCAGGGCGTTCCGTGGCTGGCACATGACCCGTCACGACGTCGTTGAGCAGCTTGTGCGCATCCGGGCCGGAGAAGCGAAACACGGCGCGGTCGGAACGCAGATGGATGGTCATGGACTTGCCTCTTGAAGCGCCGGTCGCATAAGTGTTGCACGACATTCGAGCTACAAATGCTACAGACGGGACCGCAGACATGGCGCAGTATGACGTGATTTTCAAGAACGCGACCGTGGTCAACCAAGATGGCGAAGGCCTGGCCGACATCGCGGTCAAGGACGGTCGCACCCTGGCGCTGGGCACTGTGGATGGCAGTGCTGACGAAGTGGTCGACTGCAAGGGCCTCCATATCCTGCCCGGCGTCATCGACACGCAGGTGCATTTCCGCGAGCCCGGCCTGACGCACAAGGAAGATCTCGAGAGCGGTTCGCTCGGCGCGGTGATGGGCGGGGTGACCGGCGTTTTCGAAATGCCCAATACCAATCCGCTGACCACCACCCGCGAAACCTTCGAGGCCAAGATCGCGGCGGGCACCAATCGCATGCATTGCGACTTCGCCTTCTATATCGGCGGCACGCATGAAAATGTCGGCGAACTGGCCGTGCTGGAAAAGCTGCCGGGCTGCGCGGGTGTGAAGGTCTTCATGGGCTCGTCCACTGGCTCGCTGCTGGTGCAGGACGATGCGGGGGTGGAAGCCATCCTTGGCGCCATTTCGCGTCGCGCTGCTTTCCACTCCGAAGACGAATATATGCTCGAAGAGCGCAAGCACCTGCGTGTGCCTGGCGATCCGTCGAGCCACCCCATCTGGCGTTCGCCGGAAGTGGCGATGCGGTGCACGACGCGCCTGGTCAATCTTGCCCGCAAGACCGGCAAGCGCATCCACGTGCTGCACATCTCGACCAAGGAAGAAATCGTCTACCTCGCCGGCCACAAGGACGTGGCGAGCGTCGAAGTCACGCCGCACCACCTGACGCTGGACGAGACGGCCTATACGCGCCTCGGCACCTATGCCCAGATGAACCCGCCCGTCCGCGACAAGGAGCATCGCGAGGGAATCTGGAAGGGCGTCGCCAATGGCGTGGCCGATATCCTGGGCTCCGACCACGCGCCGCATACGCGCGAAGAGAAAGATCACCCCTATCCGGAGAGCCACTCGGGCATGACGGGCGTGCAGACGCTGGTGCCGACCATGCTGGACCATGTGAACAGTGGGAAGCTGAGCCTGCAGCGCTTCGTCGACATGACCAGCCACGGTCCCAATCGTCTGTTCGGCATTGCCAACAAGGGCCGCATTGCCGTGGGCTATGACGCCGACCTGACCATTGTCGATCTCAAGCGCCGCCATACCATCACCAATGACTGGATCAAGTCGCGCGCTGGCTGGACGCCCTATGATGGCGTGACGGTAACCGGCTGGCCGGTAGGCACGGTGGTGCGCGGCAAGACGGTGATGTGGCAGGGCGAGCTGGTGACGCCGAACCAGGGTCAGCCGATGCGGTTCCTGGAGTCCCTCGCACAGGGCTGAGACATGAAGACCATCCTGCTCACCGGCTTCGAGCCCTTTGCCGGCGCGGCGCTGAACCCGTCCTGGGAGGCGGTACAGCGCGTCGCGGCGCAATGGACCGACCCAGCCCGGCTGCATGTGGCGCAATTGCCGGTGGAGTTCGGCGAGGGCGTCGAGCGGCTGGAGGCCATGATCGGGCTGTTGCGGCCCGATATCGTGGTGGCAACGGGACTGGCCGAGGGCCGCGCCGCCATCACGCCCGAAGTCATCGCCATCAACAGGATCGATGCGCGCATTCCCGACAACGCGGGCGCGCAGCCGGTAGAGGCTGCGGTCGTGCCCGGTGGCGCGGACGGGTTGTTCAGCACGCTGCCCGTCAAGGCCATGGTCGCGGCCATGCGTGATGCGGGCGTGCCGGCTGCCCTGTCCTATTCTGCCGGCACATTCGTCTGCAATGCCGCCTTCTATGCCCTGATGAACCTGATCCAGAGGCAGGACCGGCCGATGATCGGCGGCTTCGTGCATGTGCCCGCCATGCCGGAAAGCCGGCCGTCTGCCGATATGCCGACCATGGCAGTCGAGACCATGGCTCGCGGGTTGGAAGCCGCGCTCATGGTGTGCCTGGGTGGTGCGGATGCCTATGTGGGGAGCATGGGGACGATCGCCTAGTCGGTGTGTTTCGCAGGAGGGCCCACACACTGGATGTCATCCCGGCCTTGAGCCGGGACCCAACACGAGATCGGTGTCTTGCCGCAAGGTCGATCTGCCGATCACTACCACCTTGCGGCTGTGGTGAGATATCGAGATGGGCCCCGGCTCAAGGCCGGGGTGACACCGTGCGTGGGGCCAGCCTGTGAGAGAACGGTTCCACTAGCGCCGAGACCTCATCGCACAGCGATGCGGAACAGCTCCGTGCCGCCGCGGACGTAGTTGTAGCGCTTGGCGATGATGGCATTGTCGTCATACCAGAAGGGCTCGGAAAAGCCGTTGACGACGGGCAGCGTGAGAAGGTGCTGCCTCTCGCTCCAGTCCCAGACTTCCATCGTCGAGCTCACCTGACCCCAATCGTCGGGGCAGTCGAAGACCGCCGCGATACGCTTGCCATCAGGGCTGAAGGCGAGGTCGGAAAAGCTGTAATTGCAGCCGGCCCGGATGCTGGCGCCAAGCAGGATGCCTGGCTGCGCCTCAAAGCCGACCGTACCGACGCGCAGGCCGACCAAGGATGTTGATTCCATATGGTCGAGCACCTGCGCAAACACGGTGCCGTCGGGGCTATAGGCCAGGGTCGTGCCCTTCTGAAACAGCGCGCCAAGCTCATCCCAATTGGCGACCTGGGGGACGGGTGAAACTGCAAGATCGTAGACCTCGGCATAGCCCGGATTGACCGCTTCGCCGAGGAGGGCGCCCGGATGGAACAGCAGGCGATTGCCGGCATCGAAGGCCATGTAACCGGGCAACCAGCCCAGGTCCTCGGCCAGCACTGCGCCCTGACGGTCGAACGCGCTCACCTTGTACTGCGTGCGACCCTCGCTGAAGGCCTGGACGACCGCAACCTGCTCGCCGTCGGGGCTGACGGCCAGATCGAGCGGGTGGGTCTCGACGGGGTTCGCGCGCAACACGGTCTCGCTGATGACTGCGCCGCCGGTCGCCGGAATTTCGGCAAGTGTGATGGCATTGCTGTCGTCTCCCTCTGGCGCGCCGAGGGAGACCAGCAGGTTGCCATTGGGCAGAGGCGCCACCCCGCCGATATCGCCGGTAATGAGATGGGTGCAGACCCCGCCATGGATCAGTCGTCCCGCGGGCTCACAGGGCCAGAAGGCGCCTTGGCCCCAGGCATAGATCGCTCCGCCCAACAGCAGCACCAAGGCCAAGACAAGTCCGGTAATCGCCTTCCGCATCCCAATCCCTTTTCTCAATATCTCAAAACAAGATGTCGCCGAGGCAATATTTCCTGGCACTAGAATGCATTAGCGCTGACAGTTTTTGGAGATTTGATGACGGCGTCAGAACAGCTTCTCACCCGGGAGCGCTGCGCATTGCCTTACCCAGGCGGTGAACTGGTCCTCGTCGATAGGGTCACTTTCGTAAATGTCGAGGTAGCGCACATTCTTCTGCTTGGAAGTGCCGGGCGGGATCGGATCGAGCGATTGCCCGTCGAAGAACGAAACCTTGATGTATTTCGTCATGCAGTGATAGCCGAGGAACCAGGTGTCGCCGACACCGTAAAAGGGCGTGTTCCAGCGCACGGCCTTTTTGACACCGGGCAGGGTGGTTTCGATGAGCTGGTCGAGCTGGCGGCCGAGATCCTGCTTCCAGCCGGGCATGGCCGAAATATAGTCCTGCACCGGCCCATTGCCGTCGCCCTTGGGAATCTGCGGATTGCCGCCGGACAAAAGCTTTACCTCTTTGGTCATCGCTGCGGGCTCCCAAGGCATATGGTGCGGGGAACTATGCCAGCGGAATTGACCTGATCCAACCCCGATAAACAAACAGGGCAGCGGCTTGTTCAGCCGCCGCCCCATGCATGGGAACCGAAGGAGGTCGGTCAGCCTGTTCCTGTGACGCTTGAGCCTATTGGAGAACCCGCTCCAGATTGTATTCGCCGGAGCGGATACGGTCGGGCAGCAGTTCCATCAGGTCGGCCGTGGCCTCGTCGCCATGCATCTTGACGAAGGTGGCAAGCGCGGCGAACAGCGAAGCATGGGCGAGGGAAGCGCTTTGCACGCCATCGTCCTCGGCGACATTCCACGCCTCGGCCAGATATTCCAGCGCAAGCTGGCGCTCGCCCTGGTCCAGATCGAAGACGGCCTGCCCGGAAGCGGACGCAAACATGGATTTATTCGTGGTCATGGCTCTGGGACTAACACGGCAGAGCCGGCGAGGCGCGCAGGAAGTAACCCGAAGGTTAACGGTTTATTCGCGATTGTTACCGGGGCTTTAACCCTCGTTAAGCCTATTCGGCGAAGCGGGTATGGATGTCGCGGGCGGTGGTTTCGGCCTCGGTGAGAAGACGGGTCAGCGCTTCGCGCGCGGCGGGCGTGCAGGCGTGGTGGAAGCGCGAATAGGCGGTGTAGCCGACATTGAAGGCGCCGGCGAGGCGCTGGCGGCGATCCTCGTCGGGCTCGTCCGACTCGATCAGCTCGGCCATCTGCGCGCGCCAGTCTTCCGTGCCCGCCTGGCAGAGCGGCTGCAGGAAATAGAGGCTGCCCATGATCTCGGCCAGCCGCTCCATCTGCCGCTGGTAGAGCGGGTCGATAGCAAGGCTGGGGCCGGTGCCGAGCACGAGCAGGGTGAGGATGGCGAAGAAGCGCTTCATGCCGGGTCCAGTATCAGCTTTGGGCCAGCACTGCGAAGGCCCTCGCGAGCACGTCATCGAGCCGGCTGGTGGTACGCAGCGCGATGAGGGCCGACGGGTCCATCCACTTGTGGTCCGAGACCTCGTCGGACGGGCGGATCTGGCCGGAGAAGTCGCGCGTGGCAAAGACGGCAAGCCGGAAGGTTTCGTCCTTGCCCAGCGATTGCACCAGAACGGGCCTGGGATTGCGGATGGTCAGCGCCACCTCTTCCTGGATTTCGCGGATGGCGCATTGCTCGATGGTTTCGCCCGGCTCGATGCGGCCGCCCGGCAGGGTCCACAGATGCTGATAGGGCGCATGGGCACGCTTGATCAGCAACACCTTGCCCTCGCGGACGATGGCAACACTGGCGGCATTGGGCAGGGGCTCGGTCACATCTGGCTCATTTGCGATTCGCTGATGCAGAGACTACCTCTAACTTGCTGATTCAGGAGTTACCGAGATGTGCGGACGCTACGCCTCGACGCTGCCGCCCGAAATGATGGTCGAGCTGTTCAAGCTGCTCAAGAGCATCGACATGGTGCCGCGCTACAATATTGCGCCGACCCAGCCGATCGTGGCCATCTGGGAGGCGCATGGCCGGCGCGAGCCGCATTTCGCGCGCTGGGGCCTCGTCCCCGGCTGGGTCAAGGATCCGCGCGAATTTCCGCTACTGGTCAATGCGCGGGTGGAGACAATGGCCGAAAAGCCGGCCTTCCGCGATGCACTCAAGCATGGTCGCTGCATCATCCCGGCCAGCGGCTATTACGAGTGGCACACCAATCCCGACAAATCCAAGCAGCCCTATTACATCACCATGGAAGACGACCGGCCCATGGCGCTGGCCGGGCTCTATGCCAGCTGGATGGGGCCGAATGGTGAGGAAATCGACAGCGTGGCGACGATCACCGTCGCGGCCAACCGGCAATTGTCGGACGTGCACGACCGCATGCCGGCCATCCTGCGCGGCGACGAGATCGACCGCTGGCTCGATGTTCGCGACGTGCGGGCGCTGGAGGCGGCGCAACTGGCCCTGCCGCTGGAAGATGGGGCGCTGAAGTTTCATCCGGTCTCGACCCGGGTCAACTCGGCGCGTGACGATGACCCCGGCCTGATCGAGCGGGCGGAACCCGTCAAGCCTGAGCCCAGGCCGAAAAAGGCTGCGGGCGGGCAGATGAGCCTGTTCTAGGCCCAGGCCCTACATGATGCCGAAATAACCCAAGGCATCGCCCATGGCCTCTTCTTCCCAGCCGAGATGGGACAGCAGCACGCGTTCGAGGGCGTGATAGACCTCTTTGGCGTTTTCGAAGCGGGTTGGCGTGGGCTCGGTGGCCAGCGCATTGAGTGCGTCGACCAGGTGCTCGAGCAGCTCGTGTACCACGACATGCTCGGCCGTCAGCCGGTCGGCAATGGCCTTGAAGCCGGGGCTCTGCATGGCCAGCACCGGAAACAGGTGGTGATCCTCGATCGTGTGGTGGGTGTTGACGATCTGGCAGTGCTGGCCACAGAGATTGCCGAAGCGCCGATAATTGGCGACCATGGCCAGATTGCCGGTCTCGGCCGCGATTTCCTCGCGGGTCACCGTGCCGGCATTGGCCCGCGCGATCATCTTGCCCAGCGTCACCATGTTGTCGCGCAGGTGATCATGGATCTGGCGCAAGTGGTGGCCGGCCGCGCGCTGGCGCTCGGTCAGGCCATCGAGCTGTTGCACCGGCGGCCGCGTGGCGTCGTCGAGGAATTCGATATCATCAAGCATGGGCCATAGATGGGCCCGACGCATGACCAGCGCAAGACGGCACGCCGGTGTGACCGACTTACGCCCATGTTACCCCCGCCATTCGGGCGTAGCCCTCATGGCCTTCTCGCCTAAATCAGCGCCACCGGCGCTGATTTACCTGCGGTCCGGCTCGAAGAGCATCTTTCCCGGGTTGAGAATGCCCTTGGGGTCGAGCGCTGACTTGATCGCCCGCATCATCTCGAGGGCGACCGGGTCTTTCACCTGCACCAGCAATTCGCGCTTGAGCTGGCCAATGCCATGCTCGGCCGAGACCGAACCGCCAAGGCGCAGCACGATCTCGTAGATGGCCGAGTGCACTTTTTCGTCGGCCTCGGCCATGAAGGCCTTGCCGTCGGCGCCGGCAGGCTGGCTGAAGTTGAAGTGGATATTGCCATCGCCCATGTGGCCGAAGGGCACGGCGCGAATGCCCGGGACGAGTTTACCCGCCGCGGCACTGCCCTCGGCAATCAACTGCGGCACGGCGGCGATGGGCACCGACACATCGTGCTTGATGGAGGCGCCTTCCTTCGATTGCACCTCGCTCATCTGCTCGCGAAAGGCCCACATGCGCGTGCGATCGGCGAGGGATTCGGCAAACACCGCATTGTCGATGAGCCCGTCGGAAAAGGCAGCTTCGACGGCCGCCTGCAGCGTGCCGGGAACGCCGCCCGCCATGCGCGCCACCTCGATCAGCCCATACCAGGGGGAGGGCCCAGGGGTGGGGTCGCGATCGAGCATGCCATGGCGCAACTGCATGTCGAGGCCGATGGCCGGGACCAGCTCGAAGGCATTGAGCCGACCACCGATCCGCTCGCGCAGCAGCTGGAACAGGGTCAGCGCGGCCTCGGGGCTGGCCAGATTGACCAGGGCTGTCTCGTAGTCCTCCGGCTTGGGGAAGATTTTCAGCGTCGCCGCGGTGATGATCCCGAGGGTCCCCTCGGCACCGACCAGCAGGTCCTTGAGATCGTAACCGGTATTGTCTTTCTTCAGCGAATTGAGCCCCTGATACAGGCGGCCATCGGCCAGCACGGCCTCGACGCCCATGGTCAGTTCGCGCGCATTGCCATAGGCCAGCACATTGACGCCACCGGCATTGGAGGAGAGCAGGCCCCCTATCCGGGCAGAGCCTTGCGAGGCCAGCCAGAGCGGGAAGATGGTATTCTGCGCTTCGGCCGCCTTGTGGGCGTTTTCAAGGATCACGCCAGCCTCTGCCGTCATCGTTCCAGCGGCTACGTCAACATTGCGGATGCGATCAAGCCTGGCGAGGCTAAGGATCACCTCGTCGCCGCGCAACGGCACCTGCGCGCCCACGAGCCCGGTATTGCCACCCTGCGGGATGATGCCGACGCCATGCGCATTGGCCCAGCGCAGGACGGCCTGTACCTGTTCCACCGATGCGGGCAGCACCACGGCACTGGCACTCTGGTGGAAGCGCTTGCGCGGTTCCTTGAGATAGGCGCCCATGCGATCGACTTCGCCGATGATGGCATCGGCACCAACCAGGCTGGTGAGTTGCGAGATGATGTCGGTGGCAGCAAGGGTCATGACAAAGCCGGGGAGCGCGACAGAGGGTTACCTGCATGTGCCACAAGAGGCCGGCTGACTCCAGCCAATGCCAGAAACGCGATCAGAGCATGGCTCTTTTCCGAACTTGGCTGTGGCGCCGCGAACAAAATTCGCTACGGTATCAGCGGTTTCATTATCGGTGTCATGGCAGCGGGCTAGACCTCTCCCATCACACAAGACTTTCAGGACGCGCCGGGTCAGCGGCGTGAGCATGCTCATGACAAGCCTGGTTTGGCCGGAAATCTATTTCATTCGGCATGGTGAGACACCCTGGAATGCCGAGCGCCGCTATCAGGGCCGCAGGGATATTCCGCTCAACGACAAGGGGCGTGGCCAGGCCAATCAGAACGGCAGGACGCTGGCGGCGCTGTTCGCCTCGCGCGGCCTCGATCCCAATGCCTTTGAGTGGCATGCCTCCCCCCTGGGCAGAACGCGCGAAACCATGGAGCGCGTCCGCGCCGGCTTCGATGTGCACCTCCCTGAAACCAAGTTCGACATTCGCCTGATGGAAATTTCCTTCGGCATTCTGGAAGGCGAACTTTTCGAGGAATTGCCCGCCAATCTGGCCGTCGCACCAGGTAGCCGTACCGCCGATTACTGGGAATTCCGCCCCGAGAATGGCGAAAACTATCGCGACGTCGAAGCCCGGCTGGCCGAATTCTCGAGCGTACTCAAGGGGCCGTCTGTGGTCGTGGCCCATGGCGGCATCGCCCGCACCTTGCGCGTGCTGATAGAGCGCGCCTCCATTGTTGACGTCGTCAACTGGAGTCCACCGCAGGACGTCGTCATGCATTTCACGCCCGGCAAAATGGAAATGCTCCGGGCCGAAGACATTTGATATCTCAAGGATTGCCCATGCACCGATTGCTTGCCGGATTTTTCATGTCGGCGACAATGATGGCCGCAGCATTGCCCGCATTTGCCGATGACTATGTCGATTTCCTCAAACGAGAACACGGTACTCTGGGCAAGAGCGAGGCCAGTCAGGTGCTGGACGTGGTGCGCAGGGCCGACCCGACGCAGGGCAGCAAGCTGGAAACGGCACAGCATTTTTCGGCTTTGGCCTCCATTGACCCGGTAACGGGCGCCGTCATGGAGCGCTCGACCATGCCCGGCGTCATGTCGGTCATCATCGGTACAAGGCCCGACTGGCATTTCAATGCCACCCTGCGCCTGCTGTTTGACAATGTCGCGGATCGCAGCAAGTTCGTCACGGGATTGGCAGGCGCCTTCGGCGCGCCCGATCCCGCCTGCCTCGATGACAAGATTGCGTATTTTTCGCCAGCCGCCGGCTACACTGTATCCTGGCTGACGCCTGACCCCGAAAGTCCCGAGGCGCAACTCGAAATTCAGGGCCGCGATCCGCCGGACGCCAATTGCGCCCGCAGCAGTGCGCCGAAGGACTTTCTGCTCAACGAGGCAGACCTGGCGACCTATCTCGAGCGGCTGCGCGACGATGCTCCGCCGCTTGAAGATCTCGATGCCATAAAGACCTGGCTGACGGCTTATGGTGAGCCCGTAGCCAAGAATGAGGGCAATTGCGACATAGACTTGATCCTGCCCTCCTGGGACGCCGATCCGCGTCCTGCGCTGGCCGGGCTGGAGGGGTTCCACTATATCGACGCCAGCGTGGCGCCGTGTGCCGGAAACAATCCCAAGGTCAATTACGTCGCGATCACCGCTCACAACGGCGCCGACATGTTCGGCATGGGCAAGGCTGTCGCGGTCGCCACCGAGCTGTATGGCGAGCCCGCCGATGATTGCGGCGAACCGTCTCTCTTCACTTGGGAGCTGGACGGTACGCGCACGGTGATGATCACCGAAATGAACCGCAGCTTTGCAGTGGTGCACTACGACACGCTGCTGGAAGAGCACGACTGCTAAAGTTGTTGGCAGCGCAGATTGGGCCTATGTTACGGGCGACAGCCGATGGAGGCGCCCGTGAACGAGATCATTACGCGCATCGTGAAAGAGGGTGATCGACAGATTGTCGAGATCCCCAAGGAGCTTGGCGTCGCCGACGCCGAAGTGACCATCGAAGTCAGCGGGGATGTCATCACCATCCGACCTAAACGTGAGAAGCGGATGACCTTGCGGGAAGCGCTTGATGCGATGCAGCCTCTTACGGAAGAAGAATGGCCCGATGTCACAGACGATGACCTGGGTCCCTTGCGAGACATCAAGCTTTGAGCCTGATCAAGGCTATGCTGGATACAAATATAGTGTCCGCGCTGATGCGCAATCCGGGTAGCGGCAAGGTTTATGACCGCTTGCTCGCCTATGGCACTGAGCGCGTTTGCATCAGCATCATCACCTCTGCCGAAATACAGTTCGGCTTTGCCAAACGCCCGTCGCCACGACTTGAGGAGACGCTGCGCTATCTTCTATCCAGCGTGGAAATCCTGCCTTTTGACATGCCAGCCGATTTCTCCTACGGCCAAATACGCGCGCAACTGGAGCAGCAGGGCAGCGTGATCGGTCCCAACGACCTCTTCCTTGCCGCCCATGCCCTTGCGCTTGATCTCACCCTCGTCACCGACAACATCCGCGAGTTCTCCCGCGTGCCAAACCTGCGTGTCGAGAACTGGCTCGATTGACCTGACGCCTGCCTCTCCCTAGAAAGCCCCTAACCACGGGGCCGCGCCATGTCGTTCAATACATTCGGACATCTTTTCCGCTTCACCACCTGGGGCGAGAGCCATGGGCCGGCGCTGGGCGTCGTGGTGGATGGTTGCCCGCCAGGCGTCACGCTGACGCCGGAACTGATCCAGCGCGATCTTGATCGTCGCAAGCCAGGCCAGAGCAAATACACGACGCAGCGCCGCGAAGCCGATGAGGTGAAAATCCTCTCGGGCGTCTTCGAGGACGAGCGTACGGATGGCCCCCGCAGCACGGGCACGCCGATCTCGCTGTTGATCGAGAACACCGACCAGCGCTCCAAGGACTATGCCGATATCCGCGACAAATATCGGCCGGGCCACGCCGACTATACCTATGACCAGAAATACGGCATTCGCGACTATCGCGGCGGCGGCCGCACGTCTGCGCGAGAAACCGCTGCGCGAGTCGCGGCCGGCGCTGTGGCGCGGCAGGTGCTTGACGGCATCACCATTCGCGCCAGTCTCGTGCAGGTTGGGCTGCACAAGATCGACTATGACAATTTTGACTGGGATCAGGTCGACCAGAACCCCTTCTTTTGCGCTGATGCGCAGGCGGCAGAACTATGGGCCGACTATCTCGACGGCATCCGCAAGGACGGCAACTCGGTGGGCGCGGTGATCGAAGTGGTCGCCGAAGGCGTGCCGGCCGGCTGGGGCGCTCCAATCTATGGCAAGCTCAGCGCTGACCTGGCTTCGGCCATGATGAGCATCAATGCGGTCAAAGGCGTGGAGATTGGCGCGGGTTTCGAGTCCGCCAGCCTGACTGGCGTCGAGAATGCAGACCAGATGCGGGCAGGGGCCGAAAAACCCTATTTCCTCGACAACCACGCTGGCGGCATCCTCGGCGGCATTTCCAATGGCGATCCAATCGTCTGCCGCTTTGCCGTGAAGCCAACGTCCTCTATCATCACGCCGCGTCAGACGGTGACGACGCGCAACGAGGATACCGACATCGTCACCAAGGGTCGCCACGACCCCTGCGTCGGCATTCGCGCGGTGCCGGTCGGCGAGGCCATGATGGCGCTTGTGCTGGCCGATCACGCCCTACGCCACCGCGGCCAGACGGGCCGGGACGGCGCGGTCGGCTTTGACCGCAACTAGCGCTAGCGCTTGCGGACGAATTCGGTGCGCAGCACGAGGCCCTTGATGGCGTCGTGCCGGCAGTCGATTTCCTCGGGATTGTCGGTCAGCCGGATCGACTTGATGACGGTGCCTTGCTTGAGCGTCTGGCCGGCGCCCTTGACCTTGAGGTCCTTGATGAGGACCACCGAGTCGCCATCGGCTATCGCCGTGCCTGCCGCGTCCACCACGACCAATGCTGATGCCGGTGCTTTGGCAGCGGCTATTTCGGACCCCGGACGCCATTCGCCCGTAGCTTCATCATAGACATAGTCGTCATTGCCGTCGGTCATGCCGGCTCCAATAAAATCACTATCTGAAAAACTCAGGCCGAGCGGCCAAAGACCAGTACCGTCTCCACATTCCCATCGCCGCCAGCAATGGGCGAGGTCACGGAGACACGATGCTTGAAGCCGTGCCCTTCGACATAGGCAATGACATCTGTCAAAGCCGTTGCGATGGCCGCCTCGTCATTGACGATACCGCCCTTGCCGACATTCTCGCGGCCCACCTCGAACTGCGGCTTGAAGAGGATCACCGCTTCCGCCGTAGGTGTGCATAGCGCCAGCGGCGCATCGAGCACCTTGGTGACGGAGACGAAGCTGATGTCGGAAACCAGCAGGTCGATTGGTTCGGGAATGTCGCCTGTCGTCAGGTCGCGGGCGTTGACGCCTTCCATGCTGACCACGCGGTCGCTACCCTTGAGGCGGTCGTGAAACTGGTCATGGCCGACATCGACAGCGTAGATCCGGCGCGCACCGCGCTCCATCAGCACCTGGGTGAAGCCACCTGTCGAGGCGCCGACGTCGATGCAGGTTTTGCCGCTTGGATCGATCGTGCCGGCGTCGAGGCCTGCCACAAGCTTCAGCGCCGCGCGGGACACGTAGTTGGCGGCCGGATCACTGAGGGCCAAAACATCGTCGCGTCCCACCATGCGGTTGGGTTTGTCAGCGGTCGCGCCATTGATGGTCACGGTGCCGCGGAGAATGGCGTCGCGTGCCCTCGCGCGGCTGGGTACAAGGCCGCGCTGCTCCAGTGCCAGATCGAGGCGGATACGTTCGCTCATCCTTCGACCAGGCGTTTGACCTTGGCAACGGCCGTGTCATGGGCCTCTTCATAGGCAATCGTGCCCTGGAAGCTGCCGTCGTCATTGATCAGGAACGTAAGCGCCGTGTGGTTGACCAGGTAGTAGGGGTCGCCTGGCTCGCTCTCGACCTTTTCCGAAAACACGCCGAAAGCCTTTTTGGCATTTTCGGTCTGCGTCAGGTCATGGCCGACGAGGCCGATGATGGACGGATCGAAGCCCTCGACATAGTCGCGCACCATATCCAGCGTGTCGCGCTCGGGGTCGACCGACACGAAGATGATCCGCAGCTGCTCGGGTGTCAGGCCCAGCTCGGCGCGGATCGCGGTGGTTTCGGCCAAGGTGGTCGGACAGACGTCGGGGCAGAAGGTGAAGCCGAAAAAGATCAGGCTCGGCACGCCCTTGAGATCATCCTGTGTGAAGGCGCCGCCCTTGGTGGAATTGAGCGCAAACTCCTGTCCCGTCACGCCGAGGGGGCGGGCAGGGGGACGAAAGATGACGAGCGCGGTCGCGCCAATGGCAACGACCGCCACCAGCGCCCACAACACGATGCGGAAGTTGCGCAGCGACTTCGATGCAGTGGCCATTTGGCTCAGGCGTCCAGCGGCTCGGTGCCGGTCGGCTTGCCGTCGCGGGACAGCGTGATCTTTTCGATACGGGCTTCGGCGGTGCGCAGCAGCGTTTCGCAATGCGCCTTGAGAGCCTCGCCGCGCTCATAGATGGCGATGGATTCGGCGAGCGGGGCACGGCCAGATTCAAGCTTGCCGACAATCTCTTCGAGCTGGGCCAAAGCGGCTTCGAAGCTCAGAGTTTTCACGTCGTCATTGTCGGCCATTTGGCACCCCTATTCGTCGAGGCGCCCGACGGCGCCGTCCATCAGCATGGCGACATGATGGCTCGCGCCACCCGCCAGGCCCTTGAGGTCATAGCCACCTTCGAGCAGCGACACAATGCGATTGCCACAGGTCCGGTCAGCGGCATCCATCAGTTTGCCGGTGAGCCAGGAGAAATCCGACGACTGCCAGTTGAGCTGGGCCAGTGGGTCGCGCTCATGCGCGTCAAAGCCCGCCGAGAGCAGGATCAGATCGGGCGAAAAGTTGAGGAGCGCCGGGATGATGCGGGTGAGATAGGCGTCACGCATTGCCGCGCCATCGCTGTTTTCATCGAGAGCGACGTTGAAAATATTGCCGACGCCCGTTTCGGCAGGATTGCCCGTGCCGGGATAGAGCGGCATCTGGTGGCTGGAGGCGTAGAACACCGTCGGGTCGGCCTTGAAGATATCCTGCGTGCCATTGCCGTGGTGTACGTCGAAATCAATGATGGCGATCCGCTCCGCACCATATTTGCGCTGCGCCTCCCGGGCGACCACGGCGACTGTGTTGATCAGGCAAAAGCCCATGGGCGTCGCGATTTCGGCGTGGTGGCCAGGCGGCCGGATGGCGCAGAAGGCATTGTCCACTTCGCCGAGCAGGACGGCGTCCAGGGCGGAAAGCGCGCCGCCGAGTCCTTGCGTGACCGCGTTGAGCGAATTGCCGGAAATGTAGGTGTCGGCGTCGAGCTGGCGGATGCCTTCGGCGGGGCGCGCCTCGCGCAAACGGGCGAGATATTGGCTATCATGCACGAGTTCGGCCAGCGTGAGATCGCCCGATGGCGCGTCGCGGCGGACAAGCTTGTCGAAGCGGGATTGGCTCAGCACGTCTTCGACGGCACGGATGCGATCGGCGCGCTCGGGATGTCCCTGCGGTGTGACATGGTCGGCAAAGTTCGGCTGACTGACGAGCAGCGTTGTCACGCGGGGTGAGTCTCCATGATTCGTCACTTGGTCTTGACGCGCGAGGGCGTCATTGTCAAACAACCGCGATGAAACAGACCGCCGTCGATCCCAAGACTGTCGCCGAAGCTGCAGAAATCCTGAGTGCCGGCAAGCTCTGTGCCTTTCCGACCGAAACCGTCTATGGTCTGGGCGCCGACGCGACGGATGCCGATGCGGTACTGTCGATCTACGAGACCAAGGGGCGGCCGCGTTTCAATCCGCTGATCATCCATTGCGCCGATCTCGCCATGGCCGAGACGGTGGCCGAGTTTTCGCCTTTTGCCCGCAAGGCTGCGGCGCTGTGGCCAGGCAGCCTGACGCTGGTGCTGCCGCAAAAGCCGGGCCATGGACTGGCCGATGTGGCGACGGCTGGGCTCGATACCGTGGCCATTCGCATTCCCGATCATCCGATTGCACTGGAGCTGATTGCCGCGGTCGGCCGGCCACTGGCCGCGCCCTCGGCCAATCCGTCTGGACGGCTGTCGCCGACCTCGGCCTATCAGGTGCGGCTGGGGTTTGCCGGCAAGGTGCCCGTTCTGGACGGCGGACCGTGTCATGCGGGCGTGGAGTCGACCATCATCCGCATCGAGGACGAGCGGCTGGTGCAGTTGCGGGCAGGGGCCGTGGCGCGCGAGGAGATCGAGCGCCTGCTGGGCGCGACGGTGGAGGTCGCCGAAAAGCACGCCGCCATCGCGGCGCCAGGCATGCTGGCGAGCCACTATGCACCCAATGCGCTGATGCGGCTCGATGCCGAGCCGCAGGCTGGCGAGGCCTATCTGGCCTTCGGTCGGGCGGCCGAATTTGCAGGCCCAATGCGGAACCTGTCGCCGTCAGCTGACCTGCATGAAGCCGCGCGAAACCTTTTTTCCATGCTGCACGAGCTGGATGCGCTGGATACGAAAACGATCGCCGTCGCACCGATCCCCGACTACGGACTGGGCGAGGCGATCAATGATCGTTTGCAGAGGGCCGCGGCACCGCGGCCCTAGTCACGGACCTTGTAGGGCTTCTGGTCGCGCATGAAGCGGGCCAGCGCCTCAAGATCGGCGTCGCCGCCGGGCGGTAGCACCACCTTGAGATTGGCGTAAAGATCGCCGTCGCCGTAGAGGCCCTTGCCCTTGAGGCGCAGTGCCTTGCCGGTATCGATGCCAGGCGGCAGGTTGAGCTCGACCGAACCATCCAGCGTGGGCACGCGCACCTTGGCGCCGAGCACCGCTTCATAGAGCGTGATCGGCACGTCGGTGCGGATGTCGGAGCCATCGCGGCGGAACTGCTTGGACTTTTCAAAGCGCACGGTGACGAGCGCATCGCCGGGTTCGCCGAGGCCGGGCGAGCCCTGGCCCTTGAGGCGGATTTGCTGGCCCTCTTCGAGCTTCTCCGGCAGCTTGACCGACAGCATCTTGCCCGAAGGCATGCGCACCTGGATCGAGCCGGCCTTGTGAGCCTCTTCAAGCGATGCTGTGGCATTGACCACGATATCTTCGCCCTTCATGCTCCGACCGCCGCCCGGACCGCCAGCGGCCGTACCGGCAAACGGATCCCATTGACCGCCATTGCCGCCGGCAAAGCCGCGCGCGCCTGCGCCCGGACCGGCACCGCCACGCTGCTGGCCGCCGAAGCCGCTCATGAATTCCTTGAGGATATCTTCGGCCGAGAAGCCACCGGCACCGCTGCGGCCGCCGCGCGTACCGGCACCGCCCGAAAATCCGCCCGGATTGAAGCCGGCATATTTCGGATTGCCATCGGCATCGATCTCGCCGCGATCGAACTGGCCGCGCTTTTCCGCGTCGGTCAGCAGGTCATAGGCATTGGTCGCCTCGGCAAACTTGCCGTGCGCCGAAGGATCATCAGGGTTCTGATCGGGGTGATACTTCTTGGCCAGTTTGCGATAGGCGGACTTGATGTCCTTCTCGCTCGCTGAACGTGGCACCCCAAGCACGGTATAGGGATCGCGCATCTGGTCCATTCAATGAGTCGGGCGTTGCTTCGCCCCGGTTTCGAGTCCTATATGGCCACGGCCCCGCACAATGTCCAGTTCACCCGACCAAGGGATCGGAGTCATCATGCTGCAAACCCTCACAGAACGCCTTTTTGACGACAGCGATCGCACCGATCTTGATCCTTTTGCCCTGTTCGAGGAATGGTACGCCCTGGCCCAGGAGGCCGAGCCCAATGATCCCCATGCCCTGTCGCTGGCGACAGTAGATGATGACGGACTGCCCGATGTGCGCATGGTGCTACTCAACGCCCGCGATTCGCGTGGCTTCTGTTTTTTCACCAATTTCGAAAGCGAGAAGGGCAAACAGCTTCTCGCCCAGCCCAAGGCGGCCATGCTGATGCACTGGAAGTCGCTGCGCCGGCAGGTACGGGTGCGCGGCCCGGTGGAAGTGGTGACGCCGGAAGAGGCCGATGCCTATTTCGCCAGCCGCCACAAGGGCAGCCAGATCGCCTCATCCGTATCGCGGCAATCGCGCCCGCTCGCTGATCGGGAAACCCTCGAGCAGCAGGTTGCCCAGCTGACTGAAAGGGTTGGTGACGGCGATGTCGTGCGGCCGCCCCATTGGTCCGGCTTCCGCATCGTGCCGCAGAGCATCGAATTCTGGAAAGACGGCCAATATCGCCTGCATGACCGCGTCCGCTTCACGCGACAGGGCGATGGCTGGATCAGCAGCCGGCTCTATCCTTAACGGGAAATTGCGCGCGAGCGGAAAATCTTCAAGTTCGCGCAACACCTTGCCACTAGACTTGCCGGTCAGGTGAAGAGGCCGACTTGCGCATATTGATCAGGACATCGCGGACAGCCATCTGGGCACGCCGGCTGGGCAGCATTGCCGTGCCTCTGGTCATCATCGCCGTGGTTCTGCATCGTCTGCGCCTGATCACCAGCGACCTGTTCGCGGCCGCAGCCCTCGTGGGTGGCGTTGTCGGCCTGTTGGCGCTGGTCACCGCCATTCTGGCGTTGGGGCGACTATGGCAAACTGGCGACCAGGGTTGGAGCAAGGCCTTTGCCGGCCTGTTCTTTGCGACGCTCAGCCTCTTGCCCTATGCTTGGTACGGCAGCCTGATGCTGCGCTATCCGGCGGTGACCGACATGGCGACCACTGATCGCGGGTTGATGCCGCTGGTCTTCGAGCCCGGTACCGCCGCAATGCCGACGCCCAAGATGCTCTCGCGTACCGAAATGGCGGCGGAGTTTCCCAATGCCGAAACACGCACCTATCCACTCGGCCTCCTGCCGACCTTTGACCTCGTCAACGCGCTCGTCGCTGGCAATGGCTGGGATGTTCGCATGCTGCGGCAATCGGAAGATCTGGGGCAGATCAATGCGCAGATCATGACGCTGCCGGGCTGGCGCGAGGAAGTGGTGATCCGCGTCACCGGTACGCAGACGCAATCCACGGTGGACATGCGCTCGGCCTCGCTGCATGCGTTGCACGATTTTGGCGACAATGGCCTGCGGATCGAGGCCTTCCTCGAGGCGCTCGACGATTCGGTGACGGCCCTGCTGCGTGACAATCCCGAGGCCAACCTGCCCCCGGAAGCCGTTGAGACTGAAGTCCCTGGTGCCGTTGACGCTATGCAGTGATCCGCATGCCCCAGAACGGGCGCGCGACTGACAGCTGCCCCAGACCTTCTAGATATTCGACATGGGCGTTGATCGTCATCGCTGCTGCGAGCCGCACCGGCAGCGGCTGTTCGGGATAAATCTTGCCGACAATGGCCGAGATGGACCGCGCGCCGCTGCGGACAGCGCGCAGCACCTGTTCGTTGCGCATCAGCCGATGCGCCCGCAAGGCGCGGGCATAGGCCGTACCGTCGACGATCGGGGCGCCATGCGCCGGTACATAGGTTCGTTGCGGCAGAGCGATGACCTTGTCGAGCGAAGCGAAATAGTCCGCCATCGAACCGTCCGGTACCGACACCAGCGTCGAATTCCAGCCCATGACATGATCACCGCTAAGGAGGATGTCTGGCGTGGAAAAGGCCAGGTGGTTGGCGCAATGGCCGGGTGTGGCGTGCACGGTGAGCGCGAGGTCTCCAGCCTGGATCTGCTGGCCATCGACCAGCGTGACATCGGGCACCAGGCTCCAGTCGCAGGACCTGCGGATCGGATTGCGTTCGAAGCGGCGCAGCGGCCGTGACAGGCGGTGCTGGCCGCCGAACCACAGCGGGGCATTCAGATCGTCCGCCAGTCGCCGTGCCGCGGCGCTGTGGTCGCGATGGGTGTGGGTAAGGATGATCGCATCGACCGGGCGACCACCGATGGCGCGCTTGAGGGCACCCAGATGGGTCGAATCATCGGGGCCCGGATCCATCACCGCGAGCCGCTCGTGGCCAAGCAGGAAACTGTTGGTGCCGGTGAAAGTATAGGCGCTGGCATTGGGCGCCGTAACGCGCGCAATCCCTTCTGCCACCACGACGGGCGTGCCTGTCCGGGGATCGAATTTGCGGTCGAAGGACAGGGAAGGGGCGGGCGATGCCATTGCGCTCACTTTGCCGAGAGAATATGAAGTCGTGACTAGAACAGAGCGGTCCAGCGATGGACGCCGGCTCAAACAAGCATGGAAGGTATGAAATGGCCGTGACTTTGACCACGCCCAACACGCTGCTCGGTGTGTTCCAGCCCAAGGGCGATGCTGCGAAACTCGCATCCAACATCGCGACTGTCGTGCTCGGTACGCTGCTGATCACCATCTGTGCCAAGATCAGCGTGCCGGTCTGGCCCGTGCCGGTGACCCTGCAGAGCTTTGCCATCGTGGCGCTGGCCGCTGCCTTTGGCGCGCGTATCGGCGTCGCCACCGTCGCGCTCTACCTGCTCGAAGGCGCCTTCGGTCTTCCCGTTTTTGCTACCGGTGGCGGCCTTGCCTATCTCGTCGGCCCGACCGGCGGCTTCCTCGTTGGCTTCCTGCTGCTCGCCGCCATCGTTGGCTTTGCGGCCGATCGCGGCGCCTCGGCCAAGCCACTGGTGCTGTTCGCAGTCATGATCGGCGCTGAAGCGCTGCTGCTGGTGATCGGTTTTGTCTACCTGCTGGCGCTCTCCGGCCAGGCTGGCTGGATCGACCAGAACAATGTGGTCGCCTCGGCCTTTGCTGGCGCCATCCAGCCCTTCATCGTCTGGGACATCCTCAAGATGGCTTTGGCCGCCCTGACCGTCACCGGTCTGTGGAACCTGACCGGCAATCGCCGCTAGGCACTGCCGGACATAAATTGAAAAGGCCCGCTTCGGCGGGCCTTTTTGTTAGTCCTGCCGGGGCTCGAGCTGTGCCACGATACTTTCGAGCGCCCGCGCCAGCGCTTCGCAATCGCCCGGCGCGACGCCATCGATGGCGGCTTCCACCGCATGGGTTGGGTCGCTATCCAGCAACGCCTCGCCCTCAACGGTCAGCTCCAGCCTTTCGGCGCGTCCTTTGGGCTGTTCGGCAGCCTTGGCCAGCAGGCCCTTTTGCACCAGAGTGCGCACGGTGCGGCTCACCGGACCATTGGCAAGACCCTGGAATCGCGCCAGTTCGCTTGAGGTGCGCAGTTCTTCGGGCGCACGCGAGAAATAGCGCAAGGCCGCCCATTGCGCCGGAAACAGACCGGCGACATGGCCACGCGAATGCAGCTTGCGCGCGGTGAGTTCAAGCAATTCGGCCAGTGCCGATGTCGAGGGGGAAGGCAAGTTTTACTCCGCGCACCGTAACGCGCATCTATTTGGCCCCATCATGCCAAAGCCGGGGCAGCAACACACGTTAACAAATCTCCATTCGTTAAGAAAAAGCATATGCTCAATGAGCAGATGTCGAGATGGAGACGCTAAACACCTGCCCTTGTCTGAGCCTGGCAGGCCTACACCGCAGCATGCCCCGCTTTCAATCAGTCCCGAGCCGTGCCGAAGCATGGCTGCATTTCCGCCACCGGCAAGGGTTTGACAGGCAGAGGGGGACTAGCGGCAAACCGCAGGACTGCCTAGAAAGCCTCACCGAAAATCTGCAAAGGACAGGGCAGCGCCCGCTGCCGGATGTAAGACACGCATGAAGGTTATTTTTGACACCGACCCCGGCATCGACGATGCCATGGCGCTGCTTTACCTGAGCAAGCTGCCGGACATCGAACTCCTGGGCATCACCACCGTGGTGGGCAATGCCAGCATCGACACCACCACCCGCAACGCCCTGTTCCTGCGCCAGCAGTTTGGCCTGAGCGCGCCGGTCATCCGCGGCGCCGGCGAAACGCTCGATGGCATCTTCAAGCCAGAGCCGACCATCGTGCATGGCGACAACGGCCTGGGCGATATCGAAATTCCGCAAATCGGCACCGAAGGCCTGCTGGCGGGTACGGCCAGCCAGTTCATCATCGACACCATCCGCGCCAATCCGGGCGAGGTGACCATCATCGCTGTTGGCCGCATGACCAATCTGGCTCTGGCATTGCGCCAGGATCCTGCGATTGCGGGCCTGACCAAGCAGGTCATCATCATGGGCGGCGCCTTCGGCTACCAGGGCCGCAGCGGCAATGTGACCCCGGCTGCAGAAGCCAATATACACGGCGATGCCGTGGCTGCCGACGAAATGTTTGCCGCCGACTGGCCGATCGTGGTGGTTGGCCTCGACGTCACCCACGACATTATCCTCGACACCGCCTATCTTCAGGTGCTGGCGGCCGAAGCCGGCCAGAATGGCGCGCTGCTGCAGCAGATGTCGGACCACTACGCCCGCTTCTATCTCAACATCATGGGCCTTGCCGGCGTCGTCGGCCATGACCTGCTGGCGGTGACCTATCTGCTGCACCCCGAGTGGTTCGAGACCCGCCAGGGCCCGGTCGTGGTCGTCCGCGATGGCATTGCCAGCGGCCAGACCATCCAGATGCCCTCCACCCGCAAGGGCGGTCACCCGGACTGGGCCAACCGCCGCCCCCAGACGGTCTGCATCGGCGTCGATGCAGACAAGGTGCTCAGGCACTACCGCGAAACGGTCGCCGCCTAGGCGCAAACAAAAACCCCGACGTCCGCAGACGCCGGGGTTGATTGGTCGGAGTAGAGTGATTCGAACACTCGACCCCCTGCTCCCGAAGCAGGTGCGCTACCAGGCTGCGCTATACTCCGTCAGGATGGCGACACGGGATTTGCGGCCGGGGCGTCATTCGCTCTTGGCCAGTCGCGATGGGCCGGGTTATAGCTGCGCTTGTTTCCGCATACAAGCGTCTAGCACAGGGTTTTTACGGCTGTTTTCGGCGTGTTGCGAAGCGCTGCCAAACCGTGTAGGAACCGCGCCACGTTGGGGTGTCGCCAAGTGGTAAGGCATCGGTTTTTGGTACCGACATTCCCAGGTTCGAATCCTGGCACCCCAGCCAGCAATCTATCAAGTCATTGATTATGCTGGTTTTTGAGCCGTCTGGCTCCGAAAGAATCCCCAGTTGTATTACATAGGTGTGTTACATGCCCATCGGGAGCATGTCGCTTGCCTGCCATTTCCCACTGTTTTCGTCGCGACGCTGTCTATTATTGGCGCCGCGGATCGATGACCGCGGGAGCCCTCAAGGGATAAGCCCAACCTGAGAGTAAGGATCCAACCCGATGGTTGATCTGCTCGCGATCACTGCCCCTCGGATATTCGATTCCGAAACCTGGCATGACACCGCCGCCCTCGTGGTGCCGGACGGCATTGTCGAGGCGATTGCGGCGCGTGGCTCCATACCGGAGGATGCGAGGCGCATTGACCTTGCCGGGGATCTTGTACCCGGCTTTGTCGATTTGCAGGTAAATGGTGGGGGAGGGGTACTCTTCAATAACCAGCCCGATGTGGCGGCGATCGAGGCGATCTGCCGAGCCCATGCCCAATTCGGGACGACGGCTTTGCTGCCCACGCTCATCACCGATACTGCGGCAGTTAATGAAGCGGCGATCGCCGCGGGTATCGACGCCGTCCGTGCTCAAGTGCCCGGTTTTCTGAGTCTTCATCTGGAAAGTCCGCACCTGGCGATAGCCAGAAAAGGGACGCACGATCTGGCGTTGATCCGCCCGATGGATCAGTCTGATCTGGATAGGGTGTTGGCCCCAAAGCGGGAGCTGCCTATGCTCCTCGTCACAGTCGCCGCTGAAACCGCTGGCCCAGACCAGATCAAAATCATGGCCGATGCGGGAATAGTCGTCAGCATAGGCCATTCGGACGCCGACGCGATAACAACCGAACGAGCGTTCGAGGCAGGTGCGCGCCAGGCTACCCACCTTTATAATGCGATGAGCCAGCTTCAAAACCGCGAACCAGGCGTGGTCGGCGCGGCGCTGGGCGCCAGGGATGTGTTTGCCGGCTTGATTGCTGATGGTATCCATGTCCACCCGTCGGTGATCCGGGTTGCATTCGCCGCGAAGCTCGGACCCGGTCGGATATTTCTCGTCAGCGACTCCATGTCTCAGACGGGATCGGACCTCACCAGCTTCGAGCTGAACGGGCGCACGGTATATCGAGCTAACGGCGACCTGCGACTGGCCAACGGGACCTTGGCCGGTGCCGACCTCGACATGATCGACGCCATTCATTTTATGCACGAAAAGGTGGACGTCCCATGGGAAGAGGCCCTTCGCATGGCCTCTCTCTATTCATCGCGCGCAGTCGGGATTGACAGCAACTATGGTCACCTAAGGCCGGGTGCCATTGCTAGCTTTGTTGAACTGGATGGCGCCCAAATGGTCTCGTCGACATGGGTAATGGGGAGCTGCCGCTATCAAGCAGAAGGGCGAGTTTCAGTCGCGCACGATACGACGTCAATGCGCTCTTTCCCGGCCTAAGTTGGTTTGGTTCGGGTCAGCTTCCCACCCCAGTTCTGTCATCCAGTCCGCCTTGGGGTTCTCCTGCACGCTGCCCATAAATCTTGACCTACTCAACATTGAGTTTCAGGAAGCGTCTAGGCATGTTGTCCTCGCTCGAAGCGGGCCGAAGCGTTGGACTTTCGTGAAACACACTATGATTTAGAACGGCTCAAAGCTGGGATGATCGTGCTTGCGGGCAGGGGGGGAGGGGCTTAGCGGGTCTACCGGAACCAGTCTGGAGAGCATGATGAAGGTCAGTATTTCGCTGCTATTGGCTAGCACACTGTTAGCATCGACAGCCACATTGGCACAGCAGTACCCCGTGACAGTTACCGACGACCGCGGCGCCGAGGTGACAATCGAAACCGCGCCGGAGCGCATCGCATCGCTCTCGATCTTCGGAGCCGACATTCTGGCGGCCCTTGGCCTCAAGGAGGTCGGCATGATCACCTATGAGGGCGAGTATCCAACCTATCTCGGGACGGGCGAGGGCGTGACCGATTATGGTGACATGACCGCACCCAATCTCGAGCTGATGGCACAGGACGAGATCGATCTGACCATCGGCATGGTCAACTATGCCGGCCCTTTTGCCGCGGACCTGGAAAAGTTCGGGGCGTTTCTTGCCTATGACAGCGTGACGCTGGAGGATTCCTATCGCTCGGTGGAGAGCGCTTCGCTGGCGCTGAGCAAGGGCGATGACGGCAAGGCGTCAAACGAGGCTTTCCGGGCGCTGATCGCTGAATATGAGGCCAAGGCCCCGGGCGACGTTTCAGCGCTCTTCGTATGGTCCTACTACGATACGCTCTATGGCTACCAGACTAATCTGCTGCCATCCGAATTCCTGCCGCTGCTGAAGGCCGAGAACGTGCTGGGCATGGCCGAGGTGGACGATCCCGTGCAGGCCTTCGTGCCGCTCGAAGCCGAGGACCTGCTCTCGCTCGATCCCGACTACTTCTTCCTCTTCGTGTCGCATGGCGACGAGGGCAAGGCCAATCCGGCCTATGCGCAGATGCGCTCGGTCAAGGACGGACACGCCTATCTTGTTGGGGATCACTATTCCCAGCCGACCGGGCCGATGGCGCGTGAGTTGGTGTTCCGCGAGATTGCGCATCTGCTTTATCCCGAAACCTTTGCGGCGCCTGAGCTGCCTGAGGGCTCGGCCGCGACGGTACTGCCCCCCTGATCGGAAGGAGCGGGTGAACGCCCGCCCATGCCCATGTCGCTCTGTTTTCGCGCAAGTCTCATCGCAACGGGGGCTGCCCTGGTGCTCGCATTCTCCTTCGTCCAAACCATGGGCGAGGGCAGTGTTGCCACGTCCATGCTTGAGGCGCTGCGACATGTGTTCGTCGATGACGGGTCGCAATCTGGCTTCGTGGTGCGCGAATTGCGACTGCCGCGAGCGCTGGTTGCTGTGCTGGTGGGCGCAAGCCTTGCCATGGCAGGGCTGATCATCCAGACGGTGTTGCGCAATCCGCTGGGCGATCCGGGGTTGATGGGCGTGAGTTCGGGCGCCGCTTTTGCCGTGGCGAGCGTGATGGTGCTGGTCTCGTCCGACACGGCCCTGCTGATGCCGGCGGGAATTGCCGGGGGACTTTTCGCGGCGGGGATCACGCTGCTGCTGGCGCGACCGTCCGGCTTTGCGCCGTTGCAATTGACGCTGGCTGGCATGGCCGTGTCTATTTTCTTCATGGCCGCGATCAGCGCCACCATGGTGTTGAACCGCACGGCGATCCAGACGCTCTATTTCTGGCTGATCGGCGGCTTCATGAACCGCACCTGGATCGAGGTCTTCTTTACCTGGCCATGGGTGGCTGGTGGTCTGGTCGCCGGCATGCTGCTCGGGCGGCGGCTCGATATTCTGCAATTTGAGGATGCGGTGTCGCGCTCGCTTGGGGCCAATGCGGTGTTGTGGCGGCTCGGCTTCCTGGTGATTGCGGTGGTTCTTACGGCGGCGAGCGTCGCGGCGGCGGGGCCGCTCGGTTTCGTCGGCTTTGCGGTGCCACACCTGACGCGCTGGCTACTGGGACGGGCGGGGGGCAATGCCGGGCACGGATTGCTGCTGCCGCTGGTGGCGCTCAATGGCGCGGCGCTAACCCTGGCCACCGATGCATTCGCCCGCTCGGGCATCTGGAGCAAGCAGATGCCTGCCGGGATTTTGACCACGCTGCTCGGCGGGGCGCTGCTCTTGCTGTTCCTGCGGCAGATGCGGAGGGCGGCATGACCGCGTGGCCGCACTTTTTCCTGCTGCTCATGGCGGCATTGCTGGCTTTGATTTTTGCGCTGTTGCTCGGCATGGTGTTTGGCGCCGCCGATGCTAGCTGGTCCGATCTTGGTGCGCTGATGCTCGACCCGCAGGGGGAGATGGCGGAACGGATCATCTCGACCTATCGGCTGCCACGCCTCGTGGTGGCGATGCAGGT
Source organism: Candidatus Devosia phytovorans (assembly GCA_029202405.1). Lineage (NCBI taxonomy): Bacteria > Pseudomonadati > Pseudomonadota > Alphaproteobacteria > Hyphomicrobiales > Devosiaceae > Devosia > Candidatus Devosia phytovorans. The sequence goes on along the minus strand of CP119312.1, from coordinate 2,496,723 downwards.
CGGAGTGCATTTTGCGCTGGCGGGCCTGATCTTCCAGACGGCGCTGCGCAATCCGCTGGCCGACCCGACAGTGCTCGGTATTTCGGGTGGGGCAAGCCTGGCCGTCGTGCTCGCCATGCTGCTCGCAGCGAGCTTTTTGGTGCCCGAGGGGACGCCGAATTTCGCGCGCTATTACCTGCCGATGTCGACGGTGCCCTTCGTGGCACTAGGCGGCGGTATCCTAGCCGGGGCGCTGGTGTTCTGGCTCGCCTGGGACGGCGAACTGGACCCGACCCGGACGGCGCTGGCCGGGGTGGCCTTCGGCGCCATCGTCAGTGCGGCGGTAATGGCGACGGTGCTGGCAATGGGTGGGGCTCAGGCGGAGGTGGCGATGATCTGGCTCGCCGGATCGCTGTTTGGGCGCGGCTATGACGAGGCGGTGACAATCTTGCCCTGGACCGCGGCTGGTGTGATCGCAACGGCCCTGGTGCTGCGGCCGATCGGTCTGTTGCGGTTTGATGGCGACATGGCGCGATCAATGGGGCTGGAGATCCGACTCTGGCGGCCTCTGGGTCTGGCTGTGGGCGTGGCGCTGGCGGCCAGCGGGGTGGCGGTTGTTGGGCCCGTCGGTTTTGTCGGGCTGGTGGTGCCACATGCGGTGCGGCTGATGGTAGGGCCGAACCTTGGCCAGCAGATGCTGCTTTGTGTAGTTGGCGGAGCGCTGTTGCTGGTGCTCAGCGATGTGGTGTCGCGCAGCATTGCCGTGCCGCTCGAAGTGCCAGTGGGGGCCGTGACCAGCCTCATCGGCGTGCCGGTATTTCTTCTATTGCTGCGCCTGCGCGGCTGGAGCCTCAAATGAGTTTGGAAGCCCGTTCCGTCACCGTCGGCTATGGCGAGCGCGTGGTGCTCGATCAAGTGAGCCTGGGCATCGAGGCCGGCGGGATCACCGCGATCATTGGGCCCAATGGCTGTGGCAAGTCGACCTTGATGCGAACCTTGGGCGGCCTGCTGCCGATCCAGGCGGGGGAGGTGAGGCTCGATGGACGACTGGTGGCGCAGTGGTCGCGGAAATCGCTGGCGCGGCAATTGGCACTGCTGCCGCAGGCGCCGGTAGCGCCGGAGGGGATGAGCATGCGGCGGGTGATCGAGCATGGGCGCTTTGCCCATCAGGGTTTTTTTGCCTCGGCCTCGCGAGAGGATCATGCCGTGGTCGACTGGGCTATCGATCAGGTCGGGCTGGGTGAATTCACCGATCGCTCATTCGGTCAGCTTTCGGGTGGTGAGCGGCAACGCGCCTGGATTGCGCTGGCATTGGCGCAGAAGCCGAAATGGCTGCTGCTCGACGAGCCGACCACCTATCTCGACATTGGCCACCAGTTTGAAGTGCTCGATCTACTCGCGCGTCTCAATCGCGATGAGGGGATCGGCGTGGTAATGGTGTTGCACGACATCAACCAGGCTTCCGCCTATGCCGACCGGATCGTGGCCATGCGCGACGGTGGGATCGAGGCGGATGGTGCGCCTGATGCCGTGGTGTCGCGCGAGACGGTGCAAAAGCTGTTCGGGATCGACGTCAACGTGATGGCCATCGGCCCCGAGGGACGGCAAAGGCCACATTGCATCGCCCTGCCGGCTCACATGGCGGTGCGATAATGGCGCGGCGAGCGACCGAAGCGGGCGCGGAAAGCGGCGGACAGGTGCGTCGGGCGATAGCCGATTTCGGCGGCGATATCGGTGATCGGCCGGTCGCCGCGCTGCACGGCATCGAGGGCCTGCTCGAGCCGATAGTGCTTCAGATAGGCAAAAGGCGGCATGCCGAAGAGAGCCCGGAACTGTTCGGTGAGCTTGCGGGTGTTGGTGCCGGCGCAGCGCGCCAACTCGACGATCGTGGGTGGATTGCGCAGGTCGGCCAGCAGCATGTCGCGGGCGCGATAGACCCGGTCGATATCGATTGTCGACAGGGGGGCAGGGTCGCGAGCGAGTTCGGCGGGCAGGAGATCGGTTTCGCCGAGAAGGTTGGCGGTAACCTTGCGACCAAAGCTGATGATGTCATGCGGTCTGGTCGGCGTTGCAGCCGAGAACAGGGCCCGCGTCTGGTCGAGAATGCCGCGCAGCGCGAACGCGCCCGAAGAAAGGGTGAGGCCCGACCACGAGGAAACGCGTCCCTCATCCAGACCAAGACGTTGCTGTGCCGTGTTGTCGAGATGGACAAAGAGGCTCGCCATGGAACTGTCGGCCATCACAAAGTGATCGCTGGGCATTTCGCTGGGTGCCCAGAAGCCGGTGACCGTGGAGCCGGTCCATCGACGCCGACCAAAGACCGGCTCCTCCGTTTCAAGATCGGCCGCTGCAATAACTCCAAGCCAGATGCCGCCCTGCATATGCGAGCGATAGGCCTCGCCGCGCCGGGCCGGGCGACGGTCGAGAAAGACCGTCATGCCCTCGTGGGTGGCATGGAGATGGGTGGCGGTATCAGGGGACATGAAGTGATCGCCAATAAGATGACCGGATTGGTCATATTCTATGCGGCCGCAGCAAGGATTTTCAAGTCGGCCCTCAGAGGCCGCGCAGCACGCTGCCGCCAAGGGCGGCGAACCAATACATCGGACCAAAAGTGAGGGCACCATGAGCACCGCTGAAACCGACGCTGCCAAGCCAGATTATCTGGCCAGTTTCAAGCTGCTGGCCAGCCAATTGGGGCCGAGTCGGGGCGCATTCGTGAGTTCGATCCTGCTCGCCACGATTTCGGTGATTTTCGAGCTGACGCCGATCTGGGTGGTTTATCGCCTGGTCGAGGCGGTGGTGGCCGGGAACACCGACCTGTCGTTCTTCCTCGTCCATGCCGGCATCGCGCTTGGGGCGATCTTGCTGCAGGGCCTGACTTTCGGGACGGCGACGGCGCTTAGCCATCGTGTGGCTTTCGATGTCATCTATCGCATCCGCACGACCATGGCGCGGCATATGGCCAAGCTGCCGTTGGGTTACTTTGCCGATCGGCGCAGCGGCGACGCCAAGAAGCTGATCATCGACGAGCCGGAAAGCCTCGAGCTGGTCATTGCCCATGGATTGCCCGAAGGCACGAGCGCGCTGGCAACCTGGTTCGCCGTGTCGATCTGGCTGGCCGTGGTCGACTGGCGCATGGCGCTGGCGTCGATCGTCATGACGCCGATTGCCTTTGCGGCGCTGGTCCTGGGAATGTCCGGAACGGGCGCGCGCATGGTCGAATACAAGAACGCCGCCGGGCGGATGAACGCGTCCATTGTGGAATATCTTGCGGGCATGGCGGTGGTGAAAATCTTCAATCGCTCGGGCGAGAGTTTTGCCGAAACGGCCGATGCGGTGCGCGACTATACGCGGGTCGAGACCGAGTGGGGCCGGGCCTATCTGCCGCTGGGCGGTACGTTCTATGCGCTGGTGCTGTCGGCCATCACGGTCATTCTGCCGGTCGGCGCCTGGCTGATGGTGGCGGGCCAGCTTGATCTCGTGACGCTGCTGTTCTTTGTCGTCCTTGGGGCTAATTACAGCCAGCCTCTGATGAAGCTCTTTGGGCAGTTTCACAGTTTTGCCCATGTCAGCATGGGTGCGACGCAGGTGCTCGACATGCTCGGTGCCAGTCCGCAGAGCGACAGCGGCGCGCGGATTGCTCTGCAGCATCACGATGTCTGTTTTGAGGATGTGGGCTTTGGCTATGGCGGCCACGATGTGCTGCATCAGGTCAGCTTTACCGCCAGGGCGGGGGAGGTGACGGCGCTGGTGGGGCCCTCTGGCTCGGGCAAGAGTACCATCGCAAGTCTGGTGCCACGCTTCTGGGATGTCCGCGAGGGGCGCGTGACGCTGGGTGGCGTGGATGTGCGGGACATCGGGCTCGAACAGCTGATGGATGACGTGGCTTTCGTGTTCCAGAACACCTTCCTGTTCTCTGACACGATCGCGGCCAATATCCGCTTCGGCAATCCCGATGCCAGCCTTGAAGAGGTGATGGCTGCTGCAAGCGCGGCGCGGGCGCATGACTTCATCATGGCCCTGCCGCAGGGTTATGACACGCCGCTGGGCGAGCAGGGCAAGTCACTCTCGGGCGGGGAGAGACAACGGCTCGCCATTGCGCGGGCCATTCTCAAGAATGCGCCGGTCATCGTGCTCGACGAAGCGACGGCCTTTGCCGATCCTGACAATGAGGCGGCGATCCAAGACGCCATCGGCGCGCTGACTGCAGGCAAGACGCTGATCGTGGTTGCCCATCGGCTGCATACCATTCGCGATGCGGGACAGATCCTGGTCGTGGATGGTGGACGGATCGTCGAGCGAGGGCGGCACGATGAGCTCGTCGCGTCTGGCGGGCTCTATGCGCGGCTCTGGCAGGACTATACCGCGACGCAATCCATAACCCTGCGCGATATATCTGGCGCCCCTGCTGAGGCAGCACAATGACCATGGCTCACACCCATTCCCACGACGGGGACACCGAACTGCGCTCCGACCTCGCGAGCCTCCGGCGTGTCTGGTCCATGGTGGGCCCGATGCGGGGGCGCATGCTGCTGGGTCTCGGTTTCCGTTTCCTGCAATCGATGGCGCTCGGCGTGGGTTTCAGTGCGGTGATCTGGGTTGTTGTCGGTCTCGCCGAGGGTGAGACGATGACGGCGGGCTGGGCCTGGCAGATCACCGGGCTGATGGCGCTGTCGCTGCTGGGGCAGGTGGTCTGCAGCTATATCTCTTCCATGCTGAACTGGCTTTCGAGCTATCGCGCGGTGGGCGACCTGCGCCTCACTATCCTCGATCATTTGCGCCTGTTGCCGATGGGGTTTCATCTGTCGCGCCACAAGGGGGATACGGTTTCGGCCCTGACCTCGGACATGCAGATGGTGGAGTCTTTCCTCTCCGATGCCCTGCCACGCATTGCCCAGGCTTTTGGGCTACCGCTTGTGGTGTTCATCTTCCTGCTCTGGCGGGATTGGCCGACGGCGCTGGCGGCCATCACGTCGATCGTGATTGCCGCGCCGGTGTTCCTGTTTGCCAGCCGCCGTTTGGCGCAACTGGGCATTCAGCGGCAGGATCGGCAGGCGCAGGCGGCGGCCCGGATGATCGAATATGTGCAGGGCATCTCGGTCATCCGCGCCTTCAATCAGATCGCCAAGGGGCAGGAGGGTTTTGAGGTCTCGCTGCGGGCGTTCCGCAATATTTCCCATTCGCTGGTGGCTCAGCTGGTGGCGCCGTTCACCGCGATCGCGGTGCTGATCCTGCTTGGTGCGCCGCTGGTGATTGCGCTGGGGGCGGTGCGCTATGCCGGCGGGCAGATCGACGCGGCGACCATGATCTCGGTGCTGGTGCTGTTGTTCGCGATCTATACGCCATTCCTGGCGCTGATCTCGGTGATGGAACTGGTGCGGATCGCCGATGCCTCCCTGACGCGCATCGACCGGATCATGACGGCGCCACTGCTGCCCAAGCTGGAGGTGGCCCAGAAATTGGACGGCTTTAATGTAGCATTTGACGGCGTGGGTTTCAGCTACAATCACGGCACGCCTGTGCTGCGCGATGTGTCGCTAACCGTCCCGGCGCGGAGCATGACCGCCATCGTAGGACCCTCAGGCTCGGGCAAGAGCACCATTCTCAACCTCATCGCGCGTTTCTGGGATGTCACGGAGGGCAGCATCAGCATTGGCGGCGTTGATGTCAGGGAGATGGACGAGGCCACGCTCAACGGTCTGATCACCGTGGTGTTTCAGGACGTCTATCTGTTTGCGGGCACTATCTACGAAAATATCGCCATGGGGCGCAGTGGGGCGAGCCAGGATGAGGTCGAGGCGGCGGCGCGGGCGGCTCAGGCGCATGAATTCATCATTGCCTTGCCACACGGCTATCAAACGCGGGTCGGCGAGGGTGGTGCCAAACTGTCGGGTGGCGAGCGTCAGCGTGTCTCTATTGCCCGTGCAATTCTCAAGGATGCGCCCATCGTTTTGCTCGATGAGGCGACGGCGGCGATCGATCCGAGCAATGAGCGCGCCATTCAGACAGCACTCGGTATACTGGTCTCGGACAAGACTTTGATCGTGGTGGCGCACAAGCTTTCCACCATCCAGTCGGCGGACCAGATTGTGGTGCTTGATGCCGGTGCCATCATCGAGCAGGGCGATCACACGTCGCTGCTCGAAGAGGACGGTCTTTATGCCAGCCTTTGGGGGCATCGCACGCGGGCAGCAAACTGGAAGATTGGGAGTGCCTGACCCTGCATGAGCACTCGTTGTGAGTTTTCATCCGAAGCAAAATACGGTTAAGATGAGTTTGTTTATCAAGTAAACGGTGCTCTATGAAAAGCTGGTCCCCCTACCGAGATACCGGGCTGGGCGAAAGCGCAGACGAGTTCATCTCGCTAGGCGATCTGCTCACTGAGGCGTCACATAAGTTCGTCGTAAGTGACCCATTTGGCTACGGACGATTCGTCGCTCATTCGGTGCGACCTTACGTTCAGGTCTTTGAGAGCAGTTTTGAGACGACACAGGAATTCCACGCAGACGTAGCACAAAGCCCAGGGCTCTGCCTTACGCTCTTGCACGAGGGAAGATGGATCAGCGATGTCGATGGGCAGGAAACCGAGATTGGTACCACCGCCACACCGATCCTTATTGGGTATGGAGAAACGGTCAGGACAAGAACGTACCAGCCGCGAGGCTGTCGGATCCGAAGTGTTTCACTGCTGATAGGGTCAGAGTTTTGTCTTGAGGCAGATGATGGCCGTATGTCGGTCATAGCCGACCTCATGCGGCCCGGTATCAGCCGTCGGGAAATACCGGTTGATCACGCTTTGACATACATCCTGAAAGCCATGACGATTAACCCGTTTCATGGGTCGATAGCGGCGATGTACCGAGAAAGTCAGGCTCTCTCGGCGATCGTAGCGCTTTCAACCTTGTCACCTGTTGACAGGCCACGTGTTGGTGGTAGCCGCTCGCATCGCGATCTCGCGCATGCCACGCGGGAAATTCTTGATCGCAATCTCTCCAGCCCACCCACTATCAATGCGCTGGCGCGCATGCTGGGAACCAATGACACAACGCTGCGCCGAGCTTTTCGTCAGACGTTTGATATGACCATCCTGCGTTATGCGATTCATCGCCGCCTGGAGGTCGCGCGTATCCTGCTGAACCAATCTGATCTGCAGATATCGGAAATAGCCTACAGGATGGGATATAACGATCCCGCCAATTTTACGACTGCCTACCGTCAGCATTTCGGCCATCCACCGAGTACCGATCGACAGAAATCCTGATCAAAAAGCACAAGTTTTATACTGTCCGGCACAAGCCGGGGCGATAGCCTGGCACAGCCAGCCGGTCGTATGACCGGTCCCAACTGAATAGCTGGGGCCGTATCATGAAGACCATCACCGCAGTCATTGTAGCCGCGCTGGGCACATCGAGTGGATAGACGCTGGCGCAGCAATTGCAGTCAGTGACGCTGCTGGAACAACTGGTCATCGACGGGATCGAAGCAGAAGGACCGGGCGAAGGGATCATCGCCAACCAAAGTCGCACCGCAACAAAGACAGCAACACCGGTCGCCCTCACACCTCAGTCGATATCGGTGGTTACGCGTCAGCAGATGGACCGGCAAAATGTCGAGACGGTCAATCAGGCGCTGCGCTACACGCCCGGCGTCGCGGCTGAGCTTTGGGGAGGCGTCACGGGCATCGACCAGTTGTCGATCCGTGGCTTCAACAATGCGTCGACCGGCCTTAGCGACACCTTCCTGGATGGGCTGCGTCTGCGTGGCGGGGTATTCTTCGCGACACAGCAGGTTGACCCGTTCCTGCTCGAGCGCGTCGAAGTGCTGAAAGGACCTTCCTCGGTGCTTTACGGCAATGCAAACCCCGGCGGCATCGTGGCGCTGTCGAGCAAGCTGCCAACGGGCGAAGCGCTTCGACTGGTCGAACTTGCTGGAGGAACGGGCAATCACGGCCGTGTCTCGGTCGACTTGGGCGGTTCGGCCGCCGATCAGACTCTCCTCTACCGGCTGGCGGCCACGCTTCATACCACAGCCGGGCAGGGACAGGGAACGACCGCAGACCGCTTCGCCATCGCGCCATCCGTCACCTGGCAACCCAGTGCCGAGACGTCGTTGACCCTCATGGCCCGCGTACAGCATGATCCAAGAAGTGGGACGTTCTCATCGCTTCCGGCTTTCGGGACGCTCTTTCCAAATCCCAATGGGTGGCTTCCCATCGATGCCTATGTCGGGGAGCCGGGCTACAATAGAACGGCACGCGACCAGGTTACGTTTGGCTATCAGTTTGATCATGCGTTCAACCAGGATTGGTCGGTGAGTTCCCGCGCCCGATATGGCCGTGTCGACATGGATATCGCCCGTGTAGTGCTTTCAGGCCTGCAGGCTGACATGCGCACGGTCGATCGTGCCGCCGAAGTTTCGAGCGATCGCTTCGATACCTTCGACATGGATCACAGCATTTCGGGTCATTTGAACACAGGCCCGATAGAGCATGATGTGCTTGTCGGAGCAGGCTATGAGTATTTCAGCGGGCGCGGAGACTATGGTCAGGGCTACGCACCTCCACTGGACATTTTCGCGCCTACATATGGCGCGCCGATCGTCGATTTACCCATGATTTTCATGGACAATTCAGTGATTTCAAAGCAGTTTGGCCTTTACGTCCAGGATCAGATGACGCTTGGCAACTGGCACGCTACGCTGGTCGTTCGACATGATTGGTCCAGCATCGAAACCGTCGACCATCTCATGGGTGGCGGCTTCACCCAGAACGACGAAGCGACAACCTTCCGCGGCGGACTTCTGTACCGCTTCGACAACGGCATCGCGCCCTATTTCAACTATGCCCAATCGTTTCAACCGCTCAACCAGCTTTCGGCGAGCGGCCTGCCCTTCGAACCGACCCGTGGCGAGCTATACGAGGTTGGCATCAAGTATCAGCCCGATGGCTGGAATGGTCTGCTCTCGGCATCGCTGTTTCACCTTACCCAGGCCAATACGCTGACCACGGACCCTGCCAATCCGGCATTCAGCATCCAGGCTGGAGAGATTGCCTCGATGGGGTTCGAACTGGAAGCCCGCGCCAGCCTCACCGATCAGTTTGAGGTTATTGCCGGCTATACCTATCAGGATGTCAGCTACAGTCGCGACAATTCCGGATGGGTTGGCAAGACGCCACTTCGTACGCCCGAGCATATCGCATCGGCCTGGCTGACCTGGACGGCACCCGATGGCCCCTTGGCTGGCATAGAAGCGGGAGTTGGCGTGCGTTACAGCGGCGGTACGCTCGGCGGCACGATGGACGATCAGTTTGAGACAGGCAGTTACGCGCTGGTTGATGCATCCTTGAATTATGATTTTGGCGACACCAATCCCAACCTTGAGGGGCTCAATCTACAGCTCAACGCGCATAATCTTTTCGACAATCGACACGTTGCCGCCTGCTATGATGCCACAACCGGGTGTTTCTACGGCTCGGGGCGAAGCCTGACCGCCAAAGTTTCTAACAAATTCTGAGGGCTGTGGAAGCAGCCCATGCGACAAGATGTTACAAACCCTGGGACGTTGCTGTTTGCGATGCCGATGGAGCAGGCGTTGCACGGCTTGCCGACAACCGGCGGCGATACTGCTGTAGCAGTGATCAACCGAGTAAGCGTATCGTTGCCCGAACTGGGCCGTCAGCCGGCACAACTCTCGGCCGCAGAGCGCAATCGGGTTTACCTCGCACGCAACAAGTTACTGGTTGATATGCGAGCCCCGCCCCCGATGTTGGTTTTGGCACGGTATGTCGGCACCAATGTTAGAAGGCTGACCGAGCAGTTCAGGGCTGTATTTGGCCTCTCACCATTCGCCTATCTAAAGCGCTACAGATTGGAACGAGCGCTGGACTTATTGCTCCTTGGGAACAAGCCAATTGCCGAAATTGAAGCAGAGGTCGGTTATCGGCCTGCCCATCTTTCGACAGCGTTTCGCTCTCACTTCGGCTGCGCCCCACGAACATGCCGACCCAACCGGCGGGTCGGCACGGAGCTGTCCAAGGTCCTGCTACCCGCTCAATCTCATGCAGGACCTCCACTAAAATCAGAATAGTGTAACTATAAAATCACCGTTTTCAGTTCGGTGTGCGTTCAGTCGCCGAGGTTACGGCTATCGCCTAGCCGACTGGGTATCTTCTGAAAGTCTCATCGACCGGAGCACCTAAATCTGCGAGGTAGATGTCGGCTTTCGTTTCAATAACAAAAGCGGACCGTCAGGAAACCACCCCCTGCCGGCCGTCATCCAGTGACGCCAGATCGGACGCTAAGCCCTGTCCGTTCGAATACCGTAAGTCTACCCCTTATAGTGACCCCCGGGTCCAACCAGTTTGCCGGTGCCGTCCGGTGCGCCGGGAACGCCCATGCTGAAGGCGACCTTGGGGTCGATCGCGCCTCTCATGGCCATCTGATGCGCCGCTTCGGCGGTCTCCGACATGGCCGACCCTGACTTGCGATGAGCGATCAGGCTTGCCTCCCGCGCTGCTGCGGCGGTATCGCGCTTGCGTGCGGCGTCCAGCTTCGCCAGATAGCCGGGATACATCTGCTCGATTTCAGCGTGGTTTTCCTCCGGCGTTCGGTTCAAGGCTGAGAGAAAATCCCTCAAGAGTCCCATGTCCACCTCCTGTCTGATATTTTGACGACACAGTAACCGGTCCTGCGAACGCCGGTCACCGGCATTTGAAAAACACGCATCAGCGTTGGCGATCAGGAATTTCTCCTGGAGTAACCTCGATCTAACGCAGTTTGCCAGTCCACTTCAGCAAAAATGTGTCACAATGAAAAAGTGCACAAAGCTCTACAGCACATTGGATTTTCCCGCTCCGGGCACTAATTTTGGTCCGAACAGGAGATCCATGGATGACCTCTCAGGGCAACGGAACTGATCGCTCTCCCGAAGCAGTAGCTGCTCGCAAGAAGAGCACGGACCAAGCGCGCGCCATGAATATGCGCCAAGGTTACGTTTGGGATCCCGTGTTAGAGGAACTGACCGCGCTGTACGTTGCCGGCGACATCACCATCGACGAGTACCGAGAGCGTGGCTTACCAAAAGCCATCGACGAGTACCGAGAGCGTGGCTTACCAAAACCTCGCTGATCCTGCCGGAATCATGGTCTGCGCTGGCCTTCCATTGGCTCGACGTCACCAATCGCCGTCCTGATGCTTTTAGGCTTTCAGCTTCCAACACCTGCCGGCCCGCTTCCCAACCCGACGACGCCGGTATCCTGGCGCCATAAACGGTCGGTTTAATGCCGACCCCATTTCGGTCATCTATAGCTTAAATCGAAGTCCGAAAAGCTGCCATCCACCTCATCACTGGCCGATGTGAGATGATCACAGACTTGCTGCACCCTTCGTCTGTGACCTGCCCAGCGTAAGTCGGGCGATATGAGCTGACCGGCGAGAAGCGGCGCGTAGGCGTCAAGCCGGCGGGAGAGGAACTCAGTGAAGAGCCGCACGCGCTTGGTCTTGCGTGTTTCCCCCTGAGCGAGAAGCCAGACCGGTCCATAGAGCTGCAGGTCGATATCCGACACCCTCCCCAACAGGGGATCGGTATCTCCGACGAAGCATGGGATCGCCGTGATGCCGATGCCCTGCCGCACCGCTGCGATCTGTGCTGCAAAGTCAGTGGTCCAGAACGGAGTGCCAGTGGTGCGAAGTTCTCCGGCGCGGGTCCAGTCCGGGACGCCTTGGCCGCTGATGCCGATCCATCTGGGATCCGTCCCGCCCGCCCGCCATTCGGCGAGTCGAGCGCTGGACATATAGAAGCCGCCGTAGAGCGCCGGTCCCTTGAGGCCGTAAAGATTGGGCGGCAGGGTCTCGCGATCATAGACAACACGGATCGCGACGTCGGCCTCCCGGTTGGTCAGGTTGGCCAGCGCACCTGACGACAGGATTTCCATCTCGATGCCCGGATGCAGGCGGACAAAATCGGCCAGGTCCGGCATGAGCAGATGCGCAGCGAGGGGCGGTGGCAGCGTGACCCGCAGCGGCCCGTGCACGCTCTGGTCGCGCCCGAAGACGCGCGTCTCCAATTGAATAGACGACGCTTCCATCTGGCTGGCCAACTCGAGGACCTCTTCACCTGCGGCCGTCAGGCGGTAGCCTGAAGGCAGCCGCTCGAACATCTGAGTTCCCAGGCGGTCCTCGAGCTGGGCGATGCGTCGCAGCACGGTCGCGTGGTTAACGCCGAGGCGTTTGGCAGCGGCCCGCACTGAACCTCCGCGCGCCGCGGCAAGAAAATAGCGAACATCGTCCCAGTCCATCATGGTGCATTCCCGCGCCGTAGGGTGCGACTTCCCCAGTCCCACCAACGCTCATTGAGCGCCATTTCTGCGCTCGCCGCAACGGCAGATGATGTGACTGGATCGTTTTCGCACCGCCGATGTGCGCGATTGGACACTGAGTGACTGCCCGCGACGAGCCTATGTTTCGGCTCAAGGCGACCTCGCCCAAAGCCGAATTAATGAAACCAAGGATGCAAAACATGACCAGACTGAATGGCAAGACCGCCGTGATTACCGGTGGCGCAACCGGCATCGGCCTCGCCGCTGCACATCGCTTCATCGAGGAAGGCGCCGTAGTCTTCATCTTCGGCCGCCGGCAGGACGCACTCGATGCTGCCATTGCACAGCTTGGGCCCAATGCCCGCGCGGTGCAGGGCTCGGTCGCCGATGAGGCAGACCTCGACCGGCTCTATGCGGCCGTGCAAGCCGAGCGCGGCACCCTCGACATCGTCTTCGCCAATGCCGGCACGGGCGGTCCGCTCAAGCTCGGCCAGATCACCGCCGAGCATATCGACGAGGCTTTCGACACCAATGTGAAAGGGACCGTCCTCACCGTGCAGAAGGCATTGCCGCTCATGGGTCCGGGCGGTTCGATCATCCTCACCGGATCGAGTGCCGGCACCACGGGAGCCCCGGGCTTCAGCGCCTATGGCGCGAGCAAGGCAGCCGTGCGCAACCTGGCGCGGACCTGGGCGGAAGACCTCAAGGGAAGCGGCATCCGGGTCAATGTCCTGACGCCCGGTTCCGTGGCTACCGAACTGGCCAAGGCGGCGCTTGGAGCGGAGGGGCTGGCGGTCTACGGCGCGATGACGGCGCTCCAGCGCATGGGCGATCCGGCGGAAGTCGGCGCGGTGGCCGCATTTCTCGCCTCGTCGGACAGCAGCTTCATGACCGGCAGCGAAGTCGCCGTGGATGGCGGCTTGGCGCAAGTCTGACCCCGACGTGTTGAACCTAACGAGAAAATCATGACTTACGCAATTATCGGCTTCGGCAGCATTGGCCAGGCGCTGGCCAAGGCATTTGCCCGTAACGGCATCGAAGTTTCCGTTGCCACGACACGCGACCCGGCAAGCTTTGCAGCCGAAGCGGCGGCGATCGGGCCGACCGTTATCCCAAAAACGCTCGCGGAGGCCGTCAAGGCGGACATCATCATGCTCGCGGTCCGGTTCGAGGCGCACCCCGACGTTGCCAAAGCGCTGCCCAGTTGGCAGGGCAAGACGGTGGTCGACGCGATGAACAGCAATCTACCCCTAGAGGATATGAACGGCCTGCTGTCCTCCGCCTTTGTCAGCCAAGCGTTCAGCGGTGCCAAGCTGGTGAAGGGGTGGAACCACCTCCTTGCGGCCACACTGGCGACTGATCCGGAGGTCGATGGCGGTCACCGGGTGGTCTTCTTGTCGAGCGACGATGCGGATGCGATTCCGCCAGTGGCCGCCTTGGCGAAGCGACTTGGTTTTGCCCCTGTTGACCTGGGGAAGCTCGATCAGGGTGGCGCACTGGTGCATGCGCGCGGCCGCATCTGGGGCCCGCTAATCTTCAAGGACCTGCTCAAGAAGGAGCAGTAGACTAGCCCAACCGGTGATGCGACGCCAAGACCTGATCCCGCGCTGATGCCTTCAGCAGCGCGCGATCAGCTATCTCGCGGCTGTAGCGCTGCGCAGCCGTTGGCGGCGGTGTCGCGGCCTCCTTTTTAAAGGACAAGCGCCCGTTCCTGCGCATCCTGGCCTGGAACCGGCCAGTCAGTTTTCCACCCCAGTGAGGCCAGCCCGAAACTTACCTTACATGATGCGGTTGATGCCCCCACATCGCTCCATTGACGATCCAGTGGGCATTTTGGCGCGATCGGATTTGTAATGGTCAGCGCGCGACCTATTCTATGGCCATGACAAGCCCGACCACGTTCTCATTGCCCGACAAGGTGTTTCGCAGCACCAATTTTCCTCTGGCCCTCGCCTGCAACCTTGCCGGCGTTGCACTGTCAAATGCCTGGACCACCGATGAGTTCTTCCGCATCTGGTCGGCAGCCGAGACCCTGCTGGACAGCCCCGATGCGGGATTGCGCTTTGGTGCTCATGGCATTGATCGCGGCTACGGCATAGCCTCTATCGTTGCACTGCATGCGCCCGATTTCCGTGGCGCGCTCAAGACCCTGTCGCGCTACAAGCGCCTCACCTGTCCTGAATTGGTCGAGGTCCAGAGCGTGGGGTCGGAAACCACCGTCCACTATCGCTGGCTGGCAGCGATGGACGCTATTCCACGCCTGCTGGTCGACACGACCATGGCTTCCCTTGCGGCCTTGGCCTTGCGGGGCACGGGTGACCAGGTGCGCCCGCTGCGCCTCGAACTGGCGCGTCGGCCCGCCCTTCATACGCTCCTGAGCGAACATTTCGGGTGCGAGATCCGCTTTGGCGCGGAACACGACGTCATGGTGTTTGAGACCTCCACACTCGATGTTCCGTTTGTGACGGCAAATTCCGGCACATTCGCCGATGTGCTGCAGGCGATGGAGGGACAGCTGGATGCCCGTGACGGCCATGCGGCCCTGGCGCTCGAGGTTCGGACAGCTATTGCCCGCCAGCTGAGCGAAGGGCGCGAAACCACAGTTTCTGCGGTTTCCCGGCGCCTCAACCTCAGCATCCGGACGCTGCAACGCCGCCTGGGCGAAACCAGGACAAGCTTCCAGGCGGAGCTGGCTGGCGCGCGGCATGTGATTGCCAATCGCCTGCTGGCCAATACGCAACTCGACCCCGTGGCCATTGCCATGATGATCGGCTTTGTCGAACCCAATTCCTTCGTCCGGGCCTACCGCAACTGGGAAAACACAACGCCGCAGCAGTGGCGCCGCCAACATGGCGCCAACCAGGCATAACTTACCAAGGTCGCTATCATGTCCAAACAAGTCGTACTCGTCACCGGAGGCTCGGGCTTCATTGCCGGCCACCTCATCGTTCAATTGCTTGAGAAGGACTACGTTGTCCGCGCGACGCTGCGTTCGCTCGCCAGGGAAGGTGCGGTGCGGCAGGTTCTCGTGGACGCCGGGGCCGCCAATCTCGACGAGCTGAGCTTTGTCGCTGCAGATCTGATGCAGGATGCTGGTTGGCCAGAGGCCGTCAGCGGCGTCGACTTCGTCCTGCATGTCGCCTCGCCAGTTCATGCCGGGCATGTCGAGAACGAGGATGATGTCATCAGGCCGGCGCGCGAAGGCGCCCTTCGGGTTCTGCGCGCAGCACGGGACGCCAGGGTCAGGCGAGTGGTTCTGACATCGGCCTTTCATGCCGTGAGTTGGGGGCATCCGCATGGCGATCATGTCTTCACCGAGGCTGACTGGAGCGTGCTCGATGGCCCCGGTGTCGATGCCTATGGCCGGAGCAAGACCCTGGCCGAGCGTGCCGCCTGGGACTTCATTGCGCGGGAAGGCGGCGACACCGAACTCACAACCATGCTGCCTGTTGCCGTGATGGGCCCCGTGATGGGCAAGGACATTTCCGGCGCCAACCATGTGATCGAGCGCCTGCTGTCGGGCGCAATGCCGGCCATGCCGAATATCTATTTCCCGATTGTCGATGTCCGCGACGTCGCGGCTGCCCACATTGCCGCGATGCTCCATCCCGAAGCGGCCGGCGAGCGCCTTCTGCTGTCCAATGGCCCGGCCCTAGCCATGAAGGCGGTTGCTGCCATCCTGCGGCAAGAGCTTGGTACCGACGCCACGCGGGTGCCCACAAGGACCATTCCTGATTTTGTGCTGCGCCTGATGGGGCTCTTCAATCCCCAGATGCGCGCGATTGTCCCCGATCTTGGCTATGCGAAGAAAACCTCCAACGAAAAAGCACGTCACCTTCTCGGCTGGACGCCTCGCGACCCCAGGCAGGCCATTGTCGACGCCGGTCGCAGCATGCTCGATCGCGCGTTGATCAAGCACTCATAACCGAAGGCCGGGTCCGCCTCCCCGGATCAAAATCCCTGGACGTCAGATCGCGGAGCACCTTGGCTTTGACGCCAGCGGCTGCCGGATCGTCACGTTCCTAAGCTTGTCGTCATCACCAAACCTGGGAGTATCGAAATGAACGCAGCGTCGAAATCCCTGCAAACACGCCGCCTGTCCGCTGGGCCATGGCCATTATCGTGGCGATGTCGGTCATTGTCTCGGTCGCTCACGCCGATGACGGAAGCTATGCCGAAATCACCAACCTGCAGCATGAGTTTATCGAGACGCTTGATCAGCGCGACTACGCCGGCCTCGCCGCCATGTTCTCCAACGGCACGCTGGTCATCGCGCGTCCGGACCTGGCCGAGCCCCCGTCAGCAACCGGGGAGCCGGCCGTGGCCCAGATGCTGGCCACAACGCTGCCTCCGCCCATGGCAACGGCATTCGGGCGCCACATCGCCTCAAACCTCATCATCGAGATCGACGAGGATGCCGGAACCGCCACTGCACGGATGTACACAGCCGCCTACCTGGTGGTTGAGGGCCGTCCGGCACATTTCCTGGGTGCGGGTCGTCACCAGCACCGGTTCGTGCGCAATGATGGTGTGTGGGAATTCGCCGAGAAGGTAATCACCGGCGACGCATTCTTCCCGCCGCAGAACTAGCGACTCGAGCTGCCGAGGAGCCGGACGGACCGCTCTGGCTTCTGGCGCGAACCGGCCGCCCTATGACCGGCCGGGCTCGCGGGTCAGCGTCTCGAGGAGCCGGGCGAAGTGTTGCACATTTTCGCCATCCAGCCGGGCCAGCCGGTCGCCATAGTGGCGCGCGAGGCTGCCCCGGGCCTTGTCCAGGACAACGCGCCCGGTGGTGGTCAGCGCGATGCGATGGCGGCGAAGATCTGCCGGATCGATGGCGCGCGTTACCAGTCCCGCGCTTTCCAGCGCCTTGAGGTGAGCCGTGATCGTCGGCTTGGGCATCGACAGATGGTGGGCCAGCGTCGCGGGATAGGGCTGCGCCTCCACGCCGTCGAGCACGAAGAATGCCTTGGGCTCAAGACCCAGCGCCTCGATCTCCGGCGTCGCCGCAGTGAGCGTCTCCGTCGAAAGCTGAAGGTTGAGCCGAAAGATACGCTGAGCCAAGGTTGCGTCCATTTAGTTCCATTCTTGAATTATTCAATATGAGAACCATATTGGGTCTGGTTCGTTATGAACCAGTCGCCGGGCGGGATCAATGGTCCAAGGCCGGGCATCCGTTTGCCAACAAATCACCCCAAGGAGAGCTGCCGTGAAACAGGTTTGGTTCAAGAACCGGAATATCGATATCGCCGGCCATCTGCATCTGCCGCCCGACTTCGACGAGAACAGGACCTATGCGGCTCTGGTTCTGGCCACGCCGGGGAGCAGCGTGAAGGAACAGATCGGCGGCATCTATGCCTCCCGCATGGCCGAGCAAGGCTTCATCGCCCTCACCTTCGATCCGTCCTACCAGGGCGAAAGCAGCGGTGAGCCGCGGGACCTGGAAGATCCTGCTACCCGCGCCGAGGACATCCGCGCGGCCGTCGATTTCCTGATGACCTTGCGCTTTGTCGACGAGAACCGCGTCGGGCTGCTTGGCATTTGTGCCGGTGGCGGCTACGGCATCCACGCAGCACTGACGGAACACCGCCTCAAGGCGATCGGCACCGTGGTGGCAATTGACATCGGCACCGCCTTCCGCCAGTTCCAGCCCAGCAAGGACGATCTCCTCAAGACGATCGATGCGATTGGCAAGGCGCGCACGGCGCAGGCCCGTGGAGGCGAACCGCGCCGCGACCCATGGATTCCGGATAGCCTGAAGCAGGCCAGGGAACAGGGCATTGCCGAGCCTGACATGCTTGAGGCCGTCACGTTCTATCGCGAGACCACATATCGCCACCCGCGCTCCACCAACCGCCTGCTGTTCACCAGCTTTGGCAGCATATTGGGCTTTGACGCCTTTCACCTTGTCCCCGAGCTGTTGACCCAGCCGCTTCAGGTCATCGTTGGTGGCCGCCGGGGCCCCAGCAAGCAATATGAAGGGGGCGAACGCCTGTTCAATCTGTCGCCTGCCACTGCCAAGGATTTCTTCGTGGTCGAGGGCGCCGGCCACTACGACATGTATTACAAGCCCGAATATGTCAGCCAGGCCATAGACAAGCTGGTGCCATTCTACCGGAGGCACCTCGGTTCTTGGGATTAGCAACGGCGGCCGTGTTCAAGAACGCCTAGCACGACATCGCCAATCGGGGCAGGAAAAGAAGCAGATCCTATCTGCTTTCTGCCATCTGGATTTGGAAGCCGACAGTCCGCATTCCAGAAATTTGGGCGCTCCCTGTCAGCGATCTCATGAGTGCGGCGCTTGTCCTCACGGTAGGCACGCTCGCCAATCGACCTGGACCGCGCCAGCTCCTGTTTGTCACCGGTTGTTTCGAACTGGACAGGCTTTCCGGTCTTCTGCTGAATCACCATCGATCTGGAGCGGATGGTCGGCCCTGCCACTACCGTGCCGATCTTGATTTCACCAAGTCACAGCCGCGAAGTTTGCTATCGATGGCCAAGTCGAGCAGCGTTCGGTCCCTCATTCTACCTTCGCGTTCTCGACCATATCTGTCGGAATTTCAGCGCCCGTTTGACGCCAACATGCCGAACGACCCGAACAATCTTGGAACCGAGTTTCCTATTCTCAGTTTCGATACTTACGATACTTACGATGGATGGCGGTAAGCATGGGACGACGAAAGCGAGGCGGCGCGCCCATGAACATCGTCAGAGCGCGAACCAACAACCTGCGGGACGTAACGCTGTCCATACCCAAGCATGAGATCGTGGTGTTTACGGGGGTCTCGGGTTCAGGAAAGTCCTCGCTGGTCTTCGACACGATCGCCGCGGAGTCGCAGCGCCAGCTCAACGAAACCTACAGCACATTCATTCGCCATCGACTGCCGCACTATGGGACACCTGACGCCGACCGACTGGAGAACCTGCCGGTTTCCATTTTGGTCGACCAAAAGCGCCTTGGCGGAAATGCGCGTTCGACAGTGGGGACCGCGACAGATATCAGCGCGCTCCTTCGGCTCTTGTTTTCCCGTTTGGGAAAGCCGTTCGTCGGTGAGGCAAGCGCCTTCTCGTTCAACAACGTCGAGGGCATGTGTCCGGAATGCGAGGGGCTCGGAAAAGTAGACGACATTGACCTCGATGCCCTGTTGGACAAATCCAAAACCATGAATGAAGGGCCATTCAGGTTCCCGGGGTGGCATGTTGGCTCATATCGCTGGAAGCGCTACGCGCTCACTGGCTTCTTCGACAATGACAAGCCCCTCACCAACTACACCAAGGCGGAATGGGCGAGGCTCGTGGACGACACTGGAGCAAAGGTCACCGATCCCCTGCCGGGGTGGTATGACAGCTCCCAATACGAGTCTGTTCTTTTTCGATTTCGGCGCACTTACATCAACCGCGAAAAAGAAGCCGCCAACGATACCGAAAGGGAAGCGCTTGGGCGTGTCTTGACGCGTGGTCCATGTCCAGCCTGCGGTGGCGGGAGGCTCAAGCCCGAGGTGTTGGCGTCCAGGATCAAAGGCAAGAGCATTGCCGACTGCTCTGGCATGGAGATCGACCGCCTGATCGAGTTCCTGGTCAAGATCGACGATCGGGACACGAAGGCGGTTGTCGATGGTCTAACGGATAGGCTGCATGCAATGGTCGGTCTTGGATTGGAGTATCTCAGCCTCGATCGCGAAACTCCAACTTTGTCCGGTGGCGAGTCCCAGCGCATAAAGATGGTTCGCCACCTTGGCAGCAGCCTTTCTGATATTGCCTATATCTTCGACGAACCAAGCACTGGACTGCATCCGCGCGATGTCCATCAGGTGACCGAGCTGCTTCAGCAGCTGAGAGACAATGGCAATTCGGTTTTGGTCGTCGAGCACGATCCGGACGTCATCGCGGTCGCGGATCACATCATTGATATCGGACCCGGGGCGGGTCGCAATGGCGGCAATGTCGTGTTTGACGGATCGCTCGACGCGTTCCGCGGTTCGACCTCGCCGACCGCTCGCGCGTTCCTGGCGCCGCGCACCTTGCAGAATAGAAAGAAAGTGGCGAGCGGATATATCGGCGTCGCCGGAGGCACGCAGAACAACGTCAAGAACATCGACGTGACGATACCGCTTGGGATGCTCACGGTCGTTGTGGGGGTAGCTGGATCCGGTAAATCTACCCTGACCAAACTCATGGCCCAACAAAATCCAGGAGTCGTGCGCATAGATCAAAGCGCCTTGGGAGGATCACGACGGTCCACACCGGCGACTTACCTTGGCGTTCACGAACCCATTCGTTCGCATTTCGCAAAAGAGAGCGGGAAGCGAGGCAGCCTGTTCAGCACCAACGCTTCGGGCGCTTGTCCCGCCTGCAAAGGTGCGGGTGTGATCCGCACGGATCTGGCGTTCATGGACAGTGAAGAGCGCCTTTGCGGAAGCTGCAACGGCAGCGGCTTTTCCGCCGAGGCTCTCGCTGTCCGCATCAAGGGAAAGACGATCGCCGACATCGCCTTGATGACAGCTCAAGAGGCGCGCGCTTTCTTCTCTACCTTCCAGAACATCTGCGCGCCCTTGGAGCGCATGAAAGATGTCGGGCTGTCCTATATGCCGATTGGCCAAAGCCTGAGCTCGCTGTCGGGGGGCGAGCGCCAGCGGCTCCGTTTGGCGGATGAACTTGGCCGCGACAGCGAAGTCTATCTTCTCGATGAGCCGACATCGGGCCTGCACATGACCGACGTCGACAGGTTGATCGAGCTGATTCAGCGGCTGTTGGATCGCGGAAAAACCGTCGTCGTGGTGGAGCACAATCTGGAGGTCATGGCCAAGGCCGATTGGATCATCGAGATGGGACCTGGCGCCGGCCGGCGTGGCGGCAAGATCACCTTCGCCGGCGAGGTCGCGGCGTTGTTGGATGACGTAAAGTCTATCACGGCGCCGTTTTTATCGGGCTATCTTGCAGGACGCGACGCGACTGGCAAAGTGCCCCGTGCGACCTAGCAGTGGCTCGCGACGGGCAAGTTAACCGCCTGGCTAGATTTCAAGAAGATTGTGGTGGCGTCGAGCCAAAACGCCCTGGAAGGTCTCCGAGTCCATTTCAGCCAGTGGACCAGAACCGAGAGTGTGTCGATTAACGGTCACGCCGATAAGGAGGGAAACGAGAGTCTCGCTTCCAACTGCCGCTGCATCCTTGAAGGAATGGGCCATAAAGTTCAAGGCCCGTCTCTTCGATCGATTTGTAGAGCGCCCGGGCGTTGGTCATTTCCGTCATGGCGGTCCTGATCAGAGCCGCCGGGATATCGATATCCGTCCCTTTTCCGTTCGATTGACAAAGGCACATCAAGAAGCTCGTCTCATGCTCAGAGCGAGCCCGATTACCTATGCCTTTTGTTGTTTTTGATTAGAAGCGGACCGTCTGTTCGCCACCCGGACGCTGTCGGTATCCTGGCGCCTAGAACCGTCAGTGTGGTGACGACCCCACTTCCGAGCATCCGATTGTGAATTATTAGCCTCCGATAGCTGCCGTTCGCACCCAATGGTAATCAAGGGTCCGGCTAGCGGTTGACGAAACCTTTCGGCGGCTCACTCAGATTGATCTGGTTGCCCTCATCATCGAACAATTGGCCTACCGCGCCGAATTCGCCGCGGGCTTCGTTGATCAAGATCAGGCCTGCTGCTGCAAGCCTGATCTTTTCATGCTCGAGATTGGGCACCACGATGGTGATGATGGACTGTCCGGCGCGCTCCGCGTCTTCCCAGACCTGCAATCCAGCTGCGCCCATATTGCGCCACTGGGCCATGCCCGGAATCGGCTTGTCGTCGGCGGGGCGGCCCATAAGGCGCTCGTACCAAGCCACTGCTGCGTCAAAATCCTTCGTTACGGTCGCAGCATAGATACCTTGAACCGTTATGGTCATTGCACTTCTCCAGATTTGTCAGATTGAGACAGGAATTGTTTGACCAGCGCGGCGAAATGTTCGGGCTGGTCGATCATGGCATAGTGTCCGGCATCGTCGATGAATTCGAGCTTCAACTCCTTGATGTCCTGATACTGGTCGGCATAGAAACTCTCGATATCCGTATCGGTCATGTCAGGTGCAGCGGCCGGCATGACAAAGACGACCGTGGTCGGCGCGGTGATGCCGGCCAGTACCGGCCTGAGGTCGGCGACCATCACGTCATGTTGAGCCTGGGCGCTGACAGTCGCGTCGGAAGCGGTCATCTCGGCAATGAAGGGTTCACGCCTCGACGCGTCCAGGATGCCCGCCGTGACGAAGGCGGTCTCGGCCGCAACGCGCTCCTCATGGCCGCGGGCCATGGCCTGTTGCCTGAGACCATCAGCCATGCCGATGACCTGTTCGGGCGGCATGCCCATCATCTCTCCGAAATAGGCCGGAATATCGACAGTCATCAGCCCGGCAACGGCGTCTGGCTGCTGCGCCGCAACCAGGGTGGCAACCATACCGCCCATGGAGTGGCCGATCAGGAAGACCTCATTGAGGTCCTCGTCGGAAATATATCGGGCCAGTTCGCTTGCGACGGGGACGAGGATCTCGCCCGTCGCGTTATCCTCTGCAGGCAGGTCTGCAAAGCCTTTCACATGCACCAGATGAACCTCATACCCATCAAGGCTCGGCAGCAGATCATTCCACACGCCCGGCGAGCCGTTCAAACCGGGCACCAGGATGACAGGCTCGCCTTCCCCGATCGTCGATACCTCGATCCGACCCGACTCAAAGGCCTGGGCACTTTGGACCAATAGGACAACCACCCCCAAGGTAATCAGACGTTTTGATTTCATCGCTGCATCCCCTCCGCGCAAAATGTGAACTAGACGAGACTGTCTAGTCTTCATGCTTGCTCAAAACTAGACCGTTCAGTATGATTGTCAAGCACGGAGAGGCTACATGGACGGCGACGATCACAAGATGGCTACAAGTTCCCAGCGCAAGCGCGCCAGCGTGCTTGCTGCTGCAACCGAGGCCTTCAAGCGTGCGGGCTTTGTCAGCGCCAGCATGGACGAAATTGCGGCAGCTTCCGGCGTCGCTAAACAGACTGTCTATAAGAATTTCGGAAGCAAGGAGGCCCTGTTCATCGAAGTGGTCGAGGCCATGGTCGGCGAGGCCAGCCGGAAAGTGCACACCGCGCCTGCCGAGCCCGACACTGATGATAAGCTGCGACCCTATCTGCAAGATTATGCTTATCGACAAATGTCGATCGCGCTCACCCCGCCACTGATGCAGCTCCGGCGCCTGGTGATCGGTGAGATTGCCCGTTTTCCTGAGCTTGCTCGGGCATTTCATGCCAATGGCCCACAGCGATCCATCGATTCCCTCGCCGGCATTTTCGAAAGGCTTCACGCCAAACGGCTGCTCGATTGTCCCGCACCCTCCATCGCGGCAACCACGTTCAACTGGCTATGCATGGCTGAACCCGTCAACCGCACCATGCTGCTGGGCGACGATGCCTTGCCGACCGACGAGCAGAGGCAGGATTACTCAAAAGAAGCCGTGCGGGTGTTTCTTGCAGCCCACGGTCATAGATGACGGCCCCGTCTGGGCGTTATTTTAAACAGACTCGGCATTCCAGAATGACTGTTGCCGGCTGGACATTCGCCAGCGGCCCGTCTGCTAACGGCGCATGTCAACCGAGAGCGGCCGGTTACCACCCAGAAGGCGCCCGTCTTCACTCGACCCCATTGCGGTCGTCTATGTCCAAATTGCGAAGTCCCAAAACTTGCCGTACTTAGGGACGGGAAGGCGTTGGATCAGTCATCCCATCTCGCACACCGCGCTCCATCACAATATCGCCTCCGCTTTCGCATGGTCTGAGACGGAGATGGGCTACTCGGCGGCCGCTCAATCAGCGCCCCGGGCAAAGCCGTATGGCAGCGGGCGGCTTTGGAGAAATTGGTTTTCGCACTTTGAGGGATAAAGAGTGATCCGAACTTACGTGCCGTCGCACCACGGTTTGCCGCGTTTCTCCCTCATCGACTTTGCAGAAGCCGCAATGGTTTGGCCGGATGACAGGCAAACTTCCATTCTGGAAATTCTGTCTCCTCGGAAAGAAAGAGGGCGACGCTGATGTCTCAGGGCCGCCCTCCAAACCCGGTCGTCAACGGATAGCTTACCAGCTTGCGAGAACAGCGCCGTTGAAGGTGTCGTCGATGAACGACTTGATCTCATCGGAGTGATAGGCCTCGACCAGCGCCTTGACCCAAGGCTGGTCCTTGTCTTCGCTGCGCACGGCAATGACGTTGACATAGGGGCCCTTAGGGCTTTCGCGCAAGATGGGGTCGTTCACCGGATCAAGGCCCGCCTGTTCGGCGAAATTGGTGTTGATGCCGGCGGCATCGACGTCGGGCAGGGCGCGAGGCAACTGGGCCGCATCGATCTCAAGGAATTCAAGATTTTTCGGGTTATCGACGATGTCGATCACGCTGGCGGCCGTGCCCACGCCATCCTTGAGGTCGATAACGCCATTGTCTTCCAGCAGCAGCAGCACGCGGCCGCCGTTGGTTGGATCGTTGGGAATACCGACCTTGCCGCCTTCCGGCAGGTCTTCAATGCTCTCGATCTTGTCCGAATAGACGCCGATCGGGAAGTTGACCGTCGTCGCCACGGATTCGATGGCATAGCCGCGATCGCGGACCTGGTTGTCGAGATAGGGCTGGTGCTGAAATGAATTGGCGTTGAGCTCGCCCGAGGACAGCGCTTCGTTGGGGATCACGTAGTCGGAGAATTCGATGATCTCGAGTTCGATGCCCTGCGGCTCTAGCAGCGGCTTGACCGCCTCGAGAATCTGGGCGTGCGGCCCGGGCGTGACACCGATCTTGATGGTTTCGGCAAAGGCCGGGGTGGCGAACAATGCGGTACCTACGATCAGTGCGCCGGTGAGAGACTTGAAGGTCATTTCAATAGCCTTTTGAGGAGGAAAGGTCAGTGGCGCGAACGCTTGTCGAAGCGACGCGCCAGGAAGTCGCCAAGGCTTTGTACGCCTTGAACGAGCACGATCAGCACGAGGACCACCGCCAGCATGACGTCAGGCATGAAGCGTTGGTAGCCGAACCGAATTCCAAGATCGCCGAGCCCGCCGCCGCCGACGGCACCCACCATGGCCGAATAGCCGATGAGGCTGACGAGCGTCAGCGTGAGGGCCAGCGTGATGGCTGGCAGGGCCTCGGGCAGCAGCACCTTATGCACGATCTGCAGCGGGCTGGCGCCCATCGAGCGAGCGGCCTCGATCAGGCCTTGGTCCACGCCGCGGATCGCCGCCTCGATGACGCGCGCGATGAAGGGCGCCGCGGCTATCGTGAGAGGCACGATGGCCGCACTGGTGCCGATGGACGTGCCGGCGATCAATCGCGTCAGCGGCACGATGGCCACGACAAGAATGATGAAGGGCGTGGATCGTGCCGCGTTGACGATCAAGCCGATGATGGCATTGGCGGCCGGCGCCGCGAACAGTTCACCGCGTTGGCTGGTGGCGAGGAAGACGCCAAGCGGCAGTCCGATGAGCGTGCCGATGATCCCCGACACGGCGACCATGTAGAAGGTCTGCCCGACGGAATCATAGATGAGCTTAAGAATCTGGGGCGAGAACACGTCAGGCATAGCCGAGTACCTCCGTTTCAAGACCGAGTTCGGTGGCAGTTGCCTTGAGCGCCGCCAGCTTGGCCGCATCCGCATCGACCGCCACGATCAGCGTTCCGAATGGCCGGCCGGCGATATGATCCACCTTGGCCTGGACAATGCCCAGGTCGACATCGAGCCGTCGCGTCAGGGTGGAGAGGAAAGGATGATCGGCGCCCGCGCCACGGAAGGTCAGCTGCAGCAGGGCGCGCTTGCCGGGCGCAGGGCTGCTGGCGAGGTTCACGGCGAGATGGGCGGGCAATTGCGTTCCCGTCAGCGCCGAGACGAAATTGCGCGTCGTGGCATGCTGGGGATGGGTAAAGAGGTCAAAGGTCTCGCCCTCCTCGACGATACTGCCGCCATCGATGACGGCCACCCGGTCGGCGACCGATTTGATGACGGCCATCTCATGGGTGATCAGCAACACGGTCAGGTTCAACTCGCGGTTGACCTGTCGCAGCAGCGTGAGGATCTGTTCGGTCGTCTCCGGGTCGAGCGCCGAGGTGGCCTCGTCCGACAGCAGCACCTTGGGATTGGTCGCCAGGGCCCGGGCAATGCCAACACGCTGCTTCTGCCCACCGGACAGCTCAGCCGGGTAGCGGCCCGCCTTGTCGGCAAGCCCGACGAGGTCAAGCAGCGGCAGAACGCGTCTCCTGATCTCTGCTGACGGCACACCGGCAATCTCGAGCGGCAGGGCGACATTGGCCAGCGCCGTGCGGCGCGCCAGCAGGTTGAAATGCTGGAAGATCATGCCGATCGACCGTCGCTCCTGGCGCAGCGAGACCTCGTCCAGCGCCGATATCACGGCGCCATTGACGGCAACCGACCCTGCGGTTGGACGCTCGAGCCCATTGACCAGGCGGATGAGCGTGGACTTGCCCGCGCCGGACCGCCCGATAACGCCCAGGATGGACCCCTTGGGCACATCCAGGTCGATACGGTGCAAGGCCGTGGTCGCCGCATTGGCACCCTTGGCAGGATAGGTCTTTTCGACGCTCCGGATTTCGATGGCAGCTTCGACGGGATGGGTAAGGCTCACGGCAAGTCCATTTGCATTCTCGATGAATGTTGTCGTCTTTCCGCCCAAAGGTTGTCGAGGGAACGGAATCCAATTGATCCGTGCCTACTAGCTTATTTGCCTGCCGGTTTCACTATCGGGGCAAACTCCGTCCCGCCTGCGCCGGCTTTCCTCCTATCGACCATTTCCAGTACAATCAGGTCGGAGAGAAACCGGCCCGTAAACGCCGCGTCGCCGCGGGGGCAATTGCAATGCCTAGCGACAGGGCGAAAAAAATCAACCTGACGGCGAGCCAGCGCGAATGCCCGAGAGCAACACCCCAAGAACGACAGCTTTCATAAGAACGAGCGTAAAAGTGGTCGGTCGGCAAACCACCCCGGAGACGCCGGGCTGACGCGTGGGCGGGGGCCGCGGTCACTACGTGCTGGCAGGCACTGCGAATGACATCGCGGATACGACGGCTTCAGCGTGATGTGTCCGGTGTTGCCGGCGGACTTGCGGAGTTTTGCGGATAGTGTCGTGCCGGTTCTCAAGGCGCGGGGGCTGATAGCCGTTGAGCCGTCAGCAGGTAAACTTACGGAGCGTCTACTGAAACCGGCATCGATTCATTAGTGAGACTTTTCTGCTCGCGTAACTGCTTCGATCACACGCATTGACACTCCCGAGGTGTCGCTTAGCTGGTCGACAATCCAGTCTCAAGCGCCTCGGCCCCGCCCATGGAGCGCATCTGGCTGAGACTGGTGTTGTCGAGCACCTGGGCGATGGCGTTGCGGACGTCGAGCATCAGGTGTCGGACCTGGCAGATGGCTTCGTCGCAATCGGGGCAGGGTTGGTAGCGGGTCTTGCTGGCGCAGGGGATGGGCGCGAGCGGACCATCGAGCACGCGGACGACGTGGCCGATCTGGATGTCCTCGGCCGGTTTGGCGAGGCAATAGCCACCCAGCTTGCCCTTGCGGCTGTGAACGAAGCCGGCATTGCGCAGTTCGGCGAGGATCGCGTCGAGGAATTTTTTCGGGATGTTGTTGCGCGTAGCGATGTCATTAACAAAGGCGAGCTGGCCCGGCGGCAATTCTGCCAGCGCCGACAAGGCCTTGAGGCCGTATTTGCCTTTTTTCGTCAGCATGGATTTGCGCCATCCCAGGGAAGCGGCCTCGATCTCCGGGGCCGGTCTGAGACGGTAATTAATGTCTAGAAACTCTCTAAACAAGAGCATTCTGTTCTCCGGGGCTGTCATGGCGACGCTCCGGGTCAAGGCAGCTGATGCTGCGGAAGAATAGATGCTGCAAGGGCATAGCCTTGGGTCCAGCGGCCGAAGCCGCTTTCGACATTGATATGGCCGACATGACCCATGTCATGGATGCGGCTGCCCCAGAGACCGGCAAGGGTGACGAGCTTGGCATAGGGCATGTAGGGATCGTCCTGGCTGGCGACGACCAGGGTCGGGAAGGGAATGCGATCCTGCGGCATGGCGCCGAATTCGTAGGTGCGGTGGTGCCTCAGCGAGGTGCGCGTGATGTCGGCGGGTGCGACGAGCAGGGCACCGGCAATGCAACTGGCGACGCGGCTGCGGGCCAGCTTGGCGACGAGGATCGCGCCGAGACTGTGAGCGATAACCAGACTGTCAGGGCGGCGGAAAATAGCGCGCTCGGCAACCTCAAGCCATTCTGACTCCAGCGGATGTGACCAATCGGCCTGCTGGACGATGCTGGAATCGGCGTGGTCCTGCCGCCACCAGTGTTGCCAATGGCCGGCTTGGGAGCCGTGCAGGCCCGGGACGATGAGGATCGGGCGCGTCATGGCGGTCAGAAATAGTAGCGTGCGACCGAGGAGAAGGGGCGCAAGGCGACTTCCTCGACGGGATCGATTTTGCCAAGTTTTCCATTGAGATAGCAGGCGTCTCTCTCGGCGCGAGTCAAGGGGATGTAGTTGTCATCGGTGTCGGATGGGCCGCCGAAAAAACTCTTCTTGAGCGGGGCTTCTTCCGCATCAGCATGCTTGACGACTTCTGGTGAAAGGATGCCAAAAAACGGGATCATGGATGCTTCTCCTGGGTTGGGACTAAAGAGGCGTCAGACTCCTGCGAGATTTTGGTAGCCGCCGCTCCAATAGAGCAGCGGGAAAATATGGGGATCGGTGTCGACCGAGCGGACCCGGCCAAGCAGTATGGCGTGCGAATGGCGTTCGATGGCTTCGTCGAGGTCGCAGTCGATGACCGAGACGGCGCCATTGAGGCCGAGCGTGCCGGTGCCGAGGCGCTCCCAGTCCCAGCCGACATAGCGGTCACTGCCCTTGATGCCGCCGCGACCGGCGAAACGGTCGGCGACTTCAGCCTGGCCATGGGCGAGGATATTGACGGCAAAGGAGCGCGCTTCGAGCAGGGCCGGCCAGGAAGAGGAATTCTTGTTGACGCTGACGAGGATGGTCGGCGGGTCCATAGAATATGAGGAAACCGAAGTGGCGGTGAAGCCGGTGCGTGCTTCGCCAGTGCCGACGGTGATGACCGAGACGGCGCCAGCTAGACGCCCCATGGCGCTCTTGAAACTGGGGACATCGGCCGTGCCCAATGGCGCGGTGGGGGCGGCGTAGGTGGCAAAATCGACGATGGACATGAGACCCCCAGATGCTGACGTTCGAAGGCAAAAGAGTAAGACGACCTCATGAATAGGACGAGAGCCAGCGAGAGCACGGTTTTTTCAACTTCATCGATGGTCGAGAATTTATGTCTACCAAATTAGTAGACGATGACCATTCGATGGAAAGCCGAGAGCCCATAGATCCACTTTCCCGAGGGCGTGAGATGCAGTGACTAAGTTTCCCTTCGTGGCTGATTAATGGAGCCGTCGCGCCTCGCCGATTGAGGTCCTGCTATAGTTGGTACCCTGGGCTGGGCCCTCAACGAGGCCATGGTATAGGGACGGGTGGGTGCGGTGAACACCTGCTCGACATCGCCTTCCTCGACAACAAAGCCGTCATTCATCACGGCGACGCGGTCACTGATATGCCGGACCACGCCCAGATCGAGCGAGACAAAGATCATGGCGCGTGACTTCATCGAATTGCCAAGCCAGATCTATGAACAGTGGCTCGAGCAACTCCAGGTCCCCGCGCACTTCAGCCATGTCGAGACGGGCGCGCCCATTCCGGAGGTCTGCTGGAACGCATGCGCAGCGCGCGTATCGCTAATTCCGGCTTCGAGACGGTGGAATTTGTCTCATCCGCCATTCTCGACATGGACTATCACAGCCAGCCGATGACCGGTTCGGTTGCCGATTTCGAAAAGAGCGTGCTCGACAGCATCGGCATGCCGCACGAGATCGCGTTGCGCCATGGCAGCACGCCTTTCCTGCATCTGTTCTCCGACGATGGCTATGAGACGGGCTATTACAGCTATCTGTGGAGCGAGGTGCTCGATGCCGACGGCTTTGGCGCCCTCGAGGAGGCGGGCGATCCCTTCGATCCGGGAACGGCGGCCCGCCTCTATCAGTATATCTATTCGGCCGGCGGCAAGCGCGACTTTGCCGAGGCCTAACGCCTGTTCCGGGGCCGCGATCCGACGGTTAAGCGCTGCTGGAGGGCCGGGGCATCCAGACAGCCATGGCATAACCGGCTCCGCCTGGCGGAGCCGTGTCTCACGCGGCTGCGAAGCGGGACCGCAAACGGCGGCCAAGCCAGAGAGTGGCGAGAATGCCCAGCGACATGGCGAAGAGGAAGATCCAGCCCGACAGCGAGCCGGCGTGGATGCCTGAGAGCAAGACGCCAACCGTGCATCCCAGTGCCGTCATCGCGCCCCAGCCGAGCAGAAGTCCGCCGCCGAGGCCGCGCGCCACATCCAGCCCGGTCAGGCGCCGCGGCTTGAACTGGCCAGCAATGAGCGAGGCGATGAAGCTGGCGCCGATCAGCCCGATGACGAAGAGCCCATTATTGGACAATAGCGCCTCCTTGATCACCGTGGCGCAGCCGCGCAACCCGTCGAGCCCGAACAGCGTGCCGGGCAGGAGCGACCATTGCATGCCCGCCGTGCGGACGATGGAGCCCAGTTCCGCCGTCACGCCCAGCGGCGCCACGCGAAAATAGGCGAAGGTAGAAATCACGCCCACGGCAATGCCGGCCAGAACACCGGGCCAGCGGCGGATGAAAATGGCTTGTCCGGCCTCCCGCAGGGTCAGGGGTTCTGCAGTTTGCGGCTGGATCGGACGGGACCACCAAAGCGTGAGAATGCCGAGGCCGATCAGCAAAGCCAGCGTCACCAGCAGCGCACCGGCATAGTCCAGCACATTGGGCAGCCAGAGAATGAAGGCATTGCTGGTCACCGCGAGAAAGAGCGGGTTCCATGTGAGAAAGCCGAGGCCGAAACCAAGGCCTGCGCCGACAATGGCGAAAGGCGAAATCACTGACCCTTCGGCCAGGCGATAAAAATGGGCCGAAAGGCATGAGCCGGAAATCACCATGCCGACACCGAAGGCAAGGGCGGCGATGACTAATGTAACGCTGACCGGCCCGATATGGGCGGTCGGCGGCAGGCGGCCGGGAGCGGGGGTCGGCAACCAGGCGCCGAAAATGATCGTATAGCCGATGGCGCCGACCGCCAGCGCCACGAGGATTGCAATCACACCGCTCGCTTCACGCTTTTCGATCAGGTCGCGGAAATTGCAATAGAAGCAGAAACGGCCGCGCTGCAGCACGGCGCCGAAGGCGGCCCCGATCGCGAGCGAAAAGGCCAGCGGACGGCCCTCGGGCCCTCCGGAATTGAGGGCGAGAAAGCCCCAGATCAACCCGATGGCGATAAGCAGTGGAATGCCGAAGCGAATGGCAGGTGGTGTCACGTATAGCCCCCAGAACAGATAAAGCGGACGCCGTAAGGCGCCCGCCGGTAGTCACCGTGCCCGATCGGATGGATCAGATCTTACCCCAGACCGTGCCCGAGGGATTTTCGATCGGCACGCCAACGGCATTGCCGTATTCTGTCCACGAGCCGTCATAGTTGCGCACCTCGTAGCCGAGGATCCGGCTCAGCACGAACCAGGTATGGCTCGAGCGTTCGCCAATGCGGCAATAGGTGATGATCGGCTTGGAGCCATCGATGCCAAGATCTGCAAAGGCAGCCTTGAGTTCGTCGGCAGACTTGAAGCGGCCATCCTCATTGACGGCGCCGCCCCAGGGGAAGTTCACCGCACCTGGGATATGGCCGGCGCGAATGGAAAGTTCCTGGACGCCTTCAGGCGCGAAGATCTCGCCGCTATATTCCTTGGGACCACGGATATCGACCAGCGATACGTCGGCACCGCCCTCGACGACTTCGAGCACGTCGACGAGACGCGCGCGCAGGTCGGCCGGCTCGGTCGGCAGATCGATCGCCGAAGTCGCGTACTCCGGCGTCGCTGTATCGAGTGGCAGGCCCTGCGCTTCCCAATACTTGCGGCCGCCGTCGAGGAGCTTCACCTCGCCCAGGCCATGGATGTCGAACACCCAGGCGCCCCAAGCGGCGAACCAGTTGTTGTTGTCGCCATAGAGAACCACGGTCGTGTCCTCGTCGACACCGGCTTCCTGCAGCAGGGCCTCGAAATTGTCGCGGCTGACGATGTCGCGACGGATCGGATCGACGAGATCGGTGTGCCAGGCGAGGTTGATTGCGCCGGGGATGTGGCCGCGTTCATAGACGCCTGTATCGACGCTCACTTCAAAAATGCGCACGTCCGGGTTCTGCAGGTTTTCCTGCACCCATTCGGCGGTGACCAAGGGTCCTTCCTGCGCAGCGGCAGCAAAGGAAATACCGGTGAGGAGAATGGCGGACGTCGCCGTCGCCAAAGCTTTCAAAGTGGAATGCATGTTGCCTCGCTTGCTTCCAGTCACGGCTTGTTGCCGTTGAAGCAATGATGCGAAAAAGGGGAGGGGAAATTCAAAGCACAGATGGCCAAATTGTGGCGGGTGACAAGATTGCTTTGCCGCGAGAGTGGTTTGTGACGGAATATATTGTCTATCGATCTTCTAGAGTTAATTTCGACTGGTGGCGCTTTACACGCGAGGACATCAGCCGAGGAGGGCGATCAGGCACTTTGTCGACCGCCCCTCAGAAGTCTAAACGGCTTGCTGCACTGAAAGGCCCCGCGCCCTCAACAGTGGGAGAAGACGTTCGCCCTGTCGTTCGATCTCCTGGAGATAAGGCGTATCCGAAAGCACGAAGTGGCGGATGCCCAGGGCCTGGTACTTGAGCAACGATGCCGCGACATCTTCGGCCGAGCCAACCAGCCATGTCGTTCCTGCGCCGCCGCCGCCGAACTTGCCCGGGGCGGTATAGAGATTGTCGTCCAGCACGTCGCCCCGGCTTTGCAGTTCAAGCAAGCGCTGCTGGCCGATGGCCACATGGCGGCGATGGTCGTTCCACTGACCGCTCTGGTTTTCTGCCATCTTGACCACCTTGGCTTCGGCATCGGTCCAAGCCTGCTCGGTGGTGTCGCGCACGAAAGTGGTAATGCGCAGGCCGAATTCGAGCGGTGGGAGGTCGCGATCAAGGGTCTTGGCGAGGGCCTTCAGCCGATCGATCCGTTCGGCGACACCGTCGAGCGGTTCACCCCAGAAAAGCTGCACATCGGCTTCTGTCGCGGCCACCCGCTCGGCCGCTTCGGAGGCGCCACCGAAATAGAGCCGCGGATGCGGTCGACCGGGGCGGGCGAAGGGGCGTGGCGTCACCGTGCTGTCCGCGACGCTGAAATGCTCGCCGTCGAAGGTGACGTTTTCCTCGGTCCAGAGCCTGCGCACCAAGCGCATGAATTCCTTGGTCCGGCCATATCGATGCGCCTGATCGCCCTCGCTGTCGCCATAGGCGGCCAGATTGTCCTGACCGGAAACGATGTTGATCCGGACGCGGCCATTGCTGAGGTGATCGAGAGTTGCAGCGGCGGAAGCGAAGTTGGCCGGACGCCAATAGCCCGGACGGATCGCGATCAAGGGTTCGAATGTCTTGGTTCGCGCCGTAAGAGCAGTGGCGACGGTGAACGTGTCGGGGCGGCCCCACCCGGTGCCGATCAGTGCACCGCCCCAACCGTGCCGTTCGAGCGCTTCGGCCTGAGCCGTCAGCGCATCGAGGCTGTTGTGGTTGGCCGTCACCTCATCCCCGCGATGGCCAGGCACGACCTGGTTGGGGATGTACCAAAGAAATTCGGAACTCTCGCTCATGACTGTCTCCCGTTGATGACCGTTAGCGAAGCTGAAAACCGAGCCGGTTCAGCACTGAACGCAGCACGTGCCGCCCTTTGAGCGCCTCCACCGAGCGCAGGCGATCGACCACCAGCTCGCTCCAGCCCTGCACCGGCAATTGTTGTTCGCGCCGGAAGGCGATGGCGTGATCGTCGTGCCGTTGTATGGGCCCGGTCTGCTGCCCGAGGTCGTAGCGCTCGCGATGCAGCACGGCATCTTGAGGTAGCCGCGGTTTTACCGACGCCGGTCGGGTCTCGTCGGGGATTCCGACGACGAGGCCGAAGACGGCATAGGCGAGATCGGGAAGGCCCAGTTCGGCAGCAACGGCTTCCGGGTGATTGCGCAGCGCGCCGATATAGACGGTGCCAAGGCCCAGGGATTCCGCGGCCACCAGGGCATTTTGCGCTGCCAGCGTGGCGTCAATCGTCGCAAGCAGGAAGGACTCGGTATAGTGAGCCCCTTCGAGCTCGACGCCATCTTGCGCGGCAATGGCCGAGGCACGGGCGAGATCGGCGACAAAAACCAGGAAGAGAGGCGCCTGCTCGATATGGCGCTGATTGCCCGCGAGCTGCGATAGCCGCGCCTTACGAGTCGGATCTTCGATCGCCACCACGCTCCAGGCTTGGATATTGGACGAGGACGGAGCTGACTGCGCTGCGGCCACCAGGGTTTCCAGGGTGCCGGGGGGCAGGGACTGGTCGCGGAAAACGCGCACCGACCTATGGGCGACAAGACCGGCGATGGTCTCGTTCCAGTTGGCTGCCGCTATGGGAAGCGGCTCGCGATACCGCCGGAACAGCGCCTCTTGGGCCTGGGCGGCATGCACGGATTGTGTCGACTGATGCAGCGTCATCGTTCAGTCCTAGGTGACATTGCGGTTGAGCTGCCGGGCGCCGGCCCCCGGTCGGCCCTCAAGCGGGTGACCTGGGTCGATGAAACCATGGGTCGAAGCATGGCCCTGCGGCACAAGGTCATCGATCAGTGCCTCGTCCTCGGCAGTCAGCGTCACTTCCAAAGCCTTGAGGTAGGTCGTCCACTGCTCTTCGGTTCGCGGGCCGGCAATGGCGGCGGTGACATAGGGATTGTTCAGCACCCAGGCGACGGCGAATTCACTCGGCGTGATGCCGCGCCCCTTGAGGTGGACGGCAATCTTTTGCGCTATGGCGATGGACTCCGGGCGCCATTCGGTTTCGGCAATACGCTTGTCGCCGCGCCCGGCGCGGCTATCGGCGTGCGGCTCGGCTCCAGGGGCATACTTGGCAGTGAGCACGCCGCGAGCGAGGGGGCTATAGGGCACAACACCCAGGCCATATGCGGCGGCAGCTGGAAGCTGTTCGGTTTCTGCTGTGCGATTGACGATGTTGTAGAGCGGCTGACTGACGATCGGTCGGTCGATGCCGAGCTGGTCGGCCAGATGTGAGATCTGGGCGATGCGCCAGCCGCGGAAATTGGACACGCCGAAATAGCGCAGCTTGCCGGCTGCGATCAGCTCGGCAATCGCCCGCAAGGGTTCTTCCGGCCGGGCGTCGAAAACGGCGCGGTGGAAGTAGAGGATGTCGATATAGTCCGTGTCGAGCCGGCGTAGGCTCGCTTCGACGGCCTGGTAAACCCACTTGCGCGAATAGCCGCCGCTGTTCGGTCCGGCGCCGGTGGCGTTGACGAATTTGGTGGCGATCACCCAGTCATCGCGCTGTGCCTTGATCGCCCTGCCAACAATCTCCTCGGAGACACCCTTGTTGTAGACGTCGGCGGTGTCGATGAAGTTGATGCCATGCTCACGCGCAGAGTCGATGATGCGCTTGGAGGTCGGCTCGTCGGTTGGCCCGCCGAACATCATCGTTCCGAGCGAGAGGCGCGAGACCTTGAGGGCACTGGCACCGAGATTGCGATAGTCAGTCATTGATCTATCCTTGTTCCATCAAACCGCAGCGCGGGTTTCCCGCAGTGCCGCAAAGCTATTAACGGGGCGGGAAAGGCCAAGGTTCTCGCGCAGCGTCGTGCCTTCATATTCGGTGCGGAACAGGCCACGGCGTTGCAGGATCGGAACAACCTGATCGACGAAGTCGGTAAGGCCGGTTGGCAGGATGGGCGGCATGATGTTGAAAGCATCGGCGGCACCATGCTCGAACCAGTCCTGCATGGCGTCGGCAATCTGCTCGGGCGTTCCGACCACTTCGCGATGTCCGCGCGCGCCGGCTACGGCCAGATAGAGTTCGCGCAGCGTAAGGCCATTGCGTTCGACCAGGTCGGTGACCAGCTTGAGCCGGCTCTTGTTGAGCTCGGTGCTCGGCGGCAGGGGCGGTGCCTTGTCGTCAAGCGAATAGCCGGAGAGGTCCACGTCCTTGTAGTGGCGCTGCAGGATATTCCAGGCGATCGAGGGATGGATCAGCGACTGGATATAGTCGTGATTGTCCTTCGCCTCTTTTTCCGTGCCGCCCAGCACGGGAAAAATTCCGGGACTGATGAGCAGGTCGTCCCGCCGGCGGCCATAGCGGGCGAGCCGGCCCTTCACGTCACTGTAGAATTCCTGCGCATCCTCGATGGTCTGATTGGCGGTAAAGATCATCTCGGCGGTGCGTGCCGCCAGTTCGCGACCGGCCTCCGAAGCGCCCGCCTGCACGATGACAGGATATCCCTGCGGCGAGCGAGCGACATTGAGCGGTCCTGCGACCGAGAATTGCGCGCCCTGGTGATTGAGTTGATGCACCTTGTCGGGGTCGAGATAGATGCCGCTCTCCTTGTCACGGATGAAGGCATCGTCCTCGTAGGAATCCCAGAGCCCCTTGACCAGATCGACAAATTCCTCCGCTCGGCTGTAACGATCCGCATGGGCGGGGTGACCGGGAATGGTGAAATTCCTGGAGACGTCCGCGCCCGTCGTCACCACATTCCAGGCCGCGCGACCCTTGCTGATGTGGTCGAGCGAGGCGAACTTTCGTGCTAGCAGATAGGGATCCTCATAGGTGGTCGAGGCAGTGGCGACAAAGCCGATATTGTGGGTCACCTGCGACAGCGCCGCCCATAGGGTTACCGGCTCGAAATGAGCGCCATGACTTGCCCGGCGCAGGGCCTCGGGGTCCTTGGCGCGCTCCCAGCCAGCCGGGCTGTCGGCGACGAAAACCAGGTCGAACAGACCGCGCTCGGCCGTCTGCGCCAGTTCGCGGTAGTGGTCGATATTGTGGCTGGCATCGGCTTGGGACTGCGGATGGCGCCAGGCGGCCACATGGTGGCCGGTGGCCATGATGAAGGCGCCCAGCTTCATCTGTCGCTTGCGGTCGGTCATGGGTTTTCTCCTCAGGCAGCCTGACGTTCCGCCCGCTCGACACCGAGCCGGGCCAGAAGATGATTGCGGATTTCGGCAAAGCGCGGCGTGCCATGGTCGCGCGGCGCGGGCAGGTCGACGCTCAAATCCTCGACGAAGCGCCCTTGATCGAGCACCAGAATGCGGTCGGCGAGCGAGATGGCTTCGTCGACATCATGGGTGACGAGCAGGACGGCAGGTTGGTGCCGGGCGCAAAGCTCGCGCAGCAGATCGTGCATCTTGAGCCGGGTCAGCGCATCGAGGGCGCCGAAGGGTTCGTCGGCCAGCAACAAGGCTGGTTCGCGGACCAGGGACCGGGCCAGTGCAACGCGCTGCTGTTCGCCCCCTGAGAGTTGGATGGGCCACGCCTCTTCGCGACCACCCAGCCCAACCTCCGAAAGAGCCCGGCGCCCGGCGTCCTGTCCTTCGCCGCCACCGAGGCCGAGAGTTACGTTCTGGATGACATTGCGCCATGGCAGGAGACGGGCGTCCTGGAAGACGACCGAGAGCTGGTCCGGCGCCTCCAGTGTGCCTGTGCCCTCGACCTCATAGTCGATGCCGGCCAGTGCCCGCAGGAAGGTGGACTTTCCCGAGCCGCTCTTGCCGAGCAGGGCGACGAATTCGCCCGGGGCAATGTCGAGATCGACATCGTCGAGAATGGTATTGTCACCGAAGCGCCGGGTCAGGCTGCGGACATGGACGGCGTTCAGTTTGCGAGTGTACGGCGCCATGACAGCAGCTTCCTTTCGAGCAGGCGAACGAGACCGTCCGAGACGAGACCGAGAAAGGCATAGGTGACGAGGCCGACGAGAATGATCTGGGTCTGGCCATAGGTTCGGGCCAGCTCGATCATGTAGCCGAGGCCACTGGTGGCATTGATCTGCTCGACCACCACCAGCGACACCCAGCACAGCGTTACGGCAAAGCGCAGGCCGAGAAGGAAGCCGGGCAGGGCGCCGGGCAGAACCACCTGAAACAGGAAGTCGCGTTGGCTCATACGCAGCGTTTCGGCCAGTTCGACATAGCGATTGTCGATGCCGCGCAGCGCGTTATGCGTATGCATGTAGATCGGCACGAGCACGCCTAGGGTAATGACCGTGACTTTCATCGTTTCACCGATGCCGAACCAGAGGATCAACAAAGGGATGAGGGCGAGTGTCGGGACGGCACGCTTGATCTGGACAGGCCCGTCTATCAGCGCCTCGCCGACGCGGGAGAGACCAGCAAGCACCGCCAGGGCGAGGCCGATGGCGATGCCGCCTGCAAGGCCCGCCGCCGCGCGCCCAGCCGATGTCAGGAAATTCGACTGCAGTCGCCCGTCTGCGATCAACTCCCCGAACGTGGCGAACACCGTCCACGGCGCCGGCAGGATGCGGGGGTCGATCAACCCGAAGGTCGATCCGAGGAGCCAAAGCACGACCAGTACCGCCGGGCCGATCTGCAAGCCGAAAGGAATGGCCGGGCCGGGGCCCAGTCGTCGCCGTGGGCGTGGGGTTTCCTTCGGCTTCGATACGGGGATGCCGTATTCTGCGTCTTGTCCCAAAAGGTCTATGTGCCGGCTTCCGCCGCTGCTGAGATAGGTCAATGTGGGTCTCCTCGGGTGATGCGGGGATTAAAGGGCGGCGACGGCGGCGGCCCCCAGTTTTTCGAAACGACGATCAAAGATCAGTTCGGCGTCATAGGGCTCGTAGCCGAGCTCGACGGCGAGCAGGTCGATCGTGGCCTGGTGGCGTGCAACGACCTCGTCCCAGCTTTCGGGCACGACCTGTTCGCCGGTCAGCTCGACCAGATAGGCGCCGTCATCGGCCGAAAGGCCCTGGTTCTTGACGTAGTATTCGGCAATCCAGGTCTCGGGATTGGCGTCGACCCATTTGGTGGCCCGCGCCCAAAGGCCGACATATTGCGCCAATGCCGCGGCCTTGGCGGGGTCGTCCAGCACCCATTGTGGGGAGTAGAGATGGCCTGGGTCATCCCGGAGCCCATGCTCGACCAGGGTCGCGCCATCGGGACCATACTGGTTGATGTAGCGGCGGATATTGACGCCACCGATCGGAGCGATATCCACCTGCTTGCTGGCCAGCGATACGGGGTAGACGTCGCCCGTGCTGGGCAATTCCACCAGCGTCACGTCATCGCGGGTAAGGCCGGCCGCCTGCAGGGCGCGAAGAACCAATGCGCCCTGGGCCTGGCCGGGGCTGAAGGCGATGCGTTTGCCGCGGAAATCGGCTAGGCTCTTGACCTCCACGCCCGGCGAAATGCCGAAGCGGTAGATCGGGTGAGCGATTGGATCGGCCCGCTCCTTATAGGAGATGTTGCGGACAGGAAGGTCGTTCCAATTGGCGAAGATCGACGGAATTTCCGCGACCGAGCCGACATCGAGCGCCCGGGCTCGGAACGCTTCGGATGTCTGCGGTCCACCGCTGAGATTAGTCCACTCGACCTCGAAGGTGATCTCGTCGATCAGCCCTGAAAGGATCAGTGCTTGCTGTGTTTGGGGATCGCCAACCACAAGCTTTGTGCCGGGCGGTATTTCGCCAGCAAGGGAAGCCGATTCCTGCGCGAAGCTGGTACGCGAGGCGATCAGCGCCGCTGCGCCGGAGGCAAGAAAGAGACGTCGGGAGATGGGAAAGGCCGGCATGTGTGTCACTCATCGAAGGCGGATGAGTGAACGCTAAGCGCATTAGTCTACAAAAACGATAGACATTAAGGAACTATCAATCTCATGTCGGGGGCGTTCTTAGAAACAATCGCCCGCCGGTGGTCGTTGGAACGAGAAGTCGTTGTCGAGATGACGAGCAACGATGGCCGCAACCAGGGCGACAAGCGCTGAAGCCAACATCACCATCAGCAGGCCAGGCCGAGCATTCTCTCCTGTCAAAACGGCGCCTGCGATCGCTGCCATGATGGAAGCGCCGGCGACGGTGATCGCGCCGGCCAGGCCCGCGGCGCTTCCCGTCTGCCCCGAGCGAACCGAAATTGCCGCTGCGTTGGCGCTGGGCTGCGTCAGCCCATTCGCCAGCCCGACGAAAAGGCATGGCCCGAACAATGTCACGACATGGTCGACGCCGGCAAAGTGCAGGACGATGCCGAACAAGAGCCCCCCGCAGGCCACGCCCCTTCCTGCAATCAGCAGGGTCGCCTGTGAGATATTGCCGGCGAGCCGCCCGGCCAGATAACTGCCGAGCATGAAGCCGCCAGTAATGGAGCCCATGTAGAGCCCCAGAACGGCAGGCGACAGATCGAAAGCCGAAGCGGCCAGCGGAGCACCAGCGAGGAAGGCATAGAAGGCGCCAACCGAGAAGGCCATACAGAGACAATAGGCCAGGAACCGCCCGGAGCCCAGCAGTTCGGGATAGGTCCTGTACTGCTCCAGCATTGTCTTGGACCGCGCATTGTTCGTTTCGCGGAGATCGATCAAACACAGGGCAAGCACCCCAACTCCCAAGAGCGCCAGAATGGAGAAGCTGGCCCTCCAGCCGAGCAGCTGATCGATCAGGCCGCCTGCCGTGGGGCCGAGCATGGGAGCAATTGCCCAAGCCATGGCGATATAGCCGAATTTGCCTGCGGCCTGTTCCCGGCTGGTCGTGTCACGGATCGTAGCCAGCGACACGCCATAGGTTGGAGCGATTACGGCCTGCACCATGCGACAGGCCAGAAAGGTCCATGCATCTTGCGCTGTGGCACACCCTATGGACGCAGCGATGAATATCGCCAGAGCACCGACGATCACAGGCCGGCGGCCAAAGCGGTCCGAAAGCGGGCCCGCAACGAGCTGAAGGCATGCCGACACGATCGCATAGGCCGCCAGCGAGAGCCCGATCAGTCCGTAGTCGACGCCAAATTCGGCGGCCATTTGGGGGAGAGATGGAAGGAAGAAGTTGATCGGCAGGATCGCGAGTGCCGACACAAAGATCAACGTGGACAGGCGAGGAGATGCTGATGACCCGGGCATGATTAAAGCCAATTGCTGGTGTGGAGGACGAGGCAATAAAAAAGCCCCTGTCAGGGGCTGATTTCTGCGCGCATGGGTGCTTTCGCCTGGCAGCTATGCTGCCGTGCCCATGCGCGCACCTACTACGACCATGCCGTTTTCGACTTTCATGGGCCAATTGTTACGGGGTGCCGGAATGTCCGTCAACTCGATGCCTGTGCGGCAGCAATCGGATCGTCGCCCCCAAAACTGTCTGTCTGCTTCTCACCCCGATGGAGCCGGTCAGCTTCCGACCCCATTTCGGTCATTTAGCTTCGGCCCCAGGTGCGCGAAAAGCGGACGTTGATTACGCCAGGCTCTCTTGCAGACGGTCCAAGAAAACCCTGATTTTTGGAAGTACCTTCCTGCGGGAAGGATACACGCCCCAGATCGCCAGGTCCCTCGGCGTGGTGCCGGCGATGTCGACCAGCACCAAGTCACCGCTTTCAAGCTCGTCCCTGACGTCCCAAGCCGATAGCTGAGCCAGGCCCAACCCTGCAACGCACGCAGCAAGGAAGCCATCGACACCACTGGACGAAAAACGTCCATCGACGCGCACGGTTCTTTCCTTTCCATCGGCCAGAAACTCCCAATGAGTGAAATTGGGGAATGTCAGGCACTCATGGTTGGCCAAATCATTGATGGTCTTCGGCGCACCTCGCGCCGCCAGATAGGATGGAGCGGCATAAATATGCTTGGGATTGTCGGCTAGTTTTCTGGCGATCAGACCGGAATCTTTCAGCGGTGCGATACGTACAGCCAGATCGATGCCTGCCGCCACGATATCGACCATGGCGTCGCTCAGGTCGAGGTCAATTCGCAGAGCGGGATTCTCATCGAGCAGGTCGCGGACAATCGGCATGATCCTCTTGCGACCCAGGGTAATTGGCGCTGTCACGCGCAGCAGGCCCGTCGCCCCTCTGACATCTGGCGACAAAGATGCCTTGGCAGCCTCATGCGCGTCCACCATTTCGACCGCGAACGGATGGAAGGCCTCTCCTTCCGGCGTAAGGGATAATGACCGCGATGTTCGATTGAACAGACGCACCCCCAGCTCGTCCTCAAGGGAAGCAAGCCGCCGTGTTGCTGCCATGGGTGTAAGCTTGAGGTGGCGCGCCGCACCTGAGAGGCTACCTGTACGGGCCGCATTCAGGAAAACATCGAGTGCTTGCGTGTCCACATTACGTCCTATCGAATTTCGTTATCAAGCTTCTCGCTTGCCACTAATGGTAACACGAAACGCGACGATCTACATCCGAGCCTCATAACCAATGAGGTTCCGAAAAATGGCTCAAGACGTCCTCTTTAATCCGCTGCAACTCGGTGCGATCGCGCTTAAGCATCGTGTCGTCATGGCCCCCTTGACGCGCATGCGCGCCAAGCAGCCGGGCGACATCCCGTACGCGCTTAATGCCGAGTATTATGGCCAGCGTGCCAGCGACGGTGGGCTGCAGATCACAGAAGCGACCGACATCAACCCCTTCACCAAGGGCTATGTCTGGGTGCCAGGCATCTTCACCGCTGAACAGGTCCAAGGCTGGAAAGCTGTCACAGAGGCCGTGCATGCCAAGGGTGGCTTCATTTTTAACCAGATCTGGCATGTGGGTCGGATTTCGCACACGCTTCTGCAACCGAACTGCGTGCTGCCGGTGGCGCCTTCGGCGATTGCGGCGCCGGGCAACACCTCTGACGCTCAAGGCAATTCGGTACCCTATGAAACCCCGCGT
Organism: Candidatus Devosia phytovorans; assembly: GCA_029202405.1. Taxonomy (NCBI): domain Bacteria; kingdom Pseudomonadati; phylum Pseudomonadota; class Alphaproteobacteria; order Hyphomicrobiales; family Devosiaceae; genus Devosia; species Candidatus Devosia phytovorans. Next base: position 2,453,606 of record CP119312.1, on the reverse strand, counting down.
GCGCTTGAACTCGACGAGATTGCAGCGATTACAAAGGACTTCGTGCAGGCGGCTCGCAATGCGCGTGAGGCAGGCTTTGACGGTGTCGAAGTCCATGGAGCGAATGGCTATCTGATCGATCAGTTCCTGAACGATGGAAGCAATCAGCGCACCGACCAATATGGTGGCTCCATCGAAAACCGCGCTCGCTTCCTGCTTGAAGTAGTCGATGCTGTGGGCGCCGCCATCGGCACAGACCGCATGGGTGTTCGACTTTCACCCTGGAGCGGCATTCAGGGCATGCAGGATTCCTCAGGCGTCGCGCTTTGGGAATATGTCGTCCGCGAACTGGGCAAGCGCAAGATCGCCTACCTGCACCTGATCGAGCCGCGTTCCGATTTCACCAACGACGAGAAGCCTTTGGATGTGAGTGCACCAGACGTTGCCTCATTGTTCAGGAAGGCCTTTGGCGGCCCCGTGATTTCTGCTGGTGGTTTCGTCCCAGAAACCGCAGCAGAGGCCGTTTCAGCCGGCAAGTCGGACGCTGTCGCCTTTGGTCGGCCCTTCATTGCCAATCCGGATTTGCCGCAGCGCATCAAGGTTGGCGCAGCCCTGAACAAGCATGTGCGGGCGACATTCTATGGCGGCGGAGCCGAAGGCTACACTGACTATCCGTTCATGGTGGCGATCGACTAAACAAATCGGCGGCTGGGTCATCGCCCAGTCGCCATGTCAGCAAGTGCATATGTCGGCTGGAAAGTGGTCAGTCTGCTTCCCGCCCCGACGCCGACAATTTGGCAGGGGAAGTTTATAGGGTGGAATCGGAAGAGCCACGGTTTCACAAGGTCATCGTTGTCGATCAGAGTTTTTATCTCTGACAATTTCTTGCGCTGCATCGCGTTCATTTCCTCTTCCAGAGTCTCAAGTCGACCGATCAGCCGCTGAACGTACGATTTTGTGGACGAGGACCTCTATTGCGCCGCGGAACATGTCCAAAAGAGGACCTATCAGGCGGTGCCTCGCCAGGACGTCAATCTTGGCTCGCTCGTCTCGATTGATTTTTCAGGTAAGTTGAAAGCCTTCGCCTCCAGGTTTCGGTTCGACTACACCGGTTGCTAGCAATGCAACTGCGTCATCGACCTAGCGAATTTCGGAGATCGCGCGAGCCTCGGAGTTGAATGCCCTCTCCAAAATCTGCTCAGCTTGAGCGGCTGCCTGAGCCTTGATTGCATCGGCTTCCCGCTTCGCGGCGCTGATTATTCTTTCCTTTTCCTTGGTGGCTTCCTGCTTTTTCTGTTGAGCGCGCTGCGCGCCATTTATGGCCGGAGCCTTGAGCCAGCTTTGACATCAAAAAAACACTCGCCTTCGGCGTTGGGCCAGCGCACGGCGCTGACGGTGGGGAATTTTTCGTCTCCTTTTTGCTGTCAACACCGTGCTCAGGTTTACTAGGGCAGGATTGGAACGCTGGCCTTTGTGAGCCACGCGGGTGTATAACGCCGCAGTAGAGCGCCATATCTTGTATTATGTTTCAACGACTTGAGGTGCCGTTGGTGCCAGCTTAGAATCCTGGCGCCCCAGCCAATTTCTAGCTCACTTCATGCCGGCCATGGTCGCGACGCTGGGCGCGACGGGAACCAATCTGGGCGCAAGACCTTTCAGTCATTGGCGCGAGCCATAGTCGACATCGACCCATCGGTCATTGGGCGATGCTTCTGCTTGTATCAGTTATGACGGTCAGGGAGCTGAAGATGCCTGAAGCTGTACTGACGGGAATGCGCATCCTTGTCGTCGAAGACGAATACCTTCTCGCTGAGGACATCCGGGAGGAGCTCGAAGCAGCCGGAGCACTCGTCCTGGGTCCTGTTGCAAACTTGCGCCGTGCTTTGGATCTGATCGACGATACCTTGACCATCGACGGGGCTGTGCTCGACATGAATTTGGCCGGAGAGATGGTTTTCCCTGCCGCTGACCTTCTGATTGGGCGCGGTGTACCCCTCATTTTCACCACGGGTTATCACGAGGCAACGGTCCCTCCGGAATACGCCCATATCGTCCTGTGCGGAAAACCTTTGGAGCGGGGCGAGGTTGCCGCGACCATCCATGATCTCGTGCATGCCAACAGCAGTTGACCGGCAAATTGGCACCGCAGGCCTGTCTCCGGGCGAATGGTGCTGCGTAACGGGTTTTGGCTCGAAGCGGAACTGGCTCCCTTCTGCTTTCGAGATATAGTGAGGGACTGCGCTGAGACCGGCGGTAACTTCGATGGCACAATCACCGACGACGAACCGAGCAGCGGCAGCTCTGCTGCAAACGACGGACTGGCGCATGACCTCCCTGGGGTCGCGTGAGCATTGGGCACCTCACCTCGAGGTGCTGATCGATCTCATGATGGACTCGCGACAGCCGATGTTCGTGGCTGCCGGACCTGAGCTGCTGATGATCTACAATGACGCTTATGGGACCATGCTGTCCGACAAGCATCCGCAGGCGTTTGGCGCCCCATTCCGCAGGGTTTTTGCAGATATCATAGGCCAGTTGGAGCCTTCGCTGCAGCGGGTCCTGGCGGGTGCCCAGGAGATTATGGTCGACCAGCACTGCACCTTGCCCTGGCGCGAGAATATGCCGGAGGGCTGGTTTACCGCGACATGGACGCCGACGCGGGACGAACAGGGTGAAGTCGCGGGATTTGTCGGCATCATTACGGAGACGACGGACCAGCACCTCATGATGGTGCGGCTGCGCGCAAACGAGGACAGTCAGTCCTTCCTGCTCAAGCTTACCGACGCGTTGCGGCCGCCTGGCGACGCTGCGGAGACCAGTGCGGAGATTCAGCAGGTTGAGGATGTTGCCGAAGGCACTTGGGCACCAGTCGAGCGAACCCGGATCGAGACGGCTCTGCGCAACAGCGAAGCAAGGTATCGCTCCCTGTTCGAGACCATGGGCCAGGGATATATCGAGAATGAACTGATCCGCGACGCCAACGGGCGCGCCGTGGACTACCGCACCAAAATGGTCAATCCACAATTTGAGCGGCTAACCGGCGTTCCCGCGGACGAAGCGGTCGGCCGCACTGCGCGAGAGCTTGTCAAGGAACTCGATCCTGCGTGGCTCGAGACCTATGAACGGGTTGTCCGGACCGGCGAGCCCGAACAGTTCGAGCGCGAGGAACCAGCGTTTGGCCGGTGGTTCAACGTTCAGGCCTACCACCTCGCTGGCGACCGTTTTGCGATCCTCTATGACGACATCACCGACCGCAAGCGCGCCGAGGCAGCATTGCGGGATAATCAGGCCGCGCTGGCGATCGAACTCGCCAACACCAGTCTCCTGCGCGACCTCGCGATACGGTCGGTGACGGAGGGTAGCGAACAGGCGCTCTACGACGAGATACTGAGCGCGGCGATCTCCATTACGCAGTCGCAGGCGGGCACCGTGCAGGTCTACGAGCCCGAGACCAGGTCTCTCGCGTTGCTGGTGACGCGAAACTTCAGGTCCAACATGACCGAGCATTTCCACCGCGTCGACGCAGCAAGCAATACCGCCTGTGGCATCGCGTTACGCACCGGGCAGCGCACCATTATCGATTTCGACGACGAAACCGACCTCGCCTGTGTCATGCATGTCGAGGCGGGATATCGCTCTGCGCAGGCGACGCCGCTGCTGTCTCGCACGGGTGCGCCGATCGGCATGCTGAACACGCATTGGAGCGAACCGCAGCATCGACCAACCGAGCAGCAGCTTCGCTACCTCGACCTGCTGGCGCGGCAGGCCGCTGACATGATCGAGCAGCGCGATGCGCAAAAGGCGTTGCGCGAAAGCGAAGAACGTCAAGCCTTCCTGCTCAAGCTAACTGACGTGCTTCGGCCAATGGCTGATCCTATCGCCGTGCAGGAAGCGGCTGCTGCACTGCTGGGCCGATACCTCGGCGCGTCGAGGACATTCTACTTGGAAGTCGAGCTCGAGGCTGGCGTCGAATACGTCGTCGCCACTAGAGACTTTCACCAGGAGGACGTACCCAGCGTCGTCGGCCGGTACCCGAGAAACAGCTTCGGTGACTACGTCGGCGAGGCGATGCGGGCCGGTCGCACCCTCAGCATCGCGGATTCCGAGGCGCATCCGGGACTGACCGAGGCAGAGCGCGGAGCCTACCGGAGCATGGTCGTCCGATCCTTCGCCGTGGTGTCGCTGATCAAGGACGGGAAGAATGTTGCCGGCATGGTGTTGCATCAAGTAGGAGCACGAGCCTGGACGCCGTTCGAGATCGGCCTTCTGGAGGAGACTGCCGAGCGCACATGGGCGGCAGTCGAACGCGCCCGGGCCGAAGCGGCGCTGCGGGAGAGCGAGGCACGGTTCCAGCAATTCGCCGATGCCTCTGCCGGCGCTTTGTGGATTCGCGACGCGGCGACCCTGAAGATGGAATATGTCAGCCCGGCCATTTCCATCATCTACGGTGTCGAACCAGAGACCTTCCTGAACGGGGTCGAGGTATGGGCCTCGTCGATCGTGCCCGAGGATCGTGAAACGGCCTTGCGCCACATCGAGCAGGCGCGCGAGGGCAAGGCTGTCGTTCATGAATTCCGCATTCAGCGGGCCAACGACCTTGCCTTCCGCTGGATCAGAAACACGGACTTTCCACTGTATGACGGGCGAGGCCTGGTGGAACGCATCGGCGGCATCGCCGAGGACGTGACGGAGGTCAGGCTGGCAGTCGAGCACCAGGGTGTCCTGCTGCACGAACTGCAGCATCGCGTTCGCAACATCATGGGAATCATCCGCTCCATCGGCAACCGTAGCGCCGGTGGTGCAGCCTCCGTGGAGGATTACCGGACAACACTTGAAGGACGAATGCTGGCTTTGGCGCGGGTTCAGGCGGTGTTGACTCGAGAAGCAAATGCTGGCGGATCGCTACGCGACATCATCAAAAGCGAGGTGGCAGTCCAGGCCCATCACCAGCAGCAATGCGAACTCATTGGACCCGACATCATGCTGTCGCCGAAATCCGTCGAAGTGCTGACGCTGGCCTTCCATGAACTTTCGACAAACGCCCTCAAATATGGCGCCTTCTCGATAGCGGAAGGCCGGCTTGTCGTGCGCTGGGCGCCTTTCGAAAAGCGAGGCAACCAATGGCTCGGCATAGACTGGGTCGAGGAAGGCGTGCCGCCAGGAGCACCATCCGGACGCCGGGGCTATGGCAGCGAGTTGATCGAGGCTCGCATACCCTATGAACTGGGTGGCACTGGCAAGATCGGCTTCGAGTCTGATGGCGCGCAATGCCGGATAGAGTTCCCGCTCACCTATACCGAGAGCATTCTTGAAACCGATAGCCCCATGCCGACGACGATGTTCGGGGGAACCACCGACATGACCGGAGCGCCGGACCTGACAGGACGGACAATCCTGGTCGTGGAGGACGACTACTATCTGGCGTCCGACACGGCAGCTGCCTTGCGCGGTGCCGGGGCGAAGGTGCTCGGACCGTGCCCCAGCGAGGACGCGGCAATGGGCATGCTTAATGAGACGGCGCCCAGCCATGCCGTTCTCGATCTCAACCTTGGCGGCGGTGGACCGGAGTTCCGTTTGGCCCGGGTGCTGAAGCAAAAAGGCATCCCATTCATCTTTCTCACGGGCTACGATCCGGAGGTTATTCCGCTTGAACTCACGGGCGTCACGCGGCTGCAAAAACCGGTTCCGTTCAAGGCGATCGTTGAAGCCGTAAGTCAGCTTTGAGGGTTCAGGCCCGGGCCCACATCGACATTCTTGTTTCAGTGCGCAGACAATGTCTTGCCGCCGCTACTGCGCGGTTGACGGTGCCATCCCGTTCGCCTGCAGGCGCGTCGCCGCACGATTGGCAGACGCTTTTGCTTCAGTAGCCACGGACCAGGTCGACCCTGTTGCGCGCAGGGCGCCCGGCGGTCATGTCCTCGAGATTTTCCAAAAGGATTCGTATCGTCTGCCTAGCATAGGTGCCCATGTCCGTTGCCGACACATGCGGTGTGAGCACCAGATTGGGGCAGGTCCAGAGCGGGTCGTCAGGGGCAGGGGGCTCCGTTGCCGTTACGTCCAGAATGGCCCCGGCCAGTCCGCGTCGATTGAGCGTCTCGATCAAGGCGGCCTCCTCAATCAGCTCACCGCGCGATATATTGATGATACCGGCATGGGGCGGCAACAGCGCCAGTCGGCGTGCATTCATCACGTGCCGCGTCAGAGCGGTTAGGGGTGCAGCAAGCACCAGGATGTCAGTTTGAGGCAGGGCGTCATCCAACGCCTCAAACGGCAGGATGCGGTCAAATGCTGAATGCGGTCTGGGCTGACTCCTGATGCCCGTCAGATGCACGGAATAAGGGCTTAGGGCCTTGGCCGCCGCCGATCCCAAGCCACCAACACCAAGAATGGAAACCCGCTTGCCAGATAATGTTCCGGAAAAATGGGGCAGCCAAATCCGGTCATGTTGCTGGCCGAGATAGATTGGCAAACCGTTTTGCAGCATCAGCGCGGCCATCAGCACATACTGGCCAGCTTTTTCTGCGTGGGCACCGCTGTTGTTGAGCAGCATGATGCCGGCAGGCAGGGGATTGACGTCAATCAAGGCGTCGACACCTGCGTGCTTCAGAAAAACCGCCTTGAGACTTGGTGCGGGACTGGGAAAGCGCGCCAGGACTTGGTCCGATGTCGTGACCAGCACTTCCATCGTGAGTGCGGCCTGGGCGAAGCCGTCATCATCATCGCTGATCGTGAAGCGATGAGCGCTGCCCTTGGTCGCCTCATGTACGAGTTCGGCAGTAAGGGGCACAAAATGGTCTCGTGGACGATTCTGGATATGCACATGCATCTGCGGTCCTAGTCCTGATAGCGGCTGGCAGGATGCTAGGTGGGAACCCGCGGTTTTCGTAGTGCTCACAGCCACTCTGTGGCCGATTTAAGATTGTGCGATATGTGAGTTAAGGTGTCCTTGGCTACACAGGCTGCGACTGTCGGATCATGCTCATCAAATGATCAATGACAGGCAAGGCAGCAGCGAGTGACGGCGAATTCCTCCACCATGGCGACGAGAGCCCAGATCGCGGACCTCCATGACATCGTCAACGCCCGCCCAGCAGCGTCCGGCGACCAGTCCTGCCGGCCGATGATGGAGCAACTGGCCAAGCGTGGGGAATTGCTCGTCATCGACGAAGAGGTCGATCCTGTCCATGACCTGTCTGCGCTCTTCTCGCTCGTCCATGATACGCATGCTTTGCAGGCCAACAAGATCAAGGGCAGCGATATGCCGGTCTTCGGCAATCTGCTGTCGGACCGGGAACGCATCGGCATGGCGCTCGGCGTTGCGCCCGAGGCCATCCAATCGACGCTCCTGGAGTCGGTGAAGCGACCGGTGGCCCCCATCCTCGTCGACAATGCCCCGGTCCAGGAGGAGGAATTCACCGACGGGGTGCTGGCGCGGTTGCCTGTCCCGACCTTCTTTGCCAAGGAAACCGGCCCCTATATCAGTGCCGGCATGATGGTGGCGCTCGATCCGGAGACCGGACTTGGCAACGCCTCCTATGCCCGGCTCAAGGTATTGAGCGATACCGACTGCCTGATCGGCATTGCGCCCAACCATCACCTGGCCATCATGGCGCGCAAGGCTGCCGCCATGGGCAAGCCGCTGCCCTTCGCCGTTGTGCTGGGCGCCCATCCCGCTATCCAGCTTGCTGCCTGTCTCTATCTGGGCCTGGGCGACGACGAGCTACATTGCGCTGGCGCGCTGCTGGGCGAGCCCGTCCGTGTCGCCAAATGCAGGACGAGCGACGTGTTGGTCCCTGCAGATGCTGAAATTGTCCTCGAAGGCTTCATCCACGCCGATGAGCCGATCGAAGAAGGTTATGTCTCTGAATACCACGGCATGTACGAAGATTACGGTGTTGGTGTCCGCGCCAGCTTCCACCGCCTGACCAAGCGCCATGATGCAATGTTCCAGGTGATTGAGCCCGGCTATCACGCCGAGCACATCTATCTGGGCGCCATCCCGATTGCCGCCAGCCTCAAGGCGCAGCTCGCCCGCTCCATTCTCAATGTCGGCGAGGTCGCCGTCACTGCTGCTGGTTCGGGTCGCAACAATGTCGTGGTGCAGATAAACAACCCGCGTCCGGGCCAGGCGCGTCGTGCCATGGCGATCTGCTGGGGTGCGGTCAGCATCATCAAGAACATCACCATCGTGGATGGCGACGTTGATCCCTGGGACACCGAGGCGGTGGAGCTGGCCAAGTCGACGCGCATGCGCGCCGAGCGCGACATCCTGATCGTCACCGACCTGCCGGCGGATCGTTCGGAGCCACAGGAGGCTGGCGGCGTGGTCGCCAAGGTCGGTTACGACGCCACCATTCGTCCGTCTGATCGCAAGGAAGGCTTTGACAAAGCCCTGCCGCCCGAAGCCTCCTATGAGCGCATGCGCGCCGTTCTGTCCCGCACCAAGGCACAGGGCTGATTGCCATGAAAAAGCGCCGCATGATCGTTGCGATTACCGGTGCATCCGGTGCCTGCTACGGCGTGCGGGCGCTTGAAATGCTGCGCGAAATTGGCGGCGTCGAGACGCATCTCATCATTTCCAGCGCCGGCATCCGCACGGCCATGGAAGAAGGGGTCGTCAATTCTGCTGACGAAATTCGTGCGCTGGCCGATGTCACCTATCCCCACAAGGATATCGGTGCCGCGGTGGCCTCGGGCTCGTTCAAATGCGAGGGGATGCTCGTCGCGCCCTGTTCGATCAAGACGCTGAGTGCCGTCGCCAATTGCTATTCCGACGACCTGATCTCGCGGGCCGCCGATGTGTGCCTCAAGGAGCGGCGCAAGTTGGTGCTCATGGTGCGCGAAACCCCTTTGCATGCTGGTCACATTGGCTTGATGGACACCGCGACGCGGAGCGGCGCGATTATCATGCCGCCGGTGCCCAGCTTCTACACCCGTCCGGTCACGCTTGACGATCTGGTCAGCCAAACCGTCGGGCGTGCGCTTGATCTGTTCGACTTCGATCATCCCGGGGTCCGGCGATGGAAAGAAGACGAGCAGGAGTAGGGGAAACCGCGCCAACCCGGTCAGGTCGGCACAACAAGGGAACGGGCACCCTCAAAGAGGGGCCGAACTGGAGAAGCGAAGTATGATTTTCACGCAGATGACCCGCAAGTCGACTGTGTCCCGAATGGGCCGCTCTGCCGCGCTTGCAATGATACTGCTCAGCACCTCCGTGCTGACCGGTGTGACCACCCAGGCTTTTGCCCAGGCCGACGAGAATGCCGTCAGCGGTGGCGAGATGACTATCATCGCCGGCTCCGACATCAAGAGCTGGGATCCGGCAATCACCTCGGGCACTTTCCCGGGCGGCCCGATGGACCAGCTCGATGCGGTTTATGGCTTCCTCGTTTACGTCGATCTGGACGGCAAGGTTCAGGGCGGCATGGCCGAAAGCCTGACCTCCGACGACGCCACCGTCTGGACCCTCAAGCTCCGCCCCGACGTCAAGTTCACCGACGGCAATCCCTATGACGCCGAGGCCGTCGTCTACAACTGGACCCGTGCCGCCAATCCCGACACGCTGGCGCCCGCGCAGCCCTTCGTCTCCTCCTGGATCGACGGTGTGGAGATCATCGACCCGCTGACCATCCAGATCACCCTGCCGGTCGCCAACCGCAACTTCGGTTCGACCCTGGCCCAGTCCGCGCCCTTCGTCGGCTCGCCCGCTGCTCTTGAAGCTGCTGGTACCGACAAGGCTGCCATCAAGCCGGTTGGCGCCGGTGCCTTCCTGTTCCAGACCTGGGACCAGGGCATTTCGCTGAGCTTCACTCGCAATCCCGACTATTGGGATGCGCCGCGCCCCTATCTCGATACCCTCAAGTTCGCCATCATCCCGGAAACCAACAGCCGTATCTCGACTGTGGTCCAGGGCGGCGCGCAGATGATGGCTGGCTATCCCTACCAGTTCGGCGCCAATGCCGAAGCGGCTGGCATTGCAACGCACGAAATCCCGATCCCGGGCCTCTACCGCGCCTATTTCAATCAGACGGCCGGTTCCTTCACCGACCATCGCGCCCGTGAAGCCTTCTACCGTGCCGTCGATCCGGCACGCCTGTTGCAGGCCCACACGCAGATGGAAGGCTATACGATCCCGACCAACTACTTCACGCAAAGCTCGCCCTTCTACGAGCCCGCCTACACGCTGCCGACCTACGATCCGGCCCGCGCGCAGGAACTGTTCAACGAACTGGCTGCCGATGGCACCCCGTTCAAGGTGAAGCTGGTCACCTATACCAATGCCGACCTCCGTCGCCTTGCCTCCTATTTGCAGCAGGTTTTGACGGCTTATGAGAATGTCGAAGTCGAGCTGGAGCTGGTCGATCAGGCCATGCTGAAGCCGCAGTGCCAGACCCAGGTCAACTTCGATCTCTGCGTTGACGGTGGCGTCCTCGTCGCCAATGGTGCCGAGCCCATCATCTCCAACCTGCTCAAGACCGGCGGCGTGGACAACTGGGGCCAGTATTCCAGCGAAACCATGGATGGCCTGCTCAACCAGGCTAACCAGACCATGGATGATGCCGAGGTCAAGGCGAGCTATTCGGAAGTCCAGAAGGTGGTGGCAGAAGACCTGCCGCTCTACATCTTCGGCTCGGAAACCCGCTACCTGCTGATGCGCGACAACACCGGCGGTATCGTGCCGTCCAACGGCGGCATCCTGCAGAAGCAGTATCTCTACGTCTGCGAAGACGCCTGCGCTGCAGAGTAAGGCAATCCTATCCGGCCCCGCGCTCCCTCGTGGCGGGGTCGACGGTGCCGCGGTTCGCCGCGGCACCCGCTAATTCCCAGGGCACGGCACCGGCCGAACCCACCCAATGACACCCAAGGCTGACCCAATGTTCGACAAACGCCCCCGCAAGACCTTCCGCCAGCTGTTCGGCGAAAAGCAGGTCTTTACCCCATGCGTATGGGATTGCTATTCGGCCAAGGCCGCCGAAATGGCCGGCTTCGAAGCCATCCTGCTGAGTGGCGCTTCGCTGGGGTTTTCCATGTCGGGCGTGCCGGACATGGGCCTGCATAATCAGGAAGAGCTGGTCTGGGCAACCGACCGAATCTCGGACTATTCCCCGCTGCCGCTGATCATCGACGCGGATGACTGCTTCGGCGACGTGGCTCAGGCCTATCGCACCTGCCGCCGCCTCGCCAAGGCTGGTGCCGCCGCGATCCTGCTTGAAGATACTCCCAATGAACGCGGCTATGCCCGCTTTGGCCGCGCCATGGAAAAGGCGACGCTGGAAGGCAAGCTCGACGGCAATATCGAACATCCCGTCATCTCCCAGGAGCTCTGGCTGGCCAAGATCAAGGCCGCGCTCGATGCCTGCGCCGACACCGATTGCGTCGTCATCGCCCGCACCGAGTCCAAGCTGGAGCTGGGCCTCGACGACGCCATCGAGCGCTGCGTCAAGGCAGAAGCCCTGGGCGCCGAGATGACCTATGTCCACGGCCTGCGCACCCTCGAGGAATGCGAAAAGGTCAACAAGGCTCTGCCGGGCTGGAAGATGTTCGGCGACGTCGCCGTGGTCAACGGCAAGCCTTTCGTCGAACTCGATGATATCGCCAAACTCGGCTTCAACCTTGTCACCATGCATTACCTCGAGAAGGGCTCGATGTACGGCATGATGGATTTCGGCAAGCGCGTCTTCGGCGACATGAGCACCCGTTACTCCGACGAACACGACATGGGCGGCTACACCAAGGCCGAGCAGCGCGAACTGCTCGAGCGCGACATCGGCTGGATGGACGCCGAGGAAGAGTGGAAGAAGATCTGATCGATCTTCCACACCTGTGAATGAACAAGCGCGAGGGCGGCGGGTGTAGCACTGCATCCACCGCCGGAATTGGAAAGGGAACTGACGTGCTCAAAAGCGCAACGCCCTATTTTAGGGCCATATCTTCGCGATTGATCGCTGGCGTTCTGGTCTTCCTGCTGGTAACCTTCAGCGCGACCGCACTTTCCAGCCTGGCGCCCGGTTCTGTCGGTCAATTGATCCTTGGCGACTATGCCACGCCCGAGCAGATCGCCGATCTCAACGCCACCTATGGCTACGATTTGCCGCTCTGGCAGCGCTACCTCAACTGGTTGGGTAATCTGCTGCGCGGTGACCTTGGCGTCACCATGTTCAGCCAGCAGCCCATCGTCGGCGTCGTGCTCGAACGCGCCGCCGTGACCTTCGAGATCGCCTTCCTCGCCATGGCCGTATCGCTGATCGGCGTGCCAATCGCCATGTATACTGCCAGCCATCCCAACAAGCTGGCGGACAAGGTCATGCGCTCGGTGTCGACCCTGCTGCTGGCCGTTCCCACCTTCGTCATCGTCGTGCTGCTGGCCTATATATTCGCCATGGTGCTCCGCTGGTTCCCGGCGACTGGCTGGGCGAAATTCACTGAAAACCCGCTGGCCAATCTCTGGTACGTTGCGCTGCCTGTGCTCTGCCTGAGCCTGCACCAGACGGCCTATCTGTATCGCGTGGCGCGCAACGAGTTCGTCACCACGCTGCAGGAAGACTATATCGCGGTGGCCCGCGCCCGTGGCCTGCCGCTGGCCTATATCCTGTTCCATCACGCCCTGCGCCCGGCCATGCCACAGATCCTGACCGTGATGGGCCTGTCGCTGACCTATATGCTGGCCGGTTCCTTCGTTGTGGAAAGCTTCTTCGCGGTACCCGGCATCGGCTGGACCATTCTGAGCGCGGTCAAGAGCCACGATATTCCCTTGGTTCAGGCCATTCTCTCGCTCACGGTCACCATTTTCGTCATCGTCTTCATGCTGGTCGATCTCGGCTACGCGCTCATCGATCCGCGGGTGAAAGTATCATGACCGATATCGGCAACACCCCGGTCCTCAAGCCCAGCCCAGAAAACGCAACGCTCGGCCAGATCGTGCGCGCGGCCATGCCATGGTCAGCCAAGCTCAAGATGCCCGGTGCCACGCCCTTCGAGGCTCTGGCTGCCATTTTCCTGGTCCTGCTGGTCCTTGTCGCCCTGTTCGTTGACTATATTCCAGGTCTCGTCAGCCCCCGTCTGCCTTACGGCGACTTTTCGGCGCTGCCTGATCTGACCCTGAATGGCCTGCTTGGCACCGATGACATCGGCCGCTCCATCCTCTCCCGCGTCCTGCATGGCGCGCGGACCTCGCTGATGATCGTCGCGCTCTCGACCACCATCGCCGTGGCCTCGGGACTGCTGTTGGGCATGCTTGCGGGCTACTATCGCGGCATTTTCGAGCGCGCCGTGGACCTTTTCGCCAACGCGCTCGCGGCCATGCCTTCGACGCTTGTGGTCTTGGCGTTCATGGCCGTCACTGGTCCCTCTGTCGTCACCATCATCGTCGTACTCGGCATTTTCGACATCGGCACCTATGCCCGCGTCGCCAAGGCGGGCGTCATCTCGCAGTCCAATCGTGACTACGTCCTGGCCGCCCGCGCCATGGGCGCCACGGATGGCCGCATCATGCTGCGGGAAATCCTGCCCAACCTCATCCCGGCGCTCACTGCCGTCATGCCCACCCTGATGGCGGGTCTCATCATCACCGAAGGCTCGCTGAGCTTCCTCGGTTACGGCATTCCCGAGCCGGCACCGAGCTGGGGTGGCATGATCGCCAGTTCCACGGACCTGATCAGCCGCTTCCCACTGCTGCTCCTCGGACCAGTGCTTGCTGTCGTGCTGACGGTCTACGCCTTCAATACCATTGGCGACTACCTGGCGCAGCGCCTCAACAGCCGCGAACGGGAGAGCTGAGATGGACATGACCACCACATCCCGCCCGGTCCTCTCCTGCGAGGCCATGACCTGCGAGCTCGACTCCAGCAAGGGCCCGCTACAGATCCTGCAGGAGATCAACTTCAGCCTCGATACCCACCGTGCCCTCGGCATCGTCGGGGAATCGGGCGCCGGCAAGTCCATGCTGATCAAGGCCATCATGGGCATCGCTCCGCGCGGCATGCGCATGTCGGGCAAGATCACCCTCGATGGCGATGACCTCTCGACGCTTTCGCCAAAGAAGCGTGCCAAGCTGGTTGGCCGCAAGGTCGGCATCGTCTTCCAGAACCCGATGACCTCGCTCAATCCCTTCGTCCAGATCGGTCGCCAGATCGAGGAGGCCGGTTGCATCCATCTTGGCCTTTCCAAGACCGAGGCGCGCACCCGGGCGATCGAACTGCTGTCCTTCGTCGGCATGCCCGACCCCGAGGATTGCTACGACTATTATCCGCACCAGTTCTCCGGCGGCATGAAGCAGCGCATCATGATCGCCGCAGCCCTGATCTGCCAGCCGGATCTGCTGATCGCCGACGAGGCCACCACGGCCCTCGACGTGACCGTGCAGAAGGAAGTTCTGGACCTGCTGCAGACCATCCAGGCCGAGCGGCAGATGTCGATGATCCTCGTGTCGCATAACCTGGGCGTGGTTGCCGGCCGCACCGACGAAATCCTCGTGCTCTACGGCGGCAATGTCGTCGAATACGGCCCCACGCGCGAAGTCTTCCGCAACCCGCGTCATCGCTACACCGAAGCTCTGCTCTCGGCCATGCCGCATATGGATCAGCCGGCCCATTCCCGCTTGCGCACTATTCCCGGCCAGCCGCCCAACCTGGCCAATCGCCCGGTCGGCTGCCCCTTCTCGCCGCGCTGCCCGTCCGCCACGCAGGTCTGCCACGACGTGATGCCAGCCATGTCAACCGGCGTTGATGCATCGCATCGCTTCGCCTGCCACAACCCGCTCCCCGAAGTTGCCCGCCCTGCCTCTGCGGAGACCGCCCATGTCCAGTGATCTCGTGCCCGCCGAAGACACCATCCTCGAAGTCCGCAACCTCTCCGTCAGCTTCACTCGCTCAGGCAAGCAGATGAAGGCTGTCGACGACGTGTCCTTCTCCGTCGCCGCTGGTGAAACCCTGGGGCTCGTCGGCGAGAGCGGCAGCGGCAAGACCACGATCGGTCGCGCCATCCTCCGCCTGCTGCCCGGTGCCAACACCACGTCCGGCGGCGACGTGCGCTACAAAAAGACCTATCTCAACAGCCTCTCCAGCACCGATATGCGCCTGATGCGCGAGAAGCTGCAGATGATCTTTCAGGATCCGCTGTCTTCGTTCAATCCGCGCCGCAACGTGGAAGATATCGTCGCCGAAGGTCTTGTCATCCAGGGCAAGCGCAAAGGCGAGCGCGCCGAACGCGTCAAGGATGCGCTCAACGCCGTTGGCTTCGACCTCGAAACCGTCGCCGGTCGCAAGCCGCACCAGTTTTCCGGCGGCCAGTGCCAGCGCATCGCCATCGCCCGTTCGCTCGCCGTCGAGCCCGAACTCATCGTTTGCGATGAGCCCGTCGCCTCGCTCGACGTCTCGGTCCAGGCCCAGGTCATCAACCTGCTGCAGGACATCCGCGAGAACCGCAAGCTGGCGCTGATCTTCATCTCGCACGATCTCGCCGTGGTGAAGAATGTCAGCGATCGCGTCGCCGTGCTCTATATGGGCCGCATCGTCGAACTGGGCACCGGGCCGCAGATCTATGATCGTCCCGCCCACCCCTATACCCGTACCCTGCTCGAAGCGGTCCCCGTGGTCGATGCCTCGCGCAAGATCATGCCCGACGGCAAGCGCACCATCATGCCCTCGCGCAATCGCCCGCAAAGCGGCTGTGCCTTCCGCACCCGCTGCCCGCGCGCCAGCGACATCTGCGTCGAAAACGTCCCTGTCCTCACCGAAGCGCCGAACGGCCAGGCGGTGGCCTGCCATCATCCCCATGATGAACCGGCCCCCGGAATGGCGGCGTAACATGACGAGCACCGGTTTTCTCAAGCGGCTCTGGCCGGATATGTGCGCCGCCTATCGCGACGGCGATCTGGCGCGCGCCTGCCTCTCCGTCCAGGAAGGCTATGACTTGGACGTGCCCCTGCTGCTGGTCCTCTGCCTTGCCGACAGGGCAGGGCACCTGATCGGACGCGAGGCGCTGACCAAGCTGATCGAGGATTGCGACGCCTGGCGCGGCGCCGCCATCCTGCCGCTGCGCTTCGCCCGCCGTGAGATGAAGGGCAAGTTCACCGACCCCGCCGAACTGGGCCTGCGCGACGACATCAAGCGTCTTGAGCTCGAAGCCGAACGCCTGCAGGTGCTCCGCCTGGCCGAAACCTTCCCGCCTGCCCGCGACGACGCGGAGAGCACGGCGCTGACCTATTTGGCCATCCGTGGTGCCCCGGCACTTGCCGCCACTGACTTCATCAAGACCTTCCACCAGGCCTATGACGCGCAGGTCCTGCGCTCCATGGCGCTGGACTGATTGAAAGCCCAGGATCATGACTGATTTCGATACGGTAATTCGCGGCCGGTTTGTCGGCGAGGATGGCATTGTCGAGCGCGGCTATGCAGCCGTGCGCGATGGCAAGATCGCTCACCTGGGCAGCGGCGACGCGCCCGCTGCGAGGGACGTGCATGATTTCGGCGACGCCATCGTGCTGCCCGGCGTCATCGACGGCCAGGTCCATTCGCGCTCGCAGAAGGACCAGGAAGATTTCGACTGGTCGACCCGCTCGGCTGCAGCCGGTGGTGTCACCACCATCGTCGACATGCCCTATGATGCGGGTCTGCTGATCTCGACCGGCGACATGATCCGCGAAAAGGCCCGCAGTGCCGGCGAACTGGCCCGCGTCGATTTCGCGCTCTATGGCACGATCAATCCAGCCCATGGTCCCGCCCATATCGCCGAAATGGCCGAGGCCGGCGCCGCCTCGTTCAAGTTCTCGACCTTCAATACCGACTCCACCCGCTTTCCGCGCATTCCCACGCCGCTGCTGCATGCCGCCTTCACCGAAGTGGCCAAGACTGGCCTCATTGCCGGCGTGCACAACGAGAATGACGAATGCGTCCAGGTCTGGAGCAAGGCCATCAAGGCCACCGGCCGCACCGACTATCGCACCCATGGCGAAAGCCGCCCGCCGATCGCCGAGACCCTGGCCATTGCCGAAGTCTACGAAATCGCTCAAGCCACCGGCGCCTCCGCCCATATCGTGCATTGCTCGGTCGGTCGCGGCTATGACATCGCCCAGGCCTATCGCGCCCAGGGTGTCGACGCGACCATCGAAGCCTGCATCCACTATCTCGTCTGCTCTGAAGAGGAAGACGTGTCGCGCATGCTGGGTCGCGCCAAGTGCAATCCGCCGATCCGCTCGGCTGCCGAGCGCGAAAAACTCTGGCAGCACCTGGCCGCCGGCCACATCACCATCGTCTCGACTGATCACGTCTCTTGGGGCCTCGAGCGCAAGTCCTCGCCGGTCATGCTCGAAAACGCTTCCGGCATGCCCAGTCTCGAAGTGCTCCCGAGCCTCCTGCTCGACGGCCTGACCGATCGTGGCTTGCCGCTGACCCATGCCGCCAAGCTCCTCGCCTCCAATCCGGCGCGCCTCTTCCGCATCGCCGACCAGAAGGGCGGCTTTGGCCTTGGCCTCGATGCCGACTTCGCCGTCTTTGCCGAGCGCCCGCGCTATTACGATCCCGCCGCCAGCGGCCACAATGTCGTGAGCTGGAGCCCCTATGAAGGCCGCCTGATCCGCCACGCGCCAGTGGCCACCTTCCTGCGCGGCGAAATGGTTTTCGATGGCAGCAATGTCCTGGCCCAGCCCGGCAATGGTCGCTTCGTCAAGCCCAGCCGGCCACAGGCCGTGAGCGCCGCCGCATGAACATGGCCCTGACCAATACGCCACTCAAGGTCGACCGCGAGCAGCTGCAGCGCGACTTCGACGCGCTGGCCGATCTGACCGAACCCGGCAAGCCGTGGACGCGCCGGTCCTTTACACCCATGTTTCTCAAGGGGCGGGACTATCTTGCCGCGCGCTTTGCCGAAGAGGGCCTTGCAACCCATATCGACACTTCGGGAAATCTCACCGGCACCTGGTTCGGATCCAATCCCGATCGCCCCGTGCTGATGACCGGTTCGCACAGCGACACCGTCCCCAGCGGCGGACGCTTCGATGGCATTGCCGGCATCCTCTGTGGCCTTGCCGCCATCCGCGCGCTTCGTCTTGCCGGTTACCAGCCGGAACACAGTATCGAGCTCGTCGACTTTCTTGCTGAAGAACCCAGCGAATGGGGTCTCTCCTGCATCGGCAGCCGCGGCATGGTCGGGGCTTTGACGGACACCCATTTCGCCATGTCTGGTCCTGATGGCGAGCGCCTCGACACTGCCATCACCCGCATGGGCGGCAAGCCCGAGGCCATCGCGCAAACCATCCGTAGCGATGTCGCAGCCTTTGTCGAAATCCATATCGAGCAGGGCCCGGTCCTCGAAGCCGAAGACATTCCGCTTGGCGTTGTCTCCGGCATTGCCGGCATCGCCCGTGTCCGCCTGCGCCTCGAAGGCGAGGCTGGCCACGCCGGCACCGTACCCATGGCCATGCGCAAGGACGCCGGTATCGCCATATCGCGCCTCCTGATCGCCCTGCGCGATGCGGCCAGCGCCGAGGCCGACAAGGGCCGCGGCCATTTCACCGCCACCATCGGCGTCATGCATCTCGAACCCAATGGCGCCAATGTCGTGCCAGGGGCGGCGGAAGCCATCGTCGATATCCGCGCCGAAAACGACGCGGCCATGGACGACTACCTTGCCCTCATCGAGACCCTGGCCGCAGACGCCGCGACAGCCGAGGGCTGCGTGGTCGCCGCCATCGAGCGCCTCAGCCGCACCTTCGCGGTCGCCTGCGACGATCGCCTCCAGACCCTCATCAGGGATGCGGCGGACGCGCATGGCCTTGCCACGCGTCCCCTCGCATCCGGCGCCGGACACGATGCGGCTTTCGTTGCCCGCATCGCCCCCGCCGCCATGATTTTCGTGCCTTCCAGAGGCGGCATCAGCCATGCCCCCGAAGAATGGACCGATAATGAAGCCATCGCCCGCGCGGCCGATGTGCTGACCCTCACCCTTTCCACCCTCGATCAGCGGCCCCTGGCCCCTACCGCTTAAGCGCCTCCCCCTCGGCGCCCCTCAAAGGAATGAAGAAATGAGCACCATTGTTCTCGACGGCGACAGCCTCACCATCGAACAGGTCGTCCGCATCGCCCGTGAAGGCGTCAAGGTCGAGCTGGCGCCTGCTGCCCGCGCCGAAATCGTCAAGAAGCGCGCCTATATCGAAGAAAACTGGCTGACCGAAAACGCCCCGCCGACCTATGGCTTCAACACCGGCGTCGGCAAGCTCAAGGACTACAAGATCAATCAGGCCGACAACGAGCAGTTCCAGCTCAACATCGTGCTGTCGCACTGCTCGGGCCTGGGCGAACCGGCTTCAGAGGAAATCGTGCGCGCCATGATGGCCGTCCGCATCAATGCCTTCTGCGTTGGCGTCTCGGGCCTGCGCATCGAGGTCGTCGATCGCCTGATCGCCATGCTCAACAACGGCGTCCACCCCATTGTCCCCATCCAGGGTTCGGTGGGCGCTTCGGGCGATCTGGCCCCGCTGGCCCATATGGTGTCGGTGCTGATCGGCTATGAAAAGGCCGAAGCCATCTACCAGGGCACCCGCATGCCCGCGCCCAAGGCGCTCGAACTGGCCGGCATTTCGCCCACCAAGTTCGACCTCAAGGCCAAGGATTGCCTGGCGCTGATCAATGGCAACAGCCTCTGCGCCGGCATGGGCTCGTTGACCATCTGGGATGCCGAGCAGCTGATGAAGACCGTCGATGCCATCGGCGCCCTCAGCCTCGAAGCCATCCGTGGCGAACAGGCCGCTTTCGACGCCCGCATCCATGCCGTGCGCAAGCAGCCCGGCCAGATCAATGCCGCCGAAAACATCCGCCGCATGATCACCGGCTCGCGCCGCACCTCGGAATCGGCCCGCGCCGTGCGCCTCGAAGACGACATCCTGCATCCGGTGCACCATGCCCGCATCCAGGACCAATATTCCTTCCGCTGCCTGCCGCAGGTCCATGGGTCCTGCCGTGACCAGCTCGAGCATGCCAAGACGCTGATGACCCGCGAGCTTAATGCCGCGACCGACAATCCGCTGGTGTTCTGGAACGAGGCCGGTGCGCTCGAATTCCTCTCGGGCGGCAATTTCCACTGCGAGCCCATCGCTTTCGCCATGGACTTTCTCGCCATCGCCCTGATCGAGATCGGCAATATCTCCGAGCGTCGCCTGTTCGCGCTTTGCGATACCACGCTCAACTACGGCCTGCCGCCCAACCTTGCCGGCAAGCCGATCGGCCTCAACTACGGCTATGGCATTCTCTCAACTGCCGCTGCCGCCATCGCCTCGGAAAACAAGACCCTGGCCTTCCCCTCGGTCGCCGATACCATCCCGACCAAGTCCAGCCAGGAAGATCATGTCTCGATGGCCGCCTGGTCTGCGCGCAAGGCCCAGCAGGTTCTCTCCAACTTGCCCAAGATCGTCGCCGTGGAAGCTCTGCTCGCCACCAAGGCCATCTTCCTCACCCGCGACGCGCTCGGCCAGTATGCCCTCGGCAAGGGCACCCAGGCACTCTATGACGCCATCGCCGATGCAGTCCCGCTGCAGGAGCAGGACGGCTACATGCAGGACCAGATCCTGCCCATGATCGCCATGCTCAACGCCGGCAAGGTTCTTGCCGCCGCTGAAACCGCCGTCGGCGCACTGAACTAATTCAGTTCCTGACTGGACCCGCGGCAGTGCTGACAAGCGCTGTTGCGGGTCATTTTCTCGTCTCTCTTTGCATGGCTTGAGCACGATGATGGCCGGCCCTATGCTGCCTCTTATGGATAAGGCCGGCCTCGAACTCTCTTTGCTGTCAAAGTTCGTTCTGGCCTGCCAGTCGCCCCGCCTCGCCGACGCCGCCAAACGCCTCGACCAGAGCGCGCCTGCGCTGTCCATGGCCTTGCATGGTCTTGAGGAAAAGCTCGGCCTCAAGCTCTTCGTGCGCCGCGCCGGCGGCCTCGACCTGCTGCCCTCCGCCTTCTGGCTGTTTCGCGTCGGCACGCAGCTGCTCTATCTTGAGGAAATCGCCCGCAAGGCCCGACCGCTTCAGGGCGCCCGCCAGGTCAAGCTGACTGTCGACCTTGAACTCAACTTCGCCATCGGCCGGGTGTCGCGCGCGCTGTTACGCACCTGTCAGGACCTGATCGTCTCCCATCCTGAACTGATGGTCGAATGGCGCTTTGCCGGCTTCGACAGCAATGATGCCGGCGATCCCATCGGACTGTCGGCCTCCGAACCCCTTCCGGAACAGCAGGGCTACATCCGGCTCTTCTATGCCAATCGCACCAAGGCCCCAGCTGCGGCCATCCCGCTCTATGACGATCCCTGGATTGTCGTTGGCAGCCCGGGCAGCCGTGTCGGCGAGACGGTGGAAACCGACCAGCTGACCATGCTGCGCATGCGGCCCGAGATCACCGATGTCATGCTGGCTTTCGCCCACGGCCGTGGCTTTGCGCACCAGCTGCAGTTCCGCGACGAGGAGCCGGCCCAGCTCGCCGATATCCTGCGCGAACATCCCCATCTGCGCCTGCTGATGCCGTCCAACCTGCTGCCCATCCGCCTTGGCCTCGCGCGCCACGAGGTCGTGCCCTTCAATCCGCGCTTCGTCTCTTCCATCTATGGCCAGCTCTCGGGCAGCGCCGCCGACTATGGCAATGTCTTCCTGGCCGCCCTGCAGCGCCAGCTGGCCGAGGAAGGCACGATTGCCTTCACGCCACGGCTCACCACCCGCCAGATCCACTATTTTAACCTCGCCGCCCACACCGGCAGTATTTCTGCAGCGGCGCGTGTTGCCAATACGGCGCAGTCCTCGGTCTCCAAGAACATCTCGCAGATGGAGGATGTGATGGGCGGCGCGCTGCTGCGCCGCACCGAAGAGGGCGCAACGCTCTCCCCACTTGGCGAAATGGTGCGTGGCCTCACCAATGGCATCGAGGAGCGGCAGGACTGGATCATCCGCAAGGCGCATGACATCGCCGCCCATTCCGAGGCCCGGGTCACCATCGGCACGCTCCCCAGCTCGGGCCACGACAGCGCCCTGACCGAGCGCATCGCCGAAGTCGTCACCCGCATCCATGCCCGCCACCCCGACTGGCAGCTTCAGGTCGTCGAAAGCTCCAACACCGTGCTGCATGAACGCGTGCGCGCCGGCGACCTCAATCTGGCCATTGTCGGCGTGGTCAATACGCAGGTGGCCCGTATCCGGCTGGGGCCGATGGAGCCGCTGGCCGTCATCGCCCATCCCTTGGTCAATCTGGGCGGCCGTAAGGAATTCCGGCTCGAGGACGTCGTGGCACTGCCGCTCGTGCTGGGTCGCCATCACCTCTCTATCCACCAGAGCTTCGCCGACGCAGCCCACCAGCGCTCGCTAAGGCTGAAGCCTGTGGTGGAAGTGGGCTCGCTAGCCCTGGCGATCTCCATGGTGCGTAAGGCGCCGCTCTGCACCATCCTGCCGGCATCCTCGGTGCGGCAGGATATCGAAGCCGGCAATCTGCAGATGGTGCCGATCCGTCAGGACGAGCTCTCAAGCGCCCTGTCGCTGATCTTTTCGGCAGAGCGCGAACTCTCCGAGGCCGAGCGCGCCATCGTGCAGGAATTCACCCGCGTCTTCCGGCCCGGCCATCAGGCCGAGCCGGTTGAAACCGCTCAAGTCGCCGAAAAGACGATCTGAGCCTTCATCGCCTGCGACCGGTCCGACGCCAGCGCAAAGGCCTCCGGCGCCTGGTCCAGCGGCACGGTGTGGGTGATCAGCGGACGCACGTCGATCAGCTTCCTTTGCATCAGTTCCACAGCCAGCGCGAACTCCTCGTGGAAGCGGAAGGATCCGCGCAGGTCCAGCTCCTTGGCGGTGATCGCCTGCATCGGGATGGTCATGTCGCCGCCCATGCCAAGCTGCAGGATGACGCCTCGCGGACGCAAGGCGCCGATGCCCGAGGCGAGGGCAGGGGCCGCGCCCGAGCACTCGTAGAGCACGTCGAAATAGCCCTTGTCGGCGCCAAAGGCGGCCAGCGCCTCCGGCTCCTTGCCCGTATTGATGACGCGATCGGCGCCCGCTGCCTTGGCAATCGACAGCGTGAAATCCGAAAGGTCCGTGGCCACGATCTCCGCCGCTCCGGCTCGGCGCGCAGCCAGAATGGACAGCACCCCGATCGGCCCGCTGCCGGTCACCAGCACCCGCTTGCCAAACATCTGCCCCGCCCGCCGCGTCGCATGCAGCGTCACCGCCAAAGGCTCGGCCATGGCCGCTTCGCCCGGCGTGAGGCTTTCGGCCACCACGCATTGGCTGGCCAGCGCCACCAATTGCTCGCGGAACGCACCCTGGATATGCGGGAAGGGCATGGCCGAGCCATAGAACCGCATGTTGAGGCACTGGTTCTGCAGACCCTCCTGGCAATATTTGCAGTGCCCGCAGGGCCGCGACGGCGACACCGCCACCAATTGCCCTACGCTGAGCCCGGTTGCGCCTTCGCCCAGCGCCTCGACATAGGCCGAGACTTCATGGCCCAGGATCATCGGCTCGCGCAGCCGCACCGTGCCGAAGCCGCCGTTGTGGTAATAGTGCAGATCCGAGCCGCAGACGCTGCCCGTCGCCAGCCGCAGCGATACCTCGCCGGCTCCCGGCTGTTCGGCAGGACGATCCTCGATGCGAAGATCCTTGGCGGCATGAATGACAATGGCTTTCATCAGAGCACCGGGGTTGGGAGGTTGCGGCCGGCAAAATGCGCGGAGAGATTGTCGCGCAGCAATTGACCCATAGCCTTGCGGGTCTCGATCGTGCCCGAGGCATGGTGCGGCTGCAGCAGCACATTGTCCAGCGCCAGGAAGCGCGGATTGAGCTTGGGTTCGCCCTCGAACACATCGAGTGCCGCCGAGCCCAGTGTCTTGCTCTCCAGCGCCGTCAGCAGCGCCTCTTCGTCCACATTCGAGGCGCGGGAAATATTGATCAGCATGCCCTCGGGCCCGAGGGCCTCGATCACATCCCCGCCCACGATATGCCGCGTCGCAGCCGAGGCGGCGAGCGTCACGAACAGAAAGTCCACATCGCGCGCCAGCGTCACCGGATCGGCCACGAAACGCCAGCTTTCTGGCGCAAAATCCTTTGCCGAGACGTCGCTGTAGGAAATCTCTAGGTCAAACCCGGCCAGCCGCTTGGCCACTTCAAAGCCGATCCGCCCGAGGCCGAGCACGCCGGCGCGCTTGCCCCAGACCCGGCGCTTGAGCGGATAAAGCCCCTGTGCCGCCCAGGATCCGTCGCGCACCCAGCTCTCGGCGCCGATCATGCCGCGCGACTGCACCAGCATCATCGCGACGCCCAGGTCCGCTACGTCATTGGTCAGCACATCCGGCGTATTGGTCACGCGAATGCCCCGCGCCCGGCAGGCCTCGAGGTTCACCGCGTCATAGCCAACGCCATAGACGCTGATGACTTCAAGCTTGGGACATGCCGCGATCACCTCGGCCGATGCGCCTAGTTCTCCACGCGTGGCAATGCCGCGCACCTTTGGCCCGACCTCGGCTAGCAGCGCCGCCTTGTCTGCCGCCAGGTCATGGCGGTGCACGGTGAACTCGGCTTCGAGAGGCACCTGGTCCCATTCGGGATAGGGGCCCATCTGAAGAATTTGCGGCTTGGTCATGGAGAAGGCTTTTCGCTTGACAGAAATTGTTATCGATAACAAACAGAAGAAACCGCATCTGTCGAGCCCGTTTTGTGGCAAGGAGCACCCAATGCAGATTTTTGATCTCACCGGCCGCCGTGCGCTCGTGACCGGCTCCTCCCAGGGCATTGGCCTGGCGCTGGCAAAGGGTCTGGCCGAGGCGGGCGCCTCCGTCGTCCTCAATGGCCGCGATGCCGCAAAGCTCGTTGCTGCCGCCGCCGAAATCCCCGGCGCCGAAATCCTCGCCTTCGACGTGACCGATCACGCCGCCGTCCGTTCTGCCGTCGATGCCTTCGAGGCCGAACATGGCGCCATCGACATTCTGGTCAACAATGCCGGCATGCAGTTTCGCGCGCCGCTGGAAGATTTCCCGGCTGACGCCTTCAATCTGCTGCTGCAGACCAATGTCATGAGTGTCTTCAACGTCGGCCAGGCCGTTGCCCGCCACATGATCACGCGCGGGGCCGGCAAGATCATCAACATCGCCAGCGTCCAGACGTCGCTGGCGCGCCCCTCCATCGCTCCCTACACCGCCACCAAGGGCGCCGTAGGCAATCTCACCAAGGGCATGTGCACCGACTGGGCCAGATATGGCCTGCAGTGCAATGCCATCGCGCCCGGCTATTTCGACACTCCGCTCAATGCCGCCCTCGTTGCCGACGACACCTTCTCGGCCTGGCTCGAAAAGCGCACTCCCGCCGGTCGCTGGGGCAAGGTGGAAGAACTGGTTGGCGCCTGCATCTTCCTCGCGTCCCCCGCATCGAGCTTCGTCAATGGCCATACGCTTTATGTCGATGGCGGCGTCACGGCCTCGCTCTGAGGGCACAGCCATGAAGATCGTGGTCATGGGCGTTTCCGGCTGCGGCAAGTCCAGTCTCGGCGCGGCTCTGGCGGAACAGCTCGGCATTCCCTTTCTCGAAGGCGACGCCCTGCACCCGCCTGCAAATGTCGAAAAGATGCGCAGCGGCACGCCCCTGACCGACGACGATCGCTGGCCTTGGTTGACTGCGGTGGCGCAGAGCCTCGCCGATCGCCCATCTGCCGTGGTCTCCTGTTCAGCCCTCAAGCGCAGCTATCGCGACCACATCCGCGCCGGGGCAGGGGGTGATGTTCGCTTCATCCATCTTGCCGGTTCGCGCGACCTGCTCGCCCGGCGCATGCAGGAGCGACCCGGCCACTACATGCCCGTCTCGCTGCTCGACAGCCAGCTGGCAACACTTGAGCCACCTGGCGACGACGAGGCACTGACCGTGGATATCGGGCTGCCGCCTGACGCCGCAGTCGCCGCTGCATTGGACTATGTGAAAGGGAGACAAGCATGACCATCGGATTGATCGGTGCCGGCGCCATGGGTGGCGCCATCGGCGCCCGCCTCGCCACCACTGGCACGGCGCTCAAAGTCTTCGACCTCGACGCTGAAAAGGTCGCAGCCCTCGTCACCCAGGGTGCCACAGCCGCCCCCAGCGCCGCCGATGCGGCCCGCGGCTCCAGCGCCATAATCCTCAGTCTCAACGTACCAAAAATCGTCCGCGCCGCCGTCTTCGGCCCCGGCGGCGTTGCCGAAGGCGCGGCCCCCGGCACGCTGATCATCGACATGTCCTCCATCGATCCCGGCGCCACCTGCGAACTCGCCGATGAAGCCGCGTCGCTTGGGCTGCGCTGGGTCGATAGCCCGCTCTCGGGCGGCGCCCCCAAGGCGGCCATCGGCCAGCTGACGCTCATGCAGGGTGGCGCTGAAGCCGATGTCATCGAAGCCCAGCAGGTGCTCGCCATTGTCGCTTCCAACCAGACCCATATGGGCCCGGTCGGCACCGGCCAGACCACGAAAATCATCAACCAGGTGCTCTGCGGCCTCGGTTTCATGGCGGTCGCCGAAGCCACGGCCCTGGCCGAAGCGGCTGGGGTCAACGTCGAGCGCATCCCCGCCGCACTCAAGGGTGGTCGTGCTGACTCGGCCCTGCTGCAGGAATACATGCCCCGCTTTGCCGCCCGCGATTATCGTCGCACCGGCCGCATCGACAACATGGTCAAGGACCTCGACGGCGCCCACGATCTGGCCCGCCAGACGGACGTCACCATGCCCCTCACCACGCTCGCTGCCGAAATCCATCGCCTCCTGACCAAAGCCGGACTTGGCGGCGAAGACCAGGCCGCGCTGATGGAATATTTCAGCGGCCCCTCCAAGGAGAAGTTTCTATGATTACCCGCTACGCCCTCTTCGAAGGCAAGGTGCACGAGGGTCAGGAAGCCGCGTTTCGCGCTGCTGTGACCGCAGAAATCCTGCCGCACTGGAAGCAGTTTCCCGGCGCCCTTTCGGTCCGCGTCTCCTATGCCGTCAAGCGCGACGACGGCGCCACCGAATTCCCGATGATTCTGGCCGTCTCCTATCCTGACCTCGCCACCTGCGATGCCGCCCTAGCCAGCGACGTCCGCCCGCGCGCCTGTGCCGCCACCGATGCCGTAATTGCCCGCTTCTTCACCGGCACCATCCATCACCATTGGATGGATGCCGAAGACTATGAAGAGCTCTGAGCTTTTCGCTTGAACCCCAAAGGCGTCGCTGATCATTTGGCGGCGCCTTTCCCTCCGCGACGGAGACGCTGATGCCGCCACGCCGCCCACCGACGATGCAGGATATCGCCCGCCGGGTCGGCGTTTCGCCCATGACCGTCAGCCGTGCTTTGCGCGATGGCACCTCCATCAATGCCCAGACCCGGGAAGCCATCCTGCAGGCCGTCGAGGAATTGGGCTATGTCTTCGATGCGACTGCCGCCAACTTGCGCCAGCAGCGCACCGGCTTCGTCGCCGTCACCATCCCCTCGATCAACAATGCCAATTTTGCCGATACAGTACGTGGTCTGTCGGAAGGCCTGAAGGCGCATGGCCTGCAGCCATTGCTCGGCTATACCGACTACGATCTTGACGAAGAGGAGGCACTGGTCGAGCAGCTCCTGCGGCGTCGCCCCGAAGCCATCGTCGTCACCGGCGGCCATCACACGCCGCGTTGCCGCCGGCTGTTGGAGGGCGCGGGCATCCCGGTTGTCGAAATATGGGACCTGCCGAACAATCCAGTAGGCCACGTGGTCGGCTTTTCCAATGCCGATGCTGCGGGCATGCTGGTCGATCATCTCGTGGCGCTGAACAAGTCCCGAATTGCTTTCATCGGTGGTGACACCAGCCGGGATTCTCGCGGTGCGGACCGTCGCAATGGTTTCGTTGCTGCCATGCAACGCCACGGGCTTGACGCCACACGCCTCGTTGCGGCGGGAACACCGCCCATTTCCATGCGCGAGGGCGCCAGCGCGATGCAGTCGCTGCTCGACGCTGCACCCGATACCGAGGCAGTCGTCGCCGTTTCTGACCTTGTTGCATTTGGTGCCCTGACCGAATGCCAGCGCCTGGGCATCGATGTCCCCGGACAGATCGCACTCGCAGGGTTCGGCAACTATGAAATTTCCAGCATATGCGTGCCCGCGCTGACGACCATTGATCCCTATCCGCTGGAGATAGGCTCGTCGGCCGCGCGAGCGGTGGTGCGCGCGATTTCGAGTGAAAGCGTGACGCCGCCCAGCGTCAGCATCATTGCACCGGAAATTCTTCTCCGGCAGTCCAGCAGGCTGCTGGCAGGTTAAGCGCAGGGGCGCTAGATCAATCGCAGTGGCCTGCCGCTCTCGAGCCTGTCCCAAGTCTGTTCTTGGGAAGGTCGATCCGCCAGTTCAACGATCGCCGTACTGACAGTCAATTAGGACAAGCGATTGTTGTCGCGTTAGCAGCGCCTTTACCAAATCCCCGTCACTATACGGGTGCGCGGTCTGGTATTGCTTACGCGCCGCAAGTCCTTCACTCGCCGCAGTATTTCATGCTCAAGCCCGTCCTCATATGCCTCTGCCTGCTCGCGGCGCCAGCTGCAGCGGCAGAATGGAAGTTCGAGGGCGGGAGCACGCCGATTGCCTATTTTGACAATGTCCACGCACAGTTCCAGTTCGCCTGCCGCGGTGGCGACCTGGCCATGGCCTATTGGGTGCGTAAGCCGGGCGCCGAGGTTGCGGCGGCAAGCTCGCTGAGCATCGCCATCAACACATCCGGCTCTGCAGTCTCCTCTGGCAGCGACACCAGCTTTGCCCAGGACCTTCCGGTCATCGACAGCGACGGCAGTTCGGTTATCGTGCGCGGCCCCGTCGCACGGCAATGGGCCCGGCTTGCCCAGGGCGCGGGCGACACGATCCATCTCGCCTTCGTCCGCACCAAAAGCAATGGTGGCCTGGAATTTCTCGATAGTCAGAGCTTTGGCGCCAAGGGTTCCTCTGCCGCCATTGGCAAGGTACTCGATCGATGTGGCTAGCTCTGATGGGATCTACAGGGTCTTGAGCGGAATGCACAGCGGCCGTCCATAGGCCGGATCGGTTATGACCATGGCGTCCACGTCGAAAACACTGGCAATCAATTCCTTGGTCATCAAGGCCTCCGGCCGTCCGCTCGCCGCCACCACGCCATCGCGCAGAAAGACCAACTGGTCGGCATAGCGCGCCGCCAGGTTCAGGTCATGCAGCACCAGGACAATGGTGCGGCCGAATTCCGAATTGAGCTGCCGCACGAGGTCAAGGCAATCGAGCTGATGCGACATGTCGAGATGGTTGACCGGCTCGTCGAGGCAGACGATCTCGGTCTCCTGCGCCAGCACCATGGCGATCCAGACGCGCTGTAACTGCCCGCCCGACAGAGAACCCAGATGGCGCCCGCGCAACTGTGTCACCCCGGTGCCCGCCATCGCCGCCTCGAGCGCGCGACTGTCTTCCGGGCTCCAGGGCTGCAGCATGGTCTGGTGCGGATAGCGGCCGAGGCGTACCAGTTCTTCGACCGTCATATCGTCGGGGGCCGAGGGGCTCTGCGCCAGCAGGCCGATCTGCCGGGCCAGCAGGCGCTCGCCGAGCTGGGCGATATCTGTGGTCTCGAGCAGGATCCGGCCGGCGCTCGGCTTGTGCAGCCGGCGGATGGCCCGCAGCAGCGTGGACTTGCCGCAGCCGTTGGGCCCGGCCAGCACGGTGATCTTGCCGCGCGGAATATCCAGCGACAGCGTGTCGAGAATGGTCGTGCTGCCATAGCCCAGCGACAGGGCATCGACGGCAATAGCGGCATTATCCGTCATGGCGTTGCCTGCTCATCAAGAGGAAAAGGAAATAGGGCGCGCCGATCACCGCCGTGACCGTGCCAGCTGGCACTTCAACAGGGCTGAACAGCACGCGCACGATGAGGTCCGCTCCAACCAGCATGATCGCGCCCAGAAGGAAGCTGCCGACAAGGCCGGCATAGACATTGCGGCCGACCACCAGCCGCGCCAGATGCGGTGCCATCAATCCGATAAATCCCACGCCGCCGACAAAGGCCACCGAAACCGCGGTCAACCCGGCCGCAAGTGCAAAGATCATCACGCGAAACACGGGCAGGTCGAGGCCGACGCTGCGCGCCGAAACTTCGTCCAGATCGGCCGGCGGCATCTTGCGCGCCGCCAGGAATGTGAGCGCGAGCAGGGGCACCAGCATCAGCGCAGTGACCTGGATCTCGCTCCAGTTGATCTCGTTGACCGCCCCGGCAATCCAGCGCGCCGCCTGGCTGGTGCGATAGATCGGCCCGATCAGCATCAGCACCATCACCAGCGCCTTGAACACCGCGGCAACCGCAATGCCGAACAGCAACAGGCGGACCGCCGAACTCGACTGCCGTCCGCTCAGCGCAAAAACCAGCGCGATGCCCAGGATCGCCCCAACCATGGCCGCCAGCGGCTGGTAGGCGATCGACGTCACCAGCGTATTGCTCTCGTTGGAGAGCGCTGCGAGAAAGATCACCACGCCCAGCGCCGCGCCGTCTATCACGCCCAGCACCCCCGGCGAGGCCAGCGCATTGCGCGTTACCTTCTGCAGCAGAAACCCGGCGACCGCCATGCCGCCACCGGCGAGCGCTGCGATCACCACGCGCGGCAAACGTAGTTGCAGC
Source organism: Candidatus Devosia phytovorans (assembly GCA_029202405.1). Classification (NCBI taxonomy): domain Bacteria; kingdom Pseudomonadati; phylum Pseudomonadota; class Alphaproteobacteria; order Hyphomicrobiales; family Devosiaceae; genus Devosia; species Candidatus Devosia phytovorans. The sequence continues at coordinate 2,423,018 of CP119312.1, read as the reverse complement.
ACGATGAGCCGCTCGGTCTTTTCCCCGGCGCCCAGGATGACGGAAGCCACCTGATCGAGCGGTATCCAGCTCGATCCGAAGGCCACCCCACTCAGGGCCAGCAGCACAAAGGCGCAGGACATGATGGTGATCGTCAGGGGCGCCCGCGCCCCGCTCACCGTCGTTCGCAGCCCGGTCATGCCGCTCTCCTCCGCAACAGCACGACAAGAACCACCCCACCGACTACGGCGGTGATGGCACCCACCGGTGCCTCCACCGGAAAGATGACGAAGCGCGCCGCGACATCGGCCAGCGTCGCATAGATCGCGCCGAGCAGACCCGCCGCGATGATCTGCCGGCCGTGCCGCAAGCCAACCAGCTTGCGTGCCGCATGGGGCACCACAAGGCCGATGAAACTGACCGGCCCCGCCATGGCAACCGACGCCCCGGTCAGCAGCGATACCGACAGAAAACAGCCGATCCGCACCAGCGTCACCGGGACACCCAGGCCCGCCGCCGTGTCGTCATCGGCCTGCATCGCATCGAGCGGCCGCGCCAGCAGCAGGGCCAGCGCGATGCCGACGGCAATGAACGGGCCTCCATTCAGCGCCAGCGTCATTGGCCGATCAACAAACGAGCCGGCCAGCCAGAACAGCAGATTCTGCAGCTGCGCCTCGTTATTGGTCAGAATGATCTGGACGATCGACTGGCCCAGCCCGGCAATGGTCACGCCGATCAGCACGATGCGGATCGGCGACAGGCCGCCGGCCCCCGCCGCAATGGCGAACACCACCAGCGATGTCACCAACGCTCCCATGGCCGCCGTCAGCGACAGCCCGATCAGCGAACTGACGCCAAAAACCGCACTCGCTACCACCACGGCAAGCGAAGCGCCCGCATTGAGGCCCAGCGTATCCGGCGAAGCGATGCGATTGCGCGACAACGTCTGCACCAGCGCCCCGGCAATGCCCAGCCCAGCCCCCACCAGCGGCGCAATGATGGCGCGCGGCAGGCGCAGCGTGGTCAGCACAGTGGCCGCTTCGGAGGCGTCAAACGCGGTCAGCGCCAGCCAGGCTTGCTGCAGACTGTAGATTCGATAGCCAACCGTCATGCTGAGCGCCATGGCGCCGAACAGCATGATGACCAGGCCGGCATAGACCATGCCGAGCGGCAGCGAACGCAATTGTGGTGCGGGCAGGGACTGGACCGATGTCAGGTGCGCCTCGCAAAGATGATTGTTAAAGTCAGGTTGACTTCTGGTGCCCTCCAAGACCATTTTGTGGTCTCCACTGTCAAGTTCGAGACTCGAAAATGCAGCGCTTTCGCATCGCAGTTCTGGCCGGCATGGCGCTGGTCGCAATGGCCACCACCCTGTCCGCCTCAGCCCGCGAGATAACCCATGCCATGGGCGTCACCGACGTGCCGGACGCCCCGCAGCGCATCGTCGTGCTGACCAATGAAGGCACCGAAGCCCTGCTGGCCATCGGCGTCGTTCCTGTTGGTGCCGTGCGCTCCTGGCTCGGCGATCCCTGGTATGCCCATATCGCCACAGACATGGCCGACGTCACGGTCGTCGGCGAGGAATCGGCCATCAATCTCGAGGCCATTGCCGCGCTCGAGCCAGATCTGATTCTCGGCAACAAGACGCGCCAGGAAAAGATCTACGACCAGCTCTCCGCCATTGCGCCCACAGTCATGTCCGAACGCCTGCGTGGCGACTGGAAGATCAACATGGCGCTCTATACCGACGCCGCCGGCAAGGGTGCCGAGGGCAAGGCCGCGCTCGACGCCTTCGATGCCCGCGTCGGTCGGATTGCCGAGGAAGCGGGTCCACTCCTTGAGGAAAAGATCTCCCTCGGCCGCTTCATGGCGGCGCTGACCCGCATTTATTACAAGGACACCTTCGCCGGCCTGATCCTGGGCGAAATCGGCTTCCACCGTCCCGCCGTGCAGGACAAGGACGAATTCGCCGATGACGTCGGCAAGGAACGCATCCCCGATTTCGACGGCGATCGTCTCTTCTACTTCGTCTACGAAACCGGCGATGGCGCAGCCCAGACCCAGGCCAGTGACTGGACCAGCGATCCGCTCTGGCAGAACCTGCCGGTGGTCAAGGCCGGCAAGGCCTATGCCGTCGATGACGCCGTCTGGAACACCGCAGGTGGCATTATCGCCGCCAATCTGCTGCTCGATGATATCGAAAAGATCTACGAGCTCCCCTCCACACGCTGATTGGGAGCGCCTGAGGGCGCTCCATCTTTTCCATCGAAAGTTGATCATGACCAAAGCCTTGCTCGTCCCGGCGCTGATCGCGCTGGCCATTGCCACGCCCCTGCAGGCCCGTGAAATCACGCACGCCCTGGGCGTGACCGATGTTCCCGACGCTCCCCAGCGCATCGCCATCCTGACCAATGAAGGCACCGAGGCCCTGTTGCATATCGGCGTGGTGCCGGTGGGCGCTGCCCAGTCCTGGGAGGCCGATCCCTTCTACGCCCATATCGCTGACCAGCTTGGCGATACCGTCTCGCTGGGCACCGAGACCGCGATCAATCTCGAGGTTCTGGCATCCCTCGAACCGGACCTGATCATCGGCACCAAGGTTCGCCAGGAAAAGATCTACGAGCAATTGTCCGCCATTGCCCCCACGGTGATGTCTGAAACCATCGGCGCTGACTGGCTGAAGAACTTCTCCTTCTATGGCGATGTCGTAGGACGCGGCGAGGAGGCCGCGGCCAAGGTTGCCGCTCTTGAGGCACGCGCCGCCGAGCTGGGCGTTGCCATCGGCGATGGCATCAACGAGGAAATTTCTCTCGTCCGCTTCGCACCGGGCCGCACCCGCATCTATTCCGATCACTCATTCCCCGGCGTCGTGCTCGATCTCGTGGGCTTTCAGCGTCCCGAGCTGCAGCGCAGCGAAGAAACCTTCGTGCAAATCGGCAAGGAGCGCATTCCCGAAATGGGCGGCGACCGCATCTTTTACTTCGCCCCCGATGATGACCCGGCGGAATCACTCTCCAATCTCGACGAATGGCTGAACGATCCTCTCTTCGTACAGCTCGACGCCGCCAAAAATGACAAGGTGTCCCGCGTCGAGGAACTGGCCTGGAATTTGGGCGGTGGCATTTACAGCGCCTATATGATGCTGGACGATATCGCCGAAATCTACGGCGTCACCCTGCCGCCCCAGGCCGAATAGGACGAGATGCGCAGTTTCTGCACCGACCACGCCATTGGCTGCGGCGAGCCCCTGACGGGCACCGCAGCCCTGGCGGAGCGGCACCTTTTCCTGCGCTGGCCCAAGGGCAACTGGCGCCGGCCCCGCTTTGAGACCGTTGGACTGAGCGACACCCTTCGAGCCGCGATGAAGGCCGCTTCGGGCGGCGGTCGCTATGTCGGCCTCGTTGATGGCGACGCCCTCGAACTCCTGTCCTTCCCCGATGGCACGCGCGTCATCCCCCGCGATCAGGACCATGCCGCCGAACTGGTCGCGCTCTGGCGAGAAGGAGCCGGCCTCGGCGGCACGCCTCTGCGCCGCACCATTCTCTGCTGCACCGATGCCAAGACCGACGCCTGCTGCGCCCGCTATGGTTTTCCCGTCTTCAAGGCCTTGGTCGCCGCCGCGCCGGCCTTCGACATCGACGTGTTGCAATGCACTCATATCGGTGGCTGCCACTTCGCGCCCTCGGTCATCGTCATGCCCGACCGCCAGCGCTACGGCCGGCTGACCCCCGCCGGCGTGCCCGACTTTTTGGCCCTGATCGCCCGCAACGAGATCTATCTGCCCGCCTATAAGGGCAATCCCGCGCTCGACGAACTCCAGCAATCCGCCGAAGCCGCCGCCCTGCACTGGGCCGACGGCCAGGTGCCGGTCGAAACGATCACCATTGGCGCCGTGGAAATGCATTCTGAAAGCGCGGCCACCGTGCAGGTCCATCTCGACGCCGTGACGCTTCTTGTCAAAGCCCGGCGCCAAAGCTTCCCGGTCTACGGCAATTGCCGCGACATGGACGCTGACCCAAAGCAGAAGGACCGCTGGGTCTCCAGCATCTCCTGAACGTCAGGCCGCGATCTCGTGCATTCTGGTCAGGCCCCTTTGCAGCGCCGCAAAGCAGATTGGATCGATCGCGGTATCGACGTCGCGTGCCATCAGGTCGATGGCGACGGAAACCTGCATGGCCTTGCGATAGGGACGATCGGCCGTCAGCGCGTCGAAAATGTCGGCCGTGGTGACGATACGCGTGTCGAGGTCGATCTCATCGGCACCGATCCCCATTGGATATCCCTTGCCGTCGAGCCGTTCATGATGGTTGCCGGCGATCACCGCCGTATCCACCAGCGCCGCAATCTTTGACAGGATGGTCCGGCCAAGTTCGGGATGTCGCTTGATGGCTGCCCATTCGGCCTCGTCTGGCCGGCCAGCCTTGTCGAGAATGGCGTTGGACACGCCCAGCTTGCCGATATCATGCAACAGCGCCGCTCGTCGCAGCCACCGGCGTCGCTGCTCGCTATAGCCAAGCTGCTCGGCAATCAGATCGGAAAACAGGGCAACGCGTTCGCTGTGCCCGGCTGTAAAGGAACTCTTGGCGTCGACCACCTTGGCGAAGCCGGCGGCAATGTCATCGAGATAATCCTCGTCGATATCGCGGATCAGGGTCGATGGCTCCAGCTTGCTCACCAGCTCATGCAGATTGCCTGCCCGCATGGCGAGCCAGACCCGCTGATCGTCGGCAAGCCTGTGCAGCGCATCGACAAGCGTAGGGTCGAACCAGCGGCCTGCCCGGGCGCGGGCTTCATCAAGCGCCGCCTTTTCTCCGCCGCGCATGAAAAACACATCCACCACCTGCGCCAGCAGCGCAATGCGGGCAAAGAGGGATATGTCCTGACCCTGTCGTCCGAGGGGTTGTCCCGAACCGTCCCAATGCTCGTCGAGATCCAGGATGCCCGAGGCCACCGTCTCGGAAAAGCGCATGGTCCGCGCGATCTCCGCGCCACGCTGGCAACGTGTCTCGATCAGCTCCCGCGCGATCTCGCCGCCATTTCGCGCAATGTTGATCATGGTCTGCAGGCGTTCGATCATCCCCGAACCGCGCGCCGTATGGCTGATCAGGAAGCGCAGCACCTCTGGCAGTTTGTTGTCCACCATTTTATAGGCGCTTTTGAAGCTGAGGTCGTCCGTCAGATAGAGCCGGCAGATGCGGGCGGCGTTGGAGCTGCAGCCGATGTCCTTGAGCAAGAGCGTGTAGTAGAGATCCGACAACTCGGCCTGCGAAAGGCCGATGGCGCGCCCCAGATGCATGCCGATCCAGCAGCAGCGCAGGCTGTGTCCAACTGGCTGGCCCTCGGTGATATCGAGGGCAAAGCTCAAAGCGCCGACCACGTCGGACAAATGGATTGCTGTCGACTTGCCGCTCATGTCCGTCCCCATTCCCGACGCCATCATGACCTGCAAATGTTAAGGCCACATGGTATGGGCCGACGGAAATTGGCCCCTCACATTTCCTTGTCATACGTATAAGTACTGACGTTCCGCGGAACAATTTGCGTCGTTAAACGCTATACATATCAACGAGCATCAACATGCGCCGACCCAATAACTGGGCTCGCAGTTGCCTGCATTTGAACTAATAGCCGAAGGACTCGTCAGGTTAACTCATGTACAAACCGACCATGCACGAACGCAGAACTGCCGAACGCATTCCCGTAGATCTTTGGGCGACCATCGTTTCAGACGATGGCCTCACGCGTATCGACGTTAATGTGCTTGATCTCAGCCACCGCGGTGCTCGCATTGCGCTGGACGATGAGAAGTCCTTGCCGGATGATTTCTACGTCCTGATGCCAGACAATCTGATGCACGACTGCGAACTGGTCTGGCGCGATGCATCCGGCGCCGGTCTGCGTTTCGCGAGTTAAACCGCATCCGGGCAGGCGGTATTGGCCCCTCTGCGCGCCATGCCCAACTCTGACCGCCCCTTGCCCAAACAAAAACCCTTTCTTTGCTGAAATGGCGTAGGTTGCCCCCATATCTTGGCTGGCGCGCTCGGAACCCATATGAGGATGGACCAACGAGCAGCGCTGCCGAGCAGCCCCACACTCCATTTGTTGAGAATGCGATGACCCTCTATTCCGATTACCTGGCCGAAATCGAAACGCGTAAGGAACAGGGCCTCGCGCCAAAACCGATCGATGCTGGCGGATTGACCGGGGAAATCATCGCGCTGATCCGCGACACCGGCAACGAGCTTCGTGCCGGCGCGCTCAACTTCTTCATCTACAACACGCTGCCTGGCACCACGCCAGCCGCCTCGGTCAAGGCTGCCTTCCTCAAGCAGATCATCGAAGGCGAGGCCCTGGTCCCCGAGATCACGCCGGTGTTCGCGCTCGAACTGCTGTCGCACATGAAGGGCGGCCCCTCGATCGAAGTGCTGCTCGATGTTGCCCTGGGCAATGATGCCGCCATGGCCGAAAAGGCCGGGGAAGTGCTCAAGACCCAGGTCTTCCTCTATGACGCCGACATGTTCCGCCTGCGCGATGCCCACAAGGCTGGTAACGCCGTGGCGACGGGCGTGTTGGAAAGCTACGCCAAGGCAGAGTTCTTCACCAAACTTCCCGATGTCGAGGACGAGATCAAGCTCGTCACCTTCATCGCCGCCGAAGGCGATATCTCGACCGATCTGCTTTCTCCTGGCAACCAGGCCCATTCCCGCTCGGACCGCGAACTGCACGGACAGTGCATGATCTCGCCCGCTGCCCAGCAGGAAATCCAGGCTCTCCAGCAGCAGCATCCCGACAAGCATGTCATGATGATCGCCGAAAAAGGCACCATGGGCGTCGGCTCCTCGCGCATGTCCGGAGTCAACAATGTCGCGCTCTGGACTGGCAAGCAGGCCAGCCCCTATGTGCCCTTCGTCAACTATGCCCCCATCGTTGCCGGCACCAATGGCATCTCTCCCATTTTTGCCACCACGGTCGACGTGACCGGCGGCATTGGCCTCAACCTCAAGAACTGGGTCAAAAAGCTCGGCGAAGACGGCAAGCCGATCCTCAACAACGAAGGCAATCCGATCCTCGAGCAGAAATATTCTGTCGAGACCGGCACTGTCCTGACCATCGACACCAAGTCCAAAAAGCTCCTCGATGCCGCTGGCAACGAGCTGGTCGACGTTGCTTCTGCCTTCACCCCGCAGAAGACCGAATTCATGAAGGCAGGCTCGTCCTACGCCATCGTCTTCGGCAAGAAGCTGCAGACCTTCGCCGCCGAGACGCTGGGCGTTACGGCCACCCCGGTCTTTGCCCCCAACAAGGAACTGACCGTTGAAGGCCAGGGCCTGACCGCCGTCGAAAAGATCTTCAACCGCAATGCCGTCGGCGTCACGCCCGGTAAGGTGCTGCACGCCGGCTCTGACGTGCGCGTCAAGGTCAACATCGTTGGCTCCCAGGACACCACGGGCCTCATGACCGCCCAGGAACTGGAAGCCATGGCGGCTACCGTCATCTCGCCTTTGGTTGATGGCGCCTACCAGTCGGGCTGCCACACGGCCTCGGTGTGGGACAAGAAGGCCCAGGCCAACATCCCGAAACTCATGGCCTTCATGAACAACTTCGGCGTCATCACCGCCCGCGATCCCAAGGGCAGCTATCACTCGATGACCGACGTGATCCACAAGGTGCTCAACGACATCACCGTCGACGACTGGGACATCATCATCGGTGGCGACAGCCACACCCGCATGTCCAAGGGCGTGGCCTTCGGTGCCGATAGCGGCACCGTGGCCCTCGCGCTCGCCACCGGCGAAGCCACCATGCCCATCCCGCAGTCCGTGAAGGTCACCTTCAAGGGCACCATGCAGTCGCATATGGACTTCCGCGACGTGGTCCACGCTACCCAGGCCCAGATGCTCGCCCAGCATGGTGACAACGTCTTCCAGGGCCGCATCATCGAAGTCCACATCGGCACGCTGCTCGCCGACCAGGCCTTCACCTTCACCGACTGGACGGCCGAGATGAAGGCCAAGGCGTCGATCTGTATTTCGCAAGACGAAACGCTCATCGAGTCGCTCGAAATCGCCAAATCGCGCATGCAGATCATGATCGACAAGGGCATGGACAATGCCGCCGAGACGATCAAAGGCCTGATCGCCAAGGCCGATCGCCGCATTGCCGAAATCCGCTCCGGCGAAAAGCCCGCACTGGCCCCTGATGCCAATGCGAAGTATTTCGCTGAAGTCGTCGTCGACCTCGACCTGATCGACGAGCCGATGATCGCCGACCCCGACGTCAACAATTCCGACGTCTCGCGTCGTTACACCCACGACACCATTCGCCCCGTATCCTACTACGGCGGCAACAAGAAGGTGGACCTGGGCTTTGTCGGCTCCTGCATGGTGCACAAGGGCGACATGAAGATCGTCGCCCAGATGCTCAAGAACATCGAAAAGACCGAAGGCAAGGTCGAGTTCAAGGCCCCGCTGGTCGTTGCAGCGCCGACCTACAACATCATCGACGAGCTCAAGGAAGAGGGCGACTGGGAGATTCTCCAGAAGTACTCCGGCTTCGAATTCAACGACCTGCAGCCCAAGACGGCCAACCGCACGGAATACGAGAACATCCTCTATCTTGAACGCCCCGGCTGCAATCTCTGCATGGGCAACCAGGAAAAGGCCGAAAAGGGCGACACCGTCCTGGCCACCTCGACCCGCCTCTTCCAGGGCCGCGTCGTCGAAGATACGGCCGAAAAGAAGGGTGAATCCCTCCTGGCCTCGACCCCGGTCGTGGTGCTTTCGGCGATCCTGGGCCGTACCCCCAGCGCGCAGGAATACAAGTCAGCCGTCGAAGGCATCGACCTGACCAAGTTCGCGCCGCCGACCAGCAGCAATCCGATGGACTCCAAGTCGGTCCACTTCTAGGACCGGGCTACCATAACCAACGAAATCAGGGGCATCCGCAACGCGGGTGCCCCTCTTCTATGTGGACAGGGTCTACTGCCGGCCGCATATCCGTCCAGCACTGATTGTCGGACGAACTGATCCCTTTCAATGGCCGGTCGGCACGATCCGGAAGTCATTGCCCTCGGGCAGCAATTGCCCACCATCCACCACGATCGTCGTGCCGGTGATATAGCTCGCTTCGTCCGAAGCCAGGAACAGGAAGGCATTGGCCACGTCTTCCACCGAGCCCAGTCGCCCCAGCGGGATGGCCGCGACCATGGACGCAATATGCGCGTCGCCGCGCTCCTCCTGGATGCCTTCTGTGAGAATATTGCCCGGCTCGACGCCATTGACCGTAATGCCATAGCCGGAAAATTCCAGCGCCGCCGATCGGATCAGCCCGTTGATCCCGGCTTTCGTCGCCCCATAGTGCCCATGACCCGGGCTCGTCACATAGGGCCCGGTGATCGACGAGGTGAAGAGGATCCGTCCAGAACCCTGCGCCTTCATCGGCTTGAGCGCTGCCTTGGCGGCATGGAAACTGCCGCGCAGGTTCACGCTCATCACCTTGTCCCAATCGTCGGACGACGTGTCCTCGATCAGCTGCCAGGGATAGATCCCGGCATTCTGGACGATGACATCGAGCCTGCCATAAGATTTCAGCGCCAGATCGACCAGCGCCTCGGCATGGTCATAGCGGGAAATATCGGCGGCCATGAACTGTGCGCCGAGTTCGTCGGCGGTCTTTCGCCCCGCCGCCTCGTCCCAATCGGCCAGCACGAGCTGCGCACCTTCTTCGGCGAAGCGTTTGGCGATGCCTTTGCCGATACCGCGGGCGGAGCCGATGATGATGGCGCTTTTTCCCTCGAGGCGTCTGGTCATGCGAGTTTCTTCCGGATCGATTGCTTGAGTGTGTCGAGCAGCACGGCGGCGAGTACCAAGAGGCCATGGATGACCTGGGTGTAATGCGCCGGCAGGCCCATGAGATTGATGGCGGTATTGATGGACGAGAGCAGCAGCACGCCGGCATAGACGCCGGGCAGGGCGCCAAGCCCACCCTTGAGGCTGACGCCGCCGATGACCACGGCCGCAAAGGCATTGAACAGCATGCCGGTCCCCAGGTTTGCCGTGGCGCCCGAAGTGCGGATCGCCAGCAGCCAGCCGGCCAGCGCCGCGATGGCGCCCGACAGCACGAAGGCGATCATCAGCACCTTTTCCACCTTGATGCCGGCGCGGAAGGCCGCCACTTCATTGCCGCCGATCATCAGCAGATGCCGCCCGAAGCGCGTCTTGGCCATCATGAAGGAAAAGCCGACAAAGCACAGGATGGCGATATAGGCGGTGACCGGAATGCCGAGGAACCGCTGGATGCCGAGCCAGCGGATTTCGTCCGCCAGACCCTGCGCCGAGCGGCCGCCCGAGAGCGCCACCACCATGCCGCGCACCCAGATGAAGCTCGACAGCGTCACGATGAAGGCATTCATCTTGATCTTGACCACGAGGAACCCGTTGATCAGCCCGATCACCGCGCCGACGCAGAGGCCCAGCAGCAGCGACACCGGCACGACCAGCCAGCCCGGCGTCAGCGTGATCCCAAGCCCGATGCCCGATGTGGCGAACAGAATCCCCGTGGCCATGGCGCTGAGCGCCGCAACGGACTCCACCGAGAGGTCCATGTGCCCGGCGATGATCACCAGCGCCAGCCCGATCGACATCACCCCCAGCACCGAGCTCTGCTCGACGATATTGGCGAAAATGCCCGGCTGGAAATAGTTGGGAATGGTCAGCGAGAAGATCGCCAGCACGGCCAGCAGCATGAACCAGACGAGGTTGTCGAGCACGAATTCGAGGCCATTGCGTTGGCTGGGCGACATCGGATTTCTCGTTGAGAATTGGGGAATTTGGTCCCTCCACATGGGAGGGACCGTTGGGCTTCATTCGACCGAAGTGATCGGATCAGCCGGCGGCTGGAGATTGCCCCAGAAGGCCGGATTGTCGACATTCTCGGCCGTGATGGCAGCGCCCGGGATCTTGATCGTCGGGCCCCATTCCTCGTCGCTGACCACGGAGGTCAGGCCGAGCACGTCATATTCGCCGGGCTCGATCGTCTCCTTGGCGACGATCTTGTCCATGAACATGGCCACGGCTGCAGCCTGGGCATAGAGCGGCTGCTCCACTTCCACCTGCATCCAGCCATCGCGGATCATTTCCAGCGCCACCGGCGCACCATTGGAACTCATCACATAGATGTCGCCCGGCTGTTTGCCGGCGGACTCAAGCGATGCGACCGCCGCCACCGACAGATGGGCGGCATGGCTGAAGATGATGTCGATGTCGGGATTGGCCAGCAGCTGGTCGCTGACGATGGTGCCGGCGTTGCTGGCTTCCCACATCAGCACCGGATGGGTGACAATGGTCACATCTGGAAAGGCGGCCATCTTCTCCTCGAAACCCTTCTGGATATCGAGCGTATAGGGATCGCCGGGGTCGCCGAGGATCTGCAGCACCTTGCCCGAGACCGAGCCATTCTTCTCAGTCAAAAGGCGTTCGACCTCATCGGCCGCGACATAGCCGATCTCCACTGTGCCAGCCACCGAGGTAAAGTCCGACACGGTGGACGAGATCTGCCGGTCGAACTCGATCACCGGAATGCCTGCCGCGCGGGCAGCGTCGACCGATGGCGCCAGCGCATTGAAATCCACGGCGGCGAGGATGATCGCCTTGGGCGCCAGGGCGATCACGTCGTTCATCTGGCTTTGCTGCAGATCGGTCTTGTTGTCGGCATTGAGCGTCGTCAGGTCATAGCCGACCTGTTCGAGGAACATTTCGAGCGCGCTCACCGAGCCGGTCTGGAATTCATCGAGCAGGGTGGGAACGAGGTAATAGACCGCTCCCTTGTCGTCCTGGGCATAGGCTATGCCCGTCACGGCGCTGGAGGCCACCATGGCCGCCATGCCAAAGGCAATCAGCTGCTTTCTCATAGCTTCGTCTCTCCTTGCACCGGACTGATTAGTTCACTGCCCTAGCTGGTCCGGCACCGGCCATGGCTTCACCCGTGATCATGGAGATCACGGCATCTGCATTTGTTTCGTTCCGCCTGACGTCGCCCGCCACCACGCCCTGGCGGATCACCACCATGCGGTCGGCGACCTGGAAGGCCTGCTGCATGATATGGGTGATGATGATCACCCCGATCCCCTGGGCGGCCACCTGGCGGATCATTTCGAGGCCGCGCCGGGTCTGCTCGACGCCGAGCGCGGCAAAGGGCTCGTCGAGCAGCACGAGCTTGCCGCCCCAATGCACGAAACGATTGAGCTCGATGGCCTGGCGCTGCCCGCCCGACAGATGCTCCACCTTGGTGCGCAGCGACGGAATGCGCGTGCCGGCGGCAGACAGCGCCTTGGCGACCTGCGCCTCCATCGCCTTTTCGTCGAGCACCTTCAGCCCCATGATCGAGCGCGTCAGCTCGCGCCCCATGAAGAAATTGCCCACCACATCGACATTGGTGCAGAGCGAGAGGTCCTGGTAGACCGTTTCGATCCCCGCCGCCTTGGCCTCCGATGGCGTCTTGGGCCGATAGTCGCGGCCCTCGAAACTCATGCTGCCGGACGTGGCTTCGAGCCCACCCGAGATGATCTTGACCAGCGTAGACTTGCCGGCGCCATTGTCGCCGAGCAGCGCGATGACCTCGCCCTTGCCCACGGTAAAGGAAATGCCCTGCAGTGCCTGCACGGCCCCATAACTTTTGGTGATATTGTCGAGAACGAGCAAAGGTTCGGTCATGCGGCCATTCCATCGGCTAGAGGGTCGGCGTGTTGGGGAGAGATGACGTCCCGCCCCGGTGACAGCACACCCGAGACGGCCAGCGCCGCCGCGCCGCGCAGCACAGACTGGCGGTCGGTCGAGGCAATGAGGCGCGGCACGGCGCGATCGTAGCGCGCGGCCACCGAGACGGGCAGGTCATTACCCAGCGCGGCCAGCGCATCGAGCAGGCTCTGGCTCGCCATCCCGCCGAGCACAATAGCTTCCGGGTCAAACAGGTTTTCCACCGTGGTTATGGCATTGCGGAAGATCGGCGCGATCTCGGCGACCCAGTCGCTTTCGCTCTGGCCCTTGGCGCGCTGTTCGAAGCTGTCGAGCGACACGTAGCGCTCGAGACACCCCGCATTGCCGCAGGGGCAGGGACGTCCGCCCGGCACCAGCGGGATATGGCCGATTTCGGTGGCATTGCCGCGCGCGCCGGCGATCGGCACACCGTCCTGCATCATCACGCCGCCGAGGCCGACACCAAAGTGGAGATAGTAGAAATGCCTGAGGTTTGCGCCACGCCCATAGAGCCGTTCGCCCGTCGCCGCGGCTGAGGTGTCGACGGCCAGAAAGGCGGGTAGGCCCGAAACCTCCTGCAGCCGCGCCCGCACCGGCACATTGCCCCAGCCTTCCAGCGTCGTCGGCCCCACGAAACTCATGGCCTGCACGTCCACCGGACCGGGCATGGCGAGACCAATCCCCAGGATGCGGCGGTCACCCGCCAGCGCCCGCATATCGGCGATCAGCTCCCCGATCAGGCGAAACCCTTCGGTCGGTCGCAGGCCTGCCGCATGGCGCTCGGCCGAGCCCAGCATGTCGCCGGCGAGGTTCATCAAACCCGCCTCGACGCCCAGTGGCGTCACGCTGATGCCAATGGCAAAGGCCCCGTCCGGATTGAGCCGCAAGACCTGAGGCGGCGTGCCGCGACCGCGCGGCTTTTCCCGCACCATCAGCAGATAGCCCAGCTCTTCCAGCTCGCGGACAATCGTGGAAACAGTCTGGACGGTCAGGCCGACGCCATCGGCAATGGCACTACGCGGCGCCGACCCGCGGGCGCGAATGAATTCGAGCACAATCCGCCGATTGTGCGGCCGGGAATACTCCTGGTTCGTACCCCTCAGTACCATCTGCGCCCTCCAGATAGGCAAACGCTAGGTCTGCCGATTTTTTAAGTCAAGTGGATTTCAGAAATCCATTTGACGATTTAAATGCGACTCGAATTGTCGTGTCAGTCATGTGCGGGGCTGCCGAAATTCCTGCCGATAGGCTCGCGGTGTCTTGCACAGCCGCTTCTGGAACGCCTCGTAAAGCCGCCCCACCGAGCTATAGCCGCAGTCGAAAGCGATCTGCGCAATCTCGACATCGGTATCGACCAACAGGCGCATGGCATGGCGAAGTCTTTGTCGGCGCACATATTCTCCGATCGACATGCCTAGCACCCGGTTGAAGGCGGCATGGGCATTGGTGGCATGGAGGCCCGATGCTGCCACGACGTCTGAAACGGTGACGCCCGCGTCAAGAGTGGCATGGATATAACGCGTCATCGCTTCCGTATGCGACACCGCGCGGCGACCGGCCTGGCCACGTGTCGGAGGCGTGGCGAATTCACCTTCGACGCGTTGCGCCGTCCAGGATAAGCGCTTGAGTCTTAAGTGAACTTCTTCCTCGAGCAGGTCGCGGCGCTGTTCGCTTGTGGAAAGCCATTCGCGCGTCCATCGGGCAAAGAGATAACGGTCACCCTCGTCACCATCGCGTCCGAAATACACCCCGCCATGCAGGAGCGACTGGCGGAATCCCGGCTCGAGATTGAGCGCGAGGAAAGTGGCGAGCGGCACATAGGCGCAGCTTAGTCCCTGGTTGGATTCCACCGAGATCACCTGATGTGGCGAGGCGGCCCAGAAGACGCAGATCTCGCCTGCCTGCAGGGTCAGGAACTGACCGTTGATCAGATAGCGCAGCGTGCCCGACCAGAGATAGTTAATCTCCACATGGTCGTGCCAATGCGACTCCGGCATGGCGTCGGCCATATGCGTCTCCACGCAGAAGTCATTGTAGAGAATGTCCTCGTCAGGATCTGACATGGGCATGGCGTCCAGAAGTGAAGTGGTGCCTGGCTGCATGGTCTCCTCCAAGTCCTGCTGGCAAGCGCAATTCTGCGTTTCGCTACTTTTCCGGAAAAACGCGGCGATGAACAGGGAAGAATTCTGGCCGGCAATGGCAGAGCGTCTGAACATGCCGAGCTGATGCTGTCGCGAGGGGCGACGATCGGCGGGAAAACAGGGAACGACGACAAGAGAGGGACGGACGAATGAGGACGCTGCTGACCGCGACTGCCTTGACTGGACTGGCACTGACCATGCCGGCGCAGGCCCAGACCGAACTGACCTATATGATGTGGGGCGATCCGCCGGAACTGGCGGTGTGGCAACAGATCGTCGAGGACTTCGAGGCCCTCCATCCCGATATTTCCGTCTCGGTGGAAGTCTCTGACTGGAGCAGTTACTGGGATCGCCTCCGCGTCACCACCGTCGGCGGCAACGCCCCCGATATCTTTGCCATGGATGCGCCGATCTATCCCGACTGGCAATCCCGCGGCAGCCTCCTCGACCTCACGCCCTATCTCGAAGCCGAGCCCACCGTGCTCGACGGCGTCTATCCGGGCCCCTTGGCCGCTTATCAGCTTGAGGAAGGCACCTTCGGCCTGCCGCGCGATTTCCAGACCATCGTGCTCTATTACAACAAGGCCATGTTCGACGCGGCCGGCGTCGCCTATCCCACCGATGACTGGACATTGGAAGACCTGCGCGCCGCCGCCAAGGCGCTGACGCTCGATGCCGACGGCGATGGTGTCACCGATCAATGGGGTCTGTCCGTCGAACTGCTCGACATGGAGCCCATGTGGGGCGGGGTCGTCTATGGCTATGGCGGCGCGCCGATCAGCGACGACCATACCAAGACCCTCCTCGCCGAAGGCCCGGCCGCCGATGCCTGGACCTATCTCAATGGCCTGGCGCTGGAAGATCATTCGGTGATGAGCGCCGAAGATCTCGAAAGCTATGGCTATGACGGCTTCCTCGCCGGCGTCGCGGCCATGACCTTCTCCGGTCACTGGGTCGTCCCCGCCTATAACGAGCTGGCATTTGACTGGGACGTCGCACCATTCCCCGCTGGCCCGGCCGAACGCGCCACCCTGGTCAACAGCGCCGGCATTGTCATCAGCTCGGCCACCGAACATCCTGACGAGGCTTGGGAATTCGTCAAATTCGTCATCAGCGAAGGCGGCCAGAGCAAGCTGACCGAACTGGGCTTTGCCATTCCGGTGCTTGAAGCCGTGGCCAATAGCCCGGTCTATCTCGACCAGGCGGCCAAGGGGAACCATCAGGTCTTCCTCGATGCGCTCGACTACGCCCACACCAAGCCCAGCTTCAAGGGCTATGAGGAATGGTCGGGCATCGTCGGCGAGGAACTCTCCATGGTCTGGACGGAACAGCAGAGCATCGAAGATGCCCTGGCCAATATCCCGCCCGCCGCCGATGACGTCCTCGCTGCCAATCAGTAACCTTCCCGGGAAGGGCTCTTCGGCCCTTCCCACCCCTAACCAAGGCAATTCGCCATGTCGGAAGACGGTATCAGGCCAAGGGGAAGCGAGCGCATCTGGGTTGCGCTGCTTTTGACGCCGACCATGATTGGCCTGGCGCTTGGCGCGCTCGGCTCCATGGCGGCCACCATCGGCCTCAGCTTTTTCGCCTGGGACATGCTGACCACGCCTGACTGGGTGGGCCTGAGCAACTACCTGGCGCTGCCCGACAATCGCAACTTCATGCGGGCGCTCAACAATACCGCGCTCTTCTCGGTCATCTATGTCCCGGCGACGGTCGTGCTGTCGCTCTGCATCGCCGTCCTGCTCAATCGCGGCATCTACGGCAAGAGCTTCTTCCGCCTCATCTACTTCTTGCCGGTCATCACCTCGCCCACGGCGGTGGGCCTCGTCTGGACCTGGATCTATTCCAAGGACCGCGGCGTCCTCAACGGCATCATCGCCTTCCTCGGTGGTGAACCCCAGCACTGGCTGGGTGCCGACCTCGCGCTGTATTCCGTCGTCGTGGTCAATGTTTGGGGCGCCATCGGGCAGGGGATGATCATCTTCCTCGCCGGTCTGCAGGCCATTCCGCGCGACCTCTACGAAGCCGCCTCCATCGAAGGCGCCAGCCCCTTCCGCCAGTTCCGCGAGATCACCGTGCCGCTGCTGCTGCCCTCGATCTTCTTCCAGACCGTGCTCTCAACCATCTACGCCTTCCAGGCCTTCGACTATGTCTACATCCTGACCCAGACCGGCAATGGCAATTCCACCGTGCCGACCTTGGTGTTCAACATCTACCGCGAAGGCTTCAACTTCTTCCGCATGGGCAATGCCACTGCTCAGGCCGTCGTCCTCGCCGTCATCGTCATGGTGCTGACCCTGGTCTATGCGCAGCTGCAAAAGCGCTGGGGGCAGGTATGAGCGAGGTTTCCCTGCCATCTGCCAGCCGCTCCAAGGCACAAGACAAGATGTCGTCAAGCATGCTTGTTCATCATCGGGGGCATCTCTGGGCCTATCTGTTGCTGCTCGCCGGTGGCGTGCTGATGATGGCGCCCTTCATCTGGATGGTGTCGTCGGCGCTCAAGCCGCCGGCCGACCAGTTCACCCGCGACCTGATCCCGCAGAACTTCACCCTGGAGAATTTCGTAACCGCTTGGCAGCGCATGGAATTTCATCACTTGATGTGGAATTCCGCTCGCATCGCGGCGCTCTCCACCATCGGCCAGCTGATCACCTGTTCCATGGGCGCCTTCGTCTTTGCCGTGGTCAAGTTCCCCGGCCGCAACTTCCTCTTCATGTTGCTGCTGGCAACCCTGATGCTGCCCTACCAAATGACTGTCATTCCACAGTTTATCATCTTCAGCTGGCTCGGCCTCTACGGCACCGACGTGCCGCTCTGGCTGCCCAATTTCCTCGGCGGTGCCTTCGGCGTCTTCCTGCTGCGCCAGTATTTCCGCACCATCCCCATCGACCTCATGGAAGCCGCAAGGCTCGATGGCGCCAGCCTTTTTCGCGTCTACTGGTCCATCTACCTGCCCCTCGCCAAGCCCGCTTTGGCCGCCCTCGCGCTCTTTGCCTTCATGAACTCATGGAACGACCTGTTCTCGGCCATGATCTACCTGCCGTCGAACCTTGAAACCACCACCCTGCCGGTCGGCCTCTCCCTCTTCCAGCGGCTCTATCGCGCGCAATGGGCCGTGATGATGGCGGCCGTCGTCATCTCCA